>NZ_JBEFTH010000010.1:0-199039 GCF_053483935.1 Mycolicibacterium sp. XJ879
CCACTCCGGCCAACTTCAAGACCGCATCAACGCACTCTGAATCAGGAAGAGCCAAGAGGGCACAACGTAGTCGAGGGTGTGGTGTCCGCCAGCACGGACGGGAAATAGGTGGTCGAGACACAGCTCGACTACTGGGATGTTGCCGCAAGCCATAGCGCGAAGGGCGTAGCTTCGTTCGCAATCGTACATAGACCGGCAAACACCACACATGTTCCGGCGACCATTTGGTCCATCAGTGTTCGGCGCAAACTTGGTCAGGGGCTTCCACTTTCCTCACCGATAACATTGCCTAGGTAAATCGAATGGCAGGATTCCGAGAGCATGGCCCAGCGGGAGAGCCGGATTGAGATTGCAGACGATGCCCGTCATCGGTCGCCAGCCTTGGTACACCCGTCCAGAGGCTCTCTGAAGCGGCTCATGTCGAAATCTTCACCGTGTTCAGGTATTTCGTGACAACGCACGGATTCTCTTTGACGCAGCCATTCCTCAAGAGACGACGCACGGTAATAGACCTTCGCACCAATCTTCAAGCTCGGAGGCCAGCACGGATTGTTCTTGCGATGACGCCGCTCAGTACTGTCCGATATCCCGCAGATGCGGAGGAATTCTGTACGGCTGAGTAATTCGGCAGTTTCTAGCATGTAGAGTCCTCAGAGCCACGAGATAGGCTGGCCCACAACCAGACGAGGATCTACTTCCCCATCTGCCCTTTATGAACTGCGGTGGCGCTGTTGACAGGACGAGAGTGGTGCTAACAGCCGCTGGGCGCGAGAGCTGCGCTTCGACGTATTACTTGTGGGGTGGTGTGAAACCCAATGATAGACTGAATGCTATTGCTACAAAGCATCGTTCGATGACGCTCGTCGATGGCCAGTACCGGTCGATCACGGCAGGTAAGTTCGATGAAATCCAACAAATTCGAGCGTAAGGAAGTCGAATAGGTCTCACGCCAAGCCTGGCGTAGTGGCAAGAGCCGACAAGAGGGATGACATAATCAACGTATGCCTGAGGCAGCCGAGGAGTCACCGCACAACGTGGCCGAGTATCAGGCTCCCGTGACACGGCTGAACCTGCGCTATCGGCATCTCAAAAACCGCCCTAGGGTCGGCGGGCGAGGTGATGAGATTCATTGTACGGCCGACAATACGGGTGAAACTATCCCGCTAAAAGTTGCCTCCCGATACACGTCGGGGCGACCACGCTAGCGCTACAGTCGTTGGCTGCATTCCGCTTCGTCATAGCCTTCCAGCGCCTGGTTTCACCCGAATACTCAGAATGACCTTTGGGATGCTCTTGGGAACTCCGGGGCTCACGCGGAGCGATTTGGGTGGCGATACCTCGGCGAGAACCGTTCTGGGGCGCTCCTACGAGGATCGGTCGGGACATGATCAGACCGGGTAGACGTTTTCGACGCTCACAAACATGCCTCTGCCACTTTGGTCGTTTGTTATGCGGGTGCCATCAATAGTCGGCCAGATCGTCCATCCGAGGAACTTGTAAGTCGTGCCGTAGTTGAGGACAACATCTCGCGCCATTGCCTCGCTGTCACCAGGAATGTTCCCGTTACGCCATTCAAAAGCCCCTACATCGGTGACCTTGGCGATATTCCAGTGGTATTGGCGGTCCCCGTACGTTTCGACGGGTGCCTGCGGGAAGCCCTGAGGGTACTGGCAGCTGACCGTCGCTTCCTCGATGATGCAACGGACCTTGCCAGATGCGGTTCGTACCAGCGCATTAGCAGGTGTGGTGACTCGGGGCAGCGAGTCTACTGGTGGCGGTGCTGTCCGAGGCGTGGGCATCGGCAATGCCGGAACTGTTGAAGGGGCTGTCGGGGTTCTGTATGGATTTGAAGACGTTATCGAGCATCGATATTCGGTGAGTGGCTGAAGTGCCTGGTCGGTGAGGCGAGTGGCGACCTCTTTATTTCCAAAGCCTGATACGTCCGACACAAAGACCGTGATGCTTCCGTCGCCTGCTGTGCACGACGCGTAGCTATACCTACCGGTCAGATACTGCGGGTACGCACGCATCTGGCTCTGCGAGGTGAACTGGAAGATAAAGAAGTGCGTCGAGAATCCACCGCCTTCGGGGTAGCCCCTGCACCCCCATTGAGGCACGGGGTATTCGAAAGCCTTCGTGAAGCCAACGCTGCAGACTGACCTAACCCAATCATTCATTGAGCCAATCGATGCCTGGATACTGTCATCGTCGGAAGCCCGCCGCTCATCAGAGGTGCCTGCGCTAGGAGAGCTTGAGCATCCCGCAACGAGCGCGACAAGAACGGCACCGGCGATCTCTTGGAGGATTGTCTTCACGTGGTCCGCCCTCAACTCTCACACACAAACGCGTTCACGTAGCCAACAAATGCGGCGGAACCTTCGTCCGTTATCGCCTGTGTCACGGTCTGGCTGCCGACGTCGTAATTCGCGCTCAAAGTCCAGATCAAGACCCAGCTTCTGGCACGTCGCAAGGGCGGTGGCTAGCAGTTGTGTGTCATCGCAGAAGTACGACGCTACGCCGTTTTCGTGCGCGGCCTGGATGAAGCCCATCTCGTCAGGCCCTGATGCCGCGGCCACTGAAATTGCGGTGTCGGTGCTCTCTTGTTGACTGCAACCGAGGGCCTGCCACACTGCGATGGCCTGACTAAAAGCATGCATGCGCTTCATCTAGCGACCCCGTTCATCCGCAGCACGACTGTACGAAAGCAGAAGTCCGTTGTCTCGCTTACATCAAATTTCCGAAGTTGGGAACCTCCAGGTGGTGGAAAGGCGCTGTACTCGACGGAGTACAGGCAGTTCTGTTCTGTGCGACATTGTGTGAACTCCGGCAGAAGCTTGGACTTACTCAAACCAAGGTGCCTAAGCGGATACAGGTGCCAGCAGTCAGGCAGATGTCAACACCAGGCGAATGGTGCTGCTGATCGCGGTGCTGAACCGTCCGGCAGGGGGCCACCACCCAAGTTCAATACTTTGAGGCCACCAGACAGGCTTGGTAAGGCCATTCGTTGGCCTGTTGTGTATGCGGCGGATTTCCTCCGCACTGGTGCCTGGGGGAATCGGTGCCCGCAGTTCGCCGACACGTGTGTCATCGACGATGACCGCCACATAGGTGCCGTCAGTCGGCTGAGGAGCCGAGCCTCGGCGTGCAGTCCTTGTCCCGTTAGCCCCTTGGCGGGCAAGGAGTCGAGCCTTCAAGTCTTGAAACTCCGTGTCGGTTAGGACGCCGCTGTCGCGAAGCTCGGCAAGCTTTTTCAGCTCGTCCGCGATGGCGCAGTGGCTACACTTCGCGAGTCGATCGCTTAAAAGGAGTAGACGTTTTCGATACTGACGAACATGCCGTGGCCGGTTTGGTCGTTGGTAAATCGCGTACCTTCGAACGCGGGTGTGATCGTCCAGCCGTTGACGTGGTAGGTCTGCCCGTAATGCAAGACGATGTCCTTGGACATCGCTTGGGTCGATCCTCCGATGTTTCCAACATCCCAGTTGAGCTGGCCGTTACCTCTGACTACTGCGAGGTTCCAGTGAATCCCCGTGCTCGGGGCGGGTGCTTGGGGAAAGCCGGGGTTGTACTCGCACACGACCAGCGGGCCGCCACCGTGGGCCGTGTCATTCGCGTAGACAAGGCAGCGCACCTTCCCCGACTGCGTTCGGACAGATTGGGCATCGTCGGCGCGTGCAGGCGCAACTACTCCAGGAAGCAAGGCAATCGCTGAGGTGGAAATGGCTAGCGCCACGAATGATCGGCAGGTCTTCAAAGGTGCGTTCCTGATCATCTGATGGAAAGTAATGCTGGAGTTACCACTTCGGCGGAGGAGCGTCGAGCATGGCGACATGATCGCCTTGCCACCGATAACGGACGTTGTTAATAGCTGCGGGCGGGCACGCGTTACATTGGCCCGGTGTTTTGTAGCTAAGCACCACGGTGTCGTCAGTGGTCTGCGCTGCATTTAGCGATGTGTAGCTGTATGCCTCTGATGTCGCTTTCCCGATGTAGGTCCCTTTGTGGAACATCAGCGCAGTAACTGGGGAGCCACCCGTCGCACCCTCGACGGTGACAAGTGCAGTCGACAGCGTTGCGCAGGGGCTGAAGTTGCCCTCCATTGTTCGTGGATCGGTGCTCCACCGCCACCCAGTGCCGGGGTAGGGCGGCAGTTGCGCGGTCGCCGCGATCACCTGGGGTGCGGACAAGTTGACCCCGCACTCACTTGGCGGCGCAGCGATTGCTGTCCCGCTAACGGCGACCCCAGTCCACAACACGGCACATGTAAGCGACGTTGCCGCCGGTCGCCGCATTTGACTGCCTCCTCAAGAAGTTTGGTTGATGACCAAGCACTAAGCGTCGGACGTTAGCATGGCGACAAGTAACTCTGCAGCGAAACTGGCAAATGCACTCTAGTATTTACGTTTACGTCAACACCTAGTCTCCGGCTATTTGTGAGGAGAAGTTGGTAAACTCAGCAACCATCGCGTAAGGGCCTATCGGGATGTGCAGCCCAGCAACGCGGGCCGCTCCGAACATTCGGAATCTGGGTTCAGTGTGCACGCAAGGAGTTAAAAATCGCCATGATGATTCGGTTGGGCGAGGTCATCCTCGCGGCAGTGTTGGGCATGATGCGGCAGCTCGGGTCGCAAGCGCGGATGAAAGCTTCTACCTCAATCAAAGCTCCTCCAACGCCGAGATGGAAACGCTGGCGCACGTGGCGGTCGACAACCTGCGCCCCGAGGTCGGTTACCCATTACTCAGCGACTCGCAGCGCGCCGCGACACGGGGGCTCGATATACGTGAGAATCCCCCTAACCGCACTCTTGGTAGCAGGAGTGTCCATACTCGCGGCTGCACCAGCATCCGCAGAATCCGATAGAGAGGGTTACGTTCGCGCGCTCGATGCAGCAGGCCTCATCGATCACGACGGTGATCCGTGCAACATTGTCAACGGGCTGTGCCACGGCCAGTTTCCGAATGCGGCGGCCTCAATTAAGACCGGGTTGTGGGTCTGTGGACAGGCCGCGAAGGGCAGGTCGCGTGCATCGATCGTGTACGACCTCAGCCACGGCGAAGGTTTGATGCCGTCGTCCTACAACGCGCCAATTATCCACGACGCCGCCATCACTTACCTCTGCTGACGACCCGACAGATTGGACGCAACTATGACTACGATCAGGATCTCCGTGGCGTGGCCGGGTTCTCAGGGAGGTTAGTGAATTTGAGGGTTTCTCTCCGTCCACTCGCGTTGCTATTCGCCGCCACGGGGGTTTCGATATGCGCATTAGCCTCACCCGCCGTCGGCTCGGCGCAGTCAGGTGGCTCCACAATCTCAGGGCCCGAGATAGAACAGCTGCTTCGCCGCGGCCTGGAGGCAACTCCCGGAAGTCCGGCGGATGCGAGCCAGATCCGCTGTCCGGTCACCCGCGAATACGGCGACGGCGATGTTGCCAGATGCACGGTGCCCGTAGGCGATGGGAACGTCGAGGTACTACTCGTAACCCTGTTCCAAGAGGGTGCCAAATGGCGATTCGCGATCGATATCCAATGAAGGTCGCCACCATCGGGTGTAGGCGCGTCGGACGGGAGGTAACCCACGGCATGAAGATCAAGTACGGCCTAACCGCCGGACTTTTCGTAGTGACGGCCTTCGTCAGTATGCCTGCCGCCTTCGCCGACAACGTGAACGATGAGGTGCGCCGCGCTGGTGCCGGGGTCTGCCCAGTGTTGGCAGAAGAGCCGTACATCAACGGATTTCGGACGTTAGCCGGGATCGCCGCCCAGTCTCCAAAGCTGACCAACGACCGCGAAGTGGTCCGATTCCTGGTCCAATCGGTGGACACATATTGCCCGCAGTACAACTACGTCGCGAACGCCTACCTCACAGCCGTTCTGAAGTACGGTCTGCCACCGGCCTGGTGCGTCCCCTCTACCGTAGAGCCGATCCCGCAGGTCGGCGGGCGGGTCATGGCATGCCCTTAGCGCCGAGATTGCCGTGCTGCTGCCCGAAGCGCAGCGGCCGACCTTGTCGAAATCCTTGAGTCTCATGTACGTGGGCTGCGTCGTGGGAACGGCAATAGGCAGATTCATCGACATGACGGAGTTAAAGCGTTGTCCGTGAGGAAGCTGAGCGCCTGTAGCCGTCGCACGTCCAGCCGGGGGAGGGATACTAATGGCGAGGAAGTCTGCAAGTAAGAGCAAGTGTCTCGACTGCGGAAAGATCGTCAGCTTCCAGGAGCGCGGCGACTTCCTTATGTGCACGTATTGCGGCTACAAATACCCAATCAAGACGGACCCAGCGTCAAGAGACAATGAAAATCACACGAAAAATCGCATCATCCACGTACCTTCGGCCGGTCTGACCAGGCACGTACTTGACGGCAAGAAAAAGCGCGCCACACCGGCATTACGCGCTGGCGGCGCGCGCCTTGTGGTGATGGAGGAACTTCCAGAGCTAGGACACTTGAACGTCAGGCGGCTTAAACAACTCTTCGGTACGCGGTCGATGTCTGCACGTTACTGTGGTAAGGATACCGTGACGTGGGAGCAATCGCATTCGGTAATCGTGACGACGAACTATCTTCCGCGGGTCGATGAGTCGGACGCGGGAACCTGGAGACGCTTGGCGCTAGTGGAGTTCAGATACCGCTTCTCTAAGGGGGAGGCGCGGGGACCTAATGAGCGCGTCGGAGATCCTAACCTCAGAACCCGCCTGCGTGACGGCGAAGATGGGCAGCACGAGGCGATCGTTGCTTGGTTAGTCGATGGTGCGCGTCGTTGGTACAAGTTGGATCGAGTGATGCCTGAGTTACCGCAAAGCGTCGAGACATCGACTGCCGACTGGCGCAAGCGGGCTGATCTTTTGTTGAGGTACATCGGTGATCGATTGGAATTCGATCCGTCGGCACACGTTTTGCGCACAGAACTATTCGCAGACTTCAGTGAGTGGCTAAAGACCACGGGGCACCGGTCCTGGAGTGACCAGACTTTCGGTGACCGTCTATTAGAGCAGCCCGACGTGAAAGCTCATGATGTTGTGAAGAAGCGAGTCACTAGGCGTGAAGGGCTCAGTCGGTCACCAGACGGTGGAGGTGCAGCAGCACCGGGTAAGTACATGGCGTACCTGGGGATCCGGTTCCAGAGGAGCCAGCTAGGCACAGGGTCGAGGTAGCTCTCGACAGGGAAGGACAGGGGAAAGCGTGGAGCTTGCTAGTGTTAGAGAAATTCTCGTTTTATATACCCTTGTCTACCTGTGCCATGGTATTAAACGACAAGTCAGACAATAAGTTTCAAATCGAGAACTCGATCACCGCGGTTGGTTTCAACCCTGTGGTCCCGCCTCGCGGGCGATCGCACGCCCTCAAACGGGACGAGCGTAGATGTCTTCGCGAGGGTCTCGGATCGAGGCGACCGAGCGGTCGATAAGTCGACATGTCTCGGTGGCGAGCAGCCCACGAAGCTACCAGCCGCTAGTCGATCCTTTGCGTAGATGTCTCGGCGTCGTGCTGAGATCGCCAAAACCCGCACAAAGGTTGAGGCAAACAGTGAGAATGGCATGCAAGTCCTAACGTAGTGCACTGAGGTTGAAGCGAAGGGCGCGGAAATGTGTAGGCCCAAATGGATTCGTAGCTTTGGTCGCCAAGTTGGTTTGTCCGGGGCCTTCGAACTGGTTGGCTTGCTAATCGTCGCAGGCAGCTTCTTCTTTACCGAAGACACTGACACCGGGTGGGCAGTGATCACCATTCGTGAACAGATAGGTGTGATCATTCTGGGAATCGGACTTATCGTTATTGGTATATCACTAGATGAACGCTGGTCTAAGGCTCCCAATAAATCCGAAGAGCGCACTTCGGGAAGACCAGAACGAGACCAACATAATCCTTCGGGTGGCCAAGATCCATGAGTCCACTCGCGCGACTGTTACCAAAGCGATCCCCACGTCCAAACCGATTCCCTAGTCGGTTCGTAGCCCGTTTTATACAAGGTGTCATCTTTGCATTGCTGATCGCAAGTGGCATCTACACATGGATCCTCTATACCAGCACGATCGACCGCGAAGCCTTGGATCTAGAATTCGTGAAGGCGCTGCTGACATTCATGACGATCACTGTGCTTGGTGGCGCAATTACTTTTCTTCTACACGACGGTGAAAAGCTACGTGACGTACGCGAGGCGCAACGGTCAGCCCGTGCACGAATGCGCGAAGATATTTTCAAGAAGCTCATGGAAGCGTATCACGAGTTGCATTTTTTTTGGAGCGAGTTGAATGCTGCAGGGCTAAACACTGAGACCAATTCGCATCCGTTTTTGAGTATAAAGCAACTGGCGGTACTCCAGACCGAGATGGGTAGGCTGCGAAGATATGTCTACTTGATGGACGATATCCGTCGCGAAGTTCATATCGAGGCTGGCGAAAGTGCTGACACGTTTGATCGCAAGAATAGCCAGATCATCGTCGGAGTTATGAAGTATTTTACGGAAGAGCTTCTTGGGCCAATCGTTAAGGAATGGCAGGAAAACGGCAACTACTTTTTTTATCGCGATAGGCCAGAAATGCCAACAAGTAGTCTCGATACACTATTGCCGAAGCTTCAAGAATATCTGAGAATGACAGCCGAAAGCGCGAAGGGCGAGGAGATGCTCGAAAAAATAGGGCAGTTGGAGGAGATTATATACCGCGAAATAGTTGATGGTAGGTGAGCGATTCCGCGCGGCCGTAACGTCGAATACATCAGACCATAGCGGGGCTCGCCTTCTTAGTGGAGAGTTCGGCGGGGGACCGCGCATCCCTTGCGAGGTAGAGAACGGAGCCCCGGATCACGCATACGCGTTGTGCTGCAATGCATTTCTCATGCCGTCGATCGCAGAGTTAGTGGCTCAGCTGACTTCGGCTAGCAGCGCAGATTCGACCTTCGCCGGTTGAATGGATCTAGACGCCCGTATCATGGCTGACGGAAAACTCTCAAATCGGAGGCCTGTAAGCATCGGCCTTTCGTCGGAGTATTAGCATCGCGGCGTCAGGCCACCGTGCAAATGCGCCGTTGGAAGGGCCGTGATTCCGGAAGAGCTGGCCAGCCACAGGGTAGGGGAAGGTTGGGCATTCGTGGACAGGGTTTATTCGCTATTTCTATATAGACCAATTACTCGTATGCATGAACAACCCCTGTCTTCCCTGTCGACTAACCCGTAAAATACCTGGAGAGCGTCTCTGCCCTGTGGCGTCGTTCAAGGAACTGACCCCTTGTTCGCGTGCGCCAGCCCGGACAATGAAGGCCAACACATTGGGTCCGAAAAGCGTTGTACTTGCGAATCATTCGCGCTCATAGCAGCAATCTGATGGGCAGGGTCCTGGGTGGGATTTCCCGCAGGTGTTGGAGGAATCCGGTACCACCGGAGCGATTTGCGTGGTCGATACCTCGACGAGAACCGTTCTGGGGCGCTCTTATGAGGGTCGGTCGGGACATGATCAGACCCGGGTACACCGCATTGCCCTTGCGGGCCACGGCGATGACGTCGGCGCGGAACTCGGCGGGAAACGGTGTCGGCACGAGGTTGATCCTTTCAGCAAGGACGAATCCTCACAGGTCAGGAGTCAACCAATCTGGGGGTGGACCCACACCTTGTCTCGTACGTGGAGATCATGGAGCTCTCCAAACGATGCTGGCTTACAAATTTGTCCGCATCATCGAGGAGTAACCCTTGGATCATTGAGAGCCAGTCGCCGCTAGTGACCTTCCCAAATTGCGGGTCCATTGGGTTGCGGATACCGAGGCACCAGCTCTGGATAACCCTCTAGACCTTGCTCGATCATTTGGTCCAACCGCCATCGGAACAGATTGCATACCCCTTCTTCTGGCTGAGTTTCGTCGTTAAGTTCAATCGACGTATCGCCGTCTGCGCGTTTTTGGCACTCTCGGTTGTTTAGCTCGGTGAGGCGCTGATTCCTCGCCTCTGGTGATTCGGATTCGCAAGCTGGAATGAGCGCAATGGCCGCAACGAGACCGATCTTTGCCATGCTTTGAAACGAAAAGCTATTCCACACACCCATCGCAGCCCCTTAGGTAGTGGCGGCCAGGTCGCACAACGTGGTTCCGCGAATATCCTAAATTGGGATTTTCGGAGGTGCAAGGTCCGCTAGTGCCGTGGAAGAGTCGCTGTACTCAACGGAGTACAGGCAGCTTTGTGCGCTATTGCGTCGGCTTCGCCTGCAACCTGGACTGACACAGTTCGAAGTGGCCGAGAGGCTAGATGTTTCGCAGTCGTTCGTCAGCAAGTACGAAAGCGGCGAACGACGGCGCGACGTGATCGAGCTTCGTCATGTCGCCGAAGCTATTGGGGCAACGCTAGAGTGATAAACTTCGCACCACCGTGCCCACCGGGATATAACGCAAGTCTCGGGATGCAACAGGGATATCCGCCCGAGTTCGTAAGGTGCAAGGCAATTGGATTGCTGAAGCTTCAACACATCGAGCTTATGTGTGGTGGCAGTTGGCGATCCGGTGGCATCACATGTTCTAGCGAACAGGTTGGCGTCACCTGCAGGGACGCGACGACCGGTCACTTCTTCAAATCGCGCGTGAGGCTTATCAACTGGGCTAGGGCACCGGCCCAGCCGATCCACTTGCAGTCTCAAATCAGACGACATGCGGGAGTCTCTAAACTGCGTGTTAGAGATGCCTGTCGCTACGATGGGCATCCTGGGCCAGTGGGGCAGTCGGTAGGAGTAACGTCGCTGCTCATGCGACTGCGCAAGGCAATTATTATGCGGTATCGCTCCGTGGAATATCTCGAAATCGAAATGGGGCCGCTGACGATCCTGTTTGGGCAGAACAATGTTGGCAAGACCAACATGCTCGAAGCCATCTATGGAATCCTCGCTCCCAACACCATGCCCGGCTACCCCGCGGCTGAGAACCTCGCCAGCGGCGTACGAGGCGGTGACACATTGGTCACATCGCTTCCGGTCGGAGCGGTCTACGCGGATCTGAAATCTGGTCTTCTCTTTGATGACGAGGCTCTGACACTAGCTCGCCGCGAGGGTCAGTGGCCTCCGTACGGTCGGTGGTTGCTGGCCGGTGACGCGGACATTGACGCAGACTTTGACGACGAGGGTTTTGAGGTTTTTGAATTCAAACCTCTGCCGCCCCGTCAGGTTTCGTTCGTGTCCGATTCCGTCAAATCAGGACTATGTGTTGCGGATCCACAGCCGGTCTTTGCGGACGTGGTCAACGAGAACCTAATCTACGACAAGTTCGATCTTGGACCGATTGAGCAATTCGTAGCGCACTGCTGTGTCGACGAACCCCGGTCACATCCGTTGTTCCTGGACTGGGAGTTCGCCGACCTCAGCAATAAGGTCACTCTAGAGATCCTTGAAAATGTCCACTGGCTGGAAGAAGTCCACGCTCAGGGGGATCCGGCGAACTCAACGGCAGATGACCGTCGCTGGCGCGTAAAGCCGGGAACTCGGAAAGTAATCGACATTGTCGCGGCGCTGGCATCCGTGCTTCTTCCCGATTTTCTTGGCGGGATGATCCGGGCGCGATTGGTGGTGCCGACCATGTGGGGAGAGGCGCCGCGCGTATTCGTGACCTATGAAGAGCAAGGTCCTGGACAGCATGGGCATCCGGTTTCGGATATCGGTCGCGGTGCTGCGCGCTGGATCGCTGCGTCTACGCAGATCGCTATGCACCTGATAAAGAATTCTTACGCAGACATCGGCGACCTACTAGAGGGCGACAAGCGGTCATTCAGTGGACATGTTCTCTTTATCGATGAGCCTGAAGCTCACCTTCACCACTTAGCGGTGGACAGCATCGTCCGCTGGTGCCAGCGGATGGTTAAGTCGGGATTCAACATCGTTGTGGCATCGCACCATGAGGCGTTCTTGCGCGCGTCCGGGGACGAGGTCCGGTTCATCAAAGTCAGCCGTGATTTCAAATTTCGCACACAGGCCCGAACTTTGCTCAGCACAGCCACCCCACTACTACAAGAACTCGCCACCGAAGTCGGCATGCACCCAGCCACAGTGCTATCGCTTTACCGGGCCATCCTGTTCGTTGAGGGACCGCTGGACAAGGCTGTACTCGATGAGTACGCCACTCCCCAACTCGATGCCGCCGGAGTACTCATCATTCCCATACACGGAACGAAGAACCTTGAGGGGCTGATCGATGGCGAGTTCACCACTCGTCTAGGCGTCAAGGCCGGTGTACTGACCGATAACACCATCACTACGACGATGTGGAACCGATCCGGCAAGAAGCGGACGGGCGAGGAGAAGAAGTTAGTTAAACTGATCAAGAGGTTTGAGGACCAAGGTCTTCCGCGCCCGGACTTATTCGGCGTACCTGAAGACGACCTGTTATTTGCGCTTCCGGTAGAAGCCATACGGCAGTACTTGAAAAGCCCGTTTCCGGGCTGGCACGAACTGCGAGACGAGTGCCGCGCAGCCGAGGGCCTTGGTCCGTCGGACTCTCCCGACTGGAAGTCTTACGCCGAGAACCGATATGGACTTCCTATCACCACGTCAGACGGAGTAAGGGCCGTCGTCCACGCGCTCGACTTGGCTGGTGTCGAATTGCCATCGATCCGGGTCGTCGTCGATGAGATCATCAATTGGGCCAAAGAACCGCACGCTCCAGATTGAGTTCCGTAGAACGTCTCGAAATAGACCTCATCTGAGACAACTCGGTGGGCCGTTAGGCTCGCCGCGTCATCCGAGGACGGCGTGTCGCAATAGTTAGTCTCAGAAATATCTGTCGCGTATGTAGCGTTGGAACCTTTGTGAGACAGACTGCGGCGCAGCCGAATAACGATACGTCGGGTCAACGCATCGGTTACACACGCACGTCCACCATCGCACAGACATTGGATCAGCAGGACGAGGCCCTTTCGGCTGTCGGTGTGACCAAGGTTTTCTCTGACGTCATCTCAGGCGCACGCGACGCCCGGCCAGGACTCGCCCAGCTCCTGGACTACGTTCGTGAGGGTGACCACGTAGTGGTCTGGAAGTTGGACCGACTAGGCCGAAACCTGATGCACATCCTCGACACGGTCAAGGCGCTAACAGATCGCGGCGTCACCCTGGTCTCGCTGTCGGATGGGATCGACTCGTCTACCGCTGCAGGAAGAATGATGATCGGCGTGCTTGGCTCCCTTGCGGAGTACGAGCGTGATCTCACGATCGAGCGAAATGCCCTTAAGAGAGCGAACTCTCGTGCAAACGGCGTCAAGTTCGGTAGGCCCAAGAAGGTCAGGGACACGGACCACATCGCCACGGCGAGACGGATGAAGGCAGATGGTCACACGGCGAAGGACGTCGCGAAGTACTTGGGTGTGTCACGGGCGACTTTGTATCGGTACTTAACGGACGCAGCCGCATAAATGACTTAGGCGATAGAACGACGTCTAGTGGGCAGTGGAGATCTCGTCACGTAAGACAGCCAGGGAGTCAACGCATGGGCGCTTCGAAGATCGCCGTCCACGCCTTGTGAAGATCTCGCAAGGCGTCACGTGCGTCGCGGGGAAGCTGAATGTCCTTTGTGTTGTTAACTAGTCCGTACGCGATCACAACATGGCCTGGAGTAGCGACGCCTTCGCGCTTCCCCCAATCTTCAAGAAGCTTCACTACCGGCTTGCCTGATCCTAAATCGGACTCCGTCAGTTGCTTATTGGATGACATCAAGGAATTGACCGTCTTTACAAAGGACGCACGGCTGACGAGGTCCTCGCTCGCCCAGCCGTCGGGAAGGGAAAAGATGTGCTCTTCATCGATGCCCGCCTCAGATAACTGCTCCGCGTACTTCCCGCCTTCGGGGTCGCCGTCTGTTAGATAAAGGACTCTTGCCGCAACGTCGGCGACGCGCATGTCAAACGCATGCGCGGCTGCAAGACCAGGCGCGATTTGGTAGCTCAAGTCTTTCAAGCCTGTTGCCTTGCGAATCAGTGTGGGCAACAGGATCATATCCGCTGCTCCCTCTGCGAGAATCGCATAACGGCATGCTGAGAACGCTGCCGCTGAGGCTCCCATCGCGTAGAGGAGCGGAGCGAAGCCAGGTTCCTCGTTGGTCCAGAAATCGTGCCGGATTTCACTGGCGTTGGCGCGATCAGGGTCCTTCCGCAGTAACCGGATGCCGGTCCCGAGGTCGGTCGGGAGGCATCCAGGTGAATGCGTCGTGTAGAACACTTGCGTCGCCTCAATCTGCTTAAGAAGAACCCCGACGAGGTCAGCTTGGGCGTCGAGGTGCAGATGCGTTTCAGCTTCGTCTATGAGAAGAATTGGTGGCACGGCCAGCGGCTGCGAGGCCAAGAACGCTGCAAGCGCCACGAACGTGCGGAGGCCGTCGCTGCGCTCTTCGATGTTGGTAACCGGGCCGCCCTTGCCTAACTCCTTCAACCACACTTCGATTGTGTTGTCGGTTACCTTAAGCCGGGCGGCTATGTCTGATTGATTCCAGGCTTGCGTAAAGAAGTCATGGAGCCTCTCGTTCGCTTCCTCTATGTAGGACTCACGACTGCTACCGTCGCCCTGCTCGATGAACTGCCACAAGCGGTTTAGATCCACGTCCGCGATCCGCAATAGATTCGCAAGCGCGGGCTGTGGCTTCTGCCGGTTGGCTTCCTCGTTGATCGGGTGAGTCGTAGCTAGTCTTCGGTCTGACTCGCGAAATTGCACGAACTTCGGGATACGATTACGCAACCGTTGGTTGGTCACGCTTTGTGGGTGCGTCGCTCTGGCGATTGCAGCGGCGTCTTGCAGTAGCTCCGCAGTCTTGGCGTCGCGGGGTTTACCAGCCTTGCTCGTGGGAGGTACCTCGTTGAGCCATCCGCACAACGATTGATTGGCAGCTGCGACCTCTTCCGACCACGACTGTTCAGGATCATGCAACGCTTCGGCCACAAGGCCAGCCCAGGATCCAGGTGTGTCGGCTGCTTCCTCGGCGTTTTCAGCTTCTGCGGCGAACTGAGAAGCGAGTCTCTTTTGAATTGATTCGAGGCGTGTCGCTGCTTCCTGGAATGGTCGTGGGTTTCGCAGCGGCGTTGGTATTGCGCCTGCTCTGATAGAGCCATCCGCATGCTTTTGGAATAGAAAAGTCCGCGGCGTTTCGGCGAGGTCCAAATCGGCCAAACTTGCAACATCTTCGTCACCAAGCTCAAACTCGGCTTCGACAACGAGGCTAGACGGCGGAGTGGTCCGGTTCGCGTACGAACTCGGGAGCGCGTCTTCTGCGCCGTTGGTGAGCCATGTCAGCGCTTCGAGCAGCGTTGACTTGCCTGATTCATTCGATCCGACGAACGCAAGTATGCGGCTATCTGTATTGCAACTGGTTCGAGCCAGCCGTTTGAATCCCTCGAATCGTATGTTCACGCAGTGCACTGGTTCTCATTTCTCGCTGGTCAAGCTGCGCCGTTCCACCAGGCGTCCCAGACGCGGTCTACCTTGCCTTTCAATTCGCCGGTAGTCACCGTGAGACCCCCAGTGTGCTAGCAAAGAGTTGAACGGAACTTTATACAGCACGAGACCGACAGCAACGGTGTTTGCGGCCCGATTTGCTACCTTCTGCAAAGTCCCGGGGCACCCGGGTGGTCTCGCAATGTGACGCGCAGGTTCACGGACCGGGGCCACTCGTTGTCACATCCGATTCGGATGTTTCCGCGTCGGGCCGACCGATCTTGAGGAACCGGAAACCGACTCGTTGGGCATCAGGGTTTTCGGGGTCCGCTTCGCCCTGAAAACTGTCTATCGCCGTGCCGTTGTCCGCAACCTGCGGTCCGAACTGCTTGAAGGTCCATCCCTCATCATCGAAGTAGCAGAAGTTAATTCCCGCCCCATCGAGAGTTGGCGCACCAAGGTTGGACATAATCGCTTGAACGTTCCGCTCGCGAGGAATGGCAACACACATCGCGTGCCTGCCGACGCCTGGGTTGTCGTCGGAGACTTCCCGCTGCACCTTGACCATGAGCTTGGCCGCGCGGGTGACTCCGTGTTCCTGCTTGAGAACTTTCGGAAAGTATCGGCCCAAGAGTTGCTCGTGCAAGGGCCGTGTAAGTCCTCCACCAGCGACGAGGAAGGCCGAGTTGTGGCCCGCTTTGCGACCGAGCAGGTGCGTGTCAAAGTGAGTCGGGTCTACTGGCATTGGGCCGCCCGTCGGAAGTTAGCGACATGAGCAACTTGGGGATCCTTGCGGTAGTCGAACCCCGCAATGACGATGGCAAGACGGCGGTCGGTGTACCAAGCGGGCAGGTTCCCGATCCGTTTCGAGGCTTCGGCCTGAAGCGTCTCGATGCCCGCTTCGAATGAATCGCAGTCCGCTAGCAGTTTCGCGATCCAGTCTGACGTCGGCTCCCGTTGTGCTCGGTCGATTCGGGCAAGCCCGGTAAATCCGACACTGAAGCAACTCCGCCAGCAGACAAGCTTCGTTGCGTGGTCGTCGTACAGTTCCCCGTTGGACTTCGTTAGTCGACGGTCGGCGACTTGGAGGACGAGGTCCTCAGTCATCAGTGTCTGAATTAGCGTCATGTTCGCGTGCCTGTCTGCCGCCAGATGGTTGAGTGGGGCAGTTCCACGCTATCGGCGACGTACGACAAAACTGCTATACGCGCAGTCGTCGCGGGGGTCACCAATCGGCGGGCTCACCGCTCTGCAAAGCTGCCCGAAGGTTGCAATAAGGGCGCAAGCACATCATGAATGCAGAAGGTGGGAGAGTCGAAAACCCTCTCCCACCTGCGGGGTGGCTGACGGGACTCGAACCCGCGACAGCCAGGATCACAACCTGGTGCTCTACCAACTGAACTACAGCCACCATCGCCGCAGCCGAAGCTGCAGCGCCGTCGATACTATCCGCTCGAACGCTGTCCGGCCGAATCGGTAACGCCCGAGTCGGCGCCATTCGTTCCCAACTCCGCGGCGATCGCCGCGATATCGCTGGTCGAAGGCCCGGGCGGGGCGACGAACGCGGTGCGGCGGTAGTAGCGCAACTCACGTATCGACTCGTGGATATCGGCCAGCGCGCGGTGGGCCAGGCCCTTTTCGGGCTGGCCGAAGTAGATCCTGGGATACCAACGACGGCACAGTTCCTTGATCGAGCTGACGTCGATCATCCGGTAATGCAGGAACTCGTCGAGCTTGGGCATGTCGCGGGCGATGAAGCCCCGGTCAGTGGCGATCGAGTTGCCGGCCAGCGGCGCGGTCTTGGCCTGTTTGACGTGCGTGCGGATGTATTCGAGGACCATCTCCTCCGCCGCGGCGACGTCCACGGACGAGGCCCGGACCTCCTCGATCAGCCCCGATTTGGTGTGCATCTCGGTGACCACGGGAATCATCGACGACAACGCCTCGTCGTCGGTGTGAATGACGACGTCGAGGCCCTCGCCCAGGATATTGAGGTCGGCGTCGGTGACCAGCACCGCGATCTCGATCAGCCGGTCGGTCGCCAGGTCCAGCCCCGTCATCTCACAGTCGATCCACACCAGTTCGTCGCGCACAGCGATCACAGTACTGTTTTCGACCATGACGACTGAGCCGACAGGCACACCCGCGCAGCAGATTGCCTCCGGTTACGGCGTCGAAGGCCAGGCTCTGGAGCTCGGCGCCGTCGTCGTGGACGGGGTATGTGACCGGTCGGCGCAGGTCCGCATTCCGCTGGCGACGGTCAACCGGCACGGGCTGGTCGCAGGCGCAACCGGCACCGGCAAGACCAAATCGCTGCAGCTGATCGCCGAACAGCTGTCCGCCGCCGGGGTGCCGTGCCTGATGGCCGATGTGAAGGGCGATCTGTCGGGGCTGTCGCGGCCGGGGGAGGCTGGCGACAAAATCGACCAGCGCGCCGCCGACACCGGCGACAGCTGGACGCCCACGGCGTACCCGGTCGAGTTCCTGACACTGGGCACCGACGGCATCGGTGTGCCGGTACGCGCCACGATATCCAGTTTCGGTCCGATCCTGCTGTCGAAAGTGCTGGGCCTCAACAAAACCCAGGAGTCCACGCTTGGGCTGATCTTCCACTGGGCCGATCAGCAGGGCCTGCCGCTTTTGGACCTCAAAGATCTGAGGTCGGTGATTCAATACCTCACCAGCGACGAGGGTAAGCCGCTGCTGAAGTCGCTGGGCGCGGTGTCGACGACGACGGCCGGGGTGATCCTGCGTGCCCTGGTGAACCTCGAGGCAGAGGGCGGTGACACGTTCTTCGGCGAACCCGAACTGGAGCCCCAAGACCTGCTGCGCTTCGACGATCAGGGCCGCGGTGTCATCACGCTGCTGGAACTGGGCAGCCAGGCCACCCGGCCGGTGATGTTCTCCACGTTCCTGATGTGGGTGCTGGCAGACCTGTTCACGTCGTTGCCCGAGGTCGGTGACCTCGACAAGCCCAAGCTCGTGTTCTTCTTCGACGAAGCACACCTGCTGTTCACCGATGCCTCCAAGGCGTTCCTCGAACAGGTCGAGCAGACCGTCAAGCTGATCCGGTCCAAGGGTGTCGGGGTGTTCTTCTGCACCCAGCTGCCCACCGACGTCCCCAACGACGTGCTGTCCCAACTCGGTGCACGCATCCAGCATGCGTTGCGCGCGTTCACACCCGATGACCAGAAGGCGCTGTCCAAGACGGTGCGTACCTATCCGAAAACCGATGTGTACGACCTGGAGTCGGCGTTGACATCGCTGGGTATCGGCGAGGCGATCGTCACGGTGCTCTCGGAGAAGGGCGCGCCGACGCCGGTGGCGTGGACGCGGATGCGCGCACCGCGCTCGCTGATGGACACCATCGGCGACGACGCGATCGCTGCGGCCGCCCAGGACAGCCCACTGCAGGCCGAATACGGCCAGACCGTGGACCGCGACTCGGCCTACGAGCGGCTGGCCGCCAAGCTCGCGCCCCCGCCCGACGTCACCGAGGTCGCGCCCCCGGAGGTGCCGCTGCCGCCACCACCGATGCCCGCATCGGCCCAGCCGCCCGACGAACCCGGCTTGATGGAGAAGGTGATGGACAGCCCCGCGTTCAAGAGCGCGATGCGCTCGGCGGGCACCGTCATCGGCCGCGAGATCACCCGCAGCATCTTCGGCACCGGCCGCCGCCGCCGGAAGCGCTAACCGCCGGCGAGCTTTTTGTACACTGCGCCGACGATCGGCGTCACGATCGCGCGCGGGCTGTAGCCGCTGGCGACCGACATCGCCTTCGACGTTACGCCGGGCACTACCCGCATCTTGTTGGCTGCCAAGCCATCCAGCGATAGCTTCGCGGTGTACTCGGTGGAGATCCACAGGAAGTCGGGGATCAACTTCTCCACCAGCGACTGCTCATCCTCGGAGGGAAGTGTCTCGCGCACCGGTCCCGGCGCCAGCAGCGTGACATGCACACCGACGCGTTTGAGCTCACCGCGCAGCGACTCGCTGAACGTGTTGACGAACGCCTTGCTCGCCGCGTAGGTCGCGTTGTTGGGGATCGGTGAATTACCCGCCGCCGAACCAGAAATCAGGATGCCGCCGGCCCGGCGCTGCGCCATCCCCGGCAGCACCGCGAGCACAAGGTCGTGCACGCCAAGCACATTCAGCTGCACCTGCGCCTTCTCGCCGGCCGGATCCAACCCGGCGACCGGACCGAACGTCGCCGTGCCCGCGTTCGCGCACAGGATCGAGACGTTGCGGGTGGCCAGCTCGTCGCAGAACTCGGTGCGCGCGGTCGGGTCGGCCAGGTCCACGGGGCGCACCTCAACTGTCACGCCGTAGCGCTCGGTGAGCCGGTCCGCCAACGCCGTGAGCACGTCCTCGCGGCGGGCGGTGACGATGAGGTGGTGTCCGCGGGCGGCGAGCTCGACGGCCAACGCTTCACCGATGTTCTGCGATGCGCCGGTGACGACGGCCCGGGCGTCCGCGGTGGGAGCGGGTACTGGCATGGGGCGGACTATATCGTGGGCACCCATGAGCGACACCCGCCCGGCGGCGGCGCTGCCGAGTGCGGCCAAACGGCAGGTGTTCGCATGGGCCCTGTGGGACTTCGGCGCGACCGGGCTCAACGCGATCGTCGTGACGTTCGTGTTCTCGGTCTATTTGACCAATGTCGTGGGCGACGACCTGCCCGGCAGCGCCAGCCCCGCGGGCCTGCTGGGCTGGGCGCTGGGTTTCGCGGGTCTGGTGGTCGCCCTGCTCGCGCCGGTCACCGGCGTGTGGGTCGACGCGCCGTGGCGGCGCCGACGCGTGCTGGGGGTGCTCAGCGGCTTTGCATTGCTACTCACCGCGGCGATGAGTTTGATCGGCGACGACCACCACCACCTGCTGCCCGGCCTGCTGCTGTTGGCAGGCGCGTCGGCCTGCAACGAGTTGGCGACGGTGCCCTACAACGCGATGCTGCGCCAGCTTTCCACACCGACGACGTCCGGGCAGATCTCCGGGCTGGGTCTGGGTCTTGGTTACTTCGGCAGTGTGGTGCTGCTGCTGATCGTGTACTTCGGCTTCGTCTCCGGCGACGGCGACACCCGCGGCTTATTGAGCTTGCCCATCGACGACGGCCAAAACATCCGCGCCGCAATGCTGTTGACCGCCATCTGGTTCGGGCTGTTCGCCTTGCCGGTCGTCATCGCGGTGCGCAGCCCCGTGCCGCGGCCTAAAGAGCCCATTGCCAGAGCGGGTTTCTTCAGCGGCTATCGCACCCTGTGGAAGGAGATCGTCAGCGAGTGGCGCCGCGACCGCAACGTGGTCTACTACCTGCTGGCCAGCGCGGTCTTTCGCGACGGGCTCACCGGGATCTTCGCGTTCGGCGCGGTGCTCGGCGTCAACGTCTACGGTGTCTCGGCCGCCGATGTGCTGCTGTTCGGGGTGAGCGCCAGCGTGGTGGCGGCCGTGGGCGCGGTCGCAGGCGGCCTGCTCGACGACAAGTTCGGCGCCAAGGCCGTGATCGTCACCTCGCTGACGGCGATGATCGCCGTCGGCGCCACGCTGATGGCACTGTCCGGGCCGTTGGCGTTCTGGATCTGTGGGTTGTTGCTGTGCCTGTTCATCGGGCCGACGCTGTCGGCCGCGCGCACGCTGCTGCTACGGATCTCAGCCGAGGGTAAAGAGGGCGTCGCGTTCGGCCTCTACACCACGACCGGACGGGCGGTGTCGTATCTGGCGCCGTTTCTGTTCTCCACCTTCATTGTCGTGTTCGGCGCCGACCGCGCCGGGATGGCAGGGCTGCTCGTGGTGCTGCTCGCCGGTCTGCTGGGGATGCTGGCCGTACGCGTACCCCGCCATGTCACGAGGGACTAGCCGAGCGCGGTGCAGATGGTCAGCCCCGCGCCGGTGCGCTGCTGCACCATCGCACCGTTGACGCTGATCGAGCAGGACACCTCGGGGCCGACGTTGATGATGCTGATACTGGCCGAACCCTCTGCGGGCCTCGACAACTCAACCTGTTTGCTCCACGGCAGCAGCACGTTGAACTCCGTCTGCAACAGCCCGCCGGAGTCCACGTAGGTGATGTTGATCGCCCGGCCGGTGCCGGTGACGTCGTAGACCACCGTTTCGGTCACCCCCGGGTTGGTGGTCGTGGTCCTCGGCGGCGTGCTGGGCACCGTCGGCGGCGGAACCACCGGGACCGTGGGCCGCCGCGTTGTCGTCGGCGACGGCGCGGTGAACCTCGGCTCCTGCATCGACGGCGGGGCGACGACGGTCTCCTGCCGGGACCGGTTCACGTTCACGATGACCAGGGCAACGACCAGGCCGACGACGGTCACCACCGCCACCCCGGACAACACCCACAGCCAGCGCGGCGTGCTCGGCTCCTCCGGCGGCGGTTCGTCGGGCGGCGGACCGGGCGGATATTGCTGGCCGTACTGGCCGGCCGCATAGGGGTCGTAGCCGTAGGGCGAATACCCCGTCAGCTGCTCCGTGGGCGCAGGCCCGGTGGGGGCCTGGTACGTGGGGCCGTAACCCGCCTGGCTCGCGTACGCCGGATCGGCATAGCCCGGGTAGCCGCTAGCCTGCGGTTGGGACGGGTCCGGCCCGTCGCGGCGTGAGTCGGTCATGCCCACCTCATGGCTGCGAGGGTACCTGTGCGGCCGCCCAAACCGCGCTCGTCGCGCCGCACAAGCCCCTGATCAGCCCCAAAGCCGCGGCCGTGACCTGGAACTTCCCCGGGCTGGGTCGCCGAGCGCCCGCGGCTATGGAGAATACGAGGGGTGGGGCAACAGGTACGCCGGGTCTACGGCGCGTCAATGTCGCCGGACGCGACCGCGTTCGCGCACCTTGTCGACGACGGCGGCTTTCCCCGCGCGGTGCAGCGCTTCCTGCGTGGTTGGCGGGCGACATCCTCCCGTGACGTCGAACTGCCTGTCGAGGGGCCCGTCACCCGGGTGATGCACTCGGCCGACGGGCACTGGCTGGCGTGTGAGGTATCCCCGGACGGCAGTACCCGCACCCAGATCTGGGTCGTGACAACCGATCCCGACGACCGCGACGCGCGGCGCATCGACTCGTGGCCTGACGGCAGCGGGGAGGGCACTGCCGAGCTGATCAACTGGGACGGCACCCTGGTGGCGGCCATCCTGACCGGTGACGACGGCGTCGGAAGTTCCTGCCTGATCGACCCCGCCACTGGCGAAACCACCGTGCTGGACCGCCGCTCGAGCGGCCGGTTGGTCGACGCCTGGGCCGGCGTGGCGCTGGTGCGCGTCGGCCCGCGTGGTTACCGGGATCTGATCATGCTGCGCGGCGGCATCGAGATGGTGCTGCTGCCATACGATCCCGGATCCACCACCGACACCGGTCTCATCCTCGACGACCACCTCCCGCGCCGGTTGCGCGCGGGCGTGGAGGGTGAGTTCACCGAGATGTACCAACCCACAACACACTTGGAAGACGACAGCACCGAGGGCTATGTGCGCGCCCTCATCCGCAGCGAGAACGGCGCCGAGTACGCGCGGCTGCTCGGTGTCACCGCGACCCCGGACGGGGTGTCCTATCACGTGGTCGCCGAGCGTCCCGGATTCGAACTCGACGAGTTCACCGTCAGCGACGACCTCTCGACCGTAGCCATGTTGTGGAACATCCACGGCGCCAGCGAATTACAGATTCTCGAGCTGACCGACAACACCCTGTACGACCCGATTCCGTTGCCCGGCATGGTGGCCAGTCAGCTCAGCATCAGCGCGGGCGGTTCGATGCTGGCGTTGACGGTCGAAGGACCGTCGCAGCCGCCCACAGTCGAGCTGGTCGACCCGCGCACCGGCGAATGGGAACTCGTCGACCGCGAGCCCAGCCTCGGGCCGGTGAGCACCGACCCGACGTTGGAGACCATCACCGCCCGCGACGGGCTGGTGTTCAGCGGTTGGTTGTTCCGGCCGCCCGAGGATGTCGAAACGATCGGCGCGATGCTTTTCCTGCACGGCGGGCCCGAGGGCCAAGGCCGGCCCGGCTACAACGAGTTCTTTCCGGCGTTGGTGGAAGCCGGAATCGCGGTGTTCCTGCCCAACGTGCGCGGATCCGGCGGGTTCGGGCGCAATTTCATGCATGCCGACGACAAGGAACGCCGGTTCGCGGCCATCGACGACGTCGCCGACTCCGTGAACTTTCTGGCCGAGAACAACTACGCGCCGGCAGATCGCATCGCCTGCTGCGGATGGTCCTACGGCGGCTATCTCACCCAGGCCGCGCTCACGTTCCACCCGGACCTGTTCGCGGCCGGCATCAGCATCTGCGGGATGAGCGATCTGAACACGTGGTATCGCAGCACCGAACCGTGGATTGCCGCGGCGGCTTATCCCAAGTACGGCCACCCCGTTGGCGACCGGGAGCTGCTGGCCCAGCTTTCACCCCTGCAGCGGGTGACGGACCTGACCGCTCCGCTGCTGCTGGTACACGGCGCCAACGACACCAATGTGCCGCCCAGCGAATCTCAGCAGATGTACGACGCATTGCGAAAGCTTGGCCGCACCGTGGAATACCTGGTGTTCGACGACGACGGTCACGAGATCGACCGGCGGGAGAACCGCGCCGTTCTGCTCAAGGCCATAAGCGAGTGGCTGTTCGCCGCGTTTTCACCGGCCACACCACTTTGATGCATTAGCTGCGCTTCATAGGTTTAACGCCATTGGCGCAAGGGTAATTCACTGCTACGTCAATGCGGTGTCCACAAGGACGGAGGCGCAGTATGCGAGGAGTTATCGGCGTCGTTGTACTCATTTGGTTGCTGATCGGAGTATTGGCCGCATATCAACGCGGTTATTTTCAGACCGGCGACGCGAACTGCGCCACAGCGGCTCGAGTCGCGTTGACGGTTCTCGTCGGGCCGCTCAACTATGCGGGCGTGAACCCCAAAGTTGATTGCAATATCCCGGAGCCCAGCGCGTCCGGGCTCTACCCGAAAGCCGTTGCCTGACAGCAGCGGCTACTAACGAAGGAGTGGCGTGATGATTGTGCTCGGAATCATCCTTGCGGTGTTGGGATATTTCCTGTGGACGCCGTTGATGTACATCGGCATCGCGTTGATCGTCATCGGCGCGGTGTTCTGGTTGCTGGGAAGCATGGGCCGTCCGGTGGGCGGCCGGCGTGCCTGGTATTGACCCCACCGACTTCTGCGGCGGTCACCCGTTTCGGGTGGCCGCCGTTGTCGTTTGCGCGACGACCGGTCAAGACAACGCCGCCATGGTCATCGTCCGCAGTACAGCGCGTGACCGTGACGGCTCGATTCCGTTGGCGCCGTGAGCTTTCAACGCATGCGGAGTGGAGTTCATCAAGCCGAACGCCGCATGGGACATCAGCCGGGCCTCCTTCTCCATGACGCCGCGGTGCAGTAGTTGATCCACCCAGATCTCCACGTACTGACGCTGGGCCTTGCGCACCTGACGCTTCGCAGACGCGGGTAGATGCGCCAGATCGCGGTCCTGGATGCGGATCAGGTCCGGTTCGCCGAGCGCAAAATCCAGGTGGAAGTCGACCAGGCCGTCCAGCGCCTCCTCTGGGTCGCCCGCCTGTTCGACGACCGCTTCCGCCCCCGCCAGCAGGCGCGTGCTGATACCCACCAGCAGTTCGACCAGCAGCGCTTCCTTGTTCGGGAAATGCCGGTAGATCGCCGGTCCGCTGACGCCGGCGGCCGCCCCGATGTCTTCGAGGCGCACCGCGAGATAGCCGCGGTCGGCGATCAGCCGCTCAGCGGCCGCCAGCAGCTTCCCGCGGCGGTCGGACTTGCGTCGACTGCGGGGTGTTTCAACGCGCGCGACGGTAGACATTTCGGTTAATGATAACTAACATCCCCCTCGGTTAGTCGTCATTAACTCAACTGAAACGGTTTTCTTTCGATGGCAACGCGGGTTTCACATCGCGAGAAGCATGTCGAGCTCGTCGAGCAACTGCGGGCCAAGTTGGCCGCCGCGGCACTCGGCGGTTCCGAACGTGCCCGCGAACGACATGTCAGCCGCGGCAAACTGCTGCCGCGCGACCGGGTCGACGGGCTGCTCGACCCGGGCAGCCCCTTCCTCGAGGTGGCGGCGCTGGCCGCCGACGGCATGTACGACGACGAATGCCCGGGCGCGGGCATGATCGCCGGCGTCGGGCGCATCTCCGGGCGCGAGTGCATGATCGTGGCCAACGACGCCACCGTGAAGGGCGGCACCTACTATCCGATTACCGTCAAGAAGCACCTGCGCGCTCAGGAGATCGCCGCACAGAACCGGCTGCCGTGCATCTACCTCGTCGACTCCGGCGGCGCGTTTCTGCCGCGCCAGGACGAGGTGTTCCCCGACCGCGACCACTTCGGCCGCATCTTCTACAACCAGGCCACATTGAGCGCGCAAGGCATCGCGCAGATCGCCGCGGTGCTCGGCTCCTGCACCGCGGGCGGCGCCTATGTGCCCGCGATGAGCGACGAAGCCGTCATCGTGCGCAACCAGGGGACGATTTTCCTGGGCGGCCCACCGCTGGTGAAGGCCGCAACCGGCGAGGTGGTGACCGCAGAAGAACTCGGCGGCGGTGACCTGCACTCCAAAACCTCCGGTGTGACCGATCACTTGGCGCATGACGACCGCGACGCGCTGCGCATCGTGCGGCGCATCGTGGCGACGTTGGGTCCCCGTGCCGAACCGCCGTGGGACATCGCACCGACGGTCGAGCCGGCGGCCGATCAGACCGAGCTCTACGACGTCGTTCCCGTCGACTCACGCGTTCCCTACGACGTGCACGAGGTGATCACCCGCATCGTCGACGGGGGAGAGTTCTCCGAGTTCAAGGCCGAGTACGGCGCCACGTTGGTCACCGGCTTCGCCCGCATCCACGGACATCCCGTTGGGATCGTCGCCAATAACGGTGTGCTGTTCAGCGAATCCGCATTGAAGGGCGCGCATTTCATCGAGCTGTGCGATAAGCGCGTGATCCCGCTGTTGTTTCTGCAGAACATCTCCGGCTTCATGGTGGGCCGCGACTACGAGGCAGGCGGTATCGCGAAACACGGCGCCAAGATGGTCACTGCGGTCGCGTGCGCCCGCGTGCCCAAGCTGACGGTCGTCATCGGCGGTTCCTACGGTGCAGGCAACTACTCGATGTGCGGTCGGGCCTACTCGCCGCGGTTTCTGTGGATGTGGCCCAACGCCCGCATCTCGGTGATGGGCGGTGAGCAGGCGGCGTCGGTGCTGGCGACAGTACGCGGTGAGATGACGCCCGAAGAAGAAGAGAACTTCAAGGCCCCCATCCGCCAGCAGTACGAGGACCAGGGTAACCCGTACTATTCGACGGCGCGGCTGTGGGACGATGGGGTCATCGATCCTGCTGACACCAGAACGGTGCTGGGCCTGGCACTTTCGATTGTCGGGCAGGCGCCGCTCGAGCCGGTCTCCTACGGCGTATTCCGGATGTGATGCAGATGCCTGCCACGAGCTTCCACACCGTGCTGGTCGCCAACCGCGGCGAGATTGCGGTGCGGGTCATCCGCACCCTTCACGCGATGGGCATCAGGGCGGTCGCGGTCTTCAGCGACGCCGACGCCGGCGCACGCCACGTCGCCGAAGCCGATACCGCCGTGCACATCGGCCCCGCTGCCGCGCGCGACAGCTACCTCAACATCGACGCCGTCGTCGCCGCGGCCACGCGCACCGGCGCCCAGGCCGTACACCCCGGTTACGGATTCCTCTCGGAGAACGCACAATTCGCGGCCGCACTGCACGACGCCGGCATCGTGTTCATCGGGCCGCCCGTCGCGGCGATCCAGACCATGGGCGACAAGATCGCGGCCAAGGCCGCGGTATCGGCGTTCGGTGTCCCCGTCGTGCCGGGAATATCGCGAGCCGGTCTCACCGACGCCGACCTGATCGCCGACGCCGACGACGTCGGATATCCGGTTCTGGTCAAACCGTCGGCCGGAGGTGGCGGCAAGGGCATGCGCGTCGTGCAGGAGGCGTCCGAACTACCCGCCGCGCTGACCAGCGCACGGCGTGAGGCCGGCGCCGCATTCGGCGACGACACCCTGTTCCTCGAACGGTATGTGCTCAACCCGCGCCACATCGAGGTGCAGGTGCTCGCCGACGGCTACGGCAACGTGGTGCACCTCGGGGAACGCGAATGCAGCCTGCAACGGCGGCACCAGAAGGTCATCGAAGAGGCGCCGTCCCCGCTGCTCGACGAGGCGACCCGGGCACGCATCGGCGCGGCCGCCTGCGACACCGCACGCAGTGTGGACTACACCGGTGCCGGCACCGTGGAGTTCATCGTGTCCGCCGACCGGCCCGACGAATTCTTTTTCATGGAGATGAACACTCGCCTGCAGGTCGAACATCCGGTGACCGAGCTGGTCACCGGCATCGACCTCGTCGAACAACAGCTGCGCATCGCCGCCGGCGAGAAGCTGCCGATCGCCCAGGACGACATCACCCTCACCGGCCACGCCATCGAGGCACGGGTGTACGCAGAAGACCCGGGCCGCGGCTTCCTGCCGACCGGCGGCGACGTACTCGACCTCGCCGAACCGCGCCGGCCCGGCATCCGGGTGGACTCCGGGCTGACCCGCGGCACGGTCATCGGCAGTGACTACGACCCCATGCTGGCCAAGGTGATCGCCCACGGCACCGACCGGTCCGACGCCATCCGCGCGCTCGACGCGGCGCTGGCCGATACCGCGGTGCTCGGGGTGATCACCAACATCGAGTTCTTGCGGTTTCTGCTGGCCGACGCCGACGTCGCCGCGGGGCGTCTGGACACCGGGTTGCTCGACCGCCGCGCGCCGGACTTCCAGCCCGCCGCGCCCGGCGACGACGCGTTGATCGCGGCCGCGGCCTACAAGTGGCTGCGCGGCTGGCGCAGCGCGACGCCCGACCTGTGGGCGATGCCGTCGGGCTGGCGGATCGGAGAACCGGCGCCGACGACGTTTCGGCTGAGCTCCGGCGCGCGCACCGACCACGTGTATCTCACCGGCACCCCCTCGGCCGCCCGCGCCGCCGTCGAACACGGCGAATCCCATTCGCTGACAGCCTCGTTGGCCGGTGACCGGCTGGCGATCACGCGCGACGGGTTGCGCACCGACTACCTCGTCGCCGCCACCGATGGTCAGATCTGGCTGTCCGGCGCCGGCCGCACCGCGATGGTCGAAGAGCTACGCGAAGCACCGGTGCGCGCCGACGACCAACTGTCCGGTGACGCCGAGCTGACCAGCCCGATGCCGGGCTCCGTTGTCGCCGTGGGTGTCTCGGACGGACAGCCGGTCGAAGCAGGCACCGTCGTCGTCACCGTCGAGGCGATGAAAATGGAACACGCGCTGGCCGCGCCGGTCGACGGTGTGGTGGAACTAATCGTCGCCGCGGGTGATCAGGTGAAGGTGGGCCAAGTTCTGGCCCGAATAACGGCAGGCAAGGAGCCGCAATCATGACCGACTTTCTGGCTACGGGCACCCTGCCCGACCACTACGCCCAACTGGCCAAGACCGTGCGCGACTTCGCGCAGTCGGTGGTGGCGCCGGTCTCGGCGAAACACGATGAGGAGCACTCGTTTCCCTACGAAGTCGTCGCGGGCATGGCCGACATGGGATTGTTCGGCCTTCCGTTCCCCGAGGAGTACGGCGGCATGGGCGGCGACTACTTCGCGCTGTGCCTGGCGCTCGAGGAACTCGGCAAGGTCGACCAGAGCGTGGCGATCACGCTCGAAGCCGGGGTGTCGCTGGGCGCGATGCCCGTCTACCGGTTCGGCAACGACGCCCAGAAGCAGGAGTGGCTACCACTGCTGGCCAGCGGCAAAGCCCTCGGCGCGTTCGGTCTGACCGAACCCGGCGGCGGCAGTGACGCCGGCGCGACCAAGACCACCGCCAAGTTGGACGACGGGCACTGGGTGATCAACGGCAGCAAGCAGTTCATCACCAACTCGGGCACCGACATCACCAAGCTGGTGACGGTCACCGCGGTCACCGGGGAAGCTGACGGCAAGAAGGAGATCAGCTCGATCCTGGTACCCGTTCCGACAACGGGTTTCACCGTCGAACCGGCCTATAACAAAGTGGGGTGGAACGCCTCGGACACCCATCCGTTGAGCTTCGACGATGTGCGGGTGCCCGAGGAGAGCCTGCTCGGCGAGCGGGGCCGCGGTTATGCGAACTTCTTGCGCATCCTCGACGAGGGCCGCATCGCCATCGCGGCGCTCTCGGTGGGCGCCGCGCAGGGCTGTGTGGACGAGAGCGTCAAGTACGCCAAGGAGCGTGAAGCGTTCGGTCGCCCGATCGGTGCCAACCAGGCGATCGCGTTCAAGATCGCGCGGATGGAAGCCAGGGCGCACACCGCACGCACGGCCTACTACGACGCGGCGGCGATGATGCTGTCGGGCAAGCCGTTCAAGAAGGCCGCGGCCATCGCCAAGATGGTGGCCAGCGAGGCCGCGATGGACAACGCCCGCGACGCCACCCAGATCTTCGGCGGCTACGGTTTTATGAACGAGTACCCGGTGGCCCGCCACTACCGCGACAGTAAGATCCTCGAAATCGGCGAGGGCACAACGGAAGTGCAGCTGATGCTGATCGGAAGGGAACTCGGGCTGTGAGCGAGAAACGCATAGTGGTCCAGCGTGGGCTGTGGTACGAGGAGTTCGAGACCGGTGTGCTCTATCAGCACCGGCCCGGCCGCACCCTCACCGAAGCCGACAACGTGTTGTTCACCACGCTGACGATGAACACTCAGGCGTTGCACCTCGATGCGGCGTTCTCCGATGCGCTGCCGCCGTTCAACCAGCGGCTGATCAACTCGATGTTCACGCTGTCGACGCTGGTCGGCCTATCGGTGGCCCAACTGACCCAGGGCACGATCGTCGGCAACCTCGGCTTCGGCGAGGTCGCGTTCCCCAAGCCGCTGTTTCACGGCGACACGCTGTACGCCGAAACCGAGGTCACCGAGAAGCGCGAGTCCAAGAGCCGCCCCGGCGAGGGCATCGTCACCTTCGCCCACACCGGACGCAACCAGCACGGTGATGTCGTCGCGCTGGCCTCGCGCAAGACGATGGTGCGGATGCGGCCGCAGGACGGCGCCTGATGGCGCTCGAGCAGCCCGGACCAGGCTGGCTGTTCTGCCCGGCCGACCGGCCCGAACGATTCGAAAAGGCCGCCGCGGCAGCCGATGTCGTCATCCTCGACCTCGAAGACGGCGTTTCGGCCAAAGATCGCGAGGCGGCCCGCCAGGCGCTGATCGACACACCGCTGGACCCCAGCCGCACCGTCGTCCGGGTCAATCCGGTCACCACGGCCGATCACGCGCTGGACGTAACGGCTTTGGCAGCAACGCAGTACACGACCGTGATGCTGGCCAAGACCGAGACCGCCGAGCAGGTGGCCTCGCTGGCACCGCTGGACGTGGTGGTGCTCGTCGAAACCCCGCTGGGCGCCCTCACCGTTACCGAATCGGCCCGTGTCGACAATGCGTTCGCGGTGATGTGGGGTGCCGAGGACCTGTTCGCGGTCACCGGCGGCACCGCCAACCGCTGGCCTGACGGCAGCTACCGCGATGTCGCCAAACACGTGCGCGCGCAGAGCCTGCTGGCGGCCAAGGCCTACGGTCGGCTGGCGCTGGACTCGGTGTATCTGGACATCAAGGACCTCGACGGGTTGCGCGCCGAAGCCGACGACGCGGTCGCGGTCGGGTTCGACGCCAAGGTGGCCATCCACCCCACCCAGGTGGCGGTGGTGCGGTCCGCCTACGCACCGACCGACGAACAGGTCGACTGGGCCCGCCGCGTGCTCGACACGGCCCGCGACCAACGGGGCGTCTTCCAGTTCGAGGGCATAATGGTAGATGCCCCAGTGCTGCGGCGAGCAGAGCGTATCGTCGCGTTGGCGCCACACCCCGGCAGCTGACGGACAGGCCTCTAATCAGGGGTTTTGCTCTGACCGCCGCCGTGCTGAGCACCTCAGTCGCCTGACGGCGCGATCCGCCGTCAGTGACCTTAGGAGGCGGTATGGCTGGTTTGTCGGAATTGGTCCAACTCGTGGCGCCGGACGGCACGCCGACCACCGAAACCCGATACCGCCGAGATCTGCCGCCCGAGACGCTGTCGTGGCTTTATGAGTCGATGGTCGTCACCCGTGAGCTCGACGTCGAGTTCGTCAACCTGCAGCGCCAGGGGGAGCTGGCGCTGTTCGCGTCGTGCCGCGGCCAGGAGGCCGCACAGATCGGTGCGACCGCGTGCCTGCGTAAAACCGACTGGCTGTTCCCGCAATACCGCGAGATCGGCGCGTTCCTCCTGCGCGGCATCACGCCAGCCCAGATGGCCGCCGTGTGGCGCGGCAAGTGGCACGGCGGACTCGGTTTCACCGAGAAGTGCGTCGCCCCCATCTCCATCCCGATCGGCACGCAGCCACTGCACGCCGTCGGCGCCGCGATGGCCGCGCAACGGCTGGGCGAGGATTCGGTCACGTTGACGTTTCTCGGTGACGGCGCGACCAGCACCGGCGATACGCACGAGGCGCTGAACTTCGCTGCGGTGTATCAGGCGCCGTGCGTGTTCGTCGTGCAGAACAACCAGTGGGCGATCTCGGTACCGGTCGAACGCCAGACCGCCGCGCCGTCGATCGCGCACCGCGCCATCGGCTATGGCATGCCGGGCATCCGCGTCGACGGCAACGACGTGCTGGCATGTTTCGCCGTGGTGGCCGAGGCCGCCGCACGGGCCCGCGACGGCGCGGGTCCGACGCTGATCGAGGCGGTGACCTACCGGATGGGCCCGCACACCACCTCCGACGACCCCACCCGGTACCGAGATCCCGACGAGGTGGCGCGCTGGGCCACAAAGGATCCGATCCAGCGCTACCGCACGTACTTGCGCGAGGAAGGTGTGTGGAGCGACCGGCTCGAAGAGCGCGTCGCGACCAAGGCGAACCGGTTGCGAGCCGAACTGCGCGATTCCGTCGTCGACGCCGACGATTTCGACGTCGGCGACATCTTCGACACCGTCTATTCCGACATCACCCCGGACCTGCACAACCAGCGGCGAACTCTATTGGCGGAACTGGCCAGGGAGGCGTGACATGACGCAGATCATCGAACGTCCCGCCGCGCACGGCGAGGACGAACCCCGCCGAACGATGCTGACCCCGGCGCCGATGGCGCCGACGCTGACGATGGTGCAGGCGATCAACCGAGCGCTGCACGACGCGATGGCCGCCGATGAGCGGGTGACGGTGTTCGGTGAGGACGTCGCGACGCTCGGCGGGGTGTTCCGTGTCACCGAAGGGCTGGCCGAAACGTTCGGGGCGCAGCGGTGTTTCGATACCCCACTGGCCGAATCGGCGATCGTCGGCATCGCGATCGGCATGGCGATCCGCGGCCTGGTGCCGGTGCCGGAGATCCAGTTCGACGGGTTCGCCGCCCCCGCGTTCGACCAGATCGTCAGCCACTTGGCGAAGTACCGAATGCGTACCCGCGGCGACGTCGCCATGCCGGTGACCATCCGCATCCCGTCGTTCGGCGGGATCGGCGCTGTCGAACACCATTCCGAGTCGACCGAGACCTACTGGCTGCACACCGCCGGGCTCAAAGTGGTGGTGCCGTCGACGCCGTCTGACGCATATTGGCTGCTGCGCCAGGCGATCGAGAGCTCCGACCCGGTCGTATACCTCGAACCCAAACGGCGGTATTGGGCGCGCGAACCCGTCGACACCGCCGTGCCCGGCCTGCCGATCGGCAGCGCTTCGGTGCGGCGCAGCGGCGACGACGCCACCGTCATCACCTACGGCCCACTGGTCGCCACCGCGATGAGCGCGGCCGAACTCGCTGCCGAACAACGAGGTTGGCGCATCGAGGTGATCGATTTGCGGTCGCTGAACCCGCTGGACTTCGACACGGTGGCTGATTCGGTGCGGCGCACCGGCCGCGCGGTGGTGATGCATGAGGGTCCGCGCACGCTGGGGTTCGGCGCCGAGCTTTCCGCGCGGCTGCAAGAGGAGTTGTTCTACGATTTGGAGGCACCGGTGTTGCGCGCCACCGGCTTTGACACACCGTATCCGCCTGCCCGGCTCGAGAAGCTGTGGCTGCCCGGCGTCGACCGGTTACTCGACTGCATCGAACGCACACTGGAGCAGCCATGACCGTGCAGGAGTTCCTGGTTCCCGACCTCGGCGAGGGCCTCGAAGACGCGACGATCACCGGATGGGCCGTCGCCGTCGGCGACGACGTCGAACTGAACCAAACGCTGTGCACCGTGGAGACCAACAAGGCCGAGGTCGAGATCCCGAGCCCGTACGCGGGCCGCATCGTCGAACTCGGTGGCGCCGAAGGCGATACGCTCGACGTCGGCGCGGTGTTGGTGCGTATCGAAACCGAGGCGAAGCGCAGACCGGTGCTGGTCGGCTACGGCGCCGACGATGACCTGGACGGCAGCAGACGCCGGCCCCGCGCCAAGCCGTCGGTGCGCAAGCTGGCCGCGCAATCAGGCGTCGACCTGACCGCCTTGACCCCCAGCGGCGCCGACGGGATCATCACCCGCGACGACGTGCTGGCCGCTGCGGACACGGTGGCGGTGCACGGCGTACACGCTGCGATGGCACAGCGAATGACGGTGTCGCGCCGAGAGATACCGGATGCGCACGCCGGTGTGGAGGTCGACGGCACCCGGCTGACCGGGCTCCCCGTTTCGCCGTTCGTGCTGACGCTGCGACTGTTGACGATCGCGTTGCGTCACCACCGCAACCTCAACGCCACCTGGCTCGACACGGCCGACGGCCCGCGGGTGCACCTGCACACCGCGGTGCATCTGGGCTTCGCCGTGGCCACCCCGCGCGGGCTGCTGGTGCCGGTGGTGCGCGATGCGCAGGGCAAGACGACCCGCGAACTGGCCGCCGTGGTGGACGAGTTGATCCGCAACGCCCGCGCGGGCACGCTGCGGCCGGCAGAACTGCAGGGGTCGACGTTCACGGTGTCCAACTTCGGCGCGCTGGGTCTGGACGACGGTGTGCCGGTCATCAACTATCCGGAGGCGGCCATCGTCGGGATGGGATCGCTGCGGCCGCGGCCCGTCGTCGTCGACGGTGAGGTGGTCGCGCGCCCGACGATGAAGCTCACCTGCGCGTTCGATCACCGCGTCGCCGACGGCGCCCAGGTCGCGGCGTTCCTCAACGAACTGCGCGACCTCGTCGAATCACCGGAGCTGGCGCTGCTCGACCTCTAGCCTCCGCGATTTGTGGAGTGTTAGCCGCGCTCACCGCGGTTGCGGCTCCACAAACCGCCCTATTTACGTTTGGCGGCGGCCAGGCGCTGGGCGAACTCCGGGGACAGGATCGACGTGGCCTGCGGCCCGAGCTCGGTGTCGACGGCGATGCGGTGCTGATCGGAGTCGACGACACCCGGATTGGCCGTGGCGCGCATGGACGCCTTGGTCGCCAGAACGACGTCGCGCGGTGCGGCGGCCGGGCCGGCGGCCAGCTCACGCGCCGCGGCCACCGGGTCGTCGGCCAGGCTCAGCGCGAGCCCGTAGCGCACCGCGGCCTCGGCGTCGAAGCGCATGCCGAACAGCAGCGACGCGCGGGCCGCCTGCGGGCCGACGGCGCGCTGCAGCATCCAGGTGGCGCCGCCACCGGGGTGGATGCCCAGCTTCTGGAAGCGGGAATCGAACAGCGCCGCGGGGCCCGCGATGCGCACGTCGGCGGCGAGCGCGAGGTTCAGGCCGGCGCCGACGGCCGCACCGTTGACCGCGGCGATGGTCGGCAGCGCGCAGTTGGCCACGGCGATAAAGCCGTCGTAGAGCTTGAGCAGCCCCTCGTCGGTCGCCTCGCCGAGCGCGCTGAGGTCGGCGCCGGCGCAGAACGCCTTACCGGCCCCGGTGACGACGACCGCGTGCACATCGGGGTTGGCTTCGGCGGCCTCGACGGCGCCACGAAGCTGGGCCGACATTTCGAACGTCACGGCGTTGCGACGGTCGGGATCGTTGACGGTGACGACGGCGACGCGGTCCTCGATGTGGACCAACACAAGATCAGACACGCTGCTCAGCGTAGAGCGGTCGCGTCGCGGCTCAGGGGGCGGCCGTCAACGTGACGTTGTGCAGGGCCACCGCGATGTCGCTGGGCAGCACGTCGACGAACGTCGGGACATCGCGGATCGCCGCACCGCTGGCGATGATGCTGCCCGGAAAGCTCGGGCTGCAGGGGAACGAGTGACACCGGTACCAGAAACCGGGCGCGCTCTGGTACGGCTCCATGCTCGGTGCCTGGTCGACGCGGTAGCGGCCCGGAGCGATGTAGGCCGTCGCCCAGCCCTCGGTGGGGTTGGTGGCGACGCCGAACACCCCGTTGCTTCCGTAGCTGGGTGGGCTGGCCTGCGCGGGGCCGGCGAGCGCGCCCGCGAGCAGGGCGCCGATCGCCATGACCGCGGCTGCGCCGCGTCGCGCGAGGTTCACGTCGCAAAGTGTATCGACCAGGGGACTTGTCCGGTACTCAGGCGGCTTCGCTGTCTTGGTCGGCGCTGTCGGCATCGGGGCCGTCGGCACTGTCGGACCCGTCGCTGTCGCCCTGCGTGTCGTCGGTGTCGTCGTCGCTGTCCTGCGGCGGTTCGCTCTCACTGTCGGGAAGCGAATCATCTTCGCTTTCAACGGGTTCCGAGTCCGTATCATCGGTACCGCCGGTGAGCGCGGCGAGGCCGGGTACGGCTTTGACGCTGGTGCGTACGACGTTGGTACGCGGTTTGGCCGTCTCGGAAACTTCGGAAACCTCCTCGTCGACCGACGACTGCCCGGGTTCGGGTGACCACGCGGACAATGCGCGTTTGACGACGGGGGACTGCTTCCAGGATGTTTTCTCGGCGGTGGGCTCGTCGGCCGCGTCCGAGATGTCGCTTTCGGATGTGGTGTTCGGCGTCGGCGCCTTCTTCGGGGGCGCCGTCGCGGCGTGCCAGCCCTCGGCGATGGCGCCGGGGATGCGGACCACAGTGTCGAGCACCCTCATGAGCGACGGGAACAGCGTCGCGGGCCGGTATGCGCTGGGATCGCTGGGAATCGGGTTGCCGCCATAGTACGCGGAGTCTACGAGCAGCGTCAGGAGCGGGTCGGTGAACGCGGCGACGCGGCGCCCGAACACGTCGCCGATCAGCCGGGTCAGCGGTAGCTCTTCGCTGGCGTAGGTCACGTACGTGGTGTTGTCACGGGTGGTGACGTAGGCCGTGATGCGGTCTTGGGGTGAGCTGCAGCGCGCGTCGGGGCAGTCCAGTACCGCGCCGCTGACGGTGATCGCGCAGGTGTTCGCGTCGCAGTGCACGGCCGGGGTGCCGTCGGCGTTGACCGGCAGGTCCAGCGAGGCCTGGTCGCGGTGCCGGTACAGATACCCGACCAGTGAGTTGACGGCCGCCAACGGGTTGAGAAGGACGGCGGGCGCATTGGAGTTGTAGTCGTACTGGTACCCGATGTTCACCGCGCGCAGGGCGGGCACCTCGCTGGGCGTGGGAAACGGGTTGACGCCGATCAACGCGAACCACGGGTATCTGGTGCCGAAGCCGCCGTCGGGGCGGGCGACGTCGTTGTCGAGGATCAACACCGTGTCGCTGAGGTTCGGTCGGTTTTTCAGCGCCAGCAGGCTCGCATTCGCCGCACCCCAGCCTGAGGCGATGATGGCGTTGCGTTCCCCGGAGTTGGCGTCAAGGGCCCGCTGGATGCCTTCGGTGCCGGACCAGAAGTTGACGTGGACGATGTCATCGCCGTCCGGGCCGGTGTACATCGGGTCGTTGAACTTGCCCTGGAAGAAGTTCTCGACTCCGGCGCCCGTCGGGTTGGTGGAGCTGCCGACGACGATAAGCGCGGCCAAATCGACAAGCGGTGCCGTGCTGGCGGCCGGCTGCATGGCGGCGACCCCCGCGACGCTGGTCGCGATGCCTGCAGCAGCGACGCTCAGCGCCACCTTGCTCGCGCGTCTCCCCATGCCTGATTCCATTCGACGGTGCCCCAGCAATGTATCGCGCGCCCCCGGCAGGGATCGAACCTGCGACCAACCGCTTAGAAGGCGGCTGCTCTATCCGCTGAGCTACGGAGGCAATGCGCCCCGGATTCTATCTTCCAGAGCTATCGACACCGGACAGCTACTAAAGCCCCTTCCCGCCACCGCGCGGCGGGCTAGCGTGGTGACAGCGCCATTCGGAGTCAGAAGGAGAGCGACGAGCTATGACGGATCTGCCGGACGTCGATGCGGCAGGGCTTCCTGAGGAACTCAATGCCCTGGACCAGATCCTGCATCGCGGTGAGGCCAATCCGCGCACTCGCTCGGGGATCATGACGCTGGAGATTCTCGACACCACACCCGATTGGGACCTGTTCCGCGCCAGGTTCGAACACACCTCCCGCAAGGTGCTGCGGCTGCGACAGAAGGTGGTGGCGCCGACGTTGCCCACCGTGGCGCCGCGCTGGGTGATCGACCCCGACTTCAACCTCGACTACCACGTCCGCCGCGTCCGTGTCCCCGAGCCGGGCACTTTCCGTCAGGTGTTGGACCTGGCCGAGGTCGCCGCGCAGTCGCCGCTCGACATCTCCCGGCCGCTGTGGACGGCGACGCTCGTCGAGGGGCTCGCCGACGGCCGTGCCGCGCTGGTGGTTCACCTCAGCCATGCCGTCACCGACGGCGTGGGCGGGGTGGAGATGTTTGCCAACCTCTACGACCTCGAACGCGAACCGCCGCAGCAGCCGCCACCGCCGTTGCCGATCCCGCAGGACCTTTCGCCCAATGATCTGATGCGCCAAGGGATCAGCCGGCTTCCCGGCACGGTGCTCGGCAGGTTTCGCGGAGTGTTGGCCGGCGCGGCGCACATCGTGGGTGAGGTGGTGCGTGACCCGTTTTCGCGGTTCGGTGACGCCGTCGAGTACGCGATGTCGGGTGCCCGTGTCGTCGGACCGGTCGCCGAGCCGTCGCCGGTGTTGCGGCGACGCAGCCTGGCCTCGCGAAGCGAGGCGATCGACATCGAGTTCGGCGACATTCATCGGGCCGCCAAGGCGGCGGGCGGATCGATCAACGATGCGTACCTGGCTGGGCTCTGCGGGGCGCTGCGCTTCTACCACCACGCGAAGGGGGTGCCGATCGACGAGCTGCCGATGGCGGTGCCGGTGAACCTTCGGTCCGATGCCGACCCGGCCGGTGGAAACCGGTTCGCCGGTGTGAATCTCGCGGCCCCGATCGGCCTGACGAATCCGCAGGTGCGCATCAAGAACATCCGGTCGCAGATGACCACCAAGCGTGAGGAACGGGCCATCGACATGGTCGGGGCGATCGCACCGGTGCTCGGCCTTCTGCCCGATAGCGTGCTCGAGTCGATGGCCGGGTCCATCGTCAACTCCGACGTGCAGGCCAGCAACGTGCCGGTGTACGCGGGCGACACCTTCATCGCCGGCGCGAAAGTATTGCGACAGTACGGTCTTGGCCCGCTTCCGGGGGTGGCGATGATGGTCGTGCTGATCTCGCGCAGCGGGTACTGCACGATCACGACGCGCTATGACCGTGCCGCGGTCACCGATCCGGGTCTGTGGGCGCGCTGCCTGTTGAAGGGTTTCGACGAGGTACTCGCTCTTGGTGGTGACGGCCGAGCGGTGCCCGCCTCGTTCGCGCTCGACGCGGTTTCATCCAATCCGGTCTCACCCAACGGGAGCACGTCGTCATGACTTCGGCAAACGGTCAGTCTGAGAGACGTATCGTGCGCCTGCCGGGTTCGGTCGCCGAGATCGAGGCCAGCCCGGCCGGTCCGGAGGTCGGCGCGTTCTTCGACCTCGACGGCACCTTGGTCGCCGGTTTCACCGGCGTGGTCATGACGCGAGACCGGCTGCGCCACAGACAGATGTCGGTTGGCGAGTTCATCGGCATGGTGCAGGCCGGGCTGAACCATCAGCTCGGGCGCTCCGAGTTCGAAGACCTGATCGGCAAGGGGGCCCGCATGTTGCGGGGTAACTCGCTCACCGACATCGACGAACTGGCCGAGCGGCTCTTCGTGCAGAAGATCGTCAGCCGCATCTATCCCGAGATGCGCGAGTTGGTGCGCGCCCACATGACGCGCGGCCACACCGTGGTGCTCAGCTCCTCGGCGCTGACGGTCCAGGTCGAGCCGGTCGCGCGGTTCCTCGGCATCGACAACGTGCTGAGCAACAAGTTCGAGATCGACGAGAACGGTCTGCTTACCGGCGAGGTGCGCAGGCCCGTCATCTGGGGGCCCGGAAAAGCCAGGGCGGTCCAGGCTTTCGCCGCCGACCACGGCGTGGATCTGTCCAAGAGTTACTTCTACGCCGACGGCGACGAAGACGTCGCGCTGATGTACCTCGTCGGCAACCCGCGGCCGACGAACCCCGCGGGAAAGCTGGCCGCCGTCGCCGCCAAACGCGGTTGGCCGGTGCTGCGGTTCAGCAGCCGCAGCGGAAGCAGCCCGGTTTCGCAGCTGCGCACCGCCGCCGGTATCGCCACGATGGTTCCGATCGCAGCCAGCGCGCTGGGCCTGGGGATGCTCACCCGCAGCAAGCGCACCGGGGTCAACTTCTTCACAGCGGCTTTCGGCCGGGCGTTGATGACAGCGATCGGCGTCAACATCAACGTGGTGGGCAAGGAGAACCTGACCGCGAAAAGACCGGCGGTGTTTATCTTCAACCACCGCAACCAGGCCGACCCGCTGATCGCGGGACGGCTGGTCGACACCGACTTCACGTCCGTCGGCAAGAAGGAGCTCGAAAAAGACCCCGTCGTCGGAACCCTCGGCAAGGTGATGGACGCGGCCTTCATCGACCGCGACGATCCACAGAAGGCGGTCGAAGGGCTCAAGAAGGTCGAGGAACTGGCGCGCAAGGGGTTGTCCATTCTGATCGCACCGGAGGGCACGCGGCTGGACACCACCGAGGTCGGCCCGTTCAAGAAGGGGCCGTTCCGCATCGCGATGTCGGCGGGAATACCGATCGTGCCCATCGTGATCCGCAACGCGGAGGTCATCGCCGCACGCGACTCGAGCACCTTCAACCCGGGCACCGTCGACGTTGTCGTGTATCCGCCGATACCCGTCGACGACTGGACACCCGACAACCTTTCCGAACGGATCGAAGAGATCCGCCAGCTCTACCTCGACACGCTCAGGGACTGGCCGCACGACACGCTGCCGACCCCCGAGCTGTACACCCGCTCGTCGACGAAGAAACCCGCCAAAAAGTCGACCAAGAAAGCCGCAGCCAAGAAAGCCCCCACGACGAAGTCGACGGCGAAAAACCCCGCCGGGGAGGGCCAATCGTGAAGACACCCGTCGACCACTACACGCCGTTCACCCCAACCGACGATGCGCTGGTGCTGGCGTCGGTGTCGTCACCGGCTGAGCAGGAACTGCTCGACGACTGGTTGGCGCAACAGCGCCTCGAGCACCCCGACACGACCGTCGAGGTGCTGCGCCTACCGCACAGCGACGATCCGCCACCCGGCGTGCTCGCCCAACTCGTCGAAAAACTTCAAGCCCACGAGGACCGGTCGGTGGTGCCGGTGCGGGTGTTCTGGGTCCCGGGCGGGCTGCCCACCCGATCCAAGATCGTCGCCCTGCTATCCGGGCGCGACACCTACCGTCCACCGGAGATCATCCAGCGCCGCATCCTGCGCAAAGATCCGTCGCGGGCCAGGGTGGTGGCCGGCGAGCCGGCCAAGGTCTCCGAGCTCCGCCAGCAGTGGGCGGATACGACCGTCGCCGAGAATGCCAGAGAGTTCGCCCGCTTCGTCATTCGCCGTGCCGCCCTGGCGATCGAACGGGTGGAGCTGCGCCTGCTCGGCCCGGAGTACAAGTCGCCGCGGCTGATCAAACCGGAGCTGCTGGCCTCGTCGCGGTTTCGGGAGGGGCTGGCGCAGATCCCGGGTGCGACGTTGGAACGCGCCGGCGAGATGCTCGATGAGCTCTCCACCGGTTGGAGCCGCTTTTCGGTCGATCTGATCCCGTCGCTGGGCCGGGCGATCTTCAGCCGCGGCTTCGACCCCCACATCGACTATGACCGGTCCGAGGTCGAAGTGATGCGGCGCAACCTGGAGAACCATCCGGCCGTGCTGCTGTTCTCGCACCGGTCCTACCTCGACGGCGTCATCGTGCCGGTTGCCATGCAGGAGAACCGGTTACCTCCTGTGCACACGTTCGCCGGTATCAACCTGTCGTTCGGCCTCATGGGCCCGTTGATGCGCCACTCCGGCGTCATCTTCCTTCGCCGCAAGCTCGACGATCCGCTCTACAAGTACGTGCTGCGCCAGTTCGTCGGCTACATCGTCGAAAAACGGTTCAACCTCAGCTGGTCGATCGAGGGCACCCGGTCGCGTACCGGAAAGATGCTGCCGCCCAAGCTCGGACTGCTCGCATACGTCGCCGACGCCTACCTCGACGGCCGCAGCGACGACATTCTCCTGCAACCCGTTTCGATCAGCTTCGACCAGCTACACGAGACCGCCGAATACGCCGCGTATGCGCGTGGCGGCGAGAAAACGCCCGAAAGCTTGTCGTGGATGTACAACTTCATCAAGGCGCAGGGCGAGCGAAACTACGGCAAGATCTACGTCCGGTTCCCCCAGGCCGTCTCGATGCGAGAGTACCTCGGCGAACCGCACGGGCCGATGAGCGCCGATGAAGCCGCCAAACGTCTTGCGCTGCAGAAGATGGCCTTCGAGGTGTCGTGGCGGATCCTGCGGGCGACGCCGGTCAACGCAACCGCGCTGGTTTCGGCGTTGCTGCTCACCACGCGGGGCGTAGCCCTGACGCTCGACCAGATCCACCACACGCTGCAGGACTCGCTGGATTATCTGGAACGTAAGCAGACCCCGATGACCAACAGCGCGTTGCGGTTACGCACCGCCGCCGGCGTCCGGTCGGCGCTCGATGCGCTGTCCAACAGCCATCCGGTCACCGCGGTCGAAGGCGGTAGGGAATGTGTTTGGCGGATCGCGCCCGAGGACGAGCACGAGGCGGCGTTCTACCGCAACACGCTCATCGACGCGTTCCTGGAGACCTCCATCGTCGAGCTGGCGCTGGCTTGCGCGGCGCGCGCCGACGGCGACCGGCTCGAGGCGTTCTGGAACCAGGCGATGCGGCTGCGCGACCTGTTGAAGTTCGACTTCTACTTCGCCGACTCCGCGGCCTTTCGTGAGCATATCGCCGAGGAGATGTCGTGGCACGAGGACTGGGAAGCCCACGTATCGGCCGGAGGTGAGCAGGTCGACGTGCTGTTGCGGGGTAAAAAGCCGTTGATCGCCGGTGCCATGCTGCGCCCGTTCTTCGAGGCCTATCAGATCGTCGCCGACGCGCTGCGCGACGCACCCGCCGAGGTCGGTGAGAAGGAACTGACGAAGCAGGCGCTCGGGCTCGGCAACCAGTACGTCGCGCAGGGGCGGATCCGCAGCAACGAGGCGGTCTCGGCGCTGCTGTTCACCACCGCCCGGCAAGTCGCCGCCGACCAAGACCTTCTGACGCCCGCCGCCGATCTCGAACAGCGGCGCGGCGCGTTTCGCGAAGAACTGCGCGCGATCCTGCGCGACATGGACAAAGTCGAGCAGATCTCGCGCTCCCAGTTCTTCGCCCGTGAAATGCAGCGACAGGCACTGCGCAGCGAACCCGCCTGAGCCTGCGCAATAGGCTGGGGCCATGACTATTCCCAGCCGGCAGGTCGCGGCGGGCGTACGCAGTAGCGCGGTATGGCCGGTGCTCGTCGGCGTGGGCCTGCTGGCCGGTGCCGTCGCGGCCGCCATCGGCGGGCTGTCGCTGGCCGATGCGCTGACGGCCACCGGTCTGCCCGACCCGGGCCCGGTGACGACGTACGGTCTGCCGTTCGTGCGAGCGGCGGGGGAGATCGCGGCCGTCGTCGCTGTCGGCGCCTTCCTGTTCGCGGCGTTTCTGACCCCGCCGCAGACCAGCGGCGTGCTCGACGCCGCCGGCTACCGGTCGCTGCGACTGGGCACCGCCGCGTCGGCGGTCTGGACGGTGTGCGCGGTGCTGTTGGTGCCGTTGACCGTGTCCGATGTCTCAGGTCAGCCGTTGCACGCCCTCGACCCGATCAGCGTGTGGTCGGTGGCCAGCATGATTGACGTCGCAGGGGCGTGGCGGTGGACGGCGTTTCTGGCGGCGGTGGTGACGGTGGCCAGCATGGGCGTGCTGCGGTGGACGTGGACGCCGATCCTGTTCGCCGGTGCGCTGCTGACATTGCTGCCGCTGGTGCTCACGGGGCATTCGGCCACCGGCGGTTCACACGATATGGCCACCAACAGCCTGCTGTTCCACATCTTCGCGGGCGCCCTCTGGGCCGGCGGCCTACTCGCGCTGCTGGTGCACGCGTTGCGCGACGGTTCGCACGCCGATCTGGCCGCGCGCCGGTTCTCGATGCTGGCGCTGTGGTGCTTTGTGGTGATGGCGGTCAGCGGGGTGGTCAACGCATTCGTGCGGATCGAGCCGGCCGACCTATTCACCACGCCCTACGGCGGCCTGGTCATCGCCAAGGTCCTCGCGCTGGCCGTCCTCGGCATGATCGGCTGGCAACAGCGCCGCAGCGGCGTCGCGGCATTGCAAAAGGATCCGGGGGAGCGCCGGCCGCTGATTCGGCTCGCTTTGGTCGAGGCCGTGGTGTTCGGTGCGACGTTCGGCATCGCCGTCGGGCTGGGCCGGACCCCGCCGCCGCCGCTGCCTGTGCAGCCCAGCGTGGTCGAGGTCGAGATCGGCTACCAGCTGGCGGGCCCGCCGACCTTCGAGCGGGTGCTGTTCGACTGGCGGTTCGACCTGATCTTCGGGACCGCCGCGATCGTCATGGCCGTGGTGTATCTACTGGGGGTACGCCGGCTGCGGCGCCGCGGGGACGCCTGGCCGGTCGGCAGGACCGCAGGCTGGCTGCTGGGATGCGCTGCGTTGCTGTTCGCGACCTCCTCGGGTCTGGGCCGCTACATGCCCGCAATGTTCTCGATGCACATGATCGCGCACATGGCGCTGTCGATGCTGGTGCCGATCCTGCTGGTGTTGGGCGCGCCGATGACTTTGGCGCTGCGCGCGCTGCCGTCGGCTGGCCGCGGGGAGCCGCCGGGGATGCGGGAATGGCTGCTCACCGGACTGCACTCGCGGGTCGCGCGCTTTTTCACCCATCCGATCGTGGCCACCGTGGTGTTCGTCGCGGGTTTCTACGCCCTGTATTTCGGTGGGCTCTACGACACCGCGGTCGACTACCACTTCGCGCACGTGCTGATGAACCTGCACTTCCTGCTCAGCGGCTACCTGTTCTATTGGGTGGTTATTGGTATCGACCCCGCGCCGCGGCAGCTTCCGCAGCTGGGCAAGGTTGCGATGGTGTTCGCGTCCCTACCGCTGCACGCGTTCTTCGGGGTGTTGTTGATGGGCTCGAAGACGATCCTGGCCGAGACGTTCTACCGCGGGCTGGACCTGAGTTGGAACACCGATCTGCTCAGCGACCAGCGCACCGGCGGTGGAATCGCCTGGGCCGCAGGTGAAGTCCCGCTCGTCGTGGTGATGATTGCCCTGCTCATCCAATGGCAGCGCAGCGACGAGCGCACCGCCAAGCGATTCGACCGTGCGGCCGACCGCGACCACGACGAGGAACTGGCCGCCTACAACAACATGCTGGCCGCACTGGCCCGTCGGGACGGTTCGTCCCACTAGCGCATCGAGACCGACGCCTTGGTCGATTTCCGGCCGGCGAATCGACCATTGCGTCGGTTTGGAGAGCGATGGGAGCCAAATCGGTCGCGTGTGCGTCCAATCAGTGTGGAGATCCCGTTCATCGGCAGCGACGCGGTGGCTGCCGGCCACCTCACCCGAGCCCATCTGCGCAGTCAGTACCGGCCGCTGTACCGCGGCATCTACGTCCCCCGCGGATACGAAGTATCGCTGCGCGAGCGGATCGCCGGGGTGTCGCTGGGCTCGCCCTCAGCGGTGATCGCCGGGGTCGCCGCATCCGCACTGCATGGAGCGAAATGGGTCGACGACGACATTCCGATCGAACTGGTCTCGGCGGCTCGACGCCAGCGCGGGCTGGTCGTCCGCGACGAGACCCTGGAGGAGGACGAGGTCACCACGATCGGGGGCATCCGGGCGACCGTGCCGGCCCGCACCGCATTCGACCTCGGCCGCCATCAGCCACGCGACCGGGCCGTCGCGCGCCTGGACGCGTTGATGAATGCCCGCCCGTTCGCTCCTGAGGATGTCGCGCTGCTGGCGAAACGTCATCGCGGTGTACGAGGTTTGCGACGACTACGGGTGGCGATGCCGCTCGTGGACGGCGGCGCCGAATCACCGAGAGAAACCGGCCTGCGGTTGCTTTTCATCGACGCCGGACTACCTGCGCCCACGACGCAATTCGTGATCTACGACGAGATGGGTAACTACGTCCGGCGCGTCGACATGGTTTGGGAGGACTTCAAGGTGGGCGCCGAATACGACGGCGAACAACACCTGACCAGCAGGCGACAATATGTCCTCGACGTTCAGGTCAACCGCGTGCTGCAGCGGCTTGACTGGCACGTCATCCACGCCATCAAAGAGGACCGCGGCGCCGACATCGTCGAGCAGGCGCGCACCGCATTGCTCTCGCGGGGCTGGCGCCCGTAGGTATCGCGGGCTTCGCATCGAAACCGACGCCTTGGTCGATTCGGCGGCCGCAAACCAGCCAAAGCGTCGGTGTCGAGCGGGTGGCCCGAGTGCGCGACCTCGCGGCGAACTATCCCCAACGGCGGATTCATCCACAACCACGCGGCGTGGCCCCGCCGGCGACTGCCCGCTGTCGGTGCGCTGACGGTCAATTGCGGTGTCACCGACGCGCCGAGCGGCCGTCGTCACGCAACAAGTTGGAGGAATCATGTTCGAGACACCGTTCACCATCGTCGGCAATATCGTCACCGACCCGATTCACCGCCGCGTCGGCGATCAGGAAATGGTCAGGTTCCGCGTCGCCAGCAACTCGCGGCGCCGTACGGCCGAGGGAACATGGGAGCCCGGCAACTCGTTGTTCGTGACGGTGATCTGCTGGGGGCGGGTGGTAACCGGTGCCAGCGCCGCCCTGGTGAAGGGCGATCCGGTGATCGTTGTCGGGCACGTCTATACGAGCGAGTACGACGACCGCGACGGCAACCGACGCTCATCGGTCGAGGTGCGCGCCACATCGGTCGGGCCCGATTTGGCCCGTTGTGTCGCGCGTATCGACCGAGGCAAGCAGCAGGAGGACCAGCGGTCGACAGATCGAGACGACGCGGGTTCCGACCAGGGCGCAGACGAGCCCGGTTCCGCTACCGACGCGGTGAGCTCAGACGACGAGCTGACACTGTCGGCTTAGCCGACCCAGGCCGCGCCTAGGATGGGGCCCAGATAGCCAAAGACTCAGGAGGCAACACCACGGCATGGCCGAATTCATCTATTCGATGCGGAAGGTCCGCAAGGCGCACGGCGACAAGGTCATCCTTGACGACGTCAGCCTGAATTTCCTGCCAGGCGCGAAAATCGGCGTCGTCGGCCCGAACGGTGCCGGAAAGTCGAGCGTCTTGCGGATCATGGCCGGTCTGGACACTCCCAACAACGGCGATGCGTTCCTGCAGCCGGGCGCGACCGTCGGCATCCTGCAGCAGGAACCGCCGCTGAACGAGGAGAAGACGGTCCGCGAGAACGTCGAAGAAGGGGTGGCGATCAAGGAAAAGCTCAACCGCTACAACGAAGTGGCTGAGCTGATGGCCACCGACTACTCCGACGAGTTGATGGCGGAGATGGGCCGGCTGCAGGAGGAACTCGACACCGCCGACGCCTGGGACATCGATTCCCAGCTCGAGCAGGCGATGGACGCGCTTCGCTGCCCGCCGCCCGACGAGCCCGTCACCCACCTGTCCGGCGGCGAGCGTCGCCGAGTGGCGCTGTGCAAGCTGCTGCTGTCCAAGCCCGACCTGCTGCTGCTCGACGAACCAACCAACCACCTCGACGCCGAAAGCGTGCTGTGGCTGGAACAGCACCTAGCCGAGTACAAGGGTGCGGTGCTCGCCGTCACCCACGACCGGTATTTCCTGGACAACGTCGCCGAGTGGATCCTGGAACTGGACCGCGGCCGGGCGTTCCCGTACGAGGGCAACTACTCCACCTATCTGGAGAAGAAGGCCGAGCGTCTCGCGGTGCAGGGCCGCAAGGACGCCAAGCTGCACAAGCGGCTCAAGGACGAGCTTGCGTGGGTGCGGTCGGGCGCCAAGGCGCGCCAGGCCAAGGGCAAGGCGCGGCTGCAGCGTTACGAGGAGATGGCTGCCGAGGCCGAGAAGAGCCGCAAGCTCGACTTCGAGGAGATCCAAATCCCGACGCCGCCCCGGCTGGGCAATGTCGTGGTCGAGGTGAAGAACCTGGACAAGGGCTTCGACGGTCGTCCGCTGATCAAGGATCTGTCGTTCACGCTGCCGCGTAACGGCATCGTCGGCGTAATAGGGCCCAACGGTGTTGGCAAGACGACGCTGTTCAAGACCATCGTGGGTCTGGAGGAGCCGGACAGCGGCACCGTCAAGATCGGTGACACCGTCAAGCTCAGCTACGTCGACCAGGGCCGGTCGCGCATCGACCCGAACAAGACGGTCTGGGAGGTCGTGTCCGACGGGCTGGACTACATCGAGGTCGGGCAGAACGAGATCCCGTCGCGCGCCTACGTGTCGGCGTTCGGCTTCAAGGGACCTGACCAGCAGAAGCCGGCCGGCGTGCTGTCCGGCGGTGAGCGCAACCGGCTCAACCTCGCACTGACCCTCAAGGAGGGCGGCAACCTGATCCTGCTCGACGAGCCGACCAACGACCTCGACGTGGAAACGCTGTCCTCGCTGGAGAACGCGCTGGAGAACTTCCCGGGCTGCGCGGTGGTGATCTCCCACGACCGCTGGTTCCTGGACCGCACCTGCACGCACATCCTGGCGTGGGAGGGCGACGAGGACAACGAGGCCAAATGGTTCTGGTTCGAAGGCAACTTCGCTGCCTACGAAGAGAACAAGGTGGAAAGGCTCGGCGCCGAAGCGGCACGTCCGCACAGGGTGACCCACAGGCGACTGACTCGCGACTGACACGCACGCTTAGCAGCGCCAGCGCGAACGTCCCGACCGGATCGGGCTAGGGAGGACTCTGCGGGACGATATCGTCGCACCTGCGGAGCGCGGAATCGTGTCGTCGAGGACAGGAGCGTCCTATGTCGGTGTATCCGAGATCCGGTGATGCCCCGCCGCCGTCACCGGAACTCAGTGAGGACGCCGCTGGGCAGGTGGCGAACGCCTACGTCGAGACCTACCGGGGTCCGCACGCCGACGCACCCGAATCCGCCATCGTCACATCGCCCGTGAGCCTTGCCGCCCACAAAGCGGTGTCACCGGAGTTGCTGGCCGCCCATCGCCGGCTCGGCAGACAGCGACCGGTCGGGAGCACCCGGGTGGCGGTGTATACCAGCGACGACGCGGGCGGCTTCGGTCCGGCGCTGCAGATCGTCACCGACCACACCGCGATGGTGATGGACTCGGTGACCGTATTGCTTCACCGGTGCGGCGTTGCGTACAGCGCGCTGATGAACCCGGTCTTCCAGGTCCGCCGCAGCCCGACGGGTGACCTGCTCGATCTGCGCCCGGCCACAGCGGCCGAGGACCTATCCGACGGCGTCGAGGAAGCGTGGATTCACGTTCAGCTGGCACCGACCGCGGACAACAAGGCGGTGGCCGTAGCAGCGCAATCGCTGCCGACCGTGCTCGACGACGCACGTCAGGTCGCGCTGGACACCGATGCGCTGGTCACCACGCTGGCTGACCTTGCCCACCAGGTCGACACCGACACCAGCGGACGGTTCCCCGGGCGGGACCGCAAAGATGTTGCCGCACTGCTGCGCTGGCTGGGCGACGGCTACTTCGTGCTGCTCGGCTACCAGCGCTGCCCGGTGCGCGACGGAAAATCCTCGGTCGACTCGTCGAGCCGGCTGGGCCTGCTGCGGTCCCGCCGCGACGTGCTTCAGGAGTTGACCGAACCCGGCGACCTGCTGGTGCTGGCCCAGGCGACCATTCCCAGCTACTTGCGGTACGGCGCCTACCCCTACATCGTCGTGGTGCGTGAGGAAACCGGTCATACCGCGGTCGAACACCGCTTCGTAGGGTTGTTCAGCGCCGCGGCGATGAACGCCAATGTGCTTGAGATCCCGTTGATCTCACGTCGTGTCCAGGATGCGTTGGCACAGTCGCAACGGGACCCCAACCATCCGGGCCGACTGCTTCTCGACATCATCCAGACCATCCCGCGGTCAGAGCTCTTCGCGCTGTCGGCCCCAGATCTGCTCGACATGGTCAAGGAGGTCGTCGAGCTGGGTTCGCGGCGACGCACCTTGTTGTTCCTGCGCGTCGATTCGCTCGCGCACTTCGTGTCATGTCTGGTGTACCTCCCGCGCGACCGCTACACAACCGCGGTACGGCTCGACATGCAAGAAATCCTGGTCCGTGAACTCAACGGTGTCAGCATCGACTACACCGCTCGGGTCAGCGAATCACCCTGGGCAGTAGTTCATTTCACGGTCCGGATGCCCGACCACGCCCGGCCCCAGGACATCGACACCTCGCCCGAGAACAAGAGCCGGATCCAGGGCCTGCTCACCGAGGCCGCCAGAACCTGGGGGGACCGGCTGATCGGCGCGGTGAGAACCGGTTCGATCGACCAGGCCCGTGCCGAGCATTACGCCACAGCGTTCAACGACTTCTACAAGGAAGCCGTCGAACCCTCCGACGCCATCGACGACATCGCGATCATCGAAGAGCTGCAGGACGATTCGATCAAGCCGGTCCTAATCGACCTGACCGACGAGGGCGCGGCGCAGCTGACCCTGTACCTGGGCGGTCGGTCGGCGTCGCTGAGCGACCTGCTGCCGATCCTGCAATCGATGGGCGTCGTCGTCCTCGAGGAACGGCCGTTCACGGTGGTGCGTCCCGACGGGCTGCAGGTCTGGATCTACCAGTTCAAAATCGTGCCGCACACGTCCATCCCCAGGCCGGCGTCCGGGCCCGAACGCGACAGCACCGCTGAACGGTTCGCCGACGCGGTCACCGCGATCTGGCACGGCCATGTGGAGGTCGACCGGTTCAACGAACTCGTGCTTCGCGCGGGCCTGAACTGGCAACAGGTCGCGGTCCTGCGCAGCTACGCAAAGTACCTGCGGCAGGCGGGGTTTCTCTACAGCCAGGCGCACATCGAGACGGTGCTCAACGACAACGCCAACACGGCGCGTTCCCTCGTCGAACTGTTCGAGGCACTGTTCCGCCCGGTTGACGAATCCGATGACGGCGCGGCCAAGCGCCGCAGTGCGCAGGCCGCCGCAGCGGCGGTGGCCGCCGGCATCGACGCGTTGGTCAGCCTGGACACCGACAGGGTGCTGCGCGCGTTCGCATCGATGATCCAGGCGACTTTGCGCACCAATTACTTCGTCACACGGCCCGACTCGGCGCGCCAGCACGACGCCCTGTCGTTCAAGCTGGACGCCGGTCTGATCGACGAATTGCCCTTGCCGCGACCGAAATTCGAGATCTTCGTGTATTCGCCTCGGGTGGAGGGTGTGCATCTGCGGTTCGGGCACGTCGCGCGCGGCGGGCTGCGCTGGTCAGACCGCCGTGAAGACTTCCGCACCGAGATCCTCGGGCTGGTCAAGGCGCAGGCGGTGAAGAACGCGGTCATCGTCCCCGTGGGCGCCAAGGGCGGATTCGTCGTCAAACGACCGCCGACGGCCACCGGCGACGAGGCCGCCGATCGCGAAACCCAACGCAACGAGGGTATCGCCTGCTACAAGCTGTTCATCTCCGGCCTGCTCGACGTCACCGACAACGTCGACAAGACCACCGGTGCCATCGTCCCGCCACCCGATGTGGTCCGGCGCGACGGCGACGACGCCTACCTGGTGGTCGCAGCCGACAAAGGCACCGCCACCTTCTCCGACATCGCCAACGACGTCGCGCAGTCCTACGGGTTCTGGCTGGGCGACGCCTTCGCCTCCGGCGGATCGGTCGGTTACGACCACAAGGCCATGGGCATCACGGCCAAGGGGGCGTGGGAAAGCGTCAAGCGGCACTTCCGCGAGATGGGCGTGGACACCCAGGCCGAGGACTTCACCGTCGTCGGCATCGGCGATATGAGCGGGGACGTGTTTGGCAACGGCATGCTGCTGTCCAAGCACATCCGCCTGCTCGCCGCATTCGACCACCGGCACATCTTCATCGACCCCGACCCCGACGCCGCGCGATCGTGGGACGAGCGCAAACGCCTGTTCGACCTGCCCCGATCCAGTTGGGAGAACTACGACACCTCGTTGATCAGCGAGGGCGGCGGCGTGTACACCAGACAACAGAAGTCGATCACGATCAGCCCGCAGGCGCGTGCCGCCCTCGGGATCGATGATTCCGTCGAGGAACTCACCCCGCCGAACCTCATCAAAGCCATCCTCAAGGCGCCCGCCGACCTGCTGTTCAACGGTGGAATCGGCACCTACATCAAGGCCGAGACCGAGTCGGATTCCGACGTCGGCGACCGTGCCAACGACCCCGTACGGGTGAACGGAAACCAGTTGCGCGCCAGAGTTGTCGGCGAAGGCGGCAACCTCGGGGTGACGCCGCTGGGGCGCATCGAGTTCGACCTTGCGGGCGGCCGGATCAACACCGACGCACTGGACAACTCCGCCGGTGTCGACTGCTCAGACCACGAGGTGAACATCAAGATCCTCATCGACTCTCTGGTGACCGCAGGTAAGGTCGACCCGCAGGACCGTGCCGAGTTGCTGTTGTCTATGACCGACGAAGTCGGCGAGATGGTCCTCAACGACAACAAGGACCAGAACGATCTCATGGGCACCAGCCGCGTCAACGCGGCCAGCCTGCTGTCGGTGCACGCCCGCATGATCAAGGATTTCGTCAGCGACCGCGGCTTGAACCGGGAACTGGAGGCGCTGCCCTCGGAGAAGGAGATCAATCGGCGCGCCGAAGCCGAACTCGGCTTGACCTCACCGGAACTCGCGACGTTGATGGCCCACGTCAAGCTGGCGCTCAAAGACGAAGTGCTGGCCAGCGACCTGCCCGATCAGGAGGCGTTCGCCTCGCGGCTGCCCTGGTACTTTCCGGTGAAGCTGCGCGAGCAGTTCAGCACCGAGATACGCGGACATGAGCTGCGCCGAGAGATAGTCACGACCATGCTCGTCAACGACGTCGTCGACGTCAGCGGCGTCACTTACGTCTACCGAATCAACGAGGACGTCGGTGTGGGACCGGTCGATGCCGTCCGCAGCTACGCCGCGGCCAACGCCATCTTCGGGATCAGCAAGCGGTGGAGGGAAATCCGGGCCACCGCGGATGACGGGGTCCCGGTGGCGGTGACCGACCGGATGACGTTGGATCTGCGCAGGCTCGTGGACCGCGCCGGTCGGTGGTTGCTCAACTACCGTCCGCAGCCGTTGGCGGTGGGCGCCGAGACCAACCGGTTCGCCGCGAACGTCGAAGCGCTGACCCCGCGGATGTCGGAATGGTTGCGTGGTGACGACAAGGCCATCGTCAGCAAGAACGCGGACGAGTTGACGAGCCAGGGGATACCGAGGGATCTCGCGTACGTCGCCGCCGCGGGGCTGTACCAGTTCAGTCTGCTCGACGTCATTGACATCGCCGACATCATCGAGAGGGACCCCGTCGAGGTCGCCGAAACCTATTTCGCGCTGATGGACCATCTCGCCACCGACGGGCTGCTCACCTCGGTGTCGCGGCTACCACGCGACGATCGGTGGCATTCGTTGGCCCGCTTGGCCATACGTGACGACATCTACGGCTCGTTGCGGACGCTGTGTCTTGACGTGCTGGCCGGCGGCGAACCGAACGAGAGCGGCGAGGAGAAGATCGCCGAGTGGGAGATGACGAACAGCTCGCGGGTCTCGCGGGCGCGGCGCACGCTCACCGAGATCTATGAAAGCGGCCAACACGACCTGGCGACGTTGTCGGTGGCGGCACGACAGATCCGCAGCATGACGCGCACAAGTGGAACGGGGGCCTCTGGGTGAATGGATTTGTGGCGCCGGTACATGTGCGCTGGTCAGACATCGACATGTACCAACACATCAACCACGCCACCATGGTGACTATTCTCGAAGAGGCCCGAATCCCGTTTCTGCGTGAACCGTTCGGGCCCGGGATCGAGACTATCGGTCTGTTGATCGCCGACGTGAACATCTCGTACAAGGCGCAACTGCGGCTGGTGGACTCGCCGCTGCAGGTGACCATGTGGTCGAAGCGGGTACGGGCAGTCGACTTCACCATCGGCTACGAGGTGAGGTCCGTCAACGCCTCGCCCGGCTCGAAACCGGCCGTCATCGCCGATACGCAACTGGCCGCCGTGCACATCAAAGAACAGCGATTGCACCGTCTTTCGCCCGTGCAGCAGGAGTATCTGCGGCATTGGTCGCGATGACCGAGCGCGAGCGCGGTATCTGGCTCGACGGTGCGACCCACCGCGACGATCTCGCCACGTTCACCGACCGCGTTCTGCGGCTCGACGACACCGCGGTGGTCAGGTTGCGGCAGCGCTCGGATGAGCACGTCGTCGCTTGGGCGGCAACCGGGTTCGACGTGCTGGCCAGTCGGGTGGTGCGCGGTCGGGTCAAACCGGCCGATCTGGCGGTCGGCGCCGACGCACTGGCCGCCGGCCTGGCCGCGATGGCGCCCGACGGTCACGTCGAGCCCGGCTTCACGATGGACTCCGCGTGGCGCGGCGCGCTACCGCCTGAGACGGGTTTCGTGCACCTCGACGATGTCCCGGCCGGCGCCGTGCTGGACCTGGCCGAGCAGGGCGGCGCACTGGCCAAAGAACATTCCAGCGCCCACGGACCGCCGGTATCCCTGCTGGATCAGGATGTGATGTCGGTCAGCGCAGGCGAGGACTGCGTCGCAATTCCTATGCGCTGCGTATTCGCCCTGACCGCAATGGGTTTTCTCCCGCAGACGCTGGCCGAGAGCGAGATGGTGCGGGTGCGGGCGCATCCGACGTGGTTGCGCATCGACGCGCGGTTCGGTTCGGTGTACCGGCGCCGCGGCGCCCCCGCCGTGGTGCTGCGGTAATGCCCCCGTCTGCCAGCGCCAGCGTGCGGGCCTGAGGCCGACACGCCGAAGTTGGGTCGAAGTTGGCGCACGCTCGCGATGCTTTACGGATAGTGGCGCGGCTAATCGGATAGCGGCGCTCAGCGCGGGCACGCTAACTTCTGACTCGTGATCTCAGCACACGAGGAGCCCAGTTGAGCACGCATGACCACATCACGATCGTTGGTGCCGGTCAGTCGGGCCTACAACTGGCCATCGGCTTGCTTGCACACAACTATCACGTCCGTGTGATCAGCGACCGCACTGCAGAGGAGATCGCGGGCGGCGCAGTGACATCGAGTCAGGGCATGTTCGGCCGTGCCCTACGCCACGAGCGGGCACTTGGGTTGGATCTGTGGCGGGAGGAGGCACCGTCGATCGGCGCCGTATCGATGACGATCGCGAACCAGCCGGGCGAACCGGTGCCATCCATCAGGTGGACGGGCCAACTCGGCGCCATCGCGCAGTCGGTGGATCAACGAGTCAAGATACCTCGATACATCTACGAATTCATCTGGCGTGGTGGAGAATTCGTCGTGGGCAGGGCCGACGTAGACGATATCGAGGCGTATGCCAGAGAGTCAGACCTCGTCGTGGTGGCGGCCGGCAAGGGCGATGTCGCAAACCTATTCACCCGCGACAGCGCGCGTTCCACGTACGATAAGCCGCAACGTGTCACCGCGCTGACCTACGTCCGCGGGATGAATCCGCAGCCGGCAGAGGTGTCCTACAACATCTTGCCGGGCGTAGGTGAGTACTTCGTCTTTCCCGCTCTGACGCTGAGCGGCCTCTGCAGCATCATGGTTTTTTCGGGGGTAATCGGCGGTCCGATGGACTGCTGGAACGATGTGAGGTCGGCATCCGAACACCTGGAGATTTCGAAGCGCATTCTGACCGAGTTCCTGCCGTGGGAGGCGGATCGATGCCACCACATCGCGCTGACCGACGAACAAGGGGTGATGTCGGGCCGTCTGACACCGGTGGTTCGGCATCCCGTGGCTGTGCTGCCCTCGGGAGCCGAGGTGCTCGGAATGGCTGATGTGGTGGTGCTCAACGATCCGCTGACCGGGCAGGGGTCGAACAACGCGAGCAAGAGCGCCGCCATCTATCTGGACGCGATCTCTGCGCACGACGGCCGCGCATTTGACCGGGCATTCATGCAGCGCACTTTCGAGCGCTACTGGGATTATGCGCAATACGTTACGAAGTGGACGAACGCGATGCTCGAGCCGCTGGAACCGTACGCCATCCAACTGCACATCGCTGCCACGCAGCACCCCGAGATCGGCGACCGCTTCGCCAACGGTCTTGACTACCCACCGGATTTCTTCTCGTGGTATCTGGACGCGGAGAACGCCGCGGCGTACTTGGCCAGCCTGAGCCGTCCCGAGTTTGACCCTCGTGATCTGCGACGTGCCCTCGGGCAGTTCGCGACCGGGGTCAACGTTGTGACGGCTCGAGACCTCGATGGCACACCCGTCGGGATGACCGTCAACTCCTTTTCCTCGGCATCCCTCGATCCGCCGATGGTGACTTGGTGTGTTCGTCGCGATGCACCGAGCGCGCGAGCGTTCACCACCGCATCGCATTTTGCTGTGCACGTACTGGATGCAGCACACGCGCACCTTGCCCACCAGTTCTCAAAACCCGCGCCGGACAAGTTCGCTGGAGTGGAGGTCGTCAACGGCCTTGGCGAAACGCCCGTGCTGGTGGGTGCGATCGCGCATTTCGAGTGCCGCAACGTCCGTACGGTTGATGTGGGCGACCACATCATGTTGATAGGTGAAATCGAGCGTTATGAGGCGCGCGGAGGTGAACCCTTGATCTTCCACTCGGGCGGCTTTCGGTGCCTATCCGCGATCGCAAACTGAAGGGGTGCGGCGTTCGCAGCTCAGCGGCGGAGGGTCGCGGATGGGGATTCGCCGAATCTGCGGCGGTATTCGACGGAGAAGCGGCCCAGGTGCATGAAACCGGCCTCCAACGCCACTTCGGTGACGGTGACATTCGACGCTGGGTCAGCGGCGAGGAGCGCATCCCGGGCCCGTTTCAGACGGACGTCGCGCAGATATTCCATGGGCGAACAACCGACGTGAACTTGAAAGCCACGTTGTAGCGCGCTTGCACTGACACCGGCGTGAGCAGCCAGGCGAGCGGTGGTGATCGCACGGTTGGGCGCTGTCTCAATGAATTCCACCGCGCTCCTGATGGCGCGTGGGTGTACGGCCCGCGCGTCGGAATGCAGGGCCGTCGAGTAATTATGAGGCTGCGCAGTCAGCAGACCGGTGAGGATCAGTGTTTCCAGTTCGGTAGCCATCAGCGACGAATGGACCAAGCTCTCGTCGCGGCGAAGCTCAGCCACCAGCAAGTCAATCGTCGCGCGCCAACTTCGCCCAGGGCCTGTGTCAAGCGGCATTCCGAGTGAGAACTGAATCGGAGCTTTGACTCGGCGTCCCAACAAGGACTCCAGGTGACGCTCTAGCACTTCGTCGTCGACACGCACGGCGACCTCCGAGCAGTCAGCTTGCCATCGCATCTCACAGCGCCGTCGTGAGTTCGCGACGGAGGCGACGTTCGGAGTCGAAACGAGTTCCTCGTCGGCTGTGGTGATGGCGGCGCAACCGTGTAATGGCATCTGCACCAAATGAAACGGCCTCGCCGATGGCACCACGTCAATGAGGACGGGTGCACCGTACTTGATCCAGACGAGTTGAATCCTGCCGATGGCATGGACACGTACAGCCGCATCGAGCGCCCAGCCGCGTTCGACATCAAGGGAATGCGGCGCGAGAAGGTCGGTCAGCAAGGCCTGGATCTGATCGTCGTCTTCGATCCGGTCGAGGTCGAGCAGCGAGGCGCCCTGCGTTTGACATGCCGACGTTCTGCCGGATCGAGCATCCGTCAGCGATGAAGGCCGTACCGGGCGGGCCACGTCTACAGGTAAGCACAAAGTCTGCGGCCATGTATCAAGTTTGATCAAAATAGTGTCCGTATTGGGCATAAGCGGCATTGACGGCGCCGATTTTGATCATATACGGTCATAGTGAATTTGCGGTGGAAACACGCACCGGGAGGTGCACCGCGGATCATCAAACCCAGTTACGGCGTGAGGAATTCACTTGAAACTCGACGGCAAGGTCGCGATCGTCACTGGCACCGGCGCCGGCATAGGTCGTGCGACAGCGCAGCGGTTGGCGGACGAAGGCTGTCGACTGGTCATCAACGACATCAGCGACGATTACTTGCGCGCGCTTGTCGAGACGCTGCCGCAGTCCACGGTGATGCCCGTCGTCGGCGACGCTTCGGTTGAGCAGACCGCCACCGCACTTGTGGCGCAGGCCCTCGATGCGTACGGACAAGTCGACATTCTGGTCAACGCTGTTGGCAACATGTTCATCAAGGACCCTGTCGATATCACCGTGGACGAGTGGGACCGGGTGATGGCGGTGAACGTGCGCAGCGCCTTCTTGTGTTGCAAGGCGGTGCTGCCAACGATGATCGCGCAGCGGGCTGGAGCGATCGTCAACCTCGCGTCGATCTCGTCGTATGTCGGTCAGGAGATCAACGGAGAAAGCACGATCGCGTACAACGTCACCAAGGCCGCGGTTCGCCAGCTGACCACGTCACTGGCGACGCGGTACGCGCGGGATGGGGTCCGGGTCAATTGCGTCGTCCCTGGACCGACTCGGACCATGGCCTTGCGGCACTTCTATGCCGGTATGCCACAGGAGCAATCGGACGCGGTCTTCCAGGCCGTCGGTGAAGAAACCACCGCCATCGGTCGAAGCGCCGAGCCGGAGGAGATCGCGGCCGCTATCGCGTTTCTGGTATCCGACGACGCGTCGTACATGGTGGGCACCGCGCTCACGGTGGACGGCGGCTTCCTTGCGCGCTAGCGCTTAGAACATGTCCTCGCCGCCGAGTTCACGGGCCACGAGATTGGCGGTATACGCCAAGTGCGTGCTGAGTTCGCGTGCAGCAACGCGAGGATTTCGCCGAGCACACGCGTCGATGATCCGCTCATGCTCGAGCCGACGGACCTCGCGGTCGCCTCGGTGCGGGATCGACACGAGTCGATAGCGCTCGCTATTGACCCACAGCGGCATGATGAGTTTCATCAACCACGGGGATTGCGCGGCCTCGTAGATCGCGAAGTGCAGCGCCGTGTGTGCTTCTCGCGACGCCATGGTGTTGGCTGCTGCGGCGGTGTGCTCGGCCAGCGCTTTGCGCGCTTTCTCCTCGTCCTCTTCGGTGAACCGGGCTGCAGCGCGCTCGACGGCGAGGACCTCGAGCGCAAGCCGGGCCTCATAGGTGTTGTAAAGGTCGTCGAGCGAGAAGCTGCCGACCCGCGCACCGCGGCGAGGGTCCTGTTCCACCAGCCCGAGCGACTCCAAGCTGAGCAGCGCGCCGCGCACCGGCATCATGCTCATCCCGAGCCGATCGGCGAGGGCTTTCAGCCGAAGTGGCGAGCCGGGAGGAAGCTTGCCGGTGACGATCTCTTCGCGAAGGATCTCGACCGCATCCTCGACCCTCGTCGTCGGCCTTGGCTTACTCGTTGTGCCGCTCAAAACTCCTTCTCCATCCGCAGTCCGCTCAGCGCGGCAAAACCATCACCTCACTATATGTCGCGAACCGTCGCCGAACCGTGTGGCGTCCTCCGGCGCTGCGGTGATATCCGGCTGCACGAGCTCGACCGGCAGCCCATCCGGGTCCAGCAGGAACACCCACGTCGCGGCGGCGGTGTCGCTGTGCCGTGGTGCGGACAGGAAACGGACACCTTCGGCGCTGAGCCTGCGATGCCAGCTCCAGATATCGTCGACCTGCAAGGCAATGTGAGCCGAACCGACATCGTGTTCTTCGGGCGCCGGCCGCCCGCCGCTGACACCGTACTCGCGGAGTTCGAGCCGCACCCCCGTCGCAGTCATGAAGGCGCAGCGCAGCCGCCCGCCGATACCCACGGCGTCGTCCACCACGATGATTCGTTCCGACGTAAAGCCCAGCGACCCGTAGAAACCTATCGAACGCCGCAGGTCGGTGACCGTGAAGGAGACGTGGTGCAACCCCGACAAGGCGCCAGCAGTCACGCGGGTTCCCTCGTTGCCGCCGTAAGGGCCGTGCCGACGGCCTTCGCATAGGCGGTCACGATCGCGGCGGGTTCCGCCGAGGTGATGTCTGCGGTGAAGTCATCGGGCCGTACGAGGTAGGTAGTTCCACTCTTCGCGCCGAAGCGCTTGGTCAGGGTGCCTCGGACGTCAAAGTAGGTCCGGCTGCGGGCCTCGGAGTCGAGGGGGGCGTCCCGGCAGCTGATCAGTACCTGCACGAGCCCGGGTGGGGAGTTTGTGAGCAACGGTGCCTCTGCGGGCCAGTCGACGAATGTCAGTGCCACGAAGTCGCGGCCGAGCAGGTTGTGCAGGCGCCGGGTCCGCCCGTCGGGACCGAAGATGCTGCCGTCGGGCACTCGGTCTCCGAGTGAGATCGGTGGCCGCAGAACCGGTTTTGTATCAGGCGCCTGCAGGTAATTAAGGCCAAGGAGCGACCCGCTATACGCCGCAGCCCAGCGGCGACGCGGGTCACGGAGATTGACCTGGCGCCGCACCGCGCTGACTGCATTGGCTAACCGACTGCGACTGACTTCCATGAAGCTGCGCTTGCGGTGCTGCATCGCCATGGCGGTGCCGGCGATGATGGGCTGACGTTCGTCGCTGTAGGTGTCCAAGAGTGCGGGACTTGCCCACCCCCGCAGCACCCAGGCCAGTTTCCAGCCGAAGTTGAAGGCATCCTCGAAACCGGTATTGAGGCCCAGGCCACCGATCGGCGTGACGAGATGTGCGGCGTCGCCGAGGAGGAACACCCGCCCGACCCGGAACTGATCCAGAACGCGCCCCTGGGATGAATACTGCGCCCAATCGAGTACCCGGAAAGGCTGGTCTGGTCCGAGTTCCTTTCGCAAGCGTTCCTCGATGTCCGCGTCGGTGAGTTCAGGGGCATCGGCTGGTGCCGCCCAGCCCAACCGCCAGAACTTCGGCAAGCGGATCCGGGTGAAAAACCCGTTTGCGTCGCAGAGATAGGACAGTGAGTCCGGGGGATGCCCGTCATTGCCGCGGACATCGGTTTCGGCGTTGACGACGATGAACTGCTCGGGCGGGGTGATTTCGCGGTACCGCAAGCCCAGCTGCCGACGGACAGTACTTTTTCCCCCGTCGCACCCGAGAACATAATCGGCCTCGTATTCCACAGTGCCGTCGTCGGTTTCCAAAGAGAGCACACAGCCGTCATCGCGTTGACTCAGGCCTACCAGGCGGTGGCCGAAGCGGATCTCAGCACCAAGCTGGACTGCACGTTGCAGCAGAATCGGCTCGAACTCATGTTGAGGCAGGTTCAAGAAGAACGGAAACGCGGTGTCCTGTTGGAGTTCGGTCATATCGACGCGCATCAACGGTGCTTCCGTTGTCCTCTTGATGAAGTCGACGCTCTCGATCCGAATGCCCGATTCGAGCACCTTGTCGATGACGCCGAGACGATCGAAGAACTCCAGCGCGCGCGGGACGACGGTGCCGGCTTTCGGCGCTGACGATGTCATGGCGTCGTCTTCGAACACCGTCACGGGGATGCCGTGGCAGGCCAGCCACGCGGCGGCGCTGAGGCCCACCGGCCCGGCACCGATAACCGCGATCCTGTGCTCAGTCAACGTGTCGTTCCCCTTCCGTCCTTGCTGAAAGATTCGGTCTCATCCGCGTCGGCGCGGGATGCGTGGAAGTCGTCGTCTGCGCAGAAGTGCATCTGCGGCAAGGACTCCCGACCCCGCGGACAATCCTGGTCCCGGGTGGGTGCTCGCACCGATGTGTAGCAGCCGGTCCACCACAGTTCGATGGCCGGCCCGGCCCGGCCGCGGCCGCAAGACGAGGCTCTGGTCGAGTTCCAACGACCCGCTGTAGCCGTCGCCGCCCACGTGATTGCGGTTGGCGGCGTAGAGGTCTGCGGGTGACAACACGGCGCGGCCCACCAGCGCCGAGTCCAGGTTGGTGATGTGCCGCGCGATGATCGCCTGGACCCGGTCGGCGAATGTCTCCCTGAGTTGCTCGGTCCACACACCGTCTCCGACATCGATCTCGCCCGCGGCGTCAGCGACAGGACTGGATGGCAACTCGAGGAGTTGGACCCACAGCGTGGCGCCGCCCTTCGGGGCGCGGGAGGGATCGGCGACCGTGTGCTGACCGATGGCGATCGTAGGTGATGCGGGAAGCAATCGTCGGGTCGCCTCGTTGACGGCCCGCGACACTCCGTCGAGACCTGATGCAAGATTCACCGACGCGGCTTGTTCCAGCCGGGAGTCGCCGCGCCAGCGCGGTGCCTCGCTCAGCGCCATGTGAATCTGCATGCCCGCGCGCCCATATCGGAATCGCCGAGCATCACTGGCAACAAGGGGTGAAATAGCTTCTTCCCGCAGGAGGTTCAGGTAAAGCTGCTGGGGCGTCACATTGGCGAGCACCGCACGGCGCGCCCGGTAGCGTTCGCCATCTGCGGTTTGTACCCCGGTCGCCGCTCCGCCCGACACCTCGATGCGGGTGACGTCACGATTGGTTCGGCACTCACCGCCGCCGTCGCGAATAATGCCGGCGAGGGCGTCGATGAGCTTTGCGCCGCCGCCCTTGGGAACCGGCATCCCAACCATCTCGATCGACAAGGCGACCATTTTCGCCATCAACGCAGAGGTGACGGACTCCGGTCCGAGACCACCGTGAAGGGGAAGCGGTGCGAAGAAGCCTCGGGCAGCCTCCGACTGGTAGTCCGCCGTTACCCAGTCACGGCAGCTTTCCAGAAGGTCGCTGGCGTATCGCAGGGTGCCGTCACGGCCTAGTCGGCGAAGAGTACTGGCGCCGAGTTTCAAGGTTCCCAACGACCAAAGCTCTTTCCCCATCAGGTGTGTGGTGAGCTGCTGATGTCGGCCGAACCAATCGGCGAGGCGTTCCCAGGCCGGGCCGTCCGCACGGTGGTGGCGCGCGAACTCGGCGACGTTCTGGTCGTGCGAGGACGTCAGCAGGACGGCGTCGTGGCGTGGGGATGTGTAGGCAGTCTGGACCGGGGCGAACGTGTATTGCAGCCCGCGGGCGTCGAGTTCGGGTTTGAGTCGCTGGTATGCCTCGCTCAGCAGGAACAGCACGTGGAATCCGGAGTAGACGTCGTGGATGTAGCCCGGCGTGGTGATTTCAGCGGTGTGTACAGCGCCGCCAAGGTGGTCGCTGCTCTCCAGAACGCACACGCCCCACCCGGCGCGGGTGAGTAGCGCACCGGCTACCAAGGAGTTGAGTCCACTCCCGACGATCACTGCATCAAAGTGTGACAATGGCTCAGGCCGAACCTAGGCGCAATGCGAAAGCCTCGAAGGCAGCGTCGATCTGCTGTGACACCAGCAACGGTGCGACGTGCTGAGCCATTCCGACGACCGGGCCTCGCAGTACGACGGATGCGGTCCAGCGCAGGGTCGTGGAGCTGGGATCGGGTGCGACGGCCAACTCAACTCTGTTGTCGAAGCTGACGTGAACGCCGTCTCCGAGTGCGGTGCCGGTAAAGCGTGCGCTTTCGCCCGGTGTACGTTCGATTGACTTCACCGTGGCGTTGAGTTGCAGCTTACCGAGACCGAGCGGAAATACGCAGCGCGCAAGGGTTTCACCGGATGGGCGCATGGAGACTTCTTCGACGGCGGGGATCAAGCTGAGGAAGGTTGCGGGCTCGGCGATCGCGTCCCAAGTCGTCTGTGGTGATGCCTGGACCAAGCGTGTTCCATCGAAGTTCATCGGGACTCCACTGTCACTCGGCGCTGGCTGACCTCGGGTTCCTGGATGAGCGACCATACGCGTTGTGGGTCGTTAAAGCTTTCGTGCACAACCGCTTTTATGCCTGCGGCCCGCAATGCATCTTGAACCGCCGCGCTGATGGTGTGCAGGGCAGCGCCGCCGCCCTCGCCCATTCCCTTCGCACCGACGGGTCCGAACGGTGACGGGGTGACGACCTCACCGGTGTGGAGATCTGGCATGTCGAGGGCAGTCGGTACGTGGTACTGGTAGAAGTTCGACGTCAGCAACTGCCCGTGCTCGTCGTATACGTAACTCTCGGTGAGCGCAGCGCCGAGCCCATGCGCAAGCGCGCCGTGCACCTGACCTTCCACGATCATCGGGTTGACCCGTACACCGCAATCGTCGACGGCGACATACCGAAGAATGTCGATCGCGCCGGTGTCCGGGTCGATCTCGATGACCGCCAGGTGGACTTGCGACGCATAGGTCAATGTCAAATTACCGAACTTTCGTTCCACATCTGGGAGCGTGAACGGCGGCCGGTACACGTAACGACAGTTGAGTGTCACGTCGAGGTCAGCCGGGTAGTCGAGGTTGTCGACGTTCACCAGGCTTGCGAGCTCGAAGAATGTGAGCGAACCGCCGTGGGGTGCCATGGCGGCTCCCTTGGCGAGAACGATCTCGGTGGCGGGCACCCCGAGCACTGCGCCGGCAAGGACACGGATTTCAGCGGCCAGCTTCTCTGCGGCACCCTTTGTCGCGCCGAGTCCGGTGACGGCGAATTGACTGGCGTTGGTTCCCGACCAACCGGTATGGGTGTTGCGGCGCGAATCGTGCCCGCTGTGGACGACCACGTCGTCTGGTGTCACACCGAGAATATCGGCCGCCACTTGAGCGGCGGTGGTCTCGTGTCCTTGGCCTTGTGGTGCCGAGCCGAGGGACAACACCACCTCGCCGGAAAGGTCGAGTTTGATGGTGGCCACCTGGTTGTTACCGGAGACCGGGATGTGCGGGTTCGCCAGGCGCACCTGCGCGTAATTCTGCGTTCCCGAGTCAAGTGTTGAGCCGATGCCGATACCGAGCAGTCTGCCGTTGTTTCGGATGCCACGTTGTGTCCGGAACTTGTCGTACTCTGCGAGTTCCAAAGCAATATCCAGGGACTGGGCGTAATCGCCCGAGTCGTAGATTCCGCCGCTCGGTGTTTCGTAGGGAAAAGCCGCTGCCGGAATGTAATTGCGCTTGCGGATCTCGACCGGATCAAAGCCGAGTTCGTGACTCACAATGTCGATGATTCGTTCGGTCAACCAGATGTGCTGCATCCGCGAGTAGCCACGGTTCGCCGAACTAGGCGTCTTATTGGTGATGACCTGTTTCATGTCGACGCGGATGTTTCGCCACAGGTAGCATCCGGGGGTCACCTGCGTCCAGAGCACAGCACCGGTTGGTTCGTAGCGGGGGAATGCGCCCACGTCGTCAATTGCTTTCGCCGAAAATCCCAGCAGGGTACCGTCTTTCGACACCGCAACAGCGATGTCCTGGAACCAACGGTCGGCGCCGTGTGCATTCGCGGTCTGCTGGTCGGTGCGCCACTCAGTCCACTTGACGGGACGGCCCAGCTTGCGAGCCAGTAGACATGCCGCGGTCACATAGGTGTAGCCGGTGAGCTTGTTTCCGAACCCGCCACCGATATCGCCGGTGATGAGGTGCAACTTGGCGGCGGGAACCCGCAGCGCGCCAGAGATCCACGTGATCGACGGGCCGGGCCCGTGGAGGTTGCAGGTGACCGTGAACTCTCCTGTGCCCGCGTCGAACTCCGCCACGGAGCCAGAGCATTCCAGCGGAGTCGAGGAGAACCTGTGAAAGTAGAGTTCTGAGATTCGAAGAACATGATCGGCATTCTGCAACGCCGCATCGACGTCGCCGTAGTCGAACCGCTCGGACAACACGACGTTGGTCCCGGCACCCTCGTGCACGATCGGCGCGACGGTCTCCGTCGCGCATCGGGCATCCATCAGCGGGTCAAGGGGCTCGTACTCTACTTCTACCAATTCAGCGGCGTCCCGGGCTATTTCGCGGGTGGACGCCACGACCGCAGCGACTGGGTGTCCCGCCCAGCACGCTTTGTCCACGGCAAGGCAGTATTCGGTAATCTCGCCCGCTGCGCCGGGTGCCACTTGCCAGTACGGATCGGTGATGCTCGCCGCCTCACGTCCGGTGAGGGTTCCATGCACGCCGGGAAGCGACTCTGCCCGCGACACATCCACAGAGCTGATGCGCGCATGTGCGTACGGGCTGCGGACGAAGTGCAGGTACCCCATACCGTAACGCTTGACATCATCGACGAACTTGCCGTGCCCCTTCAGCAGCCGCCGGTCTTCCTTGCGTCTGAGCCGTTGACCGGTCCAGGCGTCGGTGGCGTTGGTTTTGGAAGCTTCCGCGGCGTCGTGGGGGTCGCTAGTCACTCGTTCGCTCCTTCTGCGCGGCCGCCTCGATGGCGTCGATGATGTTCCAATAGCCGGTACAGCGGCAGATGTTGCCCTTCAGCGAACGCTTGATCTCGGTGCGTGTCGGGTTCGGATTGGACTGCAACAGGTACGTCGCGCTGATCAACATGCCGGGTGTGCAGTAGCCGCATTGGAGGGCGTGGTGGTCGGAAAACGCCTGTTGGAGATCGCTGAGGCCATCGTTCGGTGACATGCCTTCGACCGTGGTGATCTCGGCTCCGTCGGCCTGGATGGCGAGAACCGAGCACGACTTCGACGACTGGCCGTCGATGAGCACAGTGCATGCCCCGCACGTACCGGTGTCGCACCCGACATGTGTGCCGACGAGGTCAAGGTCGTCTCGGATGAGGTGGACAAGCAGTTTTCGGGCCTCCACCTCACAGTGGTATGCGCGGCCGTTCACCCGCAAGTCGATCGCCTTCACGTGGGTGGGCTCGCTCATCTACATGGCCTCCGTTTCGCTCAGGGCTTGCCGCGCGGCACGCAAACCGAGCACACCGGCGAGGTGCCGCTTGTACTGAGTCGTGGCGTGGACGTCTGACGGCGGAGAGAGGTTGGCGTGTGTGATGGCAGCTTGGATCTCGGCCGGATCTCCTGCAGATGTGACCGCAATGGGACGGGAAGCGACCCCTCCCAACGCAATCCGAACACTGTCGCCGAAGCGGGTTGCCGCCGCGTTCACGATGCCGGGGCCGTCGGCCCCGACACGCAGCGCCGCCCACCCGTCGCTTCGGCCGTGCGCTCTGGGCGGAATCGTGATCTGGGTAAGGAGTTCCCCGGGTGCCACCGCAGTCCAGAACGGCGCCATGAAAAACTCGTCGGCCGCGATTTGGCGCTCGCCGTCGGCCCCGACAATTGTCATTGACGCGCCGACGGCGAGCATGAGTGGTGGCAAATTGTTATTCACGTCGTTGTGACAGACATTGCCGCCGATGGTGGCGCGGTTGCGCACCTGCACATCTGCGAGGGTGGACGCCACATGACGCAGGATCGGGCGATACTGACGGACCGCCTCGGAGGCAATCATCTCTGTGAAGGTCACGCCGGCTCCGAGCTCGAGTGAACCGTCGTCGCCCACGACGATTTGCTTGAGGTCGGCAAGGTTGCCGACATCTACCAGCCTGCCGGGCGAAGCCACCCTGAGCTTCATCATGTTGATCAAGGTGGCCCCGCCCGCCAGGACGCGAGAATCCGGTGCGGAAAGCAGTTGGACCGCCTCGTCAACCGATCCGGGAACCGCGTATTCGAACGGTTTCAGCAACATCGCTTACTCCTTGTGGGTCGGCCCGGTGATGAGTTCCGTAGGTCCCTCAGGAAGTCTGCCTCGCGGGAGGGGCCGACGGTGGCGAGTTAGGTCAGTGCAATCTTCTCGACGCGATTGACGAGACGCCCGATCTCGGCGATCTCTACCTCCGTGACGTCACCCGGTTCGAGGAACAGCGGCGGGTCGTGGGCAAAGCCGACGCCGGATGGCGTGCCGGTGAGGATCACATCGCCCGGCTCAAGGGTCATCCCCAGCGAGAGCTGCTCGATGATCCGTTCGACGGAGTAGAACAGCGATCCCGTCGACGCCTCTTGGCGCACTTCCCCGTTGACCAGTGACCGAAGGGTCAGTGACCGTTCGTCAAGCGCATCCGCGGTGACGATCACCGGTCCCATCGGGCAGTAAGTGTCCATACCCTTGCCCTTTTGCCATTGGCCGCCGTGGCGACGCTGTATGTCACGCGCGGTGATGTCGTTGGCCAGGGTGTATCCGAATACGTGGTCCTTTGCGCATTCTTCAGAGATGGATCGGCCCCCGCGTCCGATGACGACAGCCAGTTCGCCCTCGTAGTCGAGCTTGGTCGTTACGGCCGCATCCCAGGCGATCGCATCGCCAGGGCCGATCACGCTGCCATTGGGCTTGGAAAAGAACGTCGCGAACTTTCGCTCATCGGTCTCCTGGCCGGCGCGTTTGCCGATGCCCTCCTCGTAGTGCTTTGGATAGTTCCAACCGACGCAATAGATGTGGCCCGGTCGCGGTATTGGGGCCAACAGTCGGACATCCGTGAGAAAGATGCTGGACTCGCTGGTTGCGGCGGCCCGTTTGGCTTCCTCGAAGAGCGTGGGGTCTGCGACGAGATCGAGGATCTCGCTGCAGATCGCGCTGAGGTCGACGACCTCGTCCCCACGTATGGCGCCTGGCTTGGCTTGCCCGCCGGGCAACTGGAAGGTGGCAAGCTGCATATCAGCGGCCTGACTGGCCGATCGCGGCGATGGCCTCGATCTCGATCAAGAGTTCTTTGTCCACCAACCTGGAGACTTCGAACATCGACGATGCCGGCAACGGTGCGGAAAAGTAGCGTCGGCGGACCTCATGGATTTCGGCGAACTGTTCCATATCACGAATGAAGACCGTGAGTTTGACGATGTCGGAAAGACTTCCGCCGGCCTCCTCGAGAATAGACTTCATGTTCTCGAGAATTGTTTCGGTCTGCACCTTGACGTCGCCGACGCCGACCACCTCGCCGGAAGGAGCGCGAGAGGTCAGCCCGCTGACGAACAGCAACTCTTTCGGATCGGTGACCTTAATTGCCTGAGAGAACACTCCCAAAGGGGTGTTCAACTTCTTGCTGTAGACCTCGGAAATGGACATGGTTACCTCGCATCTTCATCGTTGTCATACCAATCGGGACGTTGGGGATAATGCGGTCCGTCGTAGATCTCCAGGAAGACGGTGTCCTCCAGAGCCTCGGTCGGTCCGTGAAAGTTGCCGGCGGGATTGCAGTAGAAGGTGCCTGCCGTCAGGATCTCGCCGCTGTGCAGATACTTGTAGCTGCCCGCCAGCACGAACATGAATTGGTTCGAGGCGTGGCAGTGGTTCTGCGGAATCCCGCATCCCTTTTCGATCTTAATCTGCGCGATCGAAGCGCCGGAGTCTTCGTCACGCCACAGCATGCGTTCGGAAACCCCAGGCAATGATTTTGCACGCCACGGTATCTCGTCGGCACGAATGATGAGTTCCGTGAGATCAGGACTGTTCAAAACAGGGCTTCCTCTCCGAGCTGACGGGCCACCACATTGACCGTCTTGGCCAGGTGCTCATGCAGTTCACGCGACGCAACTCGTGGATTGCCACGGATACACGCCTCCAAGATCCGCTCGTGTTCGAGCCGGCGATCTTTCACTGCTCCTCGGTGGGGCAGGGACAGCATTCGATAGCGCTCGCTGTTCGCCCACAGCGGCGTGATCAGACGAATCAACCAGGTGGATCCGGCCGCTTCGTAGATCGAGAAGTGAAACGACGTGTGCGCCTTGCGCGACTCCTCGACCGCACCACGCGCGGCGGCGGCGCATTGCCGTTCGAGGTGAGCAAGCGCCACCTTTCCGTGCTCGGGCGTGAAACGTTCCGCGGCCAACTCGACAGCCAGGGTCTCGAGTCGGATGCGAGCCCGGTAGGTGTCCATCAGGTCGTGCACTGAGAACAGGCTCACGCGTGCTCCCCGCCTCGGCTGTTGCTCCACCAGGCCCAGGGATTCCAGTACTCGCAGCGCTTCCCGAACCGGCATCATGCTCATGCCCAATCGCTCGGCCAGCGGTGCAAGCCGAAGCGGGGCGCCGGGCTCTAGCGACCCCGAGACGATCAGATCTTGAATGGCGCCGACAGCCATATCGACGCGTGTCTGTGCAGTGCCCGTCGGCGATTCCTCGATGACGACCGCCGACGCCGTGCTTGCCGATGTCATTGCGATCTAAGGCCTCTCGTTAGTCGTTGCGCTTTGGTCTGAGCCGGTGATCCGACCTATGGGCCTGAACACTAACCCATAGTTTGATCAAAGAAAAGCTCAATGCAGCTGAAAATGGGGATAAAAGTAGACTTTGTGATCAAACACGCTTGACGCGGTCACAATCCGCGCCTTAGAGTCGCCCTACCGATAGAAGAGGTGCCGATGGCTCGCGAGGGTGCAGATCTCGCAGATCTCAGGGACGTCCCGAAGGATGTTCCCGCGAAGCCGATCTCCATGGCGCCGAACATGCCCGAGAAGGGCCGGCCCGATCCCATCGGATCCCAGTAAACCATTGTCTGTCAACATGTTTCGTGCGCAAAGGAAGTGCTATGAGAACGATCTCTATCATCGGTGCGGGTCACAGCGGGCTGCTGTTGGGGCTCGGCCTGCTTGAGCGCGGGTACGACGTGACGATCGTCTCCGACCGCACTCCGGGCCAGGTCCGTCGTGGCTTTGTGCCGTCGTCGGCGGGGATCTCGCCGGATGCCCAGGCTTTCGAACGGGAGCTCGGGGTCAACTTCTGGGACGACGTGTTGGTGCCGTCAGACGGCGTGCACTTCGAATTGATCGCTCCGGACGGAAATCTACTGCTATCGATTGACGGGCCGTGGAACCCTGAAAGAATTTCGTGGCAGGCAGTAGATCTGCGGCTGAAGTGCGCCCGGTGGGCTGAGGAGTTCCAACACCGCGGCGGCAACTTGGTGATACAGCAAGCCAGCCTGGAGAACATCGAGGCGTATGCGAGCGCGAGCGACCTGACCATCGTCGCCGCGGGAAAGGGCGAAATCAGCGGATTGTTCCAGCGTGATCCGGAGCGTTCGGTGTACACCGAAGCGCAGCGTCACCTGGCGATGGTCGTCGTTGACGGCCATCCTGCGTGGGCTGAGTCCGTCGGCTTCGAGTGCATGTATTTCGCAGCGCACGCAGGAGTGGGCGAGATATTCGGCACGCACTTCTTCAACACGACGGAACGCGACACGGTGTTCATGATCTTCGAGGCGGTGCCGGGTGGCCCGATCGACCGCTTCAATGATGTGACGGACCCCGAGGAGATCCTCGAGCGCTGCAAGGAGATTCTCGAGGATATCGCCCCGAACCAATACGCGCTGGCTCGCGCCGCCCGACTGGCGGACCCGGCCAGCGCCATCCGCGGACGTATCACCCCCGGGGTCCGCCGGCCGGTTGCCACACTGCCGTCGGGTGCACAGGTTTTGGGACTCGGCGACGTGCTCAGCCTGAAAGATCCGGTCAGCGGCCAGGGTTCCAACAGTGCCGCCAAAGGTGCGCGCCACTATCTGCACCGCATCGTTGAGCATGCAGGGCGACCGTTTGACGCGGAGTGGATGACGGATGTGTGGGAGACGTTCTGGCAAGACTACGAGCAGTATGCCTATACCTTCACCAACAGCCTCTTGGATCCGCCATCGCAGTCTCAACTGGCACTGTTCGCGGCTGCGCAAGGGCGAAAAGACTTGGCAGAGAGAATTTTCGGCAATTTCTCACATCCGCCGAACGCCTTTCCGTGGTTCTTCGATCCGGTCGAAGCCGGGCGAATCATCGACAGTCCGGATATCGCCCCCGCGGTCGGTGTAGGTGAATAGCGTCCGAACCCGATGAAGCGGGCAGTCGGTTGACGCGCGGAATGCCGCAGTCGACGACGCTCCCTAACAACGAAAGGAGGCCGATGCTCGTCACCCGGTTCACCGAAGCGTTCGGAGTCAAGCATCCCATCGTCTGCGGTGGTATGACCGCTGTGGGCACCGCAGAGTTGATCGCCGCGGTGGCGAATGCCGGTGCGTTGGGCTTTCTCACGGCGCTGACCCAGCCGACACCGGAGGCGCTGGCGAAAGAGATCCAGCGTACGTACGATCTCACCGACAAACCGTTCGGCGTCAACCTCACAATCCTACCCACGATCAACCCGGTGCCCTACGACGAATATCGCGAAGCGATCATCGACGGTGGGGTGAAAATCGTTGAGACAGCGGGTAACAACCCGGCGCCGCACCTACCGCGCTTCCAAAGCTCTGGCGTCAAGGTAGTCCACAAGGCGGTGGCTGTGCGTCATGCATTGAAAGCTGAGAAGCTTGGCGTCGACGCGGTCAGCATCGATGGATTCGAATGCGCCGGGCACCCCGGAGACGATGATGTACCCGGCCTCGTTCTCATCCCAGCCGCCGCCAAACGGCTTTCCATCCCCATCATCGCAAGTGGAGGTTTCGCCACGGGTGCAGGTCTGGCGGCTGCACTTGCGTTGGGTGCGTCGGCGATCAACATGGGCACCAGGTTCGTGGCGACGACCGAGGCCCCAGTGCACGAGAACGTGAAGAAGCAGATAGTGATGAACGACGAACGCGCGACGGTGATTGTCTTCCGGAAGTTCCGCAATACCGCTCGGGTGGCACGCAACACCGTCTCTGAAGAGATCGTCACCATCTCGGCACGGGACGGTTCGGGCTTCGGAGATATCGCACACCTTGCCTCAGGTGCGCGAGGCCGCACGGAAGTGCTCCAGAAGGGTGACGTGGAGGGCGGCATGTGGTGGGCCGGTCAGTCACAAGGACTGATCGACGAAATCGCGAGTTGTGCTGAAGTAGTCGACCAAATAGTGCGCGATGCGCACGAACTGATCGACAAGCGGTTACCTGCTTTGATCGCGACGCACTGAATGCGCCTGTGCGCGGGGTTGCTCGCCGCGAGACTGTGGAGATGGCAGGCCTTCTCCACGGTCGAGTCTCCGCTGATCGACGGCGCGGTCGCACTCGCGCACTCCACCGACGCGGAGCATGGGGCGCGCCGGACAAATGTGATCAAAAAAGGGCACAATTTACGGATTAGACGCCCTGATCGCCGAATTTGTGATCAAATGACGACAACCCCCGCCGGCCGCAGCCTAACCGCGCAGCCGGCAGAAAGATGGTGGTGATGGCCTACGGCAGCGAAGATATGCAGATTGACTGGGATGTCGAGATTGAAGCTGACGACGGCCTTTCCCTTCGCGCCGACGTATATCGCCCCACGGCGGGCCGACATCCCGTACTGCTCTGCTACACGCCGTACGGAAAAGGGCTGAACTTCGCCGAAGGCCGGCCGGATCAATGGAATGCGCTGTGCACCGAACATCCCGATGTGCCCGCGGGTTCCAGTAATCGTTACGCCAATTGGGAGGCGATCGACCCGGAGAAGTGGGTTCCGCACGGGTACGCGGTGGTGCGTGTCGACTCCCGCGGTATGGGACGCAGCCCCGGATATGTGGACCACTGGTCTCCCCGTGAGACGCAAGATTATTACGACTGCATCGAATGGGCTGGAACCCAGCCCTGGAGCAACGGGCGAGTCGGGCTCATCGGGATCTCCTACCTTGCAATGAACCAGTGGCAAGTAGCTGCACGGCGGCCACCGCATTTGACGGCCATCTGCCCCTGGGAGGGCTGCTCCGATCACTATCGCGACGCGCGACGCCACGGCGGAATCTTGTCGACGTTCATCCCGCGCTGGTATCGCAACCGGATCGACAAGGCGCAGTACGGCGTCGGTGAGCGTGGCCGGCGGAACCCTGTCACCGGTGTTCCGGTCTTTGGAGACGAAACCTTGCCGGACGAGGTGCGCGCGCAGAATCGTGCCGACTTGATCTCGGAGCTCTACGACCATCCCACCTTCGATGAGTACTTCACGGTGCTTAACGCTGACCTGTCTGCCATCGAGGTCCCGCTACTGTCTGCGGCCAACATCGGTGGGCAGGGGCTTCACCTGCGGGGCAACGTTGAGGGCTTTGTGCGTGCGGGATCGCGGCAGAAGTGGCTCGAACTGCACGACCTCGAGCACTGGACACACTTTTACACCGACTACGGCCGGGAGTTGCAGAAGCGCTTTTTTGATCACTTTCTCAAGGACGAACCGAACGGTTGGGACGATGTCCCGCCAGTGATCCTGAATGTTCGGCACGTCGATGGGACGACGTCGCTTCGGTACGAACAGGATTGGCCCCTTCCGGGCACCGACTGGGAAAAGCTGTACCTGAATCATTCCGACCTAGAGCTTGACCGGGTGCCGTTGGCCGGTGAAAGGCAGGCGAGCTACCGAGCATTGAATGGCGGCCTGACCTACCGGATGGTTGTCGACGTCGATACCGAGATCACAGGGCCCGCAGCCGCGAAGTTGTTCGTCTCGTCATCCACCCCCGATGTCGACCTCTTTCTGGTACTGCGCGTCTTCGACCCCGTTGGCAACGAGATCACCTTTACCGGTGCGAACGATCCGCACACTCCCGTCTCGCAGGGATGGCTGCGCGGATCTCACCGCAAGCTTGATCCCGATCAGAGCACGCCATACCGCCCATACCACACGCACGACGATCCGGATCCCCTTGTGCCAGGGGAGGTTTATGAACTCGACGTCGAGATCTGGCCGACGTCCATCGTCGTTCCAGGCGGGTACACGCTTGCGCTCACCATTCAAGGGCACGACTATCAACACGAGTCGTCCGACAGTCAACCCTCGGTGGACTGGTATAACCCTGCCGATGCCATGCATGGAGACCCTCGGGACCGGCCCCGGGACGTCTTTGGGGGGACGGTCACCCTGCACTCGTCCGATCGTCAACCGCCTTATCTCATCCTGCCCGTCATACCAGCCGACCCTCGGAGGAACAGTGGGAATTCAGTCGATTGAACACCTCGAGCTCTATGTCAACGACGTCGACTCGACTGTCAGTTTCTACCAGGAAGTCATCGGCCTCGTAGAAATCGCGCGCACCGGTGACGCGGTGTATCTCGGCTGCGGGTTCGACGGCAACTGGGATGTCGCCTTCAGAGAAGGGCCGACCGGAGTCAGTCGTGTCGCGTTCCGCGCTGACGACCTGGCCGAGATCGAAGATGCCGAACGTGCTTTGAAGCAAGCGGGATTGAGCACGACTCGTACCGACGGAGCGCACCCGAACCAAGCCGAGGGAATGCAATGGGTCCTTGACTCCGGTCTCGCGGTGGACTACGTGCTGGTCGCTGACAATCGTTACCACGTCCTCGCAGAGCCGACTATGGCGTCACGTCGTGGCTTTCAGCCATTGGATCTGGACCACATCGCAATCCAGTCCACCGACGTCAAGGCAACGTCGAAGTTGTTCGTCGATGTGCTCAAGTGGCGCGAGACCGAGCACATTGAGCTGGATCCCAATTCCGGCATGTGGCATGGCAGCTTCATCCGCAAGGGTCTGCTGCATCACGACGTCGCGGTGACGATGGGGGAAACGCGCATGCACCACTGGGCACTGGCGATGTCGAGTATCGACCACGTGAAGATGGCGATTGACGTTCTCGCGGCGGCTGACACACATCTTGAACTCGGGGTGAGCCGTCATAGAGCGGGCGGCAATATCTTTGCCTACTTCATCATGCCCGACGGGCACAGGCTCGAACTGTCTTGTGAGATGTCGGTCGTCAACCATGACACCCCTGCGCGAACCTGGTCCGATCGTGCCGGATTCGACGCGTGGGGCAATCTTTATCCCACCCAGGACTTCCTCAAGGGGACGTGAAGTGGGGGTTCTGCTGGCCGTAATCGTCGTTGCCGCAGTGGTTGTGAGTGGACTGCTGGTGATGTGCTGGCAGGGATTGCGCAGCGACCTTTTCATCCATTTCGCCAGAGAACACGACGTCGCTGCCCATCGGCGATGCTCCCACGACCCGGTGGAGGACTGATGAACCTGCGCTCGAGCCTGTGCGGTCTTCGGGCGGCAGCTGAAGGCCACCCGGGTGCGACCGGATTTGATCACATCATCTGTATATTCCGCATAAAAGACGCAGAAAACCCTTTGTTTTGATCAAACTATAGGCTACTCTTCGATTCGGTGGGCACGCTGCGACACACAGGTTCGACCCGCCGGCGAGGCCATCGATACACAAGGCGTCTGCCGTGAGCACTGTCCGAAACCCGGAGGGGATGGTCATGATGAGCACTGCTTCATCTGTAGCGACTGCGGCCAGTGTGACCCGCGCCCGCCAACACGGCTTAGGCGACCTCCTGCGCCGCACGGCACTTCGGTACCCAGCCAAGGTCGCCGTCATTGCTGACCACCGCCGAGTGACTTTCCGTGAGTTCGATGCTGCAGTGAATCGATGCGCGAACAATCTCACGGCAAGGGGCTTGGTCAAAGGCGACCGGCTCGCCATTTTGTCCCATAACTGTTGGCAGTTCGCCGTTTTGGCATTCGCAACCGCACGAGTCGGTGTGGTGTTGGTGCCGATCAACTTCATGCTCAACGCCGACGAGGTCGCGTTCATCCTCGCCCATGCGGGCGCCAAGAGCCTGGTCGTCGAGGATGCGTTGACTCCGGTTGCCGAGCAGGCGCTGTCATCGGCGAAGATCACCGACGCTGTGCTGGGCTGGATTCGGCTGGCCGACACACCGCCGGCTGGCAACTGGGAAGACGTCGATGGCTGGATTGATGCCGGTGACGCCACGTCGCCGGATGTGTTGATCGAAGACGACGACCCGCTGCGCCTGATGTACACCTCCGGGACCGAGTCTCGCCCCAAAGGGGTTGTCCTCACCTCACGTTCGTTGATCAGCCAGTACGTCTCGTGTGCTGTGGATGGAGGCATGAGTTCGGACGACATCGAGTTGCACAGTCTGCCGATGTATCACTGTGCGCAGCTCGACTGCTTTTTCTCGGTCGATGTCTATCTCGGTGCAACCAGCATTATCTTGCCGCGTCCAGACGCCGAAGCGTTGCTTGAAACGATTGAGCGGGAGAAGGTCACAAAGCTGTTCTGTCCACCCACCGTGTGGATCTCCCTACTGCGGCATCCCGATTTCGACGTGCGAGACTTGTCCAGCCTCGCCAAGGGGTACTACGGCGCATCGCCGATGCCCGTGGAGGTACTCAAGGAACTTTCCCGGCGCTTGCCGAACGTGCGGTTCTGGAATTTCTACGGACAAACCGAGATGGCCCCGCTAGCCACGATCTTGCGCCCGGAAGAACAGCTTTCCCGTGCTGGTTCGGCAGGACGACCATCGCTGAATGTGGAGACCCGGGTGGTCGACGAGGACGATGTCGACGTTGCCTGTGGCGAAGTGGGCGAGATCGTGCATCGCTCACCGCACGCCACGCTTGGTTACTACAACGACGAAGAGAAGACGGCCAACGCTTTCCGCAGTGGGTGGTTTCATTCAGGCGATCTTGGCGTGATCGATGAGGACGGCTATCTCACCGTGGTCGACCGCAAGAAAGACATGATCAAGACCGGAGGAGAAAATGTTGCCTCCCGGGAAGTGGAGGAAGCGCTCTACCTGCTCGACGGTGTCGCGGAGGTCGCCGTTTTCGGCGTACCGCATCCGCACTGGATCGAAGCAGTCACCGCAGCAGTGGTTCCCAAACAAGGTGCGAGGCTTACCTCCGAAGACGTCGACAAGCATGCTCGGCAGGTGTTGGGCGGTTACAAACGACCAAAATTCCTCGTCTTCGTCGAGTCACTACCGAAGAACCCGAGCGGCAAGATCCTCAAGAAAGAACTCCGTGCCACGTATTCACACCTGGCCAAGGCATGAGGCTCGTGGTGACCCCCGGAACCGCGAACGAGAATCGCCGTCACCCAGATCCTTCACCTACCGCGACCGTGAGCAGGTGAACACGTGGCCGTCAACCACGTCGAAACGGCGGCGAAGAGTACCGGACGTGCCGAGAAAGCCCCCGGGTCACCGCGCACCACCTTCTTGAAGCCGCTGCGCAACGTCGGTGACTTCTGCGCCTTTTCCCTCGATGCGTTCGTCACGCTGTTCAAACCACCGTTCGCGTGGCGCGAGTTCTTGGAGCAAACCTGGTTTGTGGCCAGGGTGTCGCTCATTCCGACGCTGATGCTGTCCATTCCATTGGTTGTCATGACCGTCTTCACGTTCAATGTGCTGCTCATGGAATTCGGAGCCGCCGACTTCTCCGGCACCGGCGCCGCGATCGGGGCAGTCAACCAGATCGGCCCCTTCGTGACCGTGCTTGTCGTTGCCGGTGCAGGTGCGGCGGCCATGTGTGCCGACCTAGGGGCACGCACCATCCGTGAAGAGCTCGACGCGCTGCGAGTCATGGGCATTGACCCGATGCAGGCCCTGGTTGCGCCGCGGGTGCTCGCTGCCACCGTGGTGGCGTTGCTGCTGTCTTCCCTGGTGACGCTCACGGGGCTGACAGGCGGCTTCTTGTTCTCGGTGTTCTTCCAACACGTCACGCCCGGCGCATTCGTGGCGGGCATGACATTCATCACTGGGCTGAGCGACGTGTTGATATCCATGGTGAAGGCAACACTGTTCGGCCTGGCGGCTGGTCTGATCGCCTGTTACCAGGGCACCACGGTCGGTGGCGGACCGGCGGGAGTGGGCAACGCGGTCAACGAAACGGTGGTGTTCTCGTTCGTTCTGCTTTTCGTCATCAATATCGTCGTCACCGCGATCGGGTTCGAGGTCACCAAATGAGCGCGGGTGTCGTTCTCCGACAACGTCTACCGCGGACCATGATCGCGGTAGACGGGGCGAGGTCCGGCTGGCGACAAATCGGCGATCAAACCCGGTTCTACGGCCAGACAATCATTTCGATCGTCGACGTCCTCATCCGGTACAAGTCCGAGTTGTTGCGACAGGTCGCGGCGATGAGCCTCGGAACCGGTGCGCTCGCGGTGATCGGAGGCACGGTCGCTGTCGTCGCCTTCCTGACCATGTCGACAGGTGGGCTCATTGCGGCGCAGGGCTACAACCAGTTGTCCCAGGTCGGAGTGGACGCCCTGGTCGGCTTCGCGTCGGCCTTTCTCAACACTCGACTGATCACGCCGTCCACAGCGGGAATCGCGATGGCCGCCACGATAGGTGCCGGAGCCACCGCACAGTTGGGCGCCATGCGGATCAACGAAGAGATCGACGCATTGGAGGTCATGGGTATCCGCTCGATTGCTTACCTGGCCTCAACACGAGTGGCGGCAGGGGTGATTGTCGTCCTTCCCCTCTACTCCGTCGCGCTACTGATGGCCTATACCGCTGCCCGGTTCGGCACGACGGTGTTCTACGGCCAGTCGGCCGGGGTGTACAACCACTACTTCAACACATTCCTGGTTCCCGGCGATGTATTGCGATCGTTCGCCGTCACAATCATGCAAGCCGTGGTGATCATGCTGATTCACACCTATTACGGTTACACGGCTAGCGGTGGTCCTGTCGGGGTGGGGGAGGCAGTCGGGCGCGCCACCCGTACCTCACTGGTTGCGTCGAGCTTCCTGATTCTGTTCGTCACTCTCGCCATCTACGGCCAGACCGGCATCTTCAACTTCTCCGGGTAGTGCGATGTCGTCCAGAGTGGGTAATCCGCGAATCGCATCCGAGTGGTGGGCTGCGTTCCTGGTTGTCGGATTGACCGTCGCAGTAGCTGTCTGTATGGGTGCGTTTAACCGGTCATTCACGCCGACGGTGCCCGTCACATTGACTTCGGAGCGCGCGGGCCTAGTGATGGAACCGTACGCAAAGGTGAAGATGCGTGGGGTTCAGGTCGGGCGGGTCGCCATGATCTCCGGTGCGTCCGACTCGGTGACCCTTCGACTAGAGATCGACCCCGATCAGGTCCAGTACATCCCGGCCAACGTCGAAGCCCGTATCGACGCGACTTCGCTGTTCGGGGCGAAGTTTGTTGACCTGGTGTATCCCAGAGATCCGGATCCGCAACGACTTTCCGCCGGTGCGGTGCTGGAGTCGAAGAACGTCTCCGTCGAGGTGAACACCGTCTTCCAAAACCTGGTGGAGTTGATCAACCAGATCGATCCGGCGAAGTTGAACGCGATTCTGGCGGCGTTCGCCGAAGGTGTGCGCGGCCAGGGTGAACGCATGGGCGAGGCTACGACAGCCGCAAATGACGTTCTGATCGCGCTGAATTCGCGATCCGAGACAATGCGTGCGAACTGGCGCGCAATCGAAAAGGTCAGCGAGACCTACAGCGTCGCCGCGCAGGACATCATCGATACCCTTGGCGCCGCGACCACCACGAGCGTGACGCTGACTGACCAGGCGGGGCAGCTCGACGCACTACTGCTTGGTGTTGTGGGCCTATCGCGCAGCGGGATAAACGTTCTGGGCGCGAGCAAGGACAATTTGATCAGAGCCATCAATCTGATCGAGCCGACGACGAACCTGTTGATGAAATACAACCCGACACTGACCTGTCTTCTCGTCGGCGCTCAGAACACCCTCGACCACGGGTTGCGGCACTACGCCGGTGGTGGCAACGGCAAGTCGCTCATCATGGACGCGGCCTTGCTCATGGGCGATGATCCGTACCGGTATCCACAGAACCTACCCGTCATCGCCGCCAAGGGCGGTCCCGGCGGCAAGCCCGGTTGTGGTTCGCTACCCGACGTCGCGAAGAGCTGGCCTGTCCGTTACCTGGTGGCCAACACCGGGTTCGGGTCCGGCCTCGACGTCCGTCCCAACCCCGGGATCGGTTTCCCCGGTTGGGCCAACTACCTGCCAGTCACTCGGGCGGTGCCCGAGCCGCCGAGCATCCGCTATCCGGGCGGTCCGGCTCCCGGTCCATTTCCATACTTCGGTGCGCCGCCCTACGGTGCCCCGCAATACGGATCCGACGGCACACCGCTGTACCCGGGTGTTCCACCGCCACCGCCACCTGGGTCAGGGCCCGCCGAGGAAGCGCCGCCGTCATCGTGATCGCATCAACGCCCGTCAGCCAGCACCATATGGAGGAGGTGAATTACCTTGCGACGTAATCTGCGGGGACTCCTGATCCGCCTGGGGATCTTCTTCGTGGTGTGTGCGCTGGGTGCATTCGGACTGATCGCCATCTTCGCGCAGCTGAGATTCCAGGAGGAGACCACCTACAACGCCGCCTTCAGCACGGTGACCGGGTTGGAGAACGGCAACTTCGTCCGTATCGCCGGCGTTGAGGTTGGCAAAGTGAAACACATAGCGATCCAAGATGATTCCACCGCGTTGGTCGAATTCAGTGCCGATGACTCCGTGATCTTGACGGAAGGCAGCAGAGCGGTTATTCGATACGACGACCTGATCGGAGGTCGCTATCTGTCATTGGAGGACGGCGCCGGTGGAACCGAAAAGCTCGTCGCGGGTGACACGATTCCGATGACCCAAACCGCGCCGGCACTCGACCTCGACGCGCTGATCGGCGGATTCCGGCCACTGTTTCGTGCGTTGGAACCCGATCAAGTAAATGCGTTGGCGGGGCAGCTGATCTCGGCGTTTCAAGGCCAGGGACCCACGATCGGGTCGATCCTCACCCAGACCGCTGCGCTGACCAACACGCTGGCCGACAGGGACGAACTGATTGGGCAGGTCGTGGTCAACCTGAATACGGTACTGGCCTCGCTCGGCGATCACACCGACAAATTCGACAAGGCCGTCGACTCGCTATCGGAGCTTGTCCATGGGCTCGAGAAGCGCAAGCAAGACCTCAGCACTGGTGTGGCGCACGCCAACGAAGCCGCCAGCAGCATCGCCGGTCTGCTCACTGAGACCCGCGAGCCGCTAAAGAAGGTGGTTGCCGAAACCGACCGTGCTGCAGGAACCGTGCTTGCCGATCACGAGTACTTCGACGACCTGCTCACGACACTGCCGGACGCTTACCGCGTGCTGGGAAGACAGGCAATCTATGGCGACTTCTTCAGCTTCTACATGTGCGATGTGGTGCTGAAGTTGAACGGTAAAGGCGGCCAGCCTGTTTACGTCAAAGTCGCCGGTCAATCCACAGGCAGGTGCACCCCACGATGAAGCCCTTCAGAGAACGCAACCCCATCATCATCGGAGCCATCGCGCTAACAGCGGTTGCGGTGATTACTGTGGGCGCCTTCAACTTCACCAAGGTACCGTTCTTCGCCTCCGATACGACGTATTCCGCGTACTTCGACGAAGCGGGCGGTCTGACGACCGGCGCCCCAGTGCAGGTATCGGGCTTTCGTGCCGGACAGGTGCGCAGTATCGACCTCGAACCCGAGGGGGTGTTGGTCACCTTCTCGGTCGCTGACGATGTTCGTCTAGGGGAACGAACCGAAGCCGCCATCAAGACCGTCGGCCTCCTGGGTAACAAGGTTGTGGGTATTACGCCGCGCGGGCAGGGGCGGTTGTCGGGCACCATCCCGATCGAGCGGACCACGTCTCCCTACCAGCTTCCCGACGCCATCGGCGACCTGACGGCGACCATCAGCGGACTGGACACCGGCCAGTTATCCGACTCGCTGCGAACGCTGAGCGAGACGCTACGCGACACCCCACCTCAGCTGAAGGTCGCGGTCGACGGCGTCGCCCGCTTCTCCGAAACCATCAGCCGACGTGACACAGAGTTGCGTCAGCTGCTGGCGAACGCCCGGAAAGCAACGGGAGTCTTGGCCGGGCGTACCGACCAAATCGTACGGCTCATCTCCGACACCAACGCCATGCTCGCACAACTGCAAAGCCAAAGTGTTGCACTGGACCAGATCTCGGGCAACATCTCGGCATTGGCCAAGCAGATCCTCGGGTTCATCGCGGAGAACCGGTCGACCATGAAACCTGCGCTCGACAAGTTGAACGGGGTGCTTGCAACGATCGACAACCGCAAAGCCGAAGTGCGGGAAGCCTTCCGCGGCCTATCTGCGTACGTGATGGCCCTGAGCGAATCGGTGAGCTCCGGGCCGTTCTTCAACGCATACGTCGCCAACCTGTTGCCCGGTCAGTTCGTGCAACCGTTCGTCGATGCCGCCTTCTCCGACTTGGGTTTGGATCCGAATGTGCTCGCCCCCTCGGAGCGTACCGATCCGCAAGTCGGCCAGCCCGGCACACCCGCGATGCCGGTGCCCTTTCCGCGCACCGGGCAGGGTGGCGAGCCAAGGTTGAAGCTGCCCGACGCCATCACCGGCAAGCCCGGTGATCCGCGCTATCCGTACCGTGAACCCCTGCCACCACCACCGCCGGGCGGACCGCCACCAGGGCCTCCGGCGCAGCCGTCGGCCGAACACGCTTCCGGGCAGGGTGACCGATGAGCAGGGCACACACGCGTATCGGCGTATTCATGGCCTTGATTGTTTGCCTGGTCGGCGCGGCGGCCCTGTTGATTGGGTCCGCGCGCGAGACGAACCGCACCCGTGTGGTGGCGTTCTTCCAGAACAGCAACGGCGTCTTCGTCGGCGACGACGTCCGGATCCGAGGCGTCACTGTCGGCAAGATCGACGCTATCGAACCGCAACCCACGACGGTGAAGATCACGTTCTGGGTCGACGGTTCCTATTCCGTTCCGGCCGACGTCAAGGCAGTGATTCTGTCGCCGACACTGGTGACAGCGAGGTCAATTCAGCTCACCCCGCCGTATCGGTCAGGCCCGACCCTGCCCGACGATGCGGTGATCGGTGAAGACCGCACTGCGGTACCGATGGAGTGGGACGACTTCCGCGGTCAACTCGAGCGGCTCACCGAGGCGCTACAGCCCACTGAAACAGGCGGCGTCAGCACCCTGGGCTCCTTCGTCAACACCACGGCTGAGAACCTGCGGGGGCAGGGACCGGCGATTCGCGATGCGATCATCGAACTCTCGCAGGCGCTGTCGTCTCTCGGTGATCACAGCGACGACATGTTCACCAGCGTCAAGAATCTGTCTTCGCTGGTGTCGGCGTTGCAGGACAGTACGGTGCTGATACGACAGCTCAACAGCAACCTCGCGTCTGTCACGGGACTGCTGGCCGACGAACCCGGCGAAGTGGCGCACGCCATCGAGGACCTGAATTCCGTCGTGGGTGAAGTGAAAACGTTCGTTGCGGACAACCGCGAAAGCATAGGTACGACGTCAGACAGGCTGGCGTCCGTCGCCCAGATCTTGGTCGACAGCATCGACGACATCAAGCAGTTCCTGCACGCCGCTCCCACGGGACAGGCCAACCTGATCAACTCGTATCAACCCGCCCAGGGCACCCTCAGCGGAGCGTTGTCGGCCAACAACTTCAGCGATCCCATCACCTTTCTGTGCGGCGCGATACAGGCCGCATCACGGCTGAACGCAGAACAGTCGTCCAAACTGTGTGTGCAGTATCTGGCGCCGATCGTGAAGAACCGCCAGTACAACTTTCTGCCGCTCGGGCTCAACCCATTCGTCGGCGCCAGCGTACGTCCCAACGAAGTCACCTACAGCGAGGACTGGATGCGGCCGGATTACGTTCCACCCCAACCGATACCGCAGGTGGATCACTCCTCGACCCTGCCCGCCGAGGTCCCTTTGCCTGATGCGGCGATACCGGGCGCGGAGCAACCGGGGCGGCAAACCGATCCGGGCGCCGGGTTACCCGGAATGATGGTTCCGCCCGAGGCGGCACCATGACGCGGACACGCCGGTGGCGAACCGCCGGTGTGGCGGCAGCGATGGTGTTGAGCACAGTGTTGTCCGGGTGCGGTTGGCGCGGATTGAACGCCCTTCCACTGCCCGGCACTCAAGGTCGTGGCCCGGGCGCCTTCACGATCCAGGCGCAGATGCCCGATGTGCACAACATTCAGCAGAACTCCCGCGTCCGCGTCGGCGATGTGAACGTGGGCACCGTTACCACGATCGAACGGCAGGCGTGGCACGCACTGGTGACGATCAGGCTCAACGGTGACGTCAACGTACCTGCCAACGCCACGATCTCGGTCGGGCAGACCAGCCTGCTGGGATCGCTGCACCTCGAACTCGCACCGCCGACCGACACACCACCACAGGGCAGGCTCCGCCAAGGCTCCTTGATTCCATTGTCGTCCGGCCGCGCTTACCCATCGACTGAACAGACGCTCGCCGCGGCGTCACTGCTGCTCAACGGGGGTGGAATCGGGCAGGTTCACGACATCACCAAGGCGTTGAGCACCGCATTCGCCGGCCGCGAAGATGACCTGCGGAGCCTGCTGAGGCAGCTGGACACCTTCATGGCCCGAACCAACGATCAAACCGACGACATCATTTCCGCGACCGAAAGTTTCAACCGGCTCGTCGAACAGTTCGCTGCTCAGAAACCTGTGGTCGACGAGGCTCTCGAAGCGATCCCAGATGGCCTGGCAGTCCTGAACAGCCAGCGCGACAACCTTGTCGAGGTATTCGACCAGTTGGGTAAGTTCGGCGCACTGGCGTCCGACTCGGTCCACCAGACCCGGGGCGCGCTGGTTCAGGAACTCAAAGACCTCGGCCCGGTGCTCGAGTCGCTTGCGAACGCCGGACCCGCCTTGACACGTTCGCTCGGCCTGCTGACCACCTACCCCTTCCCGAAGGAAACCCTGACCAATTGGATGCGCGGCGACTACGCCAACGTCACCGTCGTCGCGGACCTGACCCTCAGCCGGATGGACTCGGCACTGTTCACCGGAACTCGTTGGGAGGGCGACCTTACGGAGTTGGAGCTGCAATGGGGTCGCACCATCGGTCAGCTGCCCAGCCCCTACACCGCAAGTAACCCGCTGATGGCGCCTTACCGCTGGGATCAGGGGCCGTAACATGCATCTCAACAGACGAGTCCAGTTGCAGCTGGTGTTCTTCGCCGTGATCTCCCTGCTCGCCGGCGGCGCCATGGCATTGACGTATCTCAGAGTGCCGAATCTTCTTTTCGGCGCGGGCCAGTACCAGGTCACCGTGAACCTGCCCGTCGCCGCCGGGCTCTACTCCAATGCCAACGTCACCTACCGCGGAACCGAGGTCGGCCTCGTCAAGGATGTGCGGTTGAGCCCGACCGGAGTGGATGCCGTTCTCACCATGCAGACCGGCATCGACATACCCGCCGACCTGGATGCGCACGTACACAGCCAGACGGCGCTGGGCGAACAGTTCATCGCGCTCGTGCCGCGCAGCGATGGTGGCCCGATGCTGAAGAACGGCGACGTGATACCCGCTGACCGCACAACGGTCCCTGCCGACATCAACGCGCTTCTGAGCGCGACTAACCGGGGCTTGCAAGCGATTCCGCACGACAACCTGAAGACGGCCATTGATGAAGCGTTCACCGCCGTGGGCGGTCTGGGTCCCGAACTGTCACGGATTGTCAGATCCAGCACCACACTGGCCATCGATGCGCGCGACAATCTAGACGCGTTGACCACCCTGATCGACGAGTCTCAGCCGATTCTGGACACCCAGATCGACACCTCCGACTCGATTCAAGCTTGGGCCGCCAACACCGCGCAGATCACCCGCCAGGTGCAGGAAAAGGACACGGCGCTGCGGGGCATTTTGGACACCGGTCCGGACGCCGCGGAGGAGGTTCGCAGCATGTTCGATCGTGTGCAACCGACACTGCCGATTTTGATGGCGAACCTGGTCAGCGTCGCCGACGTGGCCGTCACCTACCAACCCAACTTGGAACAACTCCTGGTGCTGACTCCACCGGGGCTGGAGATCCTGCAAGGCGCGGGCCTGGCGAACCGCGACACGAAACAGGACTACCGCGGCCTTTACCTGTCGTTCAATCTGAACCTCAACCTCCCGCCACCCTGTATGACCGGATATCTACCGGCTCAACAGCGACGAGCACCAAGCGAGGTCGACTATCCCGACCGTCCCGCCGGTGACCTGTACTGCCGGGTGCCGCAGGACTCGCAGTTCAACGTGCGCGGCCTGCGCAACCTGCCCTGCGCCGCCCGCCCCGGCAAGCGCGCTCCGACGGCCAAAATGTGTGAGAGCGAAGAGAATTACGTGCCTCTCAACGACGGCTACAACTGGAAGGGCGACCCCAACGCGACCTTGTCCGGGCAGTCCGTTCCGCAACTTCGACCCGAAACGCCACCGCCGGCAGCGATTGCACAGTACGACCCGAACTCCGGCGCCTATGTCGGACCCGACGGCCGCAAATACACGCAAGCTAACCTCGCGAGCGACGCGCCGGAAGGTCAGACATGGCAGCAGATGCTGCTCCCTCCCACGGCTCCGTGATCCCAATTCCGGCGAGCAGACGCAAAGGGTTGTTCCTGAGCGCGTTTTCACACGCTTCTGCATCTGCTCGCGGTTAAGACCGGGAGAGCCAGGCGGCGGTGTTCGGGGGCAGCTTGCCGTCAACCAGTGGGGCGCTGGCCAACAGCAACTCGCCGTCAGGCAGCGCGATGGCGGTGTCACCGGTATTGAGCGCACACACCAAGCCACCGTCGCGCGCGAACACCACACTGTCGCCGGGGGAGTCCAGCCATAAGACCGCTCGGCCGTCAAATTCATCGCGGGTGCAGCGCAATTCGATGGCGCGACGGAACAACGACAGTGTGGAATCGGGGTCGTCGACCTGCTTCTCGACCGTCAGCGCCGCCCACTCGGGCGGAACCGGCAGCCACGTGTCGGGATTGGTGGAGAACCCGAACGGCGGCGCGTCACCATCCCAGGGCATCGGCACCCGGCATGCGTCGCGTCCGCGCTGTGTGCGTCCCGACCGCTCCCAGATCGGGTCACGCAGTGCCTCGTTGGGCAGGTCGACGTTGGGCAACCCGAGTTCCTCGCCGTTGTAGACGAACACCGCCCCGGGCAACGCCAACATCACCAGCGTCATCGCCAACGCCCGCGACAGCCCGAGCTGCCCGCCGCCGTACCGGGTCGGCGGGCGGTCGACATCGTGGTTGGACAGCGTCCAGGTGGGCGTGGCGTCCACCAGATCCGCAGCGGCCATGGAGTTTTCGATCGCTTCGCGTATGCCGGCCGCGTCGAACCGGGCCCGCAGCAGCCGGAAGTTGAAGCCCAGGTGCAGCTCGTCGGGGCGCACGTAGCGGGAGAACTGCTCGTTGTCGTAGACCCAGACTTCCCCGATCGCGACGGCGTGCGCGAAATCGTCGAACACACGCCGGATCTGGCGGTGGATGTCGTGGACACCGTCGTTGTTGAACCGGGGATCCTTGTCCATATCGGCCAACAGCATCTCGGCCCTGGCGACCTCCATGTCCGGCAGCCCCGGCGGCTTGGCCATCCCGTGGGCGACGTCGATGCGGAACCCGTCGACGCCGCGTTCCATCCAGAACCTCAGCGTCTTCTCGAGATCCTCGAACACCTCCGGGTTGTCCCAGTTGAGGTCGGGTTGCTCGGCATCGAACAGGTGCAGGTACCACTGCCCGGGTGCGCCGTCGGGTTCGACTACGCGTGTCCACGCGGGGCCGCCGAAGATCGACACCCAGTTGTTCGGCGGTTGGCTGCCGTCCGGCCCGGCGCCGTCGCGGAAGATGTAGCGCTCACGCTCGACGCTGCCCGGGCCGGCCCGCAGCGCCGACTGAAACCACGGATGCTGTGAGCTGGTGTGGTTGGGTACCAGGTCCATGGTGATCTTGATGCCGCGCCGGTGGGCGGCCTCGATGAGCCGGTCCAGCGCGCCAAGGCCGCCGAACAGCGGATCCACGTCGCGCGCGTCGGCCACGTCGTAGCCGTGGTCGGCCATCGGCGACACCATCACCGGGTTGAGCCAGATCGCGTCGACGCCAAGCCAATGCAGATGGTCCAGCCGGGCCGTGACGCCGTCGAGGTCGCCGACACCGTCGCCGTCGCTGTCACGGAACGACCGTGGATACACCTGATAGAAGACGGCCGAAGACCACCAGCGCGCGGGCATCAGAACGGCGCGTTGACCAGCGAGTCGGCCGCCATTTCCAGATAGCCCAGCAGCTGCTTGCGGTGGACGTCGTCAAGCGTCTCGGAGTCGATCTCCGCGATCGCGGTGTGCATGCAGCGCAGCCAGGCGTCGCGCTCGAGGTAGCCGATGCGGTAGGGGACGTGGCGCATCCGCAGCCGAGGATGGCCGCGCCGCTCGGAGTAGGTGTGCGGTCCACCCCAGTACTGCTCGAGGAACATCCGCAGCCGCTCCTCGGCGCCGTCCAGGTCGTTTTCCGGGTAGAGCGGGTAGAGGATCTCGTCGTCGCGCACGAGTTGGTAGAAGCGCGACACGATCGCGCGGAACGTCTCGTGGCCACCGACCTCGTCGTAGAACGATCGTTGGGACTGGGTCACGCCCCCATTGTGTCTTGTCGCCCGATGTGGCTGGTCAGACGGTCGGCCACCGGTTGTTCATCGGACTGACCTGCGAACACGGGGAGAAAGACCGTGCGATCGGCGCGAAACAAGGGTTTACTGTCCGTCGGAGGACGTATGGCGCATCGCAAGAAAGGCCCGTCCAGAAGAGCGGGCTTGTCCGGGGCCGCGGCATCGCGCGCCCAGACGCGTGTTCTGCACAGCGTCGAAACCCATCCACCAAGTAGCAGCGACGGCTCCTTTTGGGGGCGTCGCCGAGTCCTTCTGCTGAACGCCACCTACGAACCGTTGACCGCTCTGCCCATGCGGCGGGCGGTCATCATGCTGATGTGCGGAAAAGCCGACGTCGTGCACGACGACCCGGCCGGGCCGGTCATCCACTCCGCCACCCGGTCCATCGTCGTGCCCTCGGTGATCCGGCTGAAGGCTTACGTGCGGGTGCCCTACCGGGCCCGCATCCCGATGACCCGGGCGGCGTTGATGCATCGCGACCGGTTTCGCTGCGCCTACTGCGGAGGTAAGGCCGACACCGTCGACCACGTGGTGCCGCGCAGCCGCGGCGGCGACCACTCCTGGGAGAACTGCGTGGCCGCGTGTTCGACGTGCAATCACCGCAAGGCCGACCGGTTGCTCGGCGAGCTGGGCTGGACGCTGCGTTCGGTTCCGCTGCCGCCGAAGGGACAGCACTGGCGGCTGCTGTCATCGGTGAAGGACCTCGATCCGTCATGGGTGCGATACCTGGGCGAAGGCGCGGCATGATCGCGGCTGGTATACGGTTTGCGACGTGAGCGACGCAACTTCATACGCGATAGTGATCCTGGTGCCGCTGGCGCTGACCGCTGTGCTTGCTGCGCTGGTCTGGGGGCGGGGCAAGAAGGCGCACCTGGAGACTTACGAGATGTCCGAGAACTGGACGCACGAACCGATCCTGTGGGCGTCCGATGAACCCGCTGTCCATGGCCATGGCGGCCATGAGTCACACCCGTTCACCGTAGGAGGCGGCGCCAGTGGCAAGTGGTGAAGTTACGACAATCGAATCGGCGGACCTGCCGCTCGGTTGGGTCGTCACGAGCAGCGGACGGATCTCTGGGGTCAAGGAACCCGACGAGCCGTCGCTTTCCTACCCGTTTCCCGTCAAGGACCTGGTCTTCCTCGACGAGGCGCTGAAGTACGGCTCCCGCGCCGCCCAGGCACGCTTCGCGGTGTACGTCGGCGATCTTGGCGCTGACACCGCCGCGGGTGCCCGCGAGATCCTGGCTACGGTGCCCACGCCCGACAATGCGGTGCTGCTCGCGGTCTCGCCCAACCAGCGCGCGATCGAGGTGGCGTACGGCAACGACGTCAAGGGACGCGGTATCGAGGACTCCGCGCCCAAAGGGGTGTCGGCCGCCGCAGCAGCGTTCAAGGACGGCAAGCTGATCGACGGCCTGATCGAGGCCGTCGAGGTGATGAGCGCGGGCGTCTCACCGCGCTGACCCCTCGCTTAGGGCGCGAGCGTGCGTGTTTGCACACGACACGCCGCGTTGTCGCCGAACTTTACGCACGCTGGTCGGCGAACGTGGCCCGGATTTCGACGTAGCGGGTCAGGAACTTACGTTCGTCGAGGCGCTTGCGGCGCATCCAGCCGGTGACCTCTTCGTTGCACTTGCTGGTATTGCACGACGCGCACGCCGGGACCACGTTGTCGATGGTGTAGCGCCCGCCCCGCGAAATCGCCATCACGCAGTCGCGTTGCAGCGGGCTCTCGTTCGCGCCGCAGTAGGCGCAACCGTTCCACGCGGCTTTGATCGCCGCCCACTGTTCGGCCGTGAGGTCGTTGTCGACGGCGTCGAGTCGACGTTTGCGCTTGCGCGCAGCGCGTGCCCGACGGCTCCGATTGACTGCCACCTCACGAGGATGCCGCGTGAGCGTGCGTAAACTCCCGCGAAACCTCGGCGTGTCGGGCGCGAACACGCACGCTCGCGCCCCGAACCGGACGCTAGCCGGAGTCGAACCGGCGTGCCCGCAGCGCGCGCTCCACGCCGGCGCGACCCTCGACGACAAGCCGGCGCAGCGGCGGCGGTAGGTCGGGGTCGGCAAGGAACCGGTCGGCGGCCTCCAGCCCCTCCTGGCTGACATCCCAGGACGGGTACAGCCCGATGACGACGGTCTGCGCGACCTCGCTGGAACGTCGCTGCCACACCCCGGATATCGCGCCGAAGTACTTGTCCCGGAACGGTTGCAGCAGCTCCTGTTGACCGGGCTGCACGAACCCGCCGACGATCGATCGTGCGGTGACGTTGGCCAGCGTGTCGTCCTCGATGACCTGCTCCCAGGCCGCTTCCTTGACCGCCAGCTCGGGACGGGCCGCCGCGGCGGCCAGCGCGTGGCGCTGTCCGGCCGCCGTCGGATCACGTTGCGCCTCGGCGTCGATGAACGGCGTCGCCATCCCGTCGCTGTCGATCCCACCGGCCGCGGCCAGCGCGGTGACGATGCGCCAACGCAGGTCGGTATCCACGTTCAGCCCGGGCAGTCCCTTGTCGGCCGGGTCGCTGTCCAGCAGCGCCGACAGCACCTCGATGTGGCGCGGGCTGAGCACCGAGCTGCACAATGCGTTGACGAAGGCCAATTGGTGATCCGAGCCGGGCGCGGCGTTGCGGGCCGATTCCAGCACCAGGTCGGCGAACTCGGGCCAGCCCTCGTCGCCGGCCCACTGTGGGTCGGCATAGGAGTTCAGCGCGGTCTGCGCCTGCAGCAACAGCCGTTGCGCCACACCGACTTCGGTCTCTGCGTGCACACCGCCGCAGACCAGCGCCACGAAATCACGGGCCGTCAGCTCCGCATCGCGGGTCATCTCCCAGGCCGCCGACCACACCAGCGTGCGGGGGAGTGGCTCGGCGATGTCGGCGATGCGGGTCAGCACCGTCTGCAACGAATCGGGGTCCAGACGCAGCGAGCAGTACGTAAGGTCGTCGTCGTTGACCAGAATGAACTTCCCGCGCGAAACCCCTTGCAGCGCTGGCACTTCGGTCAATGACCCTTCGACGTCGAGCTCCTCGCGGTGCACGCGCACTAGTTTGCCGGTGCTGGCCGGGTCGTCGTCGTAGATCCCGACCGCCAGCCGGTGCACCCGCGTCTCACCGGCACCGGGCTGCGCGCCGCTCTGGCTGATCGCGAACCGGGTGAACCGGCCGTCGGCGTCCAGGTCGAAGTCCGGTCGCAGCGTGTTGAGCCCGGTGGTCTTGAGCCACTGCTGCCCCCAACCCGACAGGTCGCGCCCCGAGGCCTTCTCCAGCGCGCCGAGCAGATCCGAGAAGGTGGCGTTGCCGAACGCGTGGTCGCGGAAGTAATTCCGCAGCCCGGCCAGAAACTCGTCCTCGCCGACGTAGGCGACGAGCTGTTTGAGCACGCTGGCGCCCTTGGCGTAGGTGATGCCGTCGAAGTTGACCTCGACGGCGGCGAGGTCGGGGATGTCGGCGGCCACCGGATGCGTCGACGGCAGCTGATCTTGGCGGTACGCCCACGATTTCTCGACGTTGGCGAATGTGGTCCACGCTTCGGTGTACTCGGTGGCCTGGGCCTGGCACAGCACCGAGGCGAACGTCGCGAAGGATTCGTTGAGCCACAGATCATCCCACCAAACCATGGTGACCAGGTCACCGAACCACATGTGCGCCATCTCGTGCAGCAGTGTTTCTGCGCGACGCTCGTAGGACGCCCGGGTCACCTTGCTACGAAAGACGTAGTCCTCCAAGAACGTTACGGCGCCCGCGTTCTCCATCGCTCCGGCGTTGAACTCCGGCACGAACAGCTGATCGTACTTGCCGAACGCGTAAGGGATGCCGAAATTGCGGTGGTAGAAGTCGAATCCCTGCTTGGTTTCGCTGAACAGCCGGTCGGCGTCCATGAACTCGGCCAGCGACTTGCGGCAGAACAGGCCGAGCGGGATGTCACCGTGCTCGTCGGAGTAGGTGTCATCCCAGCGCGCGTACGGTCCGGCGATCAACGCCACCAGGTAGGTGCTCATCCGCGGCGTCACAGTAAAGCTGTGCCGCTTGGCTTTTCCGTCGTTCTCGATGCCCAGGGTGGCGCCGTTGGACACCACTTCCCAGTGCGATGGGGCGGTGACGGCGATGTCGAAGGCGGCTTTGAGGTCGGGTTGGTCGAAACACGCGAACATCCGCTTGGCGTCGGCGGTTTCGAACTGCGAGTACAGGTACACCTCATCGTCGACCGGGTCGACGAAGCGGTGCAGACCCTCACCGGTGTTGGAGTAGCGGCAGTCCGCTTCGACGACGAGCACGTTGTGCTTGGCAAGCCCGGTCAGCGGGATGCCGGTGGATTCGTCGTACCCGGAGACGTCGATGGGGCGGTCGTTGAGCGTCGCGCGGTGAATGGTGTCGGCTGCGAGGTCGATGTAGGTGTCGGCGCCGGGCAGCGCGTCGAACTCGACGGTGGTGGTGGAGCGGAAGGTGCGTTCGCCGGGGTTACCGTCACCGTCGGTGACGTCTAGGGCGATGCGGTAGCTGTCGACGGTGATGAGCGCAGCGCGCTCGACGGCTTGGTCGCGGGTCAGGTTGGGTAAGGCCACCCAACCAACTTATCGGCTGGCGCGGCGTCGCCCGCCGCTGCGCTAGATGCCCGGGATCGCCCGTGCCGCGGGCAGCCAGTCCAGCACCGTGCCGTTACCGACCGAAGCCAGCATCTGCGGGCAGTACGACGAGATCGCGACGCCCGTGAAGAACGCGACGATGCCCGGCGGGACACCGCTGTCGGTCACCCGCGCGTACACCTTCGCGAGGTCCTTGCCGGGTTCGACGAGCAGCGGGCATACCGATTCGCCGAGGGCGACCATGTCCACCGGATTGACGACGGTCATGCCCGCGCCGCGAAGCGCGGCCAGAAACGCGTCATCGACCGGGTCGGCGTGGGCGGGTGCCGCGAGCAGGGCCGCGGCGGCGGTCGCGCCGATGAGCAGCGCGAACGTCTGGGCGGTTCGATTAACATGTTTATTCACTTTGGTAACGATTCTTTACAGCAGTCACATCGGAAACACGGTTTGATAACTGTTTGCACACTAAGGCGTTTCTAATGTGGCTCCGATTGGTCCGTCATGCTTGGGGAACACGTTTCACATCTACGCAGTTGTGCTGAACGGATCACAGTCAACGAGAGGACGCCCTGATGGCCGAGAAGTCCAGCCAAAAATCATCGGCCGGTTTTTGGTTCGATCCGCTGTGCCCGTGGTGCTGGATCACCTCGCGCTGGATCCTCGAGGTCGAGAAGGTCCGCGATATCGAGGTGAACTTCCGTGTAATGAGCCTCGCGGTGCTCAACGAGGGCCGCGATGTGCCCGAGGATTACCAGGAGGCGATGAAGAAGGCGTGGGGCCCGGTGCGTGTCGCGATCGCAGCCGAGCAGGCCAAGGGTCGGGAGGTTCTCGAACCGCTGTATACCGCAATGGGAACCCGGATCCACAACCAGGACAACAAGGACTTTGATGCCGTCATCAAGGAGTCCCTGGCCGAGGTGGGTCTGCCTGCCGAACTGGCCGAAGCCGCCGACACCGACAAGTACGACGAGGCGTTGCGCAAGAGCCACCACGAGGGCATGGACGCCGTCGGCGAGGATGTCGGCACGCCGACGATCCACGTCAACGGGGTCGCCTTTTTCGGCCCGGTGCTCTCGAAGATCCCGCGTGGTGAGGAAGCCGGCAAGCTGTGGGACGCGTCGGTGACGTTCGCGTCGTACCCGCACTTCTGGGAACTCAAGCGCAGCCGCACCGAGGAGCCGAGCTTCGACTGACCTTTCCGCGCGCGACGTTTCGCGAGACGTACACCGGGGTCGTTGGGAAGCGGGAAGGCGCGACCCTCATGTTCACTTCGCGAACACCGAAGTAGGGTGACCGCCATGCGCGTCTACCTGGGAGCCGACCACGCGGGCTTCGAGTTCAAGCAGCGGATCATCGAGCACCTGAAGGCCAACGGGCATGAGCCGGTGGACTGCGGGGCCTACACCTACGACGCCGTCGACGACTACCCGGCGTTCTGCATCGCGGCCGCCGAGAAGACGGTCGCCGACCCGGGCAGCCTGGGCATCGTGCTCGGCGGTTCGGGCAACGGCGAGCAGATCGCGGCCAACAAGGTTCCCGGGATCAGGTGCGCGCTGGGCTGGAGCGTCGAGACGGCCAAGCTCGCGCGCGAGCACAACAACGCGCAGATGATCGGCATCGGCGGGCGCATGCACACCGAAGACGAGATGCTCGCGATCGTCGACGCGTTCCTCAGCACACCGTGGTCGCAGGCCGAACGCCACCAACGGCGTATCGACATCCTGTCCGAGTACGAGCGCACCCACGTCGCGCCGCCTGTGCCCGGCGCCTAGGAATGCCAGAAGGCCACACCCTGCACCGGCTGGCCCGGTTACATCAGCGCCGCTACGCCAGGGCGCCGGTGCTGGTGTCCAGCCCGCAGGGCAGGTTCGCCGACGGGGCCGCCGCGGTGAACGGGCGGGTGATGCGCAAAGCGACCGCGTGGGGCAAGCATCTGTTTCACCACTACGAAGGCGGTCGGGTGGTGCACGTGCACCTTGGGCTGTACGGAACCTTCACCGAGATGCGGCTGCCGATGCCGCTGCCGGTCGGGCAGGTGCGGATGCGGATGATCGGCGAGGAATACGGCACCGATCTGCGTGGGCCGACGGTGTGCGAGGTGATCGAAGAAGCCGAGATCGACGACGTGATCGCGCGGCTGGGTCCCGATCCGTTGCGCCGCGACGCCGACGGCTCGCTGGCGTGGGAGCGAATCCGCAAGTCGCGCAGGGCGATTGGCTCGCTGCTGATGGACCAGACGGTGATCGCCGGGGTGGGCAACGTGTATCGCAACGAGTTGCTGTACCGCCACCGCATCGACCCGTACCGCCCGGGCACGCAGATCGACGAGGCCGAGTTCGACGCGATGTGGACCGATCTCGTCGCGCTGATGAAGGTCGGTTTGCGCCGCGGCAAGATCATCGTGATGCGTGCGGAGGACGACCATGGCGCGCCCGCGTACGGTCCGGACCGGCCCCGCACCTATGTCTACCGCCGCGCCGGCGAGCCGTGCCGCATCTGTGGGACCGAGATCCGGACCGCGGTGATGGAGGGGCGCAACGTGTTCTGGTGCCCTACCTGCCAGACGTAAGCGCCGGACTAGAAGCCGCCGAAATCGCCGAAGTCCCCGCCGAAATCGAAGCCGCCACCCTCAGCGGCGCCGGTGTCTCCGCCCATCCCCTGATCGAAACCCTGGTCATAGCCTTGGGCGAAGCCCTGTTCATACCCGGTGCCGTGCATACCGGAGAACAGCGCGTTGAACAGCAGCATCGAGCCCACACCCCACGCGCCGGCGACCAGCGCCGGTTTCCACCATGGTTCGGAGTACCAACCGGCAGGCACCGGGCGTCCGGCGACCTGGCCGCCGGGATAGTAGTTGGGGGTGCGCTCCGACGGCATCGGCGACGCCTCGATCTCGCGGCCCTCGAAGTTGACGCGACGGTCCTCGGTCACGGTGCCCGCCGACCGCTGACCCGCTAGCGTTTCCAACTCGGGTCCCGGGTCCATGCCCATCGCGATGCGCGCGGCGCGTACGTAGTACATGCCTTCGAGCGCGCTTTCCTTGGCAAGCGCGGCCTGTCGCACCGTGTTGGCTTGCTCGATCTGCGAGCCCGCGGCGGTGTAACGCTCTGATGCGTCGGCCATGGCCTGCTTGGACGCCTCGTCGGTGCCGGTCAGGTTGATCACCTGGCCGCCGAGGCGCTCGATGACCCGACGCGCGTCGGCCTTGGCATCGTCCAGCGCCGCCGCGCCGCGCTTGTCGGAGGCCTTCATCGCCGCGTAGACGAGCACCCCGAACGCGACGATGACGAGCACGACCAGCACCATCAGTACGGCGTTCATGGTGTTCAGCCTACCGAGGGAAAACGCCACAATAAGGCCGCTGCGCCGCGCGGAATTGCGCTCTCAGCGAGCGCGCGAAAGCCGGTATCGGAGCGGGCGACGGGAATCGAACCCGCGTCGCTAGTTTGGAAGACTAGGGCTCTACCATTGAGCTACGCCCGCGTGTGCAGCACCAGCAGACTGTACCGGCGGCACCGGAACCAAATCCAATTAAAGGCATCGCGTGTCCAGCCCGTAGTATCTCGCGTGGTCGTTCTGTGTTTTCCGGACGGCCGAGCAGAAGACGGGGTGTAGCGCAGCTTGGTAGCGCATCCGCTTTGGGAGCGGAAGGCCGCAGGTTCAAATCCTGTCACCCCGACTGCAACACGGACCACACCAGAAAACGAGGAGCATGAACGTGAAGAGCACCGTCGAGAAGTTGAGCCCGACCCGGGTTCGCATCAACGTGGAGGTGCCCTTCACTGAGCTCGAGCCCGAGTTCGACCGCGCGTTCAAGCAGCTCGCCAAGCAGGTGCGGCTGCCCGGCTTCCGCCCCGGTAAGGCGCCCCGCAAGCTGCTCGAAGCCCGCGTCGGCCGCGAAGCGATGCTGGACCAGGTGGTCAGCGACGCGGTGCCCGGCCGCTACACCGAGGCGGTGACCACGACGCAGGTGAACCCGATCGGGCAGCCCGAGATCGAGATCACCAAGAAGGCGTACGGCGAGGACCTGGTCTTCACCGCCGAGGTCGACGTCCGTCCCGACATCGAGCTGCCCGACCTGACCGCGCTGACGATCACCGTCGACCCCATCGAGGTCACCGACGAGGAAGTCGACGCCGAACTGCAGTCGTTGCGCGCCCGCTTCGGCACGCTGACCGGGGTAGACCGCGCCGCGCAGAACGGCGACTTCGTCTCCATCGATCTGTCGGGGTCGATCGACGGCGAGGAGCTGCCCGAGGCCGCGACCGAAGGCCTGTCGCACGAGGTCGGTTCCGGACAGCTGATCGAAGGCCTCGACGAGGCGATCGTCGGGCTCAAGGAAGGCGAGAGCCGAGTCTTCACCACCAAGCTGGCCGCGGGCGAGCACGCCGGCAAGGACGCTCAGGTCACCGTCACCGTCAAATCGGTCAAGGAACGCGAACTGCCCGAGCCCGATGACGACTTCGCCCAGCTGGCAAGCGAATTCGACACGATCGAGGAGCTGCGTGCCAGCCTGCGGGAGCAGGTGCAGCGCACCAAGCGGGTGCAGCAGGCCGAGCAGATTCGCGACAAGACGCTGGAGACCCTGCTCGAGCAGGTCGAGGTGCCGCTGCCGGAGAACGTCGTTCAGGCTCAGGTTGACGACACCCTGCACAGCGCGATCCACAACCTCGACCACGACGAGGACCGCTTCGCCGAAGCGCTGGAGGCCCAAGGGACCAGCCGCGAAGAGTTCGACGCCGACAACCGCACCAACGCGGAGAAGGCGATCAAGACGCAGCTGCTGGTGGACGCGATCGCCGACAAACTCGAGGTCCAGGTCGGCCAGAACGACATCACCGAACGCCTGGTGCTGATGTCACAGCAGTACGGCATGGAGCCACAGCAGCTGCTGCAGGCATTGCAGCAGAACAACCAGCTGCCGGCGATGTTCGCCGATGTGCGACGCGGGCTGGCGGTGGCCGCCGTCGTGCAGGGCGCCACCGTCACCGACACCGACGGCACCGAGATCGACACCACGGAGTTCTTCGGCCGCACCGGTGAGCAGGCGGAGACGGAAGCCGCCGACGAAGAACCCGAAGCCGACGCACCCGAAGCCGACGCAACCGAAGCCGACGCAACCGAAGCCGACGAGGAACCCGCCGACGCCAAGTGACGCTGTGAGCGAACGCGGCCCCTCTGAGGACTGCGCAACGGCGTCTGTTGGTTAGTGTCGGTGAGAACGAGACTTTGACAGAAAGCAGGTACCAGTCGTGACTGACATGCGGTCGAACGGCCACGGGCTCAACCTGGTCGACTCGGTGTATGAGCGGTTGCTGTCCGAGCGGATCATCTTTCTGGGTTCGCAGGTGGACGACGACATCGCCAACCGGCTGTGCGCGCAGATTCTGCTGCTGGCCGCCGAGGACCCCACCAAGGACATTTCGCTCTACATCAACTCACCGGGCGGCTCTATCAGCGCCGGCATGGCGATCTACGACACCATGGTGCTCGCGCCGTGCGACATCGCCACCTACGGCATGGGCATGGCCGCGTCGATGGCGCAGTTTCTGCTCGCCGCCGGAACCAAGGGCAAGCGTTTCGCCCTGCCGCATGCGCGCATCCTGATGCACCAGCCGCTCGGCGGTGTGACGGGCAGCGCCTCCGACATCGCCATCCAGGCTGAGCAGTTCGCGGTCATCAAGAAGGAGATGTTCCGGCTCAACGCCGAGTTCACCGGGCAGACCGTCGAACGCATCGAGGCCGACTCCGACCGTGACCGCTGGTTCACCGCACAGGAAGCGCTGGAGTACGGGTTCGTCGACCACATCATCACCAGCGCGTCAGTCAACGGCCAAGGACCGGGAGCAGGACTAGACAAATGACCGATCACATCCATCCGTCTCTTGATCCCCGCCTTGCGCCGCAGGCCCGCTACATCCTGCCGTCGTTCATCGAGCACTCGAGCTTCGGCGTCAAAGAGTCCAACCCGTACAACAAGCTCTTCGAAGAGCGCATCATCTTCCTCGGCGTGCAGGTCGACGACGCGTCGGCCAACGACATCATGGCCCAGCTGCTGGTGCTGGAGTCGCTGGATCCCGACCGCGACATCACCATGTACATCAACTCACCCGGTGGCTCGTTCACCTCGTTGATGGCGATTTACGACACCATGCAGTACGTGCGCGCCGACATCCAAACCGTGTGCCTCGGGCAGGCGGCGTCGGCCGCGGCTGTGCTGTTGGCCGCAGGCACGAAGGGTAAGCGCATGGCATTGCCCAACGCCCGCGTCCTGATCCACCAGCCGGCGCTGTCGGGCGTCATCCAAGGCCAGTTCTCCGACCTGGAGATCCAGGCCGCCGAGGTGGAGCGGATGCGGACGTTGATGGAGACGACGCTGGCCCGTCACACCGACAAGACGCCGGAGCAGATCCGCAAGGACACCGACCGCGACAAGATCCTCACGGCCGAGGACGCCAAGGAGTACGGGATCATCGACACGGTGCTGGAGTACCGCAAGCTCTCGGCGCAGACCGCCTGAGTTTCAATCGCGTCGTTTACCTTCGTCGCGGACCCGCCGTGTGGCACTCTTTTCCGGCAGCCATCCGGGGGATCAGACGGCAGGAGAGCGTGATGCAGGTGGGGACACGACTCGGCGGCGCCATGGCCGCGTGTGCCGTGGGTTTGGCGCTTCACGTAGCGTCGCCGGCGGCGAGCCACGCCCAAGAAGAACCCTGCCCGGCGGGGACGTACTGGGACGTCTACACCAACCAGTGCATCCCGTATTCGGCCGTCGACGTATATCTGAACCCGACACCGATCTACGGCCCGAACCCCGTTTTGGGCCCGGCAGGCCCGGTCGGCGTCGGGGGAGTGGTCGGCCCGGTTGGCCCCGGGCCGGTGGGACCAGGCCCGGTGGGTCCCGGCCCGGTTGGTCCGGGAGGCCCGGGCAGGCGCTGAGCCCGCGCGCTGGATATCTGCTCGCCGACGGGTACTTTGGTGTCGGACGGCTCCCGAAGCGATAACGGCGGCGACACGCCAGGGACACAGTGTGCGTTCCGGTCGGCGATCGGCGGCCTCAGACGATATGTTGGCGCGACACAGCTAAATACCAACCACGCGATTCGGCTTTATCGGTCGCACCGTGCGGGAACAAACGGGTAGCGTCGAGTCAACTCCCCAGAAAGCTCGGCGACAACCACAAGAAGATTCAGTACCGACTGCGAGGAAAGTAGGATCCCACCACCATGGCGCGCATCGGAGACGGCGGTGACCTGCTGAAGTGCTCGTTCTGCGGCAAAAGCCAAAAGCAGGTCAAGAAACTCATTGCGGGACCAGGGGTCTACATTTGCGATGAGTGTATTGACCTCTGCAACGAGATCATCGAAGAGGAACTCGCCGACGCCGACGACGTAAAGCTCGACGAGCTTCCCAAGCCGGCTGAAATCCGCGACTTCCTCGAGGGCTACGTCATCGGCCAGGACACCGCGAAGCGCACCCTGGCCGTAGCGGTCTACAACCACTACAAGCGCATCCAGGCCTCCGAGAAGACTCGTGACTCCCGCTCCGAGCCGGTCGAGTTGGCCAAGTCCAACATCCTGATGCTGGGCCCCACCGGCTGCGGCAAGACGTACCTAGCGCAGACGCTGGCCAAGATGCTCAACGTTCCGTTCGCCATCGCCGACGCCACGGCGTTGACCGAAGCCGGCTACGTCGGCGAGGACGTCGAGAACATCCTGCTCAAGCTGATCCAGGCCGCCGACTATGACGTCAAGCGCGCCGAGACCGGGATCATCTACATCGACGAGGTCGACAAGATCGCCCGCAAGAGCGAGAACCCGTCGATTACCCGCGACGTCTCCGGTGAGGGTGTGCAGCAGGCGCTGCTGAAGATCCTCGAGGGCACGCAGGCGTCGGTGCCGCCGCAGGGCGGACGCAAGCATCCGCATCAGGAGTTCATCCAGATCGACACCACCAACGTGTTGTTCATCGTGGCGGGTGCGTTCGCCGGGTTGGAGAAGATCGTCTCCGACCGCGTCGGCAAGCGCGGGCTGGGCTTCGGCGCCGAGGTGCACTCGAAGGCCGAGATCGACACCCAGGACCACTTCGCCGAAGTGATGCCCGAGGACCTGATCAAGTTCGGTCTGATCCCGGAGTTCATCGGGCGGCTGCCGGTCGTGGCCTCGGTCACCAACCTGGACAAGGATTCGCTGGTGCAGATCCTGTCTCAGCCCAAGAACGCGTTGGTCAAGCAGTACACCCGGCTGTTCGAGATGGACGGCGTGGAGCTGGAGTTCACCGACGACGCGCTGGAGGCCATCGCCGATCAGGCCATCCTGCGCGGCACCGGCGCCCGTGGGCTGCGCGCGATCATGGAGGAAGTGCTGCTGCCGGTGATGTACGACATCCCCAGCCGCGACGATGTCGCCAAGGTCGTCGTCACCAAGGAGACGGTTCAGGACAACGTGCTGCCGACCATCGTGCCGCGCAAGCCGTCCCGTAACGAACGCCGCGACAAGAGCGCCTAGTCCGTTTAACCCCTTAGCGCAGGACCCGGTCCGGCCGGGTGTAGACGTTCATCGAGTCGCCGCGCAGGAAAGCCACCAGCGTCAGCCCGGACTGGCTGGCCAAATCCACCGCCAGCGACGACGGTGCCGACACCGCGGCCAGCACCGGGACACCGGCCATCACCGCCTTCTGCGTCAGCTCGAACGATGCGCGTCCGCTGACTAGCAGCACCGTGCCGCCGAGCGGAATCCGGTCGTGCTCCAGCGCCCACCCGAGCACCTTGTCGACGGCGTTGTGGCGGCCGATGTCTTCCCGGACCGCGAGCGTGGCGCCATCGGTGTCGAACAGCGCGGCGCCGTGCAGGCCGCCGGTGCTGGCGAATACCTTCTGCGCGTCGCGCAGCAGGGCGGGCAGGCTCGTCAGGGTCCGCGCGGTGACGGTCGACGGGTCGTCGCCGGGGCAGTGTCGGCTGCTCAACTGCACCGCTTCCAGCGAGGCCTTACCGCACACCCCGCATGAGGAGGTGGTGTAGAAGTTGCGGGTCACATCGACGTCAGGCATCGCGACGTCGGGCGCCAGCGTGACGTCGAGCACGTTGTAGGTGTTGGCCGCGACTCCGGACTCATCCGGGCTGGTGCCCCTGCAGTAGCGCACGGTCAGCACGTCCTCGCGATGCGCGATCACCCCTTCGGTGAGCAGAAAGCCCTGCGCCAGTTCGATATCGGAGCCGGGTGTGCGCATGGTGACGGTGATCGGGGTGCCGTTGACCCGGATCTCCAGCGGCTCTTCGACCACCAGCGTGTCCGGTCGGGCGATGGCGTCCGCCGCGGTCACGTGCTGAACCCGGCGCCGCGCGGTGACCCGGCCCATTACGCCCGCTCCCGCCCGATCACGGCGCCAGCGTCGGCGCGTCCTCTGCTCGACGGCATGTGTCCAGCCTAGGACGCAGCCCACACCTGTTGGACTCGCCGCTGTCGCAGCGAACCGGCACAATGGATTCGTGGATCTTGAAACCGCATCGAAGGCTCGTACGCGCGCGTGGCGTGATCCGCTTTCGGCCGGGTTCCGCGCGCACCAGAACCTGCTGCTCCTGCGTCTGCGCTGGCATGAGCGGCGCGCCGCGGCGGTAGCCGAGCGGCTCGCGTAGCGAAGCGCCGCGCCGGTCGTCGACCCGAAGGCGGCGTGCTAGCCAGCTGCTACTGCCCGGTAACCATTTCCTTAGAAATGGCGGCGCCTCACGGGGTGACGAAAAGCACAGTTTTGTCTCACGAGAGCACCCCCCACACATGTGAGCAGCGCGTTTGGGCTACCCTGGTCCGAGTGTCCCCCGCGAGTCCGGTGTAGGCCTACCTAAGGAAAGTGCAATAATCGGTACTGGCAGTGACATAAAAAATTTTGGGTGAACGTCTGACGGCGCGGGTCATGCTGACGGCGACGCAAACGACGTTCGTCGGTCCACAAACAAGAGAGGCAGGCGAGTGGGGGCCAACGGCAACAGCGCCAGTCCAGGAACTCGGCAGAAGCTAGAGAAAGTCGTCATCCGGTTCGCCGGTGACTCCGGCGACGGTATGCAGCTCACCGGTGACCGATTCACCACCGAGGCCGCGCTGTTCGGCAACGACCTTGCCACGCAACCGAATTACCCTGCCGAGATCCGAGCCCCCCAGGGCACGCTGCCCGGGGTTTCGTCGTTCCAGATCCAGATCGCCGACTACGACATCCTCACCGCCGGCGACCGCCCGGACGTGCTGGTTGCGATGAACCCCGCCGCGCTCAAAGCGAACGTTTCCGACCTTCCCCGCGGTGGCCTGATCATTGCCAACTCCGATGAGTTCACCAAGCGCAACCTCGCCAAGGTCGGCTACGAGTCCAACCCGCTCGAAAGCGACGAACTGTCCGACTACGTCGTCCAGCCCGTTGCGATGACCACGCTGACCCTCGGCGCGGTGGAGTCCATCGGCGCGTCGAAGAAGGATGGCCAGCGCGCCAAGAACATGTTCGCGCTCGGCTTGCTGTCGTGGATGTACGGCCGCGAGCTGTCGCACAGCGAGGCCTTCATCCGCGAGAAGTTCGCCCGCAAGCCCGACATCGCCGAAGCCAACGTGCTGGCGCTGAAGGCGGGCTGGAACTACGGTGAGACCACCGAGGCGTTCGCCAGCACCTACGAGGTGGCGCCCGCCAAGCTGAAATCCGGTGAGTACCGCCAGATTTCGGGGAACACCGCGCTGGCGTACGGCATCGTCACCGCCGGCCAGCTGGCCGACGTACAGGTCGTGCTCGGCACGTATCCGATCACCCCGGCGTCCGACATCCTCCACGAGCTGTCCAAGCACAAGAACTTCAACGTGCTGACCTTCCAGGCCGAAGACGAGATCGCCGGGATCGGTGCGGCAATCGGCGCCTCCTACGGTGGCGCGCTCGGCGTCACCAGCACGTCGGGACCGGGGATCTCGCTGAAGTCCGAAGCCATCGGCCTGGCGGTGATGACCGAACTACCGCTGATCGTGATCGACGTGCAGCGCGGTGGCCCGTCCACCGGCCTGCCGACCAAGACCGAGCAGGCCGACCTGCTGCAGGCGATGTTCGGGCGTAACGGTGAGTCGCCGGTTGCGATCGTCGCGCCGCGCTCGCCGTCCGACTGCTTCGAGGTGGCCATGGAGGCCGTCCGCATCGCGGTCACCTATCACACGCCGGTGATGATCCTGTCCGACGGCGCGATCGCCAACGGCTCTGAGCCATGGCGCATTCCAGACGTCAACACGTACCCGGCGATCGAGCACACCTTCGCCAAATCCGGTGAGCCGTTCCAACCGTACGCACGCGATCCGGAGACCCTGGCACGTCAGTTCGCCGTCCCCGGTACGCCCGGTCTGGAACACCGCATCGGCGGGCTGGAGGCGGCCAACGGCTCGGGGAACATCTCCTACGAGCCGAAGAACCACGATCTGATGGTGCGGCTGCGGCAGGCCAAGGTGGACGGCATCAAGGTGCCCGACATCGAGGTCGATGACCCGACCGGTGATGCCGAACTGCTGATGCTGGGCTGGGGCAGCAGCTACGGCCCCATCGGCGAGGCGTGCCGGCGCGCCCGGCGCCGCGGGATCAAGGTCGCGCAGGCGCACCTGCGCAACCTGAACCCGCTACCGGCCAACCTGGGTGAGGTGCTGCGACGCTACCCCGAGGTCGTGCTGCCGGAGATGAACCTTGGCCAACTGGCGCTGCTGCTGCGCGGCAAGTTCCTGGTCGACATCCAGTCGGTGACCAAGGTGGAAGGTATGGCGTTCCTGGCCGACGAGGTGGAAGGCATCATCGACGCCGCGCTCGAGGGAACACTGGGCGACAAGGAAACTGACAAGACCAAGTTCGCGCGGCTGGCGGCGGCCACCATCGAGGCCGAAGCAGCCGACGCGACTGGTGTGGGAGCGAACGCATGACAGATCTGGTTGGAGCTGATCTCGGCCTGACATCGGGCACCAGTGGGGTGCCCACGACCGACCAGCCGCAGAAGGGCAAGGATTTCACCAGCGACCAGGAGGTTCGCTGGTGCCCGGGCTGCGGTGACTACGTCATCCTCAACACCATCCGCAACTTCCTGCCCGAGCTGGGTCTGCGGCGCGAGAACATCGCGTTCGTCAGCGGTATCGGCTGCTCGAGTCGCTTCCCGTACTACCTGGAGACGTACGGTTTCCACTCCATCCACGGCCGCGCGCCCACCATCGCGACCGGGCTGGCGCTGGCGCGCGAGGACCTTTCGGTGTGGGTGGTCACCGGCGACGGCGACGCGCTCTCGATCGGTGGCAACCATCTGATCCATGCGCTGCGCCGCAACGTCAACCTTACGATTCTGCTGTTCAACAACCGGATCTACGGGCTGACCAAGGGCCAGTACTCGCCGACGTCGGAGGTCGGCAAGATCACGAAGTCCACCCCGATGGGCTCGCTGGACTACCCGTTCAACCCGGTGTCGCTGGCGCTGGGCGCCGACGCCACGTTCGTCGGCCGCGCGCTGGACTCCGACCGCAAGGGCCTCACCGAGGTGCTGCGTGCTGCGGCCGCGCACCGCGGCGCCGCGCTGGTCGAGATCCTGCAGGATTGCCCGATCTTCAACGACGGCTCGTTCGACGCGCTGCGCAAGGAGGGTGCTGAAGAGCGCCTGATCAACCTCACCCACGGTGAGCCGGTGGTCTTCGGCGCCGACGGCGAGTACTGCGTGGTGAAGTCCGGCTACGGCCTCGAGGTCGCCAAGACCGCCGATGTGTCGGCCGAGGAGATCGTCGTGCACGACGCGCACAACCAGGACTCGGCGTATGCGTTCGCGCTGTCGCGACTTTCCGAGCAGAACCTCGAACACATGGTGATGGGCGTGTTCCGACAGGTCCACAGGCCGACCTACGACGACGCTGCCCGCCAGCAGGTCGTCGCGGCCAGGGAAGGCCAACCGCACGACACGACCGCGTTGCAGTCGCTGCTTCGGGGTAAAGACACCTGGATGGTCGACTAACGTCTGAGCCATGACGACCACCGTGGGCCTTGCCGCGATCATTTTGGCGGGCGGGGCTTCTCGCCGTATGGGCCGGGACAAGGCCACGCTTCCCTATGCGGGCAGCACCCTCGTCGAGCACATGGTGGCCATTCTCAAGCGCCGCTGTGCGCCGGTTTTCGTAGTGGCCGCACCGGGGCAGGCGCTTCCTGCACTCGACGCCGAGGTGCTGCGCGACGAGGTCCGCGGCGTCGGTCCACTCTTGGCGACCGGGCGCGGTCTGCACGCCGCCGCGGAGGCCGGTCATGAGCTGGCATTCGTCTCGGCGGTGGACATGCCGCTGCTGACGGTCCAACTCATCGACCAACTCGTGGGTCCCGCCGTGGCGCTCAACGCCGACGTGGTGCTGCCCTGGGATGGACGCGACCACTACCTGGCCGGTGTATACCGGACGTCGCTGGCCGATCGGGTGGACGACCTGGTGGCGGCCGGACAGCGCAGCATGCGCGCGTTGGTGGAGACCGTCGACACGCAGCGCATCGTGCTGCCCGAGCAGGCCGCGTTGACCAACGTCAACACCGCCGAGGACTTGGCCGCGGTGCGCTCTCTGCAAATTGCCTAGCAAATTCACTTTTGAATAATCCGCTATTTGTAGCGGATGGAATTCAATTCTGTTGCATGAATTGTGTTCGTTATAAACGTCAGCAATAGCACCCCGCCGCCTATTCCATTTCGGTTAGCCGCTGCCGATAAAGCGCGGATCCGCTTCCGCCGCATGTGGTTTCGAATCGTCCAACCAACAATGTGAACCAATTCGAGCCATGGAATGTGCTCTGCGACAACGGTGCGACTGATCCCGGAAGCGATGATTCGGTCAGGTGCGCGGATGTTGACGCGGCACGGATGTGCGCGCCGTGCAGCCTACGACCTCTCAATCACGAGAACAGCTGTATACCAATGATTCTGAGGTCTTGGGCCGGCTGTCGCGGCCAGTTGCTGTTGAGCGCCAAATTTTGCCGGAGGCAGTGAAATATGCTCGGATACAGGGCAATCCGTCGTACCGAGGCGCTGACCGGCGAGGCGCCAAGCCAGCGAACTTCACCTGCTGTGGGCGGCGATTCTTGCGCCGGAAGTGCGGTTTCGCCCTCCGTGTGCCCGGAAAATACGTTCCTACACGTGGGCCACCTCACAAAATTGCCGTGATTTGGCTCACCGATGTGCGTCGACCCCATCTTTTTGCGCTGTAGTCGAAGTCGCCAGTGACCTGCACGGACGCTTGTAAAGCGCGGCCGTGATCTGTCCGTGATCATTCCGCGACACGTTCTTCACCGATATGACTTCCGCCGTTTGGGTTTGTACGGTCCAAAACGGCTTCTGCGGGAGCAAACAACTGCAAACCCACGAACCTGCGTGTGAGTGGGGCTGTCGGGGGAGATATACCTCCGGTGGCCGCTGGACGGTGATGTCCGGCGAGGTTTCGGCCTTCCGCTGTCGCACCCGACCGAGACGGTGCGGCCCAACCCCTGTCGCCTGACCAGGCACCTACACCTGCGTAGCCGCGGGTGCTTGTTGGCGCGCGCTTGGCGAAAGGATCGAAGTGAAGAACATCCGCAAGACGTTTGGCCTGGCGGCCTTCGCAGGCGCACTCGCCGTGGCTCCGATGGCCTTGGCGGGCACCGCCAGTGCGGACAGCGTGAACTGGGACGCCGTCGCGGCCTGCGAGTCCGGCGGCAACTGGTCGATCAACACAGGTAACGGCTACTACGGCGGTCTGCAGTTCGCCCTGGGCACCTGGCGGTCCAACGGCGGGTCGGGCATGCCCCACCAGGCCAGCAGGTCTGAGCAGATCCGCGTCGCGGAAAACGTGCTGCAGACGCAGGGCATCGGCGCATGGCCGACCTGCGGCGGGCGCGGCTAGGACCGGATCCTGCCAGCAGGGCTAGACAGCGTAGAGGGCGGCGCCGCCGATGGGCGGCGCCGCCTCTTCTTTCTCAGAAGCCTCTTACACCAGTTAAGTAACGAATAAAACTTTTGACACTCACGTAACAGGTGACGTTCCTCACCCGACAGACCGGATGACCGCAACGGAGAGCAGCTCTTCACGCGGACCTTGTTTTCAACCGGTCGGGGAAGGACCGCAACGATGAACATTCGTAAGGCAGTCACCAAGGGCCTGTGGGCCACCGCAATCGCCGGCGCTCTGGCGCTCGTGCCGATGGCCGTATCAACGCCCACCGCACAAGCCGAGTCGGTCAACTGGGACGCCATCGCCGAATGCGAGTCGGGCGGCAACTGGAACATCAACACCGGCAACGGTCACTACGGCGGTCTGCAGTTCAAGCAGGCGACCTGGAGCGCCAACGGCGGCGTCGGCAATCCCGCGCACGCATCGCGCTCCGAGCAGATCCGCGTTGCCGAGAACGTGCTGCGCACCCAGGGTCTGAAGGCCTGGCCCAAGTGCGGCCCCCGCGGCGCGACACCTGCCGTGTGGACCAATGCCGGTACGCCCGCGGCGCCGTCGGCTCCCGCCGCCACCGGCTGCTCGGCGATGCCGACCCGGGCCCTGCTCGGCTTCGTCAACCCGCGCCAGATGTGCACGGCCCTGCTCAACCCGCTGGGCACCCTGGGCGCCACAGGCTGAACTCGTTGCCCTGCGGATCGACGAGAACGCCGCCGGGACCGCGCGCCACGGCCACCGCGGGCTCACCCTGAAGCGTCCACTGCCACCTATTGGGCACCACCCGCTCGTCGGCGACGCGGACAAACTTCCAGATCAACGTCTCCCAGCCGGCCGCGCCGTACAGCCAGCGCGGGGTGCCGTCGGGACCGTTTCGGACGTCGGCGCCCACCAGGGCCGCCCACCACGCGGCGAGTTCCTCGGGGCGGTTGCTGTCGGTGCACACCGCAAAGACCCGCGCGATGGCCTCACCTGCCGGTGCGGGATCGGGAAAGGCGCAGAACTCGTTGCCCTCGACGTCGGCCAGGGTCACCCAGCCGGAATGCTCGCCCAGCATCCGGGCTCCGGTGTCCAACAACGCCGTGACGTCGCGGGTGTAGAGGTCCAGATGCACGCGGTTCTTCACGGTCTTGGGCCGCTGCTGGCGACGAAACGCCAACAGCGCCTGCTGGGCGTCGCGACCCAGCACGTCGGCCCAGAACTTCTGCATTGCCTGCGGTTCGGCGGCCTCGACCGATAAGGCGCCCAGTGCGGTGCTCACGTGCCGGGCAACCGAAACGCCGACCGTGCCGCGACGGTGGCCAGGTGCCGCGTCAGCGCCCACTCGGGCACCAGCACCGTGGCGCGGCTGGCCAGTGTGCTCAGCAGCGCCGGACGCAGGTTGACGACAGCGCCGATCAGCCAGGATTCGCGCACCACCGACCGCACCCGCGGGCGGCGGAAGGCCACGAACCGCGCGAACGCCCCGGGCAGGTCGGCGCCGTCGCCGACGAACGCCGCGAGGATCGCCGCATCCTCGATGCCCTGGCAGCCGCCCTGGCCCAGATGTGGCCGCATCGGGTGCGCGGCGTCGCCGACCACCAGCACCGGTCCGCGCGACCACTGCCGCGCCTCGTCGCGGTCGTAGAGGTCGTTGCGCAGCGTCAAGCGCGGATCAGTGGTGGCCAGCACCTGCGGAATCGGTTCGGCCCACGTGGCGAACCGCGACTGCAGGTAGGCCAGTTCACCCTGCGGGGCCCGTCCACCCTCGGGGGTGCGTTCGGTGGCGAACCAGTAGGTGTGGTCGGGCCCGAGCGGAACGTGGCCGAACTCGACGGCGGGTCCGAGAACCTCACCGGCGACGTCCGGATCGATCGGGCACGCGGCGACCCCGCGCCACGCCGTGTAGCCGACGTAGCGGTTGTGCAGCGTGCCGTTGAGGTGGCGCGCCACCATCGAATGCGTACCGTCGGCGCCGATCACGGCGTGCGCGGTCAGCGTCGACGAGTCCGACAGCGTCACCCGCACACCGTCGCCGTAGGGCACCAGCGCGGTCGCCGCCACACCGGTGCGCAACGTGGCGTCGGCGAGCGCGTCGGCCAACACCGCGGTCAACGCCGAGCGGCGGATCACCACCAGCGGTTCGCCGAGTGCCTTGACGATCCGTTGCGGCGACGGATGCCGCAGCCAGGCGCCGTCGCGCCAGCGCAGCGCTCCCGCAGTCACCCGGCCGCCGGCGTCACGCACCGCGTCTCCGACGCCCAACTCGTCGAGCGCGGCCAGCGCGTTGGGCCAGATGCTGATGCCCGCACCCGAGGACGCGTCGGTGCGCTCCTCGACGAGCGTGACGTCGTGACCGCGTCGCTGCAGCGCGACGGCGGTCGCCAAGCCGCTGATGCCGGCCCCGACCACCACGATCCGCTTCGGCATCCGTCGAACGTAGCGCGTGCCCCCGGCCGGGGCGTCGCCGGTTTCTGCGCGGCGGTCGTTCTCGTGCCCCCGGGACCACAGCCGTGGCGCAGAATCGGGGCGAGAACCGAACCGGGGCTGTGCTACCAACAGGGCATGACCGCGACGCCGTTCGACGACCTCGACGACTACATCGCGCTGCCGCGCGTCTCCGGGCTGGCGGTATCGCCGGACGGCACCAGGGTGGTGACGACCATCGCCGAACTCAACGACAAGCGCACCGAATTCATCACCGCGGTGTGGGAACTCGACCCGGCGGGCAGCCGGCCCGCGCGACGGCTGACCCGCGGCGCAAAAGGGGAGTCGTCACCCGTCTTCGCCGCCGACGGTGACCTGCTGTTTCTCGCCGCGCGCCCCGCCGACGACGACGACAAACCGCCGGCGGCGCTGTGGCGTCTGCCCGCCGCGGGCGGGGAAGCCTACGAGGAGCTGGCGCTGCCGGGCGGGGTGGAGGCCGCCCGCACGGCACGTGAGGCGGACGTGACGGTGATCCGCGCGCCGATGCTGCCGTCGGCGAACACCGTCGACGACGACCGCCGGCTGCGCGACCTCCGCAAGGACAACACGATCACCGCGGTTTTGCACACCGGCTACCCGATCCGACGCTGGGACAAAGACATTGGGCTCAGCCATCCGCATCTGTTCGGACTCGGAACCGGTGAGGGCCAACCGACCGACCTCACCGTGTCACCGGCAGGCGCGCTACGCGACGCGCAGTTCGACGTCAGCGCCGACGGCCGGTTCGTGGTGACCACCTGGCAGCAGCCCGCACCGGGCGCCGCGCAGCACTCGGTGTTGATGCGCATCGACACCGACACCGGCGAACGCACCGTGATCGCCGACGAACCCGACGCCGACCTGTGGAGCCCGGCGATCGCGCCGGACGGCTCAGCGGTCGCCTATCTGCATGAGTCCTATTCGACGCCGGACAAGGCGCCCCGAATCACGCTACGCTGCTTGCGTTTCCACGGACAGTCCGAAACCGTGGCAGCCGAGTGGGACCGCTGGCCGGCGTCGGTGACGTGGGCACGCGACGGGTCGGCATTGATTGTTTCCGCCGATCAGGACGGGCGCAGCCCGATGTTCTCGATCGGTCTGGCCGACGGCGCGGTGACCCAGCTGACTTACGACGACTACGCCTACACCGATGTGACGGCCGCGCCTGACGGTGTCCTCTATGCGTTGCGCAGCTCGTACGCCGCGCCGCCGCATCCGGTGCGCATCGACGCCGACGGCGCAGTGACGGAGCTGCCGTGCGTGCAGGCCCCGCAGCTGCCGGGCGCGCTGACCGAGCTGGAGGCGACGGCGGCCGACGGCGCCAAGGTGCGGTCCTGGTTGGTGCTGCCCGATGGTGACGGGCAGGCGCCGCTGCTGCTGTGGATCCACGGCGGACCGCTGGCCAGCTGGAACTGCTGGTCGTGGCGCTGGAACCCGTGGTTGCTGGCCGCACGCGGATACGCGGTGCTGCTGCCCGATCCGGGCCTGTCCACTGGCTACGGCCAGGACTTCATCACCCGCGGCTGGGGCGCGTGGGGCGGCGCGCCGTTCGAGGACCTGATGGCGGCCACCGACGCCGCATGCGAGCACCCCCGCGTCGACGCCGGGCGGACCGCGGCGATGGGTGGATCCTTCGGCGGCTACATGGCCAACTGGGTCGCTGGCCACACCGACCGGTTCGACGCCATCGTCACGCACGCCAGCCTGTGGGCGCTCGACCAGTTCGGCGGCACCACGGACTCGTCCTATTTCTGGGTGCGCGAGATGACCCGGGAGATGGGCGCGACGTACTCACCGCACCGCTTTGTTGACCAGATCCGCACCCCCATGCTGGTCATCCACGGCGACAAGGACTACCGGGTGCCGATCGGGGAAGCCCTGCGGCTGTGGTACGAGTTGCTCACCGACTCCGGCCTGCCCGCCGGTGCGGACGGCACCAGCGCACACCAGTTCTTGTACTTTCCCTCCGAGAACCACTGGGTGCTCACCCCGCAACACGCCAAGATCTGGTACCAGGTGGTCACCGCGTTTCTGGCCCGCCATGTGCTCGGTGAAGACATCGAGCTTCCCGAAACCCTCGGGTAGCGTCGCCCTCATGAGCGCAGCGGAGCCGGGAGACCGGCGACATTCAACCCCGCAACGGGAATTCGACATCGTCGTATACGGGGCAACCGGATTCGTCGGCAAGCTGACGGCCGACTACCTGGCCAGAGCCGCCGGAGACGCCCGCATCGCGCTGGCGGGCCGCTCGCAGGACAAGCTGCTCGCCGTGCGCGACGAACTGCCGGCGTCGGCGCAATCCTGGCCGCTGATCACCGCCGACGCATCGCAGCCGTCGTCGCTGAACGCCATGGCGGCGCGCACCCAGGTGGTGGTGACCACCGTGGGCCCCTACATCAAGTACGGGTTGCCGTTGGTGGCCGCGTGCGCGGCCTCCGGCACCGACTACGCAGACCTGACCGGTGAGCCGATGTTCATCCGCCAAAGCATCGACCTCTATCACAAACAGGCGATCGACACCGGCGCGCGCATCGTGCACTCGTGCGGATTCGATTCCATCCCTTCCGATCTCACGGTGTTCGCGCTGTACCGCAGGACACAGGAGGATCAGGCGGGACAGCTCACCGACACCAACCTCGTGGTGCGCAAGTTCGCCGGCGGGGTGTCGGGGGGCACGGTGGCCTCGATGCTGGAGGTGATGCACACCGCCTCCACCGATTCGGAAGCCAGGCGGTTGATGGAGGACCCCTACACCCTGTCCGAGGATCGCAGCGCCGAGCCGGAGTTCGGGGCGCAACCCGATATGAGGTGGCGCCGCGGCGCCGAGATCGCGCCGGAGCTGAAGGGATACTGGACCGGCCCGTTCGTCATGGCCACCGTCAACACCCGGATCGTGCGGCGCAGCAACGCATTACTCGACTACGGCTACGGCAGGCGGTTCGAATACGGTGAGCAGATGAGCGTGGGCCGCTCGGTCCTCGCGCCGGTGGCCGCGGCCGTCTCGGCAGCCGGCAACACCGCCACCCTGGCTCTGGGCAGTCGGTTCTTCCACCGGTTGCCACGCAAGCTCGTCGAACGCGTGGTGCCCAAGCCGGGCGCCGGCCCCAGCGAGCGCACTCGCGAAAGCGGGCACTACACCGTCGAGACCTACACCACCACGACGACGGGCGCCCGGTACAAGGCCACGATGTCGCAGCAGGGAGACCCCGGCTACAAGGCCACCTCGGTGTTGCTCGGCGAGAGCGGTCTGGCGCTCGCCCTCGACCGGGACCGGCTGTCGGACCTACGCGGGGTGCTCACCCCGGCCGCGGCGATGGGCGACGCGTTGCTGGCGCGGTTCCCGGCCGCGGGCGTGTCATTGGAGACGTCCCGACTGATCTGATCCGCCGTGCCAAACACGTCCGCCACCAAGACCGATTGGATTACTGTCGTCGCGTAGCGGTTGCGCACAATTCCTGCGACGAAGGGTGGGCAGTCAGGCTGGTCTCGACGAACTCTTCAACCAGATCCCACCCAGGGATCGCTTCAACAGGTTGGGCGTCGACCACAACGAGGTGAACGACGCCATCCGGATCCTGGTGCCCGTCCTCGTCGGCGGATTGCAGCAGAACACGCCTAGGACGCCGGAACCGCGTCAAATACGGGGGCCGATGGTGGATATCGCTGAACGTCGAGGCTGCCGATATGCACCCGAATCTGCAACATCCGGCCCGTCGTCCGGAAGACAACACCGGCTGGGTGGGTGTGGATCGCGGCCTGTCGGCGTTTGTGGTCGCCGCCACCGCGGAGGGCACTGAGGTCGCCCGGATGGGCGACGCGCCCAAAGCGTTGGCCGCCGGGCTCAAACAGCAACGTTGTCTTTCGAAATCGTTATCGCGCAAGAAGAAAGGATCGCAGAACCGTAAGGATGCCGCCGCTAGATTGGGCCGGCATCATCGTCGTGTGGCCAATATGCGTCGCCATTTCCAGCATCAGGTTGCCAATAAGTTGGTCAAGACTCACGACCGGCTCGTCATCGAGAATCTGAACGTGGCCGGAATGTTGGCCAATCGCCGGCTGGCTCTCGCGATCTCGGATGCTGGCTGGGCCGAGTTCGCTCGCCTGCTCAAATACAAGCAGGCGTGGCGCGGCGGCCACCTTGTCGAAGCCGACCGCTGGCATCCATCGACGCGCCTATGCCCCCAATGCGGGGTAGTCAATCGTTCGATGACGCTGTCCGATCGGGTGTTCGCCTGTGGTTGCGGCTATTACGCTGACCGTGATCTCAACGCGGCGGTGAACCTGGCCCGCTGGGGCCGGGCCGACCATGACGATAACGTTCATCGATCCCCGGACCCCCAAGCAGGAGGCCGGGCCACCAATGCCCGCCGACGGGACGGCGCTGGCCAACACCCTCGTGTCGGTGAAACCAGCCCGGATGACGCGGGAACCGGCGATCACACCGCACCCGCGGCCTGAAACCAACCGGATGCCCGAGAAGGGCGGTGTCGACCACTCAACCGAGTTTTTCGACACGCTTTAGAATTGCCGGGTGACCTCAACCCCCCGCCGCGCCGCCGATCCCGGCGTTGAAGCATTGCCCAAGTCGTGGGACCCGGGCGCGGCGGAGGCCGACCTCTACGAGGGCTGGGTGGCCGCCGGCTACTTCACCGCCGACGTCACCAGCACCAAACCCGCCTACTCGATCGTGCTGCCGCCGCCGAACGTGACCGGCAGCCTGCACATGGGCCACGCGCTCGATCACACGCTGATGGATGCGCTGACCCGGCGCAGGCGGATGCAGGGCTACGAGGTGCTGTGGCTGCCCGGGATGGACCACGCCGGAATCGCCACCCAGTCGGTGGTCGAAAAGCAACTCGCCGTCGACGGCAAGACCAAAGAGGACTTCGGCCGCGAGTTGTTCGTCGACAAGGTGTGGGACTGGAAACGCGAATCGGGCGGCACTATCGAAGGCCAAATGCGCCGTATCGGCGACGGCGTGGACTGGAGCCGCGACCGGTTCACGATGGACGACGGGCTGTCGCGGGCGGTGCGCACGATCTTCAAACGGCTCTTCGACGCGGGCCTGATCTACCGCGCCGAACGGCTGGTGAACTGGTCGCCGGTGCTCGAGACCGCCGTCTCCGATCTCGAGGTCAAATACGAAGACGTCGACGGTGAGCTGGTGTCGTTCCGCTACGGTTCGCTGTCCGACGACGAACCACACATCGTGGTGGCCACCACCCGGATGGAGACCATGCTCGGCGACACCGCGATCGCGGTGCATCCCGACGACGACCGCTACCGCCACCTGGTCGGCAAAACCCTGCCGCACCCCTTCCTCGAGCGCGAAATCGTCATCGTGGCCGACGAACGCGTCGACCCGGAGTTCGGCACCGGCGCGGTCAAGGTCACCCCGGCCCACGACCCCAACGACTTCGAGATCGGCATGCGGCACGGGCTTCCGATGCCCACCATCATGGACACCAAGGCCCGGATCACCGACACCGGAACGCAATTCGACGGGATGGACCGGTTCGAGGCGCGGGTGAAGGTTCGCGAGGCGCTGGCCGGCCAGGGCCGCATCGTCGAGGAGAAGCGGCCGTACTCGCACAGCGTCGGGCACTCCGAACGCAGCGGTGAGCCGATCGAACCCCGGTTGTCGCTGCAGTGGTGGGTCAAGGTCGACGCGCTGGCCAAGGCGGCAGGCGACGCGGTGCGCAACGGCGACACCGTGATTCACCCCAAGAGCCTGGAACCGCGCTGGTTCGCGTGGGTGGACAACATGCACGACTGGTGCATTTCACGGCAGCTGTGGTGGGGCCACCGCATCCCGATCTGGCACGGACCCGACGGCGAGATGGTGTGCGTCGGCCCGGACGAAACCCCGCCCGCGGGCTGGGATCAGGACCCCGACGTGCTCGACACCTGGTTCTCGTCGGCGCTGTGGCCGTTCTCCACCATGGGCTGGCCCGACCACACCCCCGAACTGCAGAAGTTCTACCCGACAACGGTTCTGGTCACCGGCTACGACATCCTGTTCTTCTGGGTGGCCCGGATGATGATGTTCGGCACGTTCGTCGCCGGCGACGACGCGATCACCGACTACGGCAAGCGCGCACCGCAGGTGCCGTTCGAGAACGTCTTTTTGCACGGGCTGATCCGCGACGAACACGGCCGCAAGATGAGCAAATCGCGCGGCAACGGCATCGACCCGCTGGACTGGGTGGAGAAGTTCGGCGCCGACGCGCTGCGCTTCACGTTGGCCCGCGGTGCCAGCCCCGGCGGCGACCTGTCCATCGGCGAGGACCACGCGCGCGCCTCGCGCAACTTCGCCACCAAGCTGTTCAACGCCACTCGGTTCGCCCTGATGAACGGGACCAAACCCGCTGCGCTGCCGGACACCTCGCAGCTCACCGACGCCGACCGGTGGATTCTGGGCCGGATGGAAGTGGTGCGCGCCGAAGTCGACACGGCGTTCGAGGGCTACGAATTCAACCGGGCCTGTGAAGCGCTGTACCACTTCGCCTGGGACGAGTTCTGCGACTGGTACGTGGAGCTGGCGAAAACCCAACTGGCAGAAGGTATCGAGCACACGACAGCGGTGCTTGCGGCTGTGCTGGACACCCTGCTCAAGCTGCTGCACCCGGTGATGCCGTTCGTCACCGAGGTGCTGTGGAAGACGCTGACCGGCCAGGAGTCGCTGGTGGTGGCCGACTGGCCCGAACCCACCGGCTTTACGGTGGACCCCGTGGCCGCACAGCGGGTCGCCGATATGCAGAAGCTGATCACCGAAATACGCCGGTTCCGCAGCGACCAAGGGCTGGGCGACCGGCAGAAGGTGCCCGCGCGGTTGTCCGACATCGACGCCGCTGACCTGGCCGCCCAGGTGCCCGCCGTCAGCGCGTTGGCGTGGCTGACCGCCGCCGACGATGGGTTCAACCGCACCGCCGCCATCGAGGTGCGGCTGTCGAAGGGCACCGTCACCGTCGAGGTCGATACCTCCGGCACTGTCGACGTGGCCGCCGAGCGGCGCAGGCTCGAGAAGGATCTCGCCGCCGCGCAGAAGGAATTGGCGGGCACCACAGGCAAACTCGGCAACGAGGCGTTTCTGGCCAAAGCGCCGGCGGATGTGGTCGACAAGATCCGCGGACGCCAACGGCTGGCCGAGGAAGAAGTCGAGCGCATCACCGCGAGGCTGGCGTCGCTGAAATGACGGAACCCGTCCCAACGCCGGACGAGATCGCGTCGCTGCTTCAGGTCGAGCACCTGCTCGACCAGCGTTGGCCCGAAACCAAACTCGAGCCGAGCACCGCACGCATCGCGGCGTTGATGGAGCTGCTCGGCTCGCCGCAGCGGGGCTACCCGTCGATCCACATCGCGGGCACCAACGGCAAGACGTCGGTGGCGCGCATGGTCGACGCGCTGCTGACCGCGCTGCACCGGCGCACCGGGCGCACCACCAGCCCACACCTGCAGTCGGCCGTGGAGCGGATCTCCATCGACGGTAAGCCGATCAGCCCGGCGCAGTACGTGGCCACGTACCGCGAAATCGAACCCTTCGTGCACCTCGTCGACGAGCAGTCCGAAAAGGCGGGCGGGCCCGCGATGAGCAAGTTCGAAGTGGTCACCGCGATGGCGTTCGCCGCGTTCGCCGACGCGCCGATCGACGTCGCGGTCGTCGAGGTCGGCCTCGGGGGACGCTGGGACGCCACCAACGTCGTCAACGCCCCGGTCGCCGTCGTCACCCCCATCTCCGTGGACCACGTCAACTACCTCGGCGACACGATCGCCGAGATCGCTTCGGAGAAGGCCGGAATCATCACCAAGCAGGACGAGGATCTGGTGCCGACCGACACCGTGGCCGTTATCGCCCGGCAGGCCCCCGAGGCGATGGAGGTGCTGCTGCGCCAGACCGTCGCGGCCGAGGCCGCCGTCGCGCGTGAGGATTCGGAGTTCGCCGTGCTCGGTAGGCAGATCGCCGTCGGTGGCCAGCTTCTGGAACTGCAAGGCCTCGGCGGCGTGTACACCGAGATCTATCTGCCGCTGCACGGTGAGCACCAAGCGCACAACGCGGCCGTGGCGCTGGCCGCGGTCGAAGCGTTCTTCGGGGCCGGCTCGCAACGCCAACTCGACGTGGAGGCGGTACGGGCCGGCTTTGCCGCCGTGGCCAACCCGGGACGGCTGGAGCGGATGCGCAGTGCGCCGACGGTGTTCATCGATTCTGCCCACAACCCGGCGGGCGCGTCGGCGCTGGCGCAGGCGCTCACCGAGGAATTCGACTTCCGCACCCTCGTGGGCGTCGTCGCGGTCATGGAGGACAAGGACGTCGACGGCATCCTGAGCGCGCTGGAACCGGTGTTCGATCAGATCGTGGTGACGCACAACGGTTCCCCGCGCGCGCTCGACGTGGCAGCGTTGGCGTTGCGCGCCGAGGAGCGGTTCGGCCCGGAACGGGTTGTCACCGCGGACACCCTGCCCGACGCGATCGAGACCGCGACGGCGATCGTCGAAGACCCAGGCAACGACGGCGAGGCGTTGGGTGGTGCCGGAATCGTGATCACCGGTTCGGTGGTGACCGCGGGCGCGGCGCGGACCCTGTTCGGAAAGGACCCGCAATGACCCAGCAGCCGGACCCGTGGAAGAGCTTCCGCGGCGTGATGGCCGGCACGCTGATCCTGGAGGCCATCGTGGTGCTGCTTGCACTGCCGGTGGTGGCGCGCATCGGGGGAGGGCTGACCGCGGCCAGCGGCGGCTACCTCATCGGCTTCGCGGTGTTGCTCGTGTTGCTGTGCGGCGTGCAGGGCCGGCCGTGGGCGATCTGGGTGAACTTGGCCGTTCAGGCGGTGTTCGTCGCCGGGTTCCTGGTCCACGTCGCGATCGGGCTGATCGCGGTCATCTTCCTGGTGGTGTGGTTGGTGATCGCCTACCTGCGCGCCGAGGTGCTGCGCCGGCAGAAACGCGGACTCTTACCCGGACAGCAGCAGTCGCCCGACTAGGCTGTCGGCCGTGACTGAGCGGACCCTCGTATTGATCAAGCCCGACGGCGTCAAGCGGCGCCTGATCGGCGAAGTTCTCAGCCGGATCGAACGCAAGGGGCTGACAATCGCGGCGCTGCAGCTCAAGGACGTCAGCGAGGACCTGGCCCGTCGGCACTACGCCGAGCACGAAGACAAACCGTTCTTTGGCTCGCTGCTGGAGTTCATCACCTCCGGGCCGGTAGTGGCGGCCATCGTGGAAGGCCCCCGCGCCATCGCCGCGTTCCGCCAGCTCGCCGGCGGCACCGATCCCGTCGAGAAGGCCGCACCCGGCTCGATCCGCGGTGACCTGGCCTTGGTCACCCAGGACAACATCGTGCACGGCTCGGATTCACCGGAGTCGGCCGCCCGCGAGATCGACCTCTGGTTCCCAGGCAGCTAAACACCGATATCGCCTGCTCGTGCGGCATGGTCGGGCGAGTTGGCGTGATGTGGGATACTTGTCGTGGGTTACCGACCTGTAATTGGGGTCGGACGCCCGAATGAAGACTTAGACGTGCGCGACCATCGCCACGCGCGGTGCGGCGCCGACCGTCCAGCCATCATTCGCAATAGGCGCCGGGATGGTTCCACCCAGGAGCCGCTCGGGGCGAGACCATAACAAGCTCGGGGACGTTTACCCGGGCCAATAGCGGAAGCCCTCGCGTGGCCGCGTCAAGCACGACGCGCCCGGGGGCTTAAGGAGACTACGTGGCCGACAATGTCCATTCTCAAGACCATTCCCAAGCCCCGACCGAAGAAGACCAGACATCACCCAGTGAGGACCCTCAGCCCGAGGGGCTGAGGGTTTCCGACACGGTCGTCGAAACGCCCGCCGAACCGCCGGAGGGCGAGACCGTCGCGGCGGACACCGAGACCGCGGAGCCGGAAGCCGAGACGGAGTCCGAGCAGCCGCCGGACACCGCGGCGCCCGCCAACTCCGAGCCCGCCGACTACCTTCCGCTGTTCGTCGCGCCCCAGCCCGTCGCCGTCGACTACCGCTCCGCTGATGACGACGAGGACGACGACAGCTCGGACTCCGATGACGACTCGGATTCCGACGACGACCAGTTCGAGCGGCCGTCCGGCAGGCGCAGGCGCCGGGGCCGGCGCGGCCGAGGGCGTGGCCGCGGCGAGCAGAGCGGTGACGACGACTCCGACGACACCGACAGCCAGAGCAGCGACTCCGACGACGACTCTGACGACTCCGACGACGACACCAACGACGACGACAACACCGGCGCGGAGGGCGCGACCCGCCGTCGTCGCCGCCGCCGTCGTCGCAAGTCCGGCTCCGGCGACGACAACGACACGGCGTCGGCGCCCGACGACCCGCCCAACACCGTCGTGCACGAACGCGAGCCGCGGAAGGCCACGAAGGCCGACAAGTCCGCCAGCGGCGACGGCGAGATCCAGGGCATCAACGGATCGACCCGGCTGGAAGCCAAGCGTCAGCGCCGCCGCGACGGTCGCGACGCGGGCCGGCGCCGCCCGCCGATCCTGAGCGAGGCCGAGTTCCTGGCCCGTCGCGAGGCGGTCGAGCGGATGATGGTGGTGCGCGACAAGGTCCGCACCGAGCCGCCGCACGAGGGCTCCCGCTATACGCAGATCGCGGTGCTCGAGGATGGCGTCGTCGTCGAACACTTCGTGACGTCGGCCGCGTCGGCGTCGCTGGTCGGCAACATCTACCTGGGCATCGTGCAGAACGTGCTGCCGTCGATGGAAGCCGCCTTCGTCGACATCGGCCGCGGCCGCAACGGGGTGCTCTATGCCGGCGAGGTGAACTGGGAGGCTGCGGGCCTCGGCGGGCAGAACCGCAAGATCGAGCAGGCGCTCAAACCCGGCGACTACGTCGTCGTGCAGGTCAGCAAGGACCCGGTGGGCCACAAGGGGGCGCGGCTGACCACGCAGGTGTCGTTGGCCGGCCGCTTCCTGGTCTACGTGCCGGGCGCGTCGTCGACGGGGATCAGCCGCAAGCTGCCCGACACCGAACGGCAGCGGCTCAAGGAGATCCTGCGTGAGGTCGTACCGCAGGACGCGGGCGTGATCATCCGCACCGCCTCCGAGGGCGTCAAGGAAGAAGACATCCGCTCCGACGTCGACCGGCTGCAGAAGCGCTGGGCCGAGATCGAGGCCAAGGCCGCCGAGATCACCGAGAAGAAGGCCGGCGCGGCGGTGGCGCTCTACGAAGAGCCCGACGTGTTGGTCAAGGTGATCCGCGACCTGTTCAACGAAGACTTCACCGGGCTCACCGTCGCCGGCGACGACGCGTGGAAGACCATCACCGAATATGTGAATAACGTTGCGCCGGAACTTCTTCCGAGGATGACGAAGTATGAGCCCGTTGCGCCCGACGGTCCGGACGTGTTCGCGGTGCACCGCATCGACGAGCAGTTGACCAAGGCGATGGACCGCAAGGTGTGGCTGCCATCGGGCGGCACGCTGGTCATCGACCGCACCGAGGCGATGACGGTGATCGACGTCAACACCGGCAAGTTCACCGGATCGGGCGGCAACCTCGAGCAGACCGTCACCCGCAACAACCTCGAGGCCGCCGAGGAGATCGTGCGCCAGCTGCGGCTGCGCGACATCGGCGGCATCGTCGTCATCGACTTCATCGACATGGTGCTCGAGTCCAACCGCGACCTGGTGCTGCGCAGGCTGACCGAGGCGCTCGCCCGGGACCGCACCCGCCACCAGGTTTCCGAGGTCACCTCGCTGGGGCTGGTGCAGTTGACGCGCAAACGGTTGGGCACCGGGCTGATCGAGGCGTTCTCCACGTCGTGCACGCACTGCAGCGGGCGCGGCATTGTGGTGCACACCGACCCCATCGACTCGACGTCGGGCAACGGGCGCAGTTCCGGGGGCGGTCGTCGGGGCAAGCGCGGTAAGCGCGGCGGCAAGTCCGACGATGTGGCGGTCGCCAAGGTGCCTGCCCATCCGGCCGGGGAGCATCCGATGTTCAAGGCGATGGCCGCCACGGCCGAACGCCAGGACGACGAGGAGAACGGCGAGGGGAACGGCGAGGAGAAGAAGCCCGCCGAGACGGTCGCCGAGGCCGATTCCGATAGTATCCGCGAGGCGGTGTCGTCCTCGGAGGAGGACGACGAGGACTCGTATGAGCCCGACGACGAGGACGACTCGGACGAGGACGAGGACGAGATCGACCTGGATTCCGACGACGATGAGGACGACATCGACGATGACATCGAGGTCATCAACGGCGACTCCGACTCCGATGACGACGATGACTCCGACGAGGACTCCGACGACGACGATGATTACGAGGACGAGGACGAGGACGACGACTCCGATGACGACGACGAGCGGTCCGTCGGGGTGACCCGCCCGGGCGGTCGGCACCGTCGGCGCGCCGCAGCGCGACCTGCGGGTCCGCCTGGACCGGCGCCGTGACCTGCGGTGATTTGACCCTTGCGGCACGGCTCAAGTAGCCTTGAGCAGTTGTCGCCAGGCCCTGCCGGCGATGTCCAAACCCAGACCAGCGCAGTCGCGAGCAGCGCTGTGTGCAGAAACGACGTAGGAGCACGAGCACGATGGCAGCCGAGAAGGCCACGTACGCAATCGTCAAGACGGGCGGCAAGCAGTACAAAGTCGCCGTCGGAGACGTGGTCAAGGTCGAAAAGCTCGACGGCGAACCCGGCTCGAAGGTCGCGCTGCCCGTCGCCCTCGTCGTCGACGGAGCCAAGGTCACCAGCGACGCCAAGGCCCTGGAGAAGGTCGCCGTCACCGGCGAGGTGCTCGAGCACAAAAAGGGCCCCAAGATCCGCATCCACAAGTTCAAGAACAAGACCGGCTATCACAAGCGTCAGGGCCACCGTCAACAGCTGACGGTCCTGAAGGTCACCGGCATCAAGTGATGAGCCGTCAGGCGAAGAACAGATAGCAGAGGCGAGGACTTACGACATGGCACACAAGAAGGGCGCTTCCAGCTCACGTAACGGTCGCGACTCCGCAGCCCAGCGGCTCGGCGTCAAGCGCTTCGGCGGCCAGATCGTCAAGGCCGGCGAGATCCTGGTGCGGCAGCGGGGTACGCATTTCCATCCCGGCGCTAACGTCGGCCGCGGCGGCGACGACACGCTGTTCGCCACCGCTCCCGGCGCCGTGTTGTTCGGCTCCAAGCGTGGCCGCAAGACGGTCAGCGTCGTGCGACCGTCCGCGGAGGCCTAACTCCGCCGTCGAAACCGACGTTTTGGCGTTAGGCTCTCGCACTTTCGCGCCCAAACGTCCCTTTCGGCGAATGGAGAGGAGTATCCGATGCCTCGGTTTGTCGACCGCGTGGTGATTCACGCGCGGGCCGGCAACGGCGGCAACGGCTGCGCCTCGGTCCACCGCGAGAAATTCAAACCGCTCGGCGGCCCCGACGGGGGCAACGGCGGCCGCGGCGGCAGCGTCGTGCTGGTCGTCGACCCGCAGGTGCACACGCTGCTCGACTTCCACTTCCGCCCGCATGTCGTCGCGCCGTCGGGCAAGCCCGGCGCCGGCAGCAACCGCGACGGCGCCGCGGGCGATGACCTGGAAGTCAAGGTGCCCGACGGCACCGTCGTCCTCGATGAGAACGGCCGCCTGCTCGCCGACCTGGTCGGCGCCGGCACCCGTTTCGTGGCCGCCGCCGGCGGTCGCGGCGGGCTGGGCAACGCGGCGCTGGCCTCGCGTGCCCGCAAGGCGCCCGGCTTCGCGCTGCTCGGCGAAAAAGGTGAGGTCCGCGACCTCACGCTGGAGCTCAAAACCGTCGCCGACGTCGGGCTGGTCGGATTTCCGTCCGCGGGCAAGTCGTCGCTGGTGTCGGTCATCTCGGCGGCCAAACCCAAGATCGCCGACTATCCGTTCACTACGCTGGCGCCCAACCTCGGCGTCGTGTCCGCCGGCGAGCACACCTTCACCGCCGCCGACGTGCCCGGCCTGATCCCCGGCGCATCTTCAGGCCGCGGCCTGGGCCTGGACTTCCTGCGTCACATCGAACGCTGCGCCGTGCTGGTGCATGTCGTGGACTGTGCAACGGCCGAACCGGGCCGCGACCCGATCTCCGACATCGAGGCGCTCGAAGCCGAACTGGCCGCCTACACTCCGACGCTGAAAGGCGACAGCACGCTGGGTGATCTCGCGCAACGCCCAAGAGCGGTGGTGCTCAACAAGATCGATGTGCCCGAGGCGCGTGAGCTCGCCGAGTTCGTCCGCGAGGAGATCGCCGACCGGTTCGGCTGGCCCACCTTCGCCGTCTCCACGGTCACCCGAGAAGGGCTGCGGTCCTTGACATTCGCGTTGTGGGACATGGTGTCGGCGTACCGCGAGGCGCAGCCGCCCGCCGTGGCGCGCCGGCCGGTCATCCGGCCCGTACCGGTCGACGAGACCGGGTTCACCGTCGAACCCGACGGCCACGGCGGTTTCGTCGTACACGGCGTGCGGCCCGAACGATGGATCAGCCAAACCGATTTCGACAACGACGAAGCCGTCGGCTATCTGGCCGACCGGCTGGCTCGACTCGGCGTCGAGGACGAACTGCTCAGGCTCGGCGCCACCCCCGGCTGCGCCGTCACGATCGGCGACGTCACCTTCGACTGGGAGCCCCAGACGCCCGCCGGCGTCGACGTGCCGCGGTCCGGGCGCGGCACCGATGCGCGGCTGGAGCAGACCGACCGGGTGTCGGCAACCGAGCGCAAGGCGGCCCGCCGTGAGCGCCGCCGACCCGACGGTGAGTCGTGAGCGCCCACCGCGACGCCATCCGCCGCGCCCGCAGCGTCGTCGTCAAGATCGGCACCACCGCGCTGACCACACCGTCGGGGGTGTTCGACGCCAGCCGGCTGGCGACCCTGGTCGAGGCGATCGAAGGTCGGATGCGGGCCGGTTCGGATGTGGTGATCGTGTCATCGGGTGCGATCGCCGCCGGTATCGAACCGCTCAAGCTCTCCAAGCGCCCGGCCGACCTGGCCACCAAACAGGCCGCCGCCAGCGTCGGGCAGGTGGCGCTGGTCAACGCGTGGAGCACGGCGTTCGCCCGCTATGAGCGCACCGTCGGGCAGGTGTTGCTGACCGCGCACGACATTTCGATGCGGGTACAGCACACCAACGCCCAGCGCACCCTGGACCGGCTGCGCGCGCTGCACGCCGTGGCGATCGTCAACGAGAACGACACCGTGGCCACCAACGAGATCCGGTTCGGCGACAACGACCGGCTTTCGGCGCTGGTGGCCCATCTGGTCGGCGCCGACGCGCTGGTGCTGCTGTCTGACATCGACGGCCTCTACGACGCCGACCCGCGCAGGGGCCAGGCGCGCTTCATCCCGGAGGTGGCCGGGCCGGGCGACCTCGACGGTGTGGTCGCCGGGCGGGGCAGCAACCTGGGTACCGGCGGGATGGCCTCGAAGCTGTCGTCGGCGCTGCTGGCCGCCGACGCCGGGGTGCCGGTGCTGCTGGCCGCGGCATCCGACGCCGCCACCGCGCTACGCGACGCGTCGGTCGGCACCGTCTTCGCCCCGCGCGGCGAACGGATGTCGGCGCGCCGGTTCTGGGTGCGCTACGCCGCCGAGGCGTCGGGGGCATTGACGCTGGACGACGGCGCGGTGCAAGCGGTCGTGCGGCAACGCCGGTCGCTGCTGGCCGCCGGCATCACCGCGCTGTCCGGGCGCTTCTACGGCGGTGACGTCGTGGAGTTGCGGGCGCAGGACGCCACGATGGTCGCGCGCGGCGTGGTGGCCTATGACCACGCCGAGCTGGAGACCATGTTGGGCCGCTCGACCTCAGAGTTGCCCGCTGAGTTGCGCCGCCCCGCCGTGCACGCCGACGACCTGGTCGCCGTTTAATCTGCGATTTCGGCGCGGTTAAGCCCCGAGAGCGTCCTTTTGCGCGCCCAACTCGCAGACCAGCCGCGTCAGCATTTCGGAGCACCCGCTGTCGATTTTGAGCGTGGCGAGCTCGTCGCCGCGGGTGGGTCCGCGGTTGACGATCGCGATCGGCATACCGGCCGCCGCTGCGTGCCGGACGAACCGGTAGCCGGAGTACACCGTCAGCGACGACCCGGCCACCAGCAGCACATCGGCGGCGTCGACCATGGAGAATGCCTGCGCGACACGGTCTTTGGGAACGTTCTCGCCGAAATAGACGATGTTGGGTTTGAGCATGCCGCCGCACTGCCCGCAGTCGACGACGCGAAACGATGCGGTGTCGTCGACTACCGCGTCGGCGTCGGGGGCCACGGCGATGCCGCCGAGTCGCTGGGCGCGCTGCGCGAAGCCCGGGTTGGCGGCTTCCAGCAGGTCAGCAAACGCTGCCCGCGACATCGCATGCCCGCAGTCCAGGCAGATCACCTCGGCGTAGGTGCCGTGCAGGTTGACCACCGCACGGCTGCCCGCCTTGGTGTGCAGCAGGTCGACATTCTGGGTGATCAGCCCGCTGACGACGCCGGCCTGCTCGAGCTGCGCCAGCGACCGGTGACCGGCGTTGGGCCGCGTGTCGTCCATGTGCCGCCAGCCGAGGTGGTTACGCGCCCAGTACCGCTGCCGAAACTCCCGGTCGGAGGTGAACTGCCCGATGGTCATCGGGTTACTGGGCGGCGAGTCGGGCCCGCGGTAGTCCGGGATACCGGAGTCGGTGGACATGCCGGCGCCGGTCAGCACTGCGACCCGGCACCCTCGCAGCAGCGCGACGAGTTCCGCAGCATCCATGGTGTCGAGGGTACGGCTCAGTTCATCAACGCCTGGGGTGAGAGCTCTTTGAGCATCGCGTTCGCCCAGCGCATCTGCCGCAGCGCCTGCGGATGGCAGCGTTGGGTCAACTCCAGCAGCCGCTGGTCCTTGGCGGCCTGGGCGCCTTGGGCCAGCAGTTCCCAGTCGAGCGATACACCGGCTGCCAGCCGGTGCAGGCGGCGCAGGTCGGCGAGCAGCAGCAGGGCGGGTTCGGGGCGGCGACCGACGCGGTCGCTGATCCACTGCTGCGCGGCGCCGGTGAGAGCCACCGTGCGGGGATGTTCCCTGAGCCGAACGTCGTAGCGCCGACCCGTTTGCGCCACCAGCGCGACATGCTCTTTGGACCAGCGGGCAAGGTCTTGTGCCACATAGAAGATGGCGTGATCGTCGTGGTGGCGGGCGGCGATCGCATCCAGTGCGCGGGCCACCCGCAACTCCGAGCGGTGCAACTCGCGTAGCGCCAAACCAAGTTTCATGGTGTCTCCGTAGATTCCGATACCTGCGCCGCCGCGCCTCCGGTAGTCGCATCGACGGCGGCAGACACCGGTGCCGACGCGGCGGTGGTCGGTGCCGGTGCCGGCGCGCCGCCTTGGCCGACCCGGGCGACCTTGGCCGCCGCGGTCTTGTAGATGGGCTGTTTGGACACCGGATCCCAGTCGGTGATCGTCAACTCGTTGGCGGCCCGCTGACGTGCGGGGCCGTCGACGTCCCAGTAGCCGTAGTGGAACGGAACGAACACCACGCCGTCGCGGATACCGCTGATCCGGCACGCCGCGGTGACCGCGCCGCGCGGGGTCCTCACTTCGACGACGTCACCCTCGGCGATTCCCAACCTCCGGGTGTCGGCGGCCGACATCTCTACCCACGGTTCGGGTGCGGCCGCCTGCAGTTGCGGTGAGCGGGCGGTCTTCGTGCGGGTGTGGAAGTGATACAGGGTACGACCGGTGATCAGCACGAACGGATAGTCGTCCGACGGTGGCTCGTGCAGCGGAATGTATTCGGCGGCTTTGAGAATCGCCTTGCCGAACGGGTTCATCGCCCGGTATTCGGTGGGTTCCAGCGGCGCGCCGGTGATCAGATCCTTGCCGTAGGCCTCGCAGTAGTCCGGGTCCGCCCAGAACTTCGCGTCGGAGTACAGCCGTTCGGTGCCGTCGGGCCGATCGTCGTTGCACGGCCACTGGATTCCGGCCGAATCACGCAGCTTCGCATAGCTCAAGCCGGTGTAGTCGCACGGCCGCCCGGCGCTGCACTTCGTCCACGCTTCGAACGCCGACTCCGCGTCGCTGAAGGGCGGCAGCGGGGCACCGTCGTTGTCCCGAAATCCCATGCGGCGCGCGAAATCCAGGAAGATGTCGAGATCCGGACGGGCCTGCCCGGGTGGTTCTACAGCTTTCTCGGACAGGTGCACGGTGCGGTCGGCGTTGGTGAACGTGCCGGTCTTCTCACCCCAGGCGGCGGCGGGCAACACCACGTCGGCGAGCTCGGTCGTCTCGGTCGGGTAGATGTCCTGCACCACGAGGAACAGCCGGTCCTGACCCAGAATGCTTCGGATCCTTGCCAATTCAGGTAGTGACACCGCGGGGTTGGTGGCGCTGACCCACAACATGCGAAGCGTGCCCTGCTCGGCGTACCTGAACATCTGCATCGCGTGCGTCGGAGGCGCGTAGTGCGGGATCTGCATCTGGTCGATGTTCCACAGCTCGGCGAGCTCGGCGATGTGGGAGTCGTTGGACCAGTTGCGGAAACCGGCTAGGTCACCGTCGGCACCGCACTCCCTGGTGTTCTCCGCGGTCGGTTGGCCGTTCATCTGCAGCAGGCCGCACCCCGGCCGGCCCAGCATGCCGCGCACGATGTGGATGTTGTTGACCTGCACCGCGGCCGCCGTCGCCTGATGGGATTGATAGAAGCCCTGCAGCACCGTCGACAGCAGCGCGGTCGCGGTGCCGAGCAGCCGCGCTGCCGCCTGCACGTCGGCGGCCGGTACGGCGCAGATCTGGGCGACGCGTTCCGGTGGGAACTCGGCCACCCGCTTCTTCAACTCCTCGAAACCGACGGCGTGCTGGTCGACGTAGGCGTCATCCACCCACCCGTTGCGCACGATCTCGTGCAACAGGCCGTTCATCAACGCCACGTTGGTGCCCGGCAGCGGGGCGAGGTGCACCGTCGCGTGGCGGGCCACCTCGGTGTCTCGCGGATCGACGCAGACGATCGCGGGCGGGTCCTCGCCGGCCAACCGGTCCAGCATCCGCATCCACAGCACGCTCTGGGTCTCGGCGACGTTGTGCCCGAACAACGCGATGACGTCGGCGTGGTCGACGTCGGTGTAGGAGCCGGGCTGACCGTCGCAGCCGAAGGACTCCTTGAGCGCCTCGGCGGCGGTGGCGGTGCACAGCCGGGTGTTGCCGTCGACGTGGTTGGTGCCGATCGCCCCGTGGGCGATGACCCCGAGCGTGTAGTACTCCTCGAGGAACAGCTGGCCGCTGGTGTAGAAGCCGATGGAGCCAGGGCCAAATGTGTCGAGCAGGCCGTGGGTCTTTTGCACGACCGCGTTCATGGCGGTGTCCCAATCGGTTTCGACCAGCCGCCCGTTGCGGCGGATCAGCGGCGTCGTCAGGCGGTCGGCCGACGCATTGGCCTGCCAGCCGAACAGGTCCTTGGTGTCCACCCGCCCGTGGTTGACCCGATCGTCGGCGCGCCCCCGCACCCCGACGATGCGGCCGTCCTTGACCGCGATGTCGAGCCCGTCACCGTTGGAGTGCAGCACCGAGGCCGACTGCACCCAACGGTCGACCGAATCCGAATCCAGCCCGTCGGCGAGGTACATGTCGACGCGCTGCGGCCACCGCGCGCCCTTGGCGTAGGGCATTCGCGTGCCCCACGGCTCGGCGATGCGATCGCGTTTACCGCTGCTCATTTCGCCTCGCAGGAACGTGTGACGCCGCCGATCGTGACGGGGAACGGTGGTTCGAGTGGCTCATCGCCGAAGCCGTACCCAGCCGTTGCTTCGTCAAACGTCCGAAGCCCATGCGGTTTGTTGCCGCTGCCATTGGGTAGGAGTTCGCGTGTTCGCGCCGGCTGTTGTGACGGAACGAGGCCGGCCGGTGCCATTGACCCGGGAGGAATGACAGGGTGTGGTTCGACGGTTGGGCGGATGCCGCGAGAGTGCTGGTGATCGGTGCGGCCGCCTACGGTACATTGATTGTGCTGCTTCGCATTTCGGGAAAGCGCACGCTCGCCAAACTCAACGCCTTTGATCTCGTCGTCACGGTCGCGGTCGGGTCCACGCTGGCGACGATTCTGCTCAGCTCCGAGGTGTCGTATGTCGAGGGCGTGACGGCGCTGGCACTTCTGGTGGCCCTGCAGTTCGCTGCGGCGCTGATCTCCTCCCGTGCGCGGGTCGGCCGGATGGCGCTGAAGTCGACGCCGACGCTGCTGCTGTCCAGCGGGCGGTTTCGGGAGTCGGCGCTGCGCGGGCAGCGGGTGAGCGCTGATGAGGTGCGGCAGGCGGTACGCGCGTCGGGTCGTGGTGATGTCGCCGACGTCGCCGCCGTGGTGCTCGAGACGGACGGTTCGCTCAGCGTCATCTCGGCCGAGCAGGCCGGTGACGGATCGGCGCTGGCCGGCGTCGACCAGGCACCTGTTTTCGGCCGCGGCCGGCGGGTAAGCGACGGGCAAGCGCCCAGAGTCGAGGAGGAGACCATGGATGTGGCCGGCAGGATGCTCGAGACCTACCCGCAGGATCTGGGCGGTATCGACCGCGGAAAACTCGCGGCTGCTATAGCGGCCTGTGTGGAGTGTGCGCAGGCGTGTACCGCATGCGCCGACGCCTGCCTCGGTGAAGCGTCGGTCGCGCATCTGACCAGGTGCATCCGCACCAACTCCGACTGCGCAGACATCTGTGCGGCCACCGCCCGGGTTCTGTCGCGGCAAACCGGTTACGACGCCCACCTCACCGCCGATGTGCTGAAGTCTTGTGTGACCGCCTGCCGCACGTGTGCCGACGAATGCGGCAGCCACGCCGAACACCACGAGCACTGCCGGATCTGTGCCGACGTCTGCCGCCGGTGTGAGCGCGCGTGTGACGAGCTGTTGGCCGAGGTCCGCTAGCGGCCACGGGCCCGCTCCGCCGCCGAGCGCCGAGATCGACGTTCGACGGATCTACCTCGCACGTTCCCGCCCGTTTGCCCCTGTGGGCGAGAAAAGAATCAGCCGATCGCGTCGGCGACCGCTTGGGAGGCCGCGCGCAGCGCGGGCCAGTCCCCACGCCAGCCCAGCACATGCAGCGCCAAATCGGCGGTGCGTTGCGGCTGATCCGGTTCACCCATCCCGTCGGCCCGCATGTTCGGCAGCGACTCGACCAGCCGGAACACCACATCCTCGTCGACGCCGACGTCGAACGCGTCGGCGCAGCGCTGTCGACCGTCGAGCACGCGATGCACCAGCGTGTGATACGCCTGCCGCAACTGGCCGCGCTGCCGGTGGAATTCGTCGAAACGCGGGGCGCGGACCTCGGGCAGCAGATACAGGATGCCGAGGTTCCACGGGCTGTCCCACAGCAGCCGGCCGTCGAGGTACGTGAACGCGTGCAGCAGCACCGCGGCCGGCTCCTGGCGGTCCAGCAGGCGCTGCGCGGCGGCCAACGACGACGCCACGGTGCCGTGCAGCAGCGCCGCCAGGATGTCGTCCTTGGTGCGGAAATGGTGATACAGCGACGCCTGCCGGATGCCGACCGCCTCGGCGATCTGGCGGGTCGACGTCGCCGCCACCCCCAGTGTCGTGAACAACTCCGCCGCGGCGTCCAGCACCTCGTCGCGGGCGGTGTCACCCGGCCGCTTGCGCTCCTCGAGTCGGGGACGTCCGCCCCCGGTGGTGTGCACGCGTCGATCCTGCCAGCCGGGCGGGTCCGACGCGTGCGCACCCACGGTGTTCACGCGTGTCAGGGCTGGGCCGCCGTGAGCGTGGCGGGCGTCGTCTCGACCGCGGTGGCCGGCTCGGCCGGCGCAACCGGACGCGTCGTCATCAGCGCCACCACCACGTAGGCCACCAGGGATGCGGCCCCGGCCAGCAGGGTGGACCAGCCGTCGACCGCTGTCGACACCCACTCGTTGGGGAAGTACAGCAGCGTGTTGTCGACCCCGTAGATGGTCGGGCTGAGCACGAAGAAACTCAGCCGCACCGCGCCGCCCACCACGATCGCCGCGGTCGCGGCCGCGGCTCCGCCCCGCGACCAGTACAGCCCGAGGATGAACGGCACCACGAGACTGGCCAGCAGCAGGTCGAACGACAACGTGAGCAGGATCCCGGTCTGCGGAACCCGCAGCGCCACAACGGCTGCCAGCGCCGCCATCGGCAGGGTCCACCACCGGGTGGCCCGCAGGATCCGCGGGGTCATCACGGTGGCGTGCTCATCGATGCGGAACACGTTGCGCACCACCACCGATGCCGTCGACAGCAGGATCCCGCTGACGGTGGTCAGCGTCGCCGCCAGCAGCCCGGAGATGACGATGATCGCCAGCCACGTCGGCGCGAACTGGCCCAGCAGCGTGTAGAGGATCGGGCCGTCACCGGCGGCGTCGCCGACGATGCCGACCGCCGCGAGCGCCACGAACGACAACGGAATGCACAGCACCAGAATGCCTGCGGCCGCGGTGAAACAGGCCTGCTGCGCCGCACCCGGGCTGCGCGCCGAGAAGACGCGCTGCATCAAGTCGATCGCGACCAGGTTGCCCAGCGCCAACGCGATGATGGTGGCCCAGTTGATCACCGCACCGGACTCGGCGGAGGTGAGCTGGTTGAGGTCACCGGCGCCCAGGCCCTCCGGTGCGCTGAACCCGTGTGTGGTCGCCACCCAGATCACCAGTGAGAACACCGCGATGACGTTGACGATCACCTGGGCGACGCCGGTGTAGACGCTGGCGAACATGCCGCCGGTGATGGTGTAGAGCAGCGCCAGCGGGATGGTGATCATGATGCCGAGGGTGTAGGACACGCCGAGGAAGCGTTCCAGTAGAAAGCCCAGCGCAACGAGGTTGCCGGCCAACAGGATCGCGAAGCTGCCGACCGTCAGACACGACGACACCGTTTCGATGCCGCGGCCGAAGCGGTTGCGGAAGTACTCCGGCAAGGTCACCACGCTGGTGGCACGCAACCGTTTGGCGAAGAACAATCCCATCAGAAACAGGCACAGCGCCAAGCCGATCGGCAGCGCCGCGCCGGCCCAGAAACCGAAGGTGGCCGACAGGTCGGCGTTGCCGATGGTGGCGTTGGAATCGACGGGCTGCGCGATGAGCACGGCGGCGACCAGAACCGCGGGCAGCGTGCGCCCGGCGACCAGATAGTTGGCGGTGTCACCGCGCACCCGCCGCGCGGAGATCACCCCGCTGACGGTGAGGACAAGCATGAAAAGGGCAACGCCGGTGATGATCATGGCGGAACTCCAAACGACGGTGGGATGGTTGGGGAGTTCCGGCGCCGATGCCGGAGTGACGGGTCGTCAGTGTGATGCGTTGGTGCTCAGTGGTTTGCGTCCGAAGCTGGCGAGCGGGCGGGCGTCGTCGGGCAGGTTCACCTCCCCCCGGGCCAGGCGTTCTTTTAGATAGCGGAAGCTCTGCGCGGTCTGGGCGAACAGGTGCTCCCCGGCGATCACGGGCGACATCGCCGGTTGGCCGTCGCGCACGAACGCGGGCAGGGGAGCGACGACGGTGTCGTGGTCGACGTTGACGAACAGCGGGAACGAGTACCGCTCCTCGGCGACCCTGCGGACTCGGTGGGTGGTGGCGACGAACTCGCCGTTGGTCCAGATCTCCAGCAGGTCACCGATGTTGACGACGAACGCGTCGTCGATGAGCGGCACGTCGATCCACTCGCCGGCCGCGTTGAGAACCTCCAGGCCCGTCGCGGTCGGCCGCAGCAGCGTGAAGCACTCGTAGTCGGTGTGGGCGCCGATGCCGGGTCGGTCGGCGGCGTCGGGATCGTAGGGGTAGTGCAGCAGCCGCAGCTGCGACGGCGGTGCGGTCACGTGCCGCTCGAAGCGGTCCGCGGGCTCGCCGAGCGCGACCGCGAACGCCCGCAACAGCGCCCGAGAGAGCGCAAAAACCGCGTTGTACCAGGAGGTTACGGCCTCGCGGAAGCCCGTCAGCCGGGGCCACTGATTGGGTCCGAGCAGGGGATGGCCGGCCAGGTAGCGGGGATCGTCGGCCGGCAGCTCGAACGCCACGTCGAACGCCTCCTTGGTGTCGTAGCTGCCCTCGGCGAAGATCTCCTCGCCCGGCGGCACGTAGCCTCGGTGGTTGCTCGACCGGCCGATGTACACCCGGCGTTTCTCCTCGTCGGGCTGGGCGAAGAACGCGCGGGTGCGGTCGAGCAGGGCGGCGAACAACGCCGGATCCACGCCGTGGCCGACGATCTGCGCGAAACCGACCCGCCGGGCGGCGTCGCCCAGGGCATGCACCGTGTCCTGGTAGCCGGATCCGGCCTCGTCGAACAGCGCGGCGATGTCGAGCACCGGCACGTCGGTGAATGTTGTTGTCATAGAGCGTCCTAACGGGCCAGCAACTGGTCGGAGTGATGTCGTGCCACGGCCCACCGATGCCGCGCCGGCCGGCCGTCGGGGTCGCGGGCGCCGACGCTGACCGCATCGTCGGTCAGCTCGGGACTCAGGTCGTCACCGACCCGAAACGGTAAGGTGGACCGGGTGATTCGCCAGCGGTCGCCGTCCACGATGCCCAGCGAGACCTCCAGGTCCAGCAGGGTCCGGGCGCGCGGCAGGTCCGCGGCGGCGACGGCGTCGCGCAGCGCGGTCCCGGATGGGATCACCACATCGGGTGCGCGGTCGCGCACGTAGCCGAATCGGTGACCGACGCGCAGCAACATGCCGCGTCGCCCGTCGGGGTCATTTAGCGCCAACTCCACATGCGCCGCATCGGGTGACGGTCGCGCCGGGACCCAGTCCTCGTGATAGTCGCGCCCGACACCGGTTTCGACGAGGACACCGTCGGCGAAGTGCAGCCGACCCCGATCGGGTAGCGGTTCGGCCGGATGCAGATCGATCGTGCGCGTCCACGTCCAGTCGCCGCCGTCGTCGACCAGGCGCCCGGCGAACGCTTCGACGGCGCACAGCGCGAGCAGGTCGTCCCGGGTGAGCCCGCTCAGCGACCTGGCCGCGATCGGCGCCATGTCGGCCGGGATGCGAAGGTCGACATAGAGGTCGTCGCCCTGCAGCCACTCGACGTCGGTGGCGGTGTCGAGGGCATGTCCGGGCGCCGCGAGCGCCCTGCGACGCCAGCAGCGGCGCACCACGTCCGAGCGGCTCGCCGCGACGCCCGCGGTGACCCTGCGCAGGTAACCCGGCCAGTCGCCGTGATGGCTGATGTCCTCGCCGTCCTGCCAGGCCTGCAGGGTGCAGCCGAACCCGACGGCCTCGGTGCCGTCGGACAGGGTGACCGGCCCCAGCGACATGGGCGCGGGCAGTGCGGCCAGGAAGTCACCAAGCATGGCGGTGCCGATCAGCCACAGTTCGCCGCGAATCTCCATGCCGCCGTCGTCGATTCGAACGAGCCCGGGTTTGGCTGGTTCGGTGTTCAACCGCGCCAGTCGGTAGGCGGGGGTGGTCGCGGCGGGGCCGCACCACCGTGCGCCGCGCTGCTCGAGCTGGTGCGCCAGCGGATGTCCGCGCAGATGGGCGCCGACGACGAAGAGGCGGGTAATCGCCAGGCCCGCGCGTGCGGGCCACGGAACCGTCGGCACCGCGGCACACGGTGCGCAGATCAGCCGCGCCACATCGAGGGCGAGCGCGTCGGCGCCGGCGCGGGCCAGCACGGTGACGCCGAACTGCGCGCCGTCGGAGGCGGTTCCGCACGGGACGGCGACCCCGCACAGGTCCATCAGGTTGCAGAAGTTGGTGTAGGTGCCGAGCCGGGAGTTCACCCCGACCGGGTCGGTGTCGACCTCGGCGATGGTGGGGTGGTCGGTGGTGGTCGGAACCAACAGGGCGTGGCAGTCCCCGAGCTCGGCCAGCGCGGCGGCGGTCAGCGCGGCCAAGGTGAGCCGATCGCGAAGCAGCGCAGTGGCGGACACCGACCCCGCGGCGGCGATGATCCTTCCCACCGTCGGGTCCACGGTCTCGTCGCCGACACCCAGGCGCTCGTCGACGAACGCCCCCACCGCCTCGTGGCGTTCGGCGACCAGCGCGCCGTCGTAGAGCAGCCGCGCCGCGCGCAGAAACGGGGCGAGGTCGATCTCGACGAGCCGCACACCGTTGCGCGCCAGGCGTTCACAGGTTTGACGGAAGGGTGCTCGCCACTGCGGCGCCAGTTCGGGCAGCTCGCGGGGCACCGCCACCCGGAGGTCCGGGGGTGCGGCCAGCGGCGCGTCGGGCGGGAAATCGCGGGCGCCGCCGGCCAGTACACCCATCGCGGTGTCGGCGGTGTCGAGGTCGCGGGCGAACACCGTGACGCAGTCGTAGGAGCGGCAGGCCGGCACCACACCCTCGGTCGGCACCACGCCGATCGTGGGTTTGACGCCGACGATGCCCTGCAGCGCGGCGGGCACCCGCCCGGAGCCCGCGGTGTCGGTGCCCAACGCGACGTCCACCAGGCCCAGCGCCACCGCGACGGCCGAGCCCGAACTCGAACCGCCGGAGATGTATTCGGAGCGGCGGGCGTCGCGCACCGCGCCGTAGGGGCTCCGGGTGCCGACCAGCCCGGTGGCGAACTGATCGAGGTTGGTCGTGCCGATCACCACCGCCCCCGCCTCGCGCAGCCGCGCCACCGCGGGGGCATGGGCGACCGCGGGGCCGGTGGCGAACGTCGGACAGCCCGCCGTGGTCGGGATGCCGGCGACGTCGATGTTGTTCTTCACCGCCGCCACCAGCCCGGCCAGCGGCAGCGCGGTCCCGCCGCGCACGGCAGCGTCGATCGCCATCGCATCGGCCAGCGCGTCGGCCAAGGGGCGCAACGCGATCCAGATGTCCGGGCGGTCGGCGTCGTCGATCGCGGCGTAGGCGGCACGGACCCGCTCGACCGCGCCCGTCGCCGGGGTCATCGACGATCCCCGGGGCCGACGACGACGAGCGGCGCGCCGCCGTCGACGAGATGGCCTGCGGAGACCAGGATCTTGGTCACCACCCCGTCGAACGGGGCGCGCAGCACCGTCTCCATCTTCATCGCCTCCAGCGCCAGCAGCGGCTGCCCCGCCACCACGCGCTGGCCGACGGCGACGTCGACCTTCCACACGCTCGACGAGAACGGCGCGTCGACGCGCTGCTCACCGTCGTCGAGCATCAGCTCCGCCACGGGTTGCGCGGCCAAGTGGGAGGCGGCGCGCTCGGCGCGGTCGAATTCGCCTGCGGCCGCCCACGCCGCGCGCTCGGCAGCGAACGCGCCGGCCTGCCGGCCCCGGAACGCCGCGATGGCATCGGCGTGGTCGGACACGAACCGCTCGTGTTCGGCGAGCGAGAACGTGCCGTCGGTGATGTCGACCGTGCCCCGGCCCGCCGCGATGTCGGCGCGCAGGTCCAGCAACTCCTCGGCCGACACCGGATACCACGAGATCCGGTCGAAAAACCGCAGCAGCCAAGGATGTTCGGAGTCGAACGCGCCTCGGTGCCGGTGGCTGCTCCACACCTGGGTGGTGCGGCCGACGAACTGGTATCCGCCGGGCCCCTCCATGCCGTAGATGCACAGATACGCCCCGCCGATGCCCACGGAGTTCTCCGCCGTCCAGGTGCGTGCCGGGTTGTACTTGGTGGTGACCAGGCGGTGGCGCGGATCCAGCGGTGTGGCCACCGGCGCACCGAGGTAGACGTCGCCGAGACCGAGGGTGAGATACTGCGCGTCGAACACGATGTCGCGGACCTCGTCGTGGCTGGCCAATCCGTTGATGCGCCGGATGAATTCGATGTTCGACGGGCACCACGGCGCGTCGTCGCGCACCCCCGAGCTGTAGCGGGCGATCGCCTCGCGGGTGGCGGGGTCGTCCCAGGACAGCGGCAGGCGCACCAGCCGGCTGGGCACCACGAGCTGCGACGACGCGGGCAGGTCGTCCTCGATCTCGGCCAGCAGGGCCAGCAGTTTCGGGATCGGCAGCACGTCGGGGTCGACGTGCACCTGCAGCGACCGGATGCCGGGGGTGATGTCAAGAATCCCGTCAGTGCTGCCGTCGAGGCGGGTGTGCAGCGCGTGCACTCGGGCGCGCAGCGCGAGATCCAAGACGATGTCGCCGTACTCGACGAGGACGTTGTCGTCGCCGCTGCGGCGGTAGGTCACCGCCGGGGCGCCGTCGACGCCCTCCCGACGCGCGAGCGCCCCGTCGTCGCCATCGCCGCCGGCGCGCGGTACCACCGGGGTGGCGGCGCCGCGGGCGATGCCGAGTTCGCGGCGCGACGGCGCGTGTGCCGCACGCACCGGCACGAACCGCACCGTGTCGCCGGGCCGCAGCTGGCCCAGCTTCCAGCGGTCGGCGGCGGTCACCGTGATTGGGCACACGAACCCGCCCAGGCTGGGGCCGTCGGGCCCGAGCAGGATCGGCGTGTCCCCGGTGAAGTCCAGCGCACCCACCGAATAGGCGGTGTCGTGAATGTTCGACGGGTGCAGTCCGGCTTCGCCGCCGTCCGGGCGCGCCCATTCCGGCTTGGGGCCCTCCAGCCGCACCCCGGTGCGCGCCGAGTTGAAGTGCACCCGGTAGGACGCCTCGAACAAGGTGTCCATGTCGGCGCGGGTGAAGAACTCCGGAGCGCCGTGCGGGCCCTCGGTGACGGCGAGCTCCCACTCGCCGGTGAGCGCGGGACGCACCTCCGGCGGCACCGGTCCCGCGCCGGGACAAGAGGCGGTGTCGGGACCGGCGGCCCCGGTGCGCAACACATCTCCGGCGATCAGCTCGCGGCCGGCGTGGCCGCCGAAGCGCCCGAGGGTGAAGGTGGCGGCGCTGCCCAGATAGGTCGGCACGTCGAGCCCGCCCGCGAACAGCACGTAGGTGCGCAGACCCACCGCGGCCTCACCGACGTCGAGCACGCCGCCCGCGGGCACCTCGACGGGTTCCCACATCGGCGCCGGTGCACCGTCGAGGGTGACCAGACACTCCGCGCCGGTCACACACACCGTGGTCGGGCGGGTGAACCGCAGCGCCGGTCCGGATGCCGTGCACTCCAGCCCCGCGGCATCCTCGTCGTTTCCCAGGGCGCGGTTGCCCAGTCGGAACGACAGGTCGTCCATCGGGCCGCTCGGCGGCACCCCGACCCGCCACAGCCCGATCCGGCCGGGCACGTCCTGCACGGTGGTCATCAGGCCCGCCCGCTCGACGGTGATCCGCGGCCGGGCGTCGGTGATCGCGGCGAGCGTCGCGGTGCTGTGCCGGGCTGCCCGGACAGCGTCGTGATCGATTGCCGCACACAGCAGTCCGAGGTTCGTCTCGATGCCGTACATCCGGGTGTCGGCCAGGGCGGCGCCGAGGCGGCTCCACGCGTCGTCGCGGTCGGCGCCGACGGTGACGACCTTGGCCAGCATCGGATCGTAGGCCGCGGTGACCTCGGTGCCGTCCGACACCCAGGTGTCCACGCGCACGCCGGCGGGAAATCGGACGGCGCTGAGCGTGCCCACGCTCGGGCGATGGTCGTGGTTCGGGTCCTCGGCGTAGATGCGCGCCTCCACGGCGTGGCCGGCAACCGGAACCACCGCGTCGGGGTAGTCGTCGAACATCGTGGTGTCGCCCAGCGCCAGGCGCAGCATCCACGCGGCCAGATCCACCCCGGTGACCGCCTCGGTGACCGGGTGCTCGACCTGCAGGCGGGCGTTAACCTCCAGAAACGACGCCTCGCGGCGGATCGGGTCGTAGACGAACTCGACGGTGCCCGCCGACCGGTAGCCCACCGCGGCCGCCAGCGCCCGTGACGAGGCGTGCAGGCGCTCGCGCACCTCGTCGGGCAGCGCCGGGGCGGGCGCCTCCTCGATGACCTTCTGGTGCCTGCGCTGCAGCGAACAGTCGCGGTCGCCCAGCGACACCACCTGTCCGGCGCCGTCGCCGAAGATCTGCACCTCGACGTGGCGGGCGTTCTCGACGTAGCGCTCGACGAACACACCCGTCGCGGCGAAGTTGCGCTCGGCCTGCGCGTTGACCGACCGATAGGCCGCGCGCAGGTCGTCGGCGTCGCGGCAGACCCGCATACCGATGCCGCCGCCCCCGCCGGTGGCCTTGAGCATCACCGGATAGCCGATCCGTTCGGCGCTTGCGAGCGCGGCGTCGAGGTCGTCGAGCAGACCCGAGCCCGCGAACACCGGCACGCCGGCGGCTTCGGCGGCCGCGCGCGCGGTGTGTTTGGTCCCGAACCGGCGCAACTGACCCGGGGTAGGGCCGGCGAACACCAAACCTGCGGCTTCGACGGCCGAGGCGAAGTCGGCGTCCTCGGAGAGGAATCCGTAGCCCGGGTGGATCATCGTGGCACCGGTCGCCGCGGCAGCGGCCAGGATCGCGTCGGCGCGCAGGTAGCTTTCGCGCGGCGGTGGCGGACCGATGCGCACCGCTTCCTCGGCGAGCATGACATGGGGCGCGCCGCGGTCGGCGTCGGAGAACACCGCCACCGAACGCAGCCCGAGCGAGCGGGCGGCGTGGATCAACCGCACGGCGATCTCGCCGCGGTTGGCGATCAGCACCGTGGCCGTCATGCGCTGCCCGCCGGGCGGGTGACGATCATCCGGACCGGTGTGGGGTCAAAGGCGTTGCACGGGTTGTTGATCTGCGGGCAGTTCGACACCAGCACCAGCGTGTCGACGTCGGCGCGCACGGCCACGCGTTTGCCTGGGGCGGACAGCCCGTCGACGATGCCCAGCGCGCCGTCGGCGTCGACGGGCACGTTCATGAACCAGTTGATGTTGGAGGCCAGGTCGCGCGCGGTCAGCCCCCAGCGGGCACCTTCGAGCAGGAAGTTCTCCATGCAGCCGTGCTGGGCACGGGTGTGCTGCCCGTAGCGCAGCGTGTTGGCCTCCTTCGAGCAGGCACCGCCCAGCGTGTCGTGCGCACCGACCTCGTCGGCCACGACGGTCATCAACGCGTCGCCGGTGTCGGCGCGCAACACCGATCCGGTGGTCAACGTGATCCGGCCTTGGCGCCGAATGGTTTCCGGCGCCGAATACCGGACGCCGGTGTCGGCGGCCGCGTACAGCAGGCAGTCCACGGCCTGATTGCCCGCAAGGTCGACGATGGTCAACACGTCGCCGGCGGCGATTACCGCCGACCACGGCGAGCGTGCAGGCACCACCTGGTCCAGAATTACCTCGCCGGCCACCAGCGGCTCGACGGTCGGAGCGGAAGTGGTTGTCACAGCTGTCCTCTCGCGATGAGATCGGTGTCGGTGTTGCTCACGGCCTGGCGATGTTCGGGATTCAGGGGCCCGACCAGCTGGCCCGCGGCGAGCCGGTCCAGCTCCGCGGCCGCCGGCCACGCGTATACCAGCAGCGCGGAACACGTGAACTCCGGCCGCGGATCGAGGGGGTGGGCGGTGTTGGCCAGCAACACGATCGCGTCGACGTGCAGCAGCAGGTCGACGGCGGTTCCGGCGCCGGCCGAACCAAGCCACCGGAACGCCCCGTCGGGCTGCACGCGCACGCCCTTGAAGAACGACACCGACGGGGGCAGGTCACGGCGGTCCAGGCCGTGCTTGAGGGCGGCCACTGTGAACAGTTCGCGGCCGGCGGGCGACGGCGACTCCGGTGCTGCGGCGCCGTAACGGGCCAGATTGCCTGCCCGCGTGGTGGTTCCGGTCAGCGCGTCATGACTGCTCGAGGTGTCGGCCACGACGGTGGCCAGCACCCGGCCGAAGCCGCTGAGCAGCGGGTGACCGACGCCGAGGTAGGCCTGCCAGGGCACTTTGACGGTGTCGGCGACGTTAAGGCGTTCGTGCGGAGCGTCCGCGCGGTGCAGCAGCAGGTGCGCGCACGCGTCGCCGTCACGGTCGGTCAGCCGTATCCGGGTGCCACGGGATAGAACGGCGGTGGTGTATCCGCCCGGCGCAACGGTTTCCGACCACGTCAGCTGCTCGGCGGGCACGTCGGCCGGTGCCGTGGGTGCCGTGGCGGCAGGAACGTGGCGCATGAACTCGGCGCTGCGGCCGTGCTGTGCCCGCGCGTGCGCACGGGCGCCGGACGTGGTGGCCGTGTCGGACGCGTGGGCTGGTGGGCTTTCGGTGCGAACCATCTACTCTCCGGCGAGGTGGCGGACTTTCTGTCGCTCGACAGTTTTCGCGGCACCCGCGCGGAGGTGGTTGCGGTGAGGTAACCGATGCCGTCGGTTCGGTTAACAGTGTGCGACCAAGGTTTCTGTCAGGTGACAGAAACCTCTCGGCTCAGCTCAGGCAGCGCGCCGCCGGGATGATCTCGGCGCTCATGTTGCTGCTCATCATGGTCAGCGCCGCATCGCTGAGTTCGGGCTCGATGTGGGCCACCGCATCGGGCGGGACGACGACGGGGAAGTGCCGGACGTAGGCGTCCAGCGCCGTGTAGAGGATGCACTGCTCGGTGACCTGGCCGGTGAGGATCACCCGCCGCGGCCTGAGCTGGTTCAACAGATACGCCAGCGAGGTGGCGTAGAACGCGCTGTGGCGCACCTTGGTCATCAACCGGCAGCCCTTCTGCGGGACGATCGGCTCGACCAGGTCGGGACGGTCACCTTGCAGCGCCGATGACACGATGTCGCTGAACTCAGCGCTGAAATCGCCGTAGTTGTCGTTGACGTAGATGAGCTCGACGTCGTCGCGTTCCCGGGCCCGCGAGACCAGATCGGCCAGCGGATCGATGATCTCCGCGACGTGTGGGGTCAGCTTCTCGGCATCGGGATGCCGGTAGGAGTTCATCATGTCGATGACCAGCACAGCGGTGTCACTCATGGGCTCTTGCATACCCCGTTCTGTTTTCGGGCAACAATGAGGCATGGATTTCTACTCGGCGTACCGCCAGGGTTTCGTCCGCGTCGCCGCCTGCACACACCACACCGCGCTCGCGGATCCGCAGGCCAACGCGGAGTCGGTGCTGCGGCTGGCCCGCGCCTGCCACGACGACAGCGTCGCGCTCGCGGTGTTTCCGGAGCTGACGCTGTCGGGGTATTCGATCGAGGACATCGTGCTGCAGGACGCCCTGCTCGACGCCGTCGAAGACGCGTTGCTCGACGTCGTGCGGGCATCCGCCGATCTGATGCCGGTGCTGGTCATCGGCGCGCCGCTGCGGTACGCGCACCGGGTCTACAACACCGCCGTGGTCATCCACCGCGGCCAGGTGCTCGGCGTTGCCCCGAAGTCGTATCTGCCCACCTACCGCGAGTTCTACGAACGCCGCCAGATGGCCCCCGGCGACGACGTGCGCGGCGCGATCCGAATGGGCGATACGGACGTGCCGTTCGGACCCGACCTGTTGTTCACCGCCGTCGACATGCCCGGGTTCGTGCTGCACGTCGAGATCTGCGAGGACATGTTCATGCCGATCCCACCCAGCGCGCAGGCCGCGCTAGCCGGTGCGACGGTGCTGGCCAACCTGTCCGGCAGCCCGATCACGGTCGGACGTGCCGAGGACCGTTGTCTGCTGGCCCGTTCGGCGTCGGCGCGGTGTCTGGCCGCCTACGTCTACGCTGCGGCCGGTGAGGGCGAGTCCACTACCGATCTGGCCTGGGACGGTCAGACGATGATCTGGGAGAACGGGGTGTGTCTGGCGCAGTCCGAACGGTTCCCGAAGGGGGAGCGACGCTCGGTCGCCGACGTTGACCTCGAGCTGCTGCGGAACGAGCGGCTGCGGATGGGCACCTTCGACGACAACCGCATTCACCACGGCATCAGCCCGGACACGTTCCGGCGCATCGAGTTTCAACTCGACCCGCCCTCGGGCGACATCGGGCTGCACCGCCAGGTCGAGCGGTTCCCGTTCGTGCCGTCGGATCCCGAACGCCTGGAACAGGATTGCTACGAGGCCTACAGCATCCAGGTGTCCGGGCTCGAACAGCGCCTGCGGGCCCTGGACTATCCGAAGATCGTGCTCGGCGTGTCCGGCGGGCTGGACTCCACTCACGCGCTGATCGTCGCCGCGCGGGCGATGGATCGAGAAGAGCGGCCGCGCAGCGACATCCTCGCGTTCACCATGCCGGGTTTCGCGACAGGGGACCGCACCAAGGGCAACGCGGTGCGGCTCGCCGAAGCCCTTGGCGTGACGTTCGCCGAACTCGACATCTCCGACACCGCCGAGCTGATGCTCAAGGAAATCGAGCATCCGTTCTCGCGCGGTGAGCCGGTCTATGATGTCACGTTCGAGAACGTGCAGGCCGGGCTGCGCACCGACTACCTGTTCCGGCTGGCCAACCAGCGCGGCGGCATCGTACTAGGCACCGGCGATCTGTCTGAGCTCGCACTGGGCTGGTCCACCTACGGCGTCGGTGACCAGATGTCGCACTACAACGTCAACGGTGGGGTGCCCAAGACGCTGATCCAGCACCTGATCCGCTGGGTGGTCGTCTCGGGGCAGTTCCATAACGAGGTCAACGAGGTGCTGCAGTCGGTGCTGGACACCGAAATCACCCCGGAGCTGGTGCCCACCGGCGAGGACGAAGAGATCCAGAGCAGCGAAGCCAAGATCGGACCATATGCGCTGCAAGACTTTTCGTTGTTCCAGGTGCTGCGGTACGGGTTCCGGCCGTCGAAGGTGGCGTTTCTGGCGTGGCATGCGTGGAGCGATGTCGACCGCGGTGACTGGCCGGCGGGGTTCCCGGAAGAAAAGCGACCGTCATACTCGCTCAAGGAGATCCGGCACTGGCTGCAGGTGTTCGCCCAGCGCTTCTACTCGTTCGCACAGTTCAAGCGGTCAGCAGTGCCCAACGGGCCCAAGGTGTCTCACGGCGGTTCGCTGTCGCCGCGCGGGGACTGGCGCGCGCCGTCGGATATGTCGGCGCGGGTGTGGCTCGACGAGATCGACCGGGAAATCCCCGACGCGGGCTAGCGTTTGCGGCGCAGCTTGCCTGCGCCGATCGCGCCGACCGCCGCACCGGCCAGCGCTCCGACCGTCGACCACCACCATTGGTCGGTCATCGCCGCCACGGTCACGCCGATGATCAAGCCGAGGATCAACGGCATCCAGAGCCAGCCCGCTTCCTGCTTGGTGTTCACCTGTCTGCGTGCCATCACGTCCACGCTAGCGCGGTCAGCGTTCGTAGGTGCCCGTCAACGCGCCGCGCGCCAGCACGTGCCCGGCGATTGCGGCGAGAAACGCCTTGTGGTCGGTCACGTCGTCGGGAACTTCGGTGTCGAGCGCCAGCAGCATGAACCGGTAGTGGTGTGCACCGTGACCGGGGATGGGTGCGGGCCCGACGTAGGAGTCGCCGAACGCCTTGACGAACCGCACGCCGGCGGCGCCGGGCTTGAGTTCGCCTTCGTCGAGGCTGCGGCGGTCCGCCTCGATCAGCGCGATCGTATGCATCAGCGGTTTGGGGCCGGGTACGTCGACGTCGTCGATGACGAGCGCGAGTTGTCGGGTCGGTGCCGGCACGCCGCTCCAGCGCAGCGGCGGCGAGATGTTGTCGCCGACGGCTGACCCGGCATGTTTCTGCGGGATCGGGCCGCCCTCGTCGAACGCGGGGCTGGTGACGTCGACGGTGTCGGCGCCCGCGTACTCGGGTGCGGCGAGCGGGCTGCGGTGCGCGCCAGCGCGGAACCGCCTGAGCAGCTTTCCCACAATCGGCATGCCCGGCAGTCTAGTCAGCGATTTCGGTGCGCCAAGTCGCGGTGAGCGCTACGCAGCGCACCGAAATCGCCCGAGGCCCGGGACGAAGCGGCCGACCCGCGCGGTGTACTCGCGGTACTCGTCGCCGTGCACCGACAGCAGGTAGGGCTCCTCGACCACTCGGACCTGAAGCTCGATGGTGACGACCAGAATCCCGAAGCCCATCAAGGCCACCAGATTCGGTGTCACCACGGCGATTCCGAGTCCGAACACCAGCATCGCGGTGAAGATCGGGTTGCGCACCACGGCGAACACTCCGCTGCGCACCAGCGTCGTCGTCTCGTCGTGGTCGACACCGATCCGCGACGAATCACCCATGTCCAGTTGCGCGTACACCGTGCCCGCGATGCCGAGGACCGCGAGTACCACCCCGACGACGTTCAGCCACGTGTGATCCAGAATCGGCAGTGGCGCGACGACGCCGAGCAGTTGCAGGGTCGGCGCGAACACCGCCGCGGCCATCGCCACCACGAAGCCGACACCGGCCAGCCATTCGACCGAGCCGATGCGGCCGCTGATTCCGCGGAACCCGGTCGAGCCGGTGCGTCGCCGCTGAACCCAACTGCGCCAACCGAATCCGAGCAGCGCGAAGACACCGAACAACACCAGTGCGATGGCTGGCACGGCCCCTCCTCTCATGAACAGCAGGTGTCTCCGCGCCAGGCGTTGACGCCTTCACGAACGGCGATGGCAGCGATGCCCAGGGCGGCGACCGGATCGGTCCACGACCACCCGAGCAGCGCATTGAGCACCAGCCCGATCAGCAGGATCGCCGACAAGTACGCACACAACAAGGTCTGTTTGGAGTCGGCAACGGCCGAGGCCGACCCCAGCTCGCGTCCGGCGCGCCGCTGCGCCCACGACAGCACCGGCATGATCACCAGGCTCAGCGCGGCGAGCGCGATGCCGATGCGCGACGGCCGCGCCTCGCCGATCCCGAACAGCGACAGCGCCGCGTCGACGGTGATGTAGGCCGCCAGCGCAAAGAACGAGAACGCGATGAACCGCAGCGTGGGCTTCTCCCGTGTCTCGGGGTCCCGGGCCGCGAACTGCCAGGCGACCGCTGCCGCGGAGGCGACTTCGACGGCCGAGTCGAGCCCGAAGCCGATCAGCGCCGTCGACGACACGCGAGTGCCCTCGGCCAGCGCGACGATCGCCTCGATCACGTTGTAGCTGATGGTCGCGGCTACGAACAGCCGGACGCGGCGGATGAGGACGTCACGCCGGGCCGCCGTCGTCGCCGGCATCAGCAGCACTCCTGAGAATCGGTCGCCGGACAACAGGCTGGGTCGACCGCCAGCACCAGACCGATCAGATCGTTAAGCGCGTGGGCGATCCGGGCGTCGGCGAGTTCGTAGCGGTTGCGCCGACCTTCGGGCTGCGCGACGACCAGCCCGCAGCCGCGTAGGCACGCCAGGTGGTTGGACAAGATCTGGCGCGACACCCCGATCTTGTCGGCCAGCTCCGACGGATATCCGGGGCCCTCGCGCAGCATCAGCAGGATCTCGGCGCGGGTCGGGTCCGACAGCGCACAGCCGAACCGGGACAACGCGTCGCTATGGGTGACGGTCTGCATGCAGCAGACAGTACAGCAAGTCCTGTATTCATCAAGGGCTGAACTATTGCGGCGTGATTTCGGTGCGCAAGCCAGCGGTGAGCGCTGGTTTGCGCACCGAAATCGCCGGTTACAGGCGGCCGTCGAGGCGCAGGTCGGGGTGCACCCAGTCCGGCGAGCGCCGCTCCTTGAACGACCGGAACCCCTCCGTCGCCTCGGGGGAGGAGTAGCTGGCTTGCATCCCGATGCGGTCGAACAACCCGAGATAGTTGTCGATGCTGGACTTGACCACGCCCCGAGCACCCGGCGCAGTCCGGGCGCACTGGGTGAGCACCTCGCGGGCCTGCTCGAGCAACTCGTCGTGCGGCACCACCCGGGCCACCATGCCCCAGTCCAGCGCCTCCTGCGCGTCCAGCGTGCGGCCGGTGAACATCAGGTCGCGGGTGCGCACCGGTCCGATCAGCCGGGTCAGCATCTGGCTGTAGTACGTGTCGGCGATACCGCGCAGCAGTTCGGGCACCCGGAACGTGGCCCGGTCGCTGACCACCGCCATATCGCTGCACAGCGCGATCTGCAGGCCGCCGCCCTGACACAGCCCGTTGACCGCCGAGACCACCGGTTTGACCGACTGGCGCAGCGTCTCGAACGGCGTCACGTCCATGCCCAGCGCCGAACCGAACGTCAGCCAGTTGTCGCTGCCGTCGCCGCCGCCCATGTCGCCGCCCGGGGCGAAGACGTCGCCTGCCCCGGTGATGAGCAGGCCGGCCAGGTCGGGGTCGGCGTCGACGTGGCGCACGGCGTAGCGGATGCCGAAGTACATCGCAGGCGTCATCGCGTTGCGCGCCTCGGGCCGGTCCAGGGTGCAGACCCCGAACGGCCCCTGGCGGGTGAAGCGCAGATACGGGGTGCCCAGCCAGTCGCCGTCGGGTGGACGGGGTGTGCTGCTGCTCGGCTGGGTGGTCGTCATAACTGCCTTTCTGCCTTTCGGATGGTTACCGCATCGTCGATCGCCTCGGCGTAGGGGGCGCAGTCGCCCGCACCCGGCACCAGGGTGGCGAGGGCCCCGGCTGCGCATGCGCGGCGCAGCGCGTCCTCGTGACCGTCGGGCCACCCGGCTGCCAGCACACCGGCGAACACATCGCCCGCGCCGGTGGTGTCGACGGCTTTCACCGTCGGCGCGCGCACGTCGAACCGTTCGTCGGCACCGAGATAGCTGGCGCCGCGGCGGCCCCGGGTGATCACCAGGTGCGGGACCGGCCAGTGCCATTCGCGCGCCTCGGCCTCGTTGACCACGACGACGTCGGCCAACTCGGCCAGGGTCAGCAGGTGGTGCGGTTTGGCTCCGGTCGGGGAGGCGTTGACGATGACGACCGCGCCTGCGGTGCGTGCGGTCCGCGCGGCAGCGATGGCGGTGGCGACGGGGATTTCCAGTTGCAGCAGCATCACGTCGCAGTCGGCGATGACGGCCTGCGCCTCGGGGGAGTCCACGCTCAGCGCGGCGTTGGCGCCGGGGGCCACCGCGATGGTGTTCTCGGCCGAGGAGTCGACCGTGATGATGGCGGTGCCGCTGGGCCCTGCCAGGCTGACCACGCCGTCGAGCCCGACGTCATTAGCGCGCAGGTGCGCCCGCAGCTGGTCGGCCGCCGCGTCGCTGCCCAGCGCCGCGACCAAACGCACCCGGGCGCCGGCCCGCGCCGCGGCCACTGCCTGGTTGCCGCCCTTGCCGCCCGGCGACGTCGACATCGACGACGCCAGCACGGTCTGGCCGGGTCGGGGTAGGTCGTCCACGGCGAAGATGAGATCGAGATTCACGCTGCCCACTACGCACACCCGCGCCACTCTCCGGACGTTAAAGAGCGCTGTGCGGTTTGACAACCGTTGGGGGCTGGTCGTTCCACCCGGCCGCCGCGACCAGGTCGAACCACGACAGCGCCCCGGCGTCGGGGTAGTACACGGCGTGCACGTGGGCGGGAAACGTCAACGGCTCACCCTTGGCGGGATTGTGGTGCACCTGGCGTGCGATCACCTCGGCCAGCGCATAGCCCAGATCGTGGCGCGGCCAGGCGGCGTGCACCCGCTCGGCGAAACCCGACCTGAGCTGTTCGCGGCCCAGCCCGACGACGTCGGTCGCGATGCCGCGCTGGGCGACTCCTTGGACCGTGCCGAAGCGATGCGCCAGGCCGGGGCTGGTGTGCAGCGCGATGGTGCTCCACACGGTCGCGGTGCGGGCTTCATCGACGCCTTGGTTGCGGAGGAACCGCGCGGCGGCGTCGGCGCCGTCGACCTCGAACCGCTGGTCACCGTTGGCGTAGTCGGTAACCCCGAGGTCGTGCAGCAGGCACGCCACGAAGACCAGTTCGTCGTCGTAGTCGCGGCCTGCGCGCAGCCCGTCGCCGGCGGCCAGCTCGCGGGCGAAAAGATAGCTGCGCACGCAGTGGTGGTAAACGAACTCCGGAGATACCTCTTCGGCCAGCCGGCGCGCGGACACGGCCAGGTCGGAGTCGGGCAGTTCGAACGATGTCATGGTCGTCCTTTCGTCGGTTGATGCCGAGACTGGCGGAACACAGCTGCACCGATCTAGTGGCTGGAAAGACAAACTTCTTTAAGATCTAGCCATGGGAGTGCGCACGGTTGCGGTGCTGGCCCCGCCGCGGGCCATCGGGTTCGAGGTGATGACGCCGGGGCAGGTGTTCGGGATGGCGAACCGGGCTGCCACCGAATCTGCGCTCGGCGCACCGGTTTACGAGATCCGGGTGTGCGCCCCGGGTGGTTCGGTGGCCACCGTCGCGGCGTGGGGTGAGATGCGGTTGCACACCGATCACGACCTCGACGCTGTCGTCGGCGCGGACATCGTGGTGGTCGCCGGCTCGGAGAAGTTTCTCGAACCGCCCGATCCCGATGTGACCGCCGCGCTGCGGGCGGCGGCGGCGGGCGGAAGCCGTGTCGCCTCGATCTGCGTCGGCGCCTTCACCGTCGCCGCCGCAGGCCTGCTCGACGGCGTCCGCGCCACCACCCACTGGCAACTGGCCGCCGAGCTCGCGCGCCGGTATCCGGCCGTCGACGTCGACCCCACGGTGCTGTTCGTCGACAACGGTCGAACCCTCTGCTCGGCCGGCGTCGGCGCCGGGCTCGACCTGTGTTTGCACCTCGTCCGCGCCGACCACGGCGCCGAGCTGGCGGCCGCCGCCGCACGCCGGCTGGTGATGCCGGCATGGCGCGGCGGCGGGCAGTCCCAGTTCGTCGAGCACCTCGATCCGGCGCCGGCCGGACATCCACTTCAGGACACGGTGGACTGGATGCGACGCAACGCGCAGGCTCCGCTGGACCTCAAGGCGATCGCCGATCACGCGACGATGAGCGTGCGCAGCCTCAGCAGGCACTTCCGCGATTACCTCGGTACGACGCCGTTGGACCTGCTGGTGCGGATGCGGGTGGATCACGCCCGGCGACTGTTGGAAGCCACCGACCTGCCGGTGCACCGGGTAGCCGAGGAGTCCGGTTTTGGCTCGGAGGCCGCACTGCGCCATCACTTCGGGCGCCTGGTCGGCGTTCCGCCGCAGAAGTACCGGTCGAGCTACCATCCGCGCCTACCCGACACGTGTCCAACGGCCCGGACACCGTTCGATACGCTGGGGTAATGACTGTGCAGGCCCCCTCGCTACCCGGTTTGCGCGAACACGTCCACGACGCTGCCCGCCGTGCCCGCGTCGCGGCCCGCGCGCTGGCCACCCTGAGCACCGAAACCAAGAACCGTGCGCTCAACACCGCCGCCGACCACCTGCTGATGCACGTCAGCGAGGTCCTCGCAGCCAACGAAGCCGACCTCGAGGCGGCCAGAGCCGCGGGCACACCCGAGGCCATGCTCGACCGGCTCGCGCTGAACCCAAACCGCATCGAAGGCATCGCCGACGGGCTGCGGCAGGTCGCGCGGCTGCCCGACCCGCTCGGCGAGGTGCTGCGCGGCAGCACCCTGCCCAATGGGCTGCAGCTGCGCCAGGTGCGGGTCCCCCTCGGCGTGGTCGGCATCGTCTACGAGGGCAGGCCCAACGTCACCGTTGACGCGTTCGGTCTGACGCTGAAATCCGGTAACGCGGTGCTGTTGCGGGGCAGCTCGTCCGCGGCGCGCTCCAACGCAGCCCTGGTCGACGCGTTGCGCGCGGCGTTGGCCACCGAACTGCTCGACGCCGACGTCGTGCAGCTGCTGCCCAGCGAGGACCGGGCCAGCGTCACCCACCTGATTCAGGCTCGCGGCCTCGTCGACGTCGTCATCCCGCGCGGCGGGGCCGGCCTCATCGACGCCGTGGTGCGCGACGCGACGGTGCCGACGATCGAGACCGGGGTGGGCAACTGCCATGTCTACGTTGACAAGTCGGCCGACCTCGACGTCGCCGAGCGGATCCTGCTGAACGCCAAGACGCGCAGGCCCAGCGTCTGCAACGCCGCCGAGTCGGTGCTCGTCGACGCCGCGATCGCCGAGCAGGCGGTGCCGAGGTTGACCAAGGCGCTTTCCGACGCCGGGGTGGCCGTGCACGGCAGCCCGTCCGAGGACCAGTTGCGCGCCGAGTTCCTGTCGATGGACATCGCGCTGGCGGTGGTCGACGGCGTCGACGGCGCGATCGCCCACATCAACGAGTTCGGCACCGGGCACACCGAGGCCATCGTGGCCACCGATCTGGCTGCGGCCCAACGCTTCACCGCTCAGGTCGACGCGGCCGCGGTGATGGTCAACGCGTCGACGGCGTTCACCGACGGTGAGCAGTTCGGGTTCGGCGCCGAGATCGGCATCTCGACCCAGAAGCTGCACGCCCGCGGCCCGATGGGGCTGCCCGAACTGACATCAACCAAGTGGATCGTGTGGGGCTCGCCCGTGACTGGCCACACCCGCCCGGCCTGAATCAGGAGTTACTACCTTGACTGTCCCCGCACGCCCGGCGCCGCTGTTCGCCGACATCGACGATGTCGCGCGGCGGCTGGCCGAAACCGGCTATCTGCCCGACACCGCTACAGCCACCGCGGTCTTCCTCGCCGACCAGCTGGGCAAGCCGCTACTGGTCGAAGGGCCCGCCGGGGTCGGCAAGACCGAGCTGGCCCGTGCGGTCGCGCAGTCGACCGGCTCGGGTCTGGTGCGGCTGCAGTGCTACGAGGGGGTCGACGAGGCGCGGGCCCTCTACGAGTGGAACCACGCCAAGCAGATACTCCGTATCCAGGCCGGTTCCGGCGATTGGGATGCGACCCGCGACGACGTGTTCTCCGAGGAGTTCCTGCTGTCGCGCCCGCTACTGACCGCGATCCGGCGCACCGAGCCGACCGTGCTGCTGATCGACGAGACCGACAAGGCCGACATCGAGATCGAAGGCCTGCTGCTGGAGGTGCTTTCGGACTTCGCCGTGACGGTGCCCGAGCTGGGCACGATCACCGCCGAACGCGCCCCGTTCGTCGTGCTGACGTCCAACGCCACCCGGGAGCTGTCCGAGGCGCTCAAGCGGCGCTGCCTGTTTCTGCACATCGACTTCCCCGACGCCGAGCTGGAACGGCGCATCCTGCTGTCGCGGGTGCCCGAGCTGCCCGAACATCTGGCCGCCGAACTGGTCCGCATCATCGGGGTGCTGCGCGGAATGCAGCTCAAGAAGCTGCCGTCGGTGGCCGAGACCATCGATTGGGGCCGCACGGTGCTGGCCCTCGGGATGGACACGATCGATGACGCCACGATCGCGGCCACGCTGGGCGTGGTGCTCAAACACCAGTCCGACCAGATCAAGGCCAGCGGCGAGCTCAGGCTGAACTGACATGGCCGTCCGCCGCACCCGTCCGCCACAGCCGCTGGCGCCGCACGGTATTCCCGGTCACCTGGTCGGGTTCGTCGAAGCGCTGCGCAAGCAAGGGATTTCGGTGGGGCCGTCGGAAACCGTGGACGCCGGGCGGGTGATCTCGGTGCTCGGCCTCGGCGACCGGGAGGTGCTGCGCGAAGGGATCGCGTGCGCGGTGCTGCGCCGCCCCGAGCACCGCGACACCTACGACGCGATGTTCGATCTGTGGTTCCCCGCGGCGCTGGGCGCCAGGACCGTGCTGCTCGACGACGACGACCAACCGTTGCTGGATGAGGAAGGGTTGCCGCCCGAGGACGTCGAGGCGATGCGCGCGGTGCTGCTGGATCTGTTGGCCGACAACGAGGAGCTGGCCAACCTCGACGAGCGGATGGCCGCGATGATCGCTCAAATCGTCGAGGCCTACGGCCGGTACAACTCCAGCCGCGGCCCGTCGTACTCGTCGTATCAGGCGCTCAAGGCGATGAACCTCGACGACCTCGAGGGCAGGCTACTGGCGGGGCTGCTGGCGCCCTACGGTGACGAGCCGACGCCCACCCAGGAGCAGATCGCCAAAGCGATGGCGGCCCAACGCATCACGCAGCTGCGCAAGATGGTGGAGGCCGAGACCAAGCGGCGCACCGCCGAGCAGCTCGGCCGCGATCACGTGCAGATGTACGGGGTGCCGCAGCTCGCCGAGAACGTCGAGTTCCTGCGCGCGTCGGGCGAGCAGCTCAACCAGATGCGCCGGGTGGTCGCGCCGCTGGCGCGTACGTTGGCGACCCGGCTGGCGGCGCGTCGGCGCCGGTCCCGGGCGGGTGAAATCGACCTGCGCAAGACGCTGCGCAAGTCGATGTCGACCGGTGGGGTGCCGATCGACGTGGTGCTCAAAAAGCCGCACCCGGCGCGTCCCGAGCTGGTGGTGCTGTGCGACGTGTCGGGTTCGGTGGCCGGGTTCAGCCACTTCACGCTGCTGCTGGTGCACGCGCTGCGCCAGCAGTTCAGTCGGGTGCGGATTTTCGCGTTCATCGACACCACCGACGAAGTGACCGAACTGTTCGGCCCGGACGCCGATCTGGCCGTCGCGGTGCAGCGCATCACCCGCGAGGCGGCGGTGTACACCCGCGACGGGCACTCCGACTACGGCCACGCGTTCGTGTCGTTTCTGGACGGGTGGCCCAACGTGCTGTCGCCGCGCAGCTCCCTGTTGGTGCTCGGCGACGGCCGCAACAACTACCGCAATCCGGAGACCGAGCTGCTGGCCCACATGGTCAACTCCAGCCGCCACGCGCACTGGCTCAACCCCGAGCCCAGGCATCTGTGGGGCAGCGGCGATTCAGCCGTGCCGCGCTACGAGGACGCCATTCCCATGCACGAATGCCGCTCGGCCAAACAGCTGGCGGGCGTGATCGATGCGCTGCTCCCCGTCTGAGTACGGCGCGAACGTGGGTTACCCGCACGCCTCGGCGGCCCGAACCGTGACACGACCCCACATTCGGCGCGAGAAGTAAGCTCGCTGTTTGTGGCTTTTGGACGCAGGCTCGGGGTGATGGGTGGGACGTTCGATCCCATCCACAACGGACACCTGGTCGCCGCCAGCGAGGTGGCCGACCTGTTCGAGCTCGACGAGGTGGTGTTCGTGCCGACCGGCCAACCGTGGCAGAAGCACCACCGCGACGTCACCGCAGCCGAGGACCGCTACCTGATGACCGTGATCGCCACCGCCTCCAACCCGCGATTCAATGTCAGCCGCGTCGACATCGACCGCGGCGGACCCACCTACACCAAGGACACGCTGAACGATCTGCATGCCCTCAACCCGGACAGCGAGTTGTACTTCATCACCGGCGCCGATGCGTTGGCGTCGATCCTGTCCTGGCAGAACTGGGAGGAGATGTTCGCCATCGCGAAGTTCGTCGGCGTCAGCAGACCCGGCTACGAGCTGGACGGTGAGCACGTCGCGGCCGCGGGCAAACAACTGCCTGAGGACGCGTTGACCCTCGTGGAGGTGCCCGCGCTGGCGATCTCGTCGACCGACTGCCGGCAACGCGCCGAGCAGAACCGTCCGATCTGGTATTTGGTGCCCGACGGCGTGGTTCAGTACGTGGCGAAGCGCCAGCTCTACGCCGCCCCACCGTTAGCGACCCAGGGAAGGCAGCAATGAGCGCCTCTGACGAAGCGATCCAGATGGCCACGGTGGCCGCGCGGGCCGCCGCAGCCAAATTGGCCGACGACGTCGTCGTCATCGACGTCTCGAGCCAGCTGGTGATCACCGACTGTTTCGTCATCGCTTCGGCCGCCAACGAGCGTCAGGTCAACGCCATCGTCGACGAGGTCGAGGAGAAGATGCGGGTGGCCGGGTACAAGCCGGCGCGCCGCGAGGGCGCGCGCGAGGGGCGCTGGACCCTGCTCGACTACGTCGACATCGTCGTGCACATCCAGCACCAGGACGAACGCAACTTCTATGCGCTGGACCGGCTCTGGCGCGACTGTCCGGAAGTACCCGTCGACCTGGACGGCCAGACGTGAGGATCCGCCGCCTGGTCATGTTGCGCCACGGCCAGACCGAGTACAACGCGGGCAGCCGCATGCAAGGCCAGCTCGACACCGACCTGTCGGAGTTGGGCCGCGAGCAGGCGGTCGCGGCCGCCGAGGTGCTGGCCAAACGCCAGCCGCGGGTCATCGTGTCCTCGGACCTGCGCCGTGCGCTGGACACCGCCGTGGTACTGGGGGACCGCGCCGGGCTGCCGGTGCTGGTCGACACCCGACTGCGCGAGACCCATCTCGGCGACTGGCAGGGGATGACGCACCTCGAGGTCGACGCCGTCGCGCCCGGCGCGCGGCTGGCCTGGCGCGAGGACGCCCGCTGGGCACCGCACGGCGGGGAGAGCCGGGTCGACGTCGCCACCCGGGCCATGCCGTTGGTCACCGAGTTGGTCGTCGACCAGCCCGACTGGGGCCTTGAGGCACCCGAACGGCCGGTGGTGCTGGTCGCCCACGGCGGGCTGATCGCGGCGCTGACGGCGGCCGTGCTGCGGCTGCCGGTCGACAGCTGGCCGATCCTGGGCGGCATGGGCAACGCCAGCTGGGTACAGCTGTCCGGGCACAGCGACGCCGACGCCCCCGCCGAGCACATCCGCTGGCGCCTCGATGTGTGGAACGCCTCGGCGCAGGTTGCCAACGATGTCTTGTGATCCGCCACCCCGTCCGACCCTGCTCATCTTCTGCGACTCGCTGTCCTACTACGGGCCGACCGGCGGGCTGCCGTCCGATGACCCCAGGATCTGGCCGAATATCGTTGCCCGACAACTGGGTTGGGACGTCGAGCTGATCGGGCGGATCGGCTGGACCTGCCGCGACGTGTGGTGGGCGGCCACCCAGGATCCGCGGGCGTGGGCGGCGTTGCCGCGCGCGGGAGCGGTGATCTTTGCGACCGGCGGCATGGACTCGCTTCCGTCGCCGCTGCCGACCGCGCTGCGTGAGCTGATCCGCTATGTGCGTCCGCCGTGGCTACGACGCTGGGTGCGCGACGGCTACGGGTGGCTGCAGCCGCGGCTTTCGCCGGTGGCGCGCCCGGCCCTTCCCGGGCACCTGTCGGCGGCGTACCTCGAAATGACCCGCAGCGCCATCGATTTCAATCGTCCGGGCATTCCCGTGGTGGCGTGCCTGCCGTCAGTGCACATCGCCGACACCTACGCCAAGGTGCACAGCGGCCGCGACCAGACCGTGCGGGCGATCACCGAGTGGGCGCAACAGCACGACATCGCGCTCGTCGACCTCAAGGCGGCCGTCGGCGAATACGTGATGTCCGGCCAGGGCAACCCCGACGGCATCCATTGGAACTTCGAAGGCCACCAGGCCGTTGCCGAACTGATGCTCAAAGCACTGGTGGAGGCAGGGGTCTCGTGTCCGTAGTCGTAGTCACGGACTCCTCGTCGCGGCTGCATCCCGACGAGCTCAAGCAGTGGCAGATCCGGCAGGTGCCGCTACACGTGCTCGTCGACCAGGTCGATCTGCGCGACGGCGTCGACGAGGTGCCCTACGACGTCCACGAGCTGGCGCGCGCCAGTACCGCGGGGGCGACGCCGGCCGAACTCGCCGAAGCCTATGGACAGGCGCTACAGGACAGCGGCGGCGACGGCGTTGTGGCCGTGCACCTTTCGGCGGCCCTGTCTAGCTCGTACAGTTCGGCGGTGCAGGTCGCCCGCGAGTTCGGCCCGGCGGTGCGGGTGGTCAACTCGCGATCGGTCGCGATGGGGGTGGGTTTCGTCGCGTTGAGCGCCGCGCGTGCCGCGGCATCCGGTGCGGACCTCGACACCGTGGAAACCACCGCACGTGAGGCTGCCGACCGCGGCAGCGTATACGTCGTCGTGCACCGCCTCGACAACCTGCGCCGCAGCGGACGCATCCGGGCTGCCGCGTCGTGGCTTGGCACCGCGCTGGCGGTCAAACCGCTGCTGTGCCTGGACGTCGACGGGCGGTTGGTGCTGGATCAGCGGGTCCGCACGGTCACCAAGGCACACGCGGCGATGGTGGACCGGGTGGTCGACGTGGTCGGTGACGGTCGGGCCGCGGTCGCGGTGCACCACGTCGACAACCATGATGGCGCCGACGCGATCGGTGCGGCGTTGACGACGCGGCTCCCGCAGATCGAGTCGCTCACGGTCTCCGATATGGGGCCGGTGCTGTCGATCCACGTGGGCGCAGGGGCAGTGGGCGTCGTCGTCCAGATTAATCCGTAAGTAACAACGAACGGTTGATACAGACTTACCGTTAGCGTAGACTTACGGATGTGTCCGCTTCTGCATCCGCTGTCCTCGACGCACTGGGCGACAAGACCCGGCGCTCGATTTTGGAGAAGCTGGCCGACGGACCGGCGGCCGTCGGGGTGTTGGCCGAACAGCTGCCGATTTCCCGGCCTGCGGTATCTCAGCATCTGCGCGTACTCAAGGACGCCGATCTGGTGGTCGAATCGATCGCCGGAACGCGGCGGATCTACCGCGTCAACCACGACGGGTTGATCGCGTTGCGCGACTACCTCGACCGGTTCTGGGCGCAGACGCTGGCCGGCTTCAAGGAGACCGTCGAATCTATGGAAGGTGACCAACCATGACGCAAACCCGGCCCGAAATCATCCGCCACCATGTCGTCGTGGCCGCACCGCTCGAACGGGCGTTTCGCGTATTCACCGAGCAGTTCGGGGATTTCAAGCCGCGTGAGCACAATCTGCTCAGCGGTCCGATCGCCGAGACGGTCTTCGAACCCCGCGTCGGCGGGCACATCTATGACCGTGGCGTGGACGGCAGCCTGTGCAAATGGGCGACCATCGTCGCCTACGAGCCGCCGCACCGGGTCGTCTTCACCTGGAACATCGGGCCGACCTGGCAGCTGGAAACCGACAGTGCCCGGTGTAGTGAAGTCGAAGTCGGTTTCACGCCCGAGGCCGCCGACCGTACCCGCGTCGATCTCGAACACCGTCACATCGAGCGCCACGGCGAGGGTTGGCAGGCGGTCGCGGAAGGTGTTGGCGGCGACGGCGGTTGGCCGCTGTATCTGCATCGCTACGCCGGTCTGGTCGACTAACCCCCACCGGCGCGAGCGCTCACCCTGGTACGGAAACTGTCGAGAAAACCGTACGTAGCTGTGCGCTCGGCGCCTCGAGGGTCAGACCGCGGCACGGCCGGTGATCGGCGGCAGGTCCTTGAGCGTGACGATGCCCGGTTCGGCGGCGACGACGGCAGGCACCGCGTTGGTCACCGGCAGCGCCGTGTAGATCATGCCCAGCCCCATGAAGTCGGGTTCGGCCCAGTCCTCGGGCGGCAGACAGTGCAGCACGGTGCGCATATTGGGCAATCCGAAAACCTGAATGACGTGGCCGTGTTCGAGCGGTTTGGGCGGGGTGACGTGGCTGCCCATGATCCAGTTGAACCCCACGCTGACCACATTGTGATCGCCGACCCAGCCGCGGTGATAGCCGTGCACCCCGGCCACCGTGCCCGCCGGAATCTGCATGAAGCCCAGATCGCTGTCGCCGGTGGCGGCGGTGAACGTCACGTCGAACGTCATCCGGTCCAGTTTCGCGCCGATGGCATCGGCCATCATCGCGGCGGATTCGGCGAAGACCTCGCTTTCCCGGCGCACGCTCTCGGCCAGACCCGGTGTGTCGGGATCTTGCGAAAACCCCATCGCGGTCTGGGTTCCCGCGGACTCATAGGTCGAGCAGTCCACCGACTCGGTGATGCGAATCTCGTCGACCCGTTCGCACGCACCGGACAGCACCATGCCGACCATGTTGGACATCCCCGGATGCGCGCCGCTGCCGAAGATCGTGGAATCGCCTTTCTCACAAGCATTTCGGATGCGGCCGAGGTCTTCAGGTGATTGCTTGCCGCCGGTGATCCACGCCGCGCTCGAGCAGACGTTGACGCCGGCTTCCAGCAGCCGCACCAGCTCGTCGATGTTCGGCCACAGCGGGTTGTAGCAGCAGGCGTCGGGCGCAAGGGCCAGCAGCGCGTCGATGTCGTTGGTGGCCGCCACCCCGGTCGGTTCGGGCCAGCCCGCCAGTTCCGCCGCGTCGACGCCGACCTTGTCGGCGCCGTGGGCGTAGACGCCGACCAACTGCATGTCGTCGCGGCCGAGGATGGCGTGCAGCGACCGCCTGCCGATGTTGCCGGTGGTCCATTGGATGACGCGAAGGGGTCGGGGTGGTGCGTTCATCTGCAGGAGGTTACATGTGGGTGCCGCCGTCGACGCGAACCTCGGTGCCGGTCACGAAGTAGGCGTCGGTGCAGCCCAGCATCGCGACCACCGCGGCGACCGCGTCGGGTTTGGCGAACATCGTCCCGTCGTCGACCGCCAGCACGGGCTGAATCTTGCCGAACAGGGAGAAGTCAATGTCGGCGGGCAGACCGGGCCCGACGCTCTGCTTGGATTCGCCGGTGCCGTCGGTCATACCCGACGAAATCGAGCCCGGCTGAACGGAATTGAACCGGATGCCCTCCTTGGCGAACTCGAGGGCCAACGCGTGCGTCATCGCCTGGGTGCCGCCCTTGGACGCGGCATAGGCCGACATGTACGGATGCGCGAACGCCGCCGACGTCGAACTGAAATTCACCACAGCGGGTTTGGTGCCCATGCGCAGGGCCGGGATCGCTTCGCGGGTCACCAGGAAGGTGCCGATCAGGTTGATCCGAAGCACCTGCTCGAAGTCGGTCAGCGTGGTATCCAGAAAGTGCGCCGAGCGCAACACACCGGCCGCGTTGACGAGGGTATCCAGCGCTCCCAGCGTCCGCACCGCCTCGGCGACGCCGGCCTGCACCGACGGTTCGCTGCTGATGTCCATCACCAATGTGGTGAGCCGGTCACCGTGCGGTTCGGCCTTGGCGACGGTGTCCTTCAATCCGGCCTCGCTGATGTCGGCGGCCACCACGCGGCCGCCCTCGTCGAGGATGCGAAGGACGGTGGCCTGCCCGATGCCTGAACCACCGCCGGTGATCAGCACACGACGGTCGGTGTATCGCTGAAGAGATGCCATGCGCCGATACAACACTGTCGGACACCAGGTGTCAGCCAGATGTCCCGATCGTCGGAAAATTTCACCGCTGCTTGGGCCGGATGAAGACACCGGAGGCCTCGACCGTGGCGCCCTCGGCGTCGGCGATATGGCCGACGACGTAGGTCTTGGCGCCCTTGACGCGATCGACCCACGCCTCGGCGCGCAGCCGGCCAAGCCGGGTCGGGCGCACGTAGCGAACAGTGATGGTTCCGGTGACGGCGGGATTGTCCGGTTGGTGGGCGGGAGCGGCGAGCACGTGGTCGAGGATCAGCGCGCAGACCCCGCCGTGCACGTGTCCCGCGGGGCCTTCGTAGGCGGCCCCGAGTTCGAATTCCGTGGCTGCGCGCCCGCCCGGCTCGTGGTGGATCACCAGCGGGGGAGCGACGGCGTTGCGGGCCCCGATCAACACGTTGCCCAGTGCGGTCGGCCGGCCGTCGGCGGTGGCGCGCACCCCGTAGGAACCGGGCATCAAGTCGGTGGACAACAGTTCGACGGCCCGGTCGACGTGCGCCTTGGCCTCCGCGGCAACGTCGCTGCCTACTTCGCTGCGGATGGTGACGTCGATGAGCTGCCGCACCGACTGCGCGAGCGGTTCGAATTTCTCGGTCACGCGCGCGGTCCCCGCGATGTCATGTCGAGCGACGCCAGATGGCTGAACAGCATCGACGCGCCGATCGGGTTGCCGCCGCCGGGGTAGGCGGTGCCGCTGACCGCCGCCATGGTGTTCCCGGCCGCGTACAGGCCCGGGATCGGCCGGTCCGACGTGTCCAGCACCCGCGCGCGGCTGTCGGTGCGCAGCCCGCCTTTGGTGCCCAGGTCGGACAGCCCGAAGGCCGCGGCGTGAAACGGCGGCTTGTCGATCGGGACCATCGGCAGCCGTCCACCCGAAAACGCCCGGTCGTAGGCTTCGTTGCCGCGGCCGAAGTCCTCGTCTTCGCCGCGGGCCACCAGGTCGTTGAAGCGCTTCACTGTGGCCGCGAGGCGGTCGGCGGGCACGTCGATCAGCGATGCGAGCGCGTCGAGCGTGTCAGCGGTGTGCCACAGACCCTCGGCGCGGTACCGGCCGGTTTCGACCATCGACACATTGGTCGCCTTGACCGGCGGCACTTCGCCCTCCCGGTCGTCGTAGACCATCCAGCACGGCAACCGCAGTGCCCCGCTGTCGATCTGGCGGATCATCTCGCGGCCGAGCCGGTCGTAGGGTGCGGATTCGTTGACGAAACGGGTGCCGCCCTGGTTGACGAAGATACCGCCGGTGAACCACAGCGCGAACGCTGAACGGCCGTCGGGATGGGTCAAACCCGGCGACCACCACGCCTGGTCCATCAGATCGACAGATGCCCCGACGTCGATCGCGGCCTCGTGCGCGGCGCCGGTGTTCCCGGGAGCCCCCATGGTGTCCTCGGCGCGGCCGGGTACTCCGTAGCGTGCACGCATGCGGTGGTTGTGTTCGAATCCGCCCGCTGCCAGCAGCACACCACGTCGGGCGCCGACGGCCACCCGCTTGCCTTCACGTTCCAGGACCGCGCCCACCACGGCGCCGTGCTCCGTGATCAGCTCCACCACTGGCGAATTGAGATGCATTGTGGCGTTGGGCATGTCGACCATCGCGGCGAGAAACCGGCCGATCAGCGCCCGTCCACCGGTCAGCAGATCGGGTTGGGGGGCGCCCAGGCGCTCGCTGTCGAGCGGTCCGCGCACCGACCCGGCGTACGGTCCGAGCCGTGCTGCCGGAACCGGCTTGGCGACGATGTGACGCAGACCGTCGGTTCGCGCGCCGCGCACCGCGCCGAAATAGTCGGGCCACGGCAGCACGGCGAACTCGAAATGCCGGTCGGCTTCCAGGTATTCGATGAGCGCGGCGCCGCCGCGAACGTAGGTTTCCTGCAGCTGCCGCGGTGTGCGGTCGCCGACGACGGCGTGGAAGTAGGCCAGGGCGTCCTCGACGGTGTCGTCGCTGCCCGCGCGGTTGAGCACCGGGTTGCACGGAAACCACATCCCGCCGCCGCCCGAATAGGCCGTGGTTCCGCCGAACTTGTCGGTCGCCTCGACCAGCGCCACCGAAAGACCTTCGCGCGCCGCGGTATAGGCGCCGGTGACACCGCCGCCCGACCCGACCACCAGGACATCCACGACCTGGTCATACGCCACCACATCTGCCTCCATCGCCGCATCGACAACGACCACAGTCTTCCATCGCAGGCAGAGCCGGTGATTTGTGCGTCCCGGTGAGCGGCAGCTGACAAGGTCGCCGACACCGCCGTTGATAGCCTTGACCGGTGGAACCGACCTCGGCGATGCCGAACCTGACAGCGACCGCGTGGGCGCTGCTGGGCATGCTGTCGTACGACACGGAGCTGTCCGGTTACGACATCCGCAAATGGATCAGCTGGAGCATGCGGTTCTTCTACGGCAGCCCGGCCTACAGCCAGATCTACTCCGAGCTGAAGAAGCTCGAAGAGCACGGTTATGTCACGTCGCGGGTGGAGAGCAGCGCAGGCGCCCGCAACCGTCGGCTGTACAAGATCACCGAATCCGGTATGGAGGCGGTGACCCGGTGGGCCAACGAGGCGCCGCTGGATCCGCCGGTGCTCAAGCACAGCGCGATCTTGCGGGTGACGTTGGGCCATCTGACCAATCCGGCCCGGCTCAAGGAGATCTTGCAGGAGCACCTGGCTTGGGCGGAGCAGATGCACGCCGAGGCGGCCAAGGATGCGCGCTGGGCCGACGTGGAGCCGGCGTGGGCGTTCGCCCGCGTCGGATTGCAGTGGGCCGAGCGCCATTACGCCGCAGAGCGCGAACTGACTTTGCAGATGATCAAGGACCTCGACGAGGCGCAGGCCGTGTTTGCCCAGGCCACCGGCGGCACGGAGGCCGGAATCCCTTGGCCCAAGCCGGAATACTGGTACGAGATCGAGAAGAAGGCCGAGGCCGAAGAGTCCGACTAGCCGGTCGGCTCCGCGACGCTGGCGGCGTGCCGCGCCGCGATGTATCCGAACACCAGACCCTGGGCGATGGTCGCGCCCGCGCCGGGATACGCGGCACCGAACGCATTGGCCGCGGTATTGCCGATCGCGTACAGACCCTCGATGACGCTGCCGTCTTCGCGCAGCACCCGGGCTCGGTCGTCGGCACGAAGACCGCCGCACGTGCCCAGATCGCTGAGCACCATCTTGACCGCATAGAACGGCCCCTTGTCGAGGGCCCGCAGGTTCGGGTTGGGTTTGATGGTCGGGTCGCCGTAGTAGCGGTCGTAGGCGCCACCTCCGCGGTGGAAGTCGGTGTCGTGACCGGCACGCGCCATATCGTTGAACCGCGTCATCGTCACGGTGAACTGCGACGCCGGAACTCCCATCAGCGCTGCCAACTCAGCGAGATCGGACGAGCGGTGTGCGATGCCGGCGTCATACCAGGCCTGCGGAATGGCCATCCGTGGGAACAATTCTGCGGCAAAGACGTAGCTGTTGCGGTACTGCTGGTCGAACACAATCCACATCGATTCGACTGGAGTGCCCGCACGTTCGCGCTGCAGAACCCGCTGCCCGAACGACATGTAATCCGTTGCCTCGTTGACGAACCTGGTGCCGTTCTGGTCGACGATCACCGAGCCGGGCAGCGACCGTTCGGCCAGCATCACCAATGGAGCCGCCCCGGGCAGCGGTGCGACAGCAGGGAACCACCATGCCTGATCCATCAGATCGATTGCGCCGCCGAGCTCTTGAGCGCAGCAGATCGCGTCACCGGTGTTGGTGTCGGCGCCCAGGCTCATATGCTCGCCGAGGGCGTCGGACTGAAACTTCCACCGCATCTCCATGCTGTGGTCGAAGCCGCCGGCCGCCAACACGACACCGCGCCGCGCGGTGACGGTCACCTCGCGCCCGTCGTGGTCGACGACGGCGCCGGTGACCCTGCCGTTCTCGGTGGTCAGGCGGCGCAACGCGGTATCGGTCCAGATTGGGATGTTCTCGCGCAGCACACCGGCGAACAGGCCGGCGGCCAGCGCCTGACCGCCCGCGGCGTAACGGCGGCCGAGCAGCAGCCCGCCCACCCCTTGGCCGAGGCGTTTGGCGACCGTCGGCAACCCCTTGCGCGGCACCCGCGACATCAGGTTCAGCCAGCGGTAATCGGCACCGGTGGTGGGCATCGGGATCTTGACCTCCATCACCCCGCCGCGTAACCGGCTCCGGTACGCGCCGAGGATCGAGGTGTTCAACGGCCGGCATTCGCAGGTGCGTCCCGCCGCGCTGCCGCCGGGCTTCTCGGCGTGATAGTCGGAATAGTCCTTCGCCCAGAACAGCCGCATCGGCGTGGTCCGCCGCAGCAACTCGACCGTCTGTCCGACGTGTGCGAGAAACGCTGTGGAGCGGTGTCGGGGCGCGGTTTCGGCGACGACCGAGTCCAGGTACTGCTGCGCGCGCGACGGCGTGTCACCGGCGCGGTTCTCTTCGAGGACTGGGCTCGCCGGAAACCACAGCGCACCGCCGGACCTTGCGGTCGAACCCCCGACATGCGAGGACTTCTCGACGAGCAGAACGGACAACCCGAGCTCGTTGGCGGCCAGCGCAGCGGCCATCCCGGTGCCCGCGCCGACGACCAGAAGGTCGACGACGGTGTCGTCGATCCCTAACCCGGCGGGGATGGTGCTTGAGTTGCAAGTCGTCACGTTTGTCGACAGTAGAGAGCCGCCGCCGCAGCCCGAATTCAGCATCCCTACCAGCGGGACGATCTTCGAACCCGGTCGGTTTTTGCGGTAGAACTCAAGCCATGACGCTGCAGCCTGATGTCGAGGTCCGCGAAATCGAAACAGAGCAGGCGCCGACACGGTTCGCTCGCGGCTGGCACTGCCTGGGCCTGGCGCGCGAACTCGGGGACGGTACGCCGCACACCGTCAACGCTTTCGGCCAGAAGCTGGTGGTGTTCCGCAGCGGTGACGGCAGGATCAATGTGCTCGACGCCTACTGCCGGCACATGGGCGGTGACCTGTCCCAGGGTGAGGTCAAGGGTAACGAGATCGCGTGCCCCTTCCACGACTGGCGGTGGGGCGGTGACGGCCGCTGCAAGAAGGTGCCCTACAGCAAGCGGGCGCCGCGGCTGGCCCGGACCAGGACCTGGTTGACGCTGGAGCAGGACGGGATGCTGTTCGTGTGGAACGACCCCGAGGGCAATCCGCCGCCGGACGAGGTGACGATTCCGCGCATCGAAGGCGCCGGCAGCGACGAGTGGACCGACTGGCACTGGTACACCACGGTGGTGCACACCAACTGTCGCGAGATCATCGACAACGTCGTCGATATGGCGCACTTCTTCTACATTCACGGGTCGATGCCGACCTACTTCAAGAACATCTTCGAAGGACACGTCGCCACGCAGTACATGAACAGCGGTGCCCGGGAAGACATCCCCCACCCGGAGGGCCAACCGAAGATGCTCGGCACCACCTCGGCGGCATCGTATTTCGGCCCGTCGTTCATGATCGACGATCTGACCTATCATTTCGAGCACGAAGACCAGAACACGATTCTGCTCAACTGTCATTACCCGATCGACGCGAATTCCTTCGTGCTGCAGTATGGGATCATCGTCAAGAAGTCAGCGAACCTGCCGGAGGAGGCGGCGGAGGCCACGGCCATCGCACTCGGCGACTGGGTCAAGGTGGGCTTTGAGCAGGACGTGGCGATCTGGAAGAACAAGGCCCGCATCGACAACCCGCTGCTGTGCGAGGAAGACGGCCCGGTGTATCAGCTGCGGCGCTGGTATGAGCAGTTCTACGTCGACGTCGCCGACGTCGAACCGGACATGGTCGACCGCTTCGAGTACGAGATCGATGTCACCCGCCCCCGCGAGGCGTGGCAGCAGCAGATCGAGGACAACATCAAAAACACCGCCGCCCGCGCCGCGCAGGCTTAAATGGTTGTCCGGACCGACAACCGCCTGCAGGACCTGCCGCCGGTGCCGGTGCGGTGCAGCCGCTGCGCCGCTGAAGTGCTCGTGCGTAAGAGCAGCTGGCAACAGACCAGCATCCAATGGAACGCGCAGGCCACCGCGCGGTGTCCGCAACGACGGCAGGCAGCAGCGCTCAACACGCACGGCGGCGGCGTGTTCCTGGCGTGTTCGGACCTGCGGGACTCGATCGACGAGGCGGTGAACAGCGGCACGGTGCGCATCGTCGACGAAGCGCCAGACGCCCCCGATGGGGCGTCGACGTCTTGACGCAGAATCGGGCTATGACAGATCTCGTGAGATACGGGCCGTGGGCGGTGATCGCCGGCGGATCAGAGGGCGTCGGAGCAGAGTTCGCACGGCTGCTTGCACGCTCCGGAGTCAATCTGGTGCTGCTTGCCCGTAAACCAGGACCGCTGGAAGCCGCCGCCGCCGCGTGTCGCGAACACGGCGTCGAAGTCCGCACCCTGTCAGTCGATTTGGTGCACGAAGACGCGGTACAGCGCGTCGTCGAGGCCACCGACGGCCTCGAGGTGGGACTGCTGATCTACAACGCGGGCGCCAACACCTGCAGCGAGAACTTCCTCGACGGTGACCTCGCGGAATTCCAACGGGTCATCGACCTCAACGTCGGCACCATGCTCGCCTTGGTCCAGCATTTCGCCCGGCCTATGCGTGAGCGTCGCCGCGGCGGAATCCTGCTCGTCGGATCGATGGTGGGCTACCTGGGCTCGATGCGGCACAGCGTGTACGGCGGGGTGAAGGCGTTCGGCCGCATCTTCGCCGAGAGCCTGTGGCTGGAACTTCGCGAGCACGACGTACACGTGCTGGAGTTGGTGCTGGGCGTGACCCGCACGCCGGCGATGGAACGCGTCGGGCTGAACTTCGACGTCCCGGGCATGCGCGTCGCCGAACCGGAGGACGTGGCCCGCGAAGGGCTGGAGCAACTGCCCAACGGTCCGGTGTTCGTCGCGGGCGGCAACGCCGACGACGTCGCGCGGCGCACTCATCCGGACCGCGCGAAAGTGGTGCTGGGAGCCCACCGGGCGATACAGCAGCTCATCGGCAACGCCGACATCGACTAGAACTGAAGCTGTGCGAATCGGATTGTCGACACCGGTGGTCATTCAGATGCCCGGCGTGGCCGGCGCGTGGGAGCGCGACGCCGGTATCGAGGACATCGCGCGGATCGCGCAGACGGCCGACGAACTCGGGTTCGACTACCTGACGTGTTCGGAGCATGTCGCCGTCCCCGACGACGACGCCTCGGTGCGCGGCTCGGTCTACTGGGATCCACTGGCCACGTTGGCGTTTCTGGCGGCGCGCACCGCACGCATCCGGCTGGCCACGTCGGTGGTGGTATTGGGATATCACCACCCGCTGGCGCTCGCGAAGCGCTACGGCACGCTGGACCGCATCAGCGGTGGACGGCTGGTGCTCGGCGTCGGCGTCGGCTCGCTGTCCGCCGAGTTCGACCTGCTCGGTGCCGCGTGGGCGGACCGGGGTAGGCGCTCCGACGACGCGATCCGTGCCCTGCGGGCGTCGCTGTCCACACCGCACCCGGCGTACGACGGCGAGTACTACCGGTACGACGCGATGGTGGTCGAACCGTGCGCGGTGCAGCCACGGGTGCCGATCTGGGTGGGTGGCCGCAGCGCCCGGTCGCTGCGCCGCGCGGTCGAGTTGGCCGACGGCTGGATGCCCTTCGGGCTGCGCAGCGCCGAGATCGCCAGACTGCTTGCCGCCGTAGAACTTCCGCCGCAGTTCGACGTCGTGTTACCGGTCGGCCCGCTGGACCCCCGCGGCGATGCCGATACGACGGTGCGCAGGTTGCGCAAGCTGGCCGACCTGGGTGCCACTTCCGTCACCTGCTCCTTGGCGGCCCGGAACCCCGACGACTACTGTGACCAACTCGGCGCGCTACGCACGGTGGCCGACGACATGTGAGGAGCCGTCGTGACCGACGACCGACTGGCAGAACTGGAAGCGCGGCTTTCCCGCGTCGAGGACGAGCGTGCGATCGAACGGATCATCGCGTCCTACGGCCCGCTGGTCGATGCGGGTGAGGCTGAGGCGGCGGCCGGGCTGTGGGCGGTCGACGGCGCCTACGACGTCGAGGGCTGGCCGATGCGCAGCCGCGCCGACGTCGCCGCCATGGTGGCCTCCGACGCCCACCGCGGCCTGATCGAGCGCGGCTGCGCCCACTTCCTCGGTCCGGCAGTGGTCACCGTGCACGGCGATGAGGCGATCGCGGTGTGCGAATCGTTGGTGGTGACCCGGCGCGAGGACGGCTACGCGGTGTGGCGCGCAGCCGCAAACCACTTCCGGCTCAAGCGGATCGACGGGCGCTGGCAGATCACCCACCGCGCCACCCGCACACTCGACGGCCGCGCCGAGGCGCGAACGCTGTTGTCGGACGGTATCGCGGGGCGGCTCTCGTGACCGAAAACCACGACCCGCCCGTCGCCGTCGTGACGGGCGCCAGCCGCGGCGCGGGCCTCGGCATCGCGCGGGCGCTGGTGGCGCGCGGCTGGCGGGTGTACGCGACCGGCCGCAGCGTCACCGACGGCGGCGACGGTGTGATCGCGGCGCCGCTCGATCACCGCGACGACGACGCCGTGGCCGCGCTGTTTCGCCGGGTGGGCGCCGAGAACGGCCGGCTGGACCTGCTCGTCAACAACGCCGCCGCGGTACACGACGCGCTGACCGACCCGAAACCGTTCTGGGACACGCCCATCGACTTGGCCGGGATCCTCGACGTCGGTCTTCGCTCGGCGTATGTCGCGTCGTATTTCGCTGCCCCGCTGCTGCTTCGCGCCGAGCGGGGGCTGATCACCTTCACGTCCTCGCCGGGTTCGGTGTGCTACATGCACGGGCCCGCCTACGGGGCGCAGAAGGCCGGCCTAGACAAGATGGCGGCCGATATGGCCGTCGACTTCCGCGAAACCTCCGTGCACACCGCATCGATCTGGATGGGGATCCTGCTGACGGCCAAGCTGCGCAACGCTTTCGACGGCAAGCCCGAAGCCCTGGCGGCCATGGCGCAGCACGCCGAAACCCCCGAGTTCGTCGGGCATGTGATCGACGCGCTGTACCGCGACCCGCAGCGCGGCCAGTACAGCGGGCACACCCTGATCGCCGCCGAACTCGCCCAGCGCTACGGCATCACCGACGAGGACGGCCGACAGCCGCCGTCGCACCGGGACATGCTGGGCGCACCGCGCCCGCCCAGCGACGTCGTCGTGCGCTGACGCGTCAGGTCAGCTGGAAGGCGCTGATCGGCGCTTCCTCCGGGTAGCTGGTCGGACCGCCCAGGTCGTAGACCGCGTTGAGCGCGGCGATGAACTCCGGGTCGTGTAGCGGTTCGGCAGGCACGTCGAGCTTGATGCCCTTCTTGTGCACGTCGTCGACGAGCATGTCGATGGCCTTGTCGACGGTGAGGTCGTCGCTGCCGTCCATGTTCTTCTTCAGCTCGTCGAAGTCGGTGAACACCTCGGCCGACCAGTGCACCAGGAACCGCAGTTCGTCGGTGTGGTGCCGGGCGATCACGTCGTCGCCATTCTTGAGCAGCCAATGGTCACGATCGGCGGGGTCACCGGTGAACACGGTGTCGAAAGCCAGGCCCGTTGGGGTCTGCTGCTCCAGCGGCCCGTTCGCCTCGCCGCGATGCACCATCATCTCGTTCTGCACCAGCACACCGCGGTTGTAGATCGGCGGCCGGACACGGCGCGGCTCCTTGAGCGGACCGTCGGGCCAGTAGGTGAAACCGCTGCCCTCATCGAGGGAGAACCAGGTGATCACCTGCGCCATCTTGATCAGGTAGTCCTGGAACAGCCCGGACTTGCCCATCACGCTGCACAGCCAGGTCGGCGCGTTCTCGTGGCGCACACCGCGAAAGCTCGGGGAGTCCAGATGACCGGGATCGCGGTTGGCGCACGGCCCGTTGATGTTGAACAGCATCATCTGCGGCTTGGCGTATTCCGCGTTCCAGTAGCTCTTGGCCAGGTCGACGAACCGCTTGTTGTAGAAGCAGTCGTGCAACTCCGGGTAGAGCACCGTGCCGTAGTTCGCCAGATAGCCGCGGAACGTCGCGGTCAGAAACAGGTCCAGCGACGGGGTGAACCCCTCGGGGAACATTCCGCTCATGGTGGCCATCAGCTCCTCGGCCGACGCGAAGTGCTGGGCGATGATCAGCCGCCACGGCCCCTGGGTGCGAACCACGTCGAGCAGACGCTCGCGTTGGTCGTCGGTGTATACGTCGTCGATCTCCCGCGGCGGTGAGGCCGGCCGCAGGACGTCGGACAACTCCATCCGTTGCTGTTCGGTAAGCATGGCCTGATTGTGGCGCGCCCACCTGCCGTCGGATCGCCATCTGTCCGGTGATCGGGACGCCGCTTTTGCGCCCAGCAGACGCAGAAGGTGGTTGTCCGGCACAAATTTGTCACCTGCTGCGTCTGCTCGCCGCTACCAGGGAAGCGGGTTGGCGAATTTCGCGCGCAACAGCGCACCGATCTCGGCCACGGCCAACCGGCCCCTGGCCGTAGCATCAGAGCGCATCAGAAAGCCGTGGTAGATGCCGGGATAGCGGGTCATCGTGGTCTGCACGCCGGCGTCGCGTAGCCGAAGCGCGTACCGCTCGCCCCAGTCGCGGATCGGATCGTATTCGGCGGTGACGACGACGGCCGGCGGCAGCCCGGTCAGATCGGTTGCCATTGCGGGGAAACGGTATTGGTCTGGCGGAATGCGCACGTCGCGGTCGGCGAGTGCGTGCATGTAGTCGATGTTGTCGCGGGACAGCATCGGCGCGTCGGGCATGTCGACAATCGATGTGCAGGTCATGTCGCGGTCCAGACCCGGATACATCAGCACCTGACAGCAGATCGCCGGGCCGCCGCGGTCCCGTGCGGCGAGCGCGACCGCCGCGGCCAACGAGCCGCCCGCGCTGTCGCCGACGACGGCCAACCGTCGGGGATCGATCCGCAGTTCGCCGGCGTGGGCCCCGACGTATGAGGTGGCCGCATAGGCGTCCTCGAACTGCGCAGGCGCCGGCGCTTCGGGCGCCAGCCGGTATTCGACCGACACCACCGTGGCGCCGCTGTGTACGGCTAGTGCGCGGGCGAGCGGTTCGAACGAGTGGTTGGATCCCAAAACCATTCCGCCGCCGTGGAAGTAGACGAGGACAGGGGCGCTGTCGGTGAGGGTCGGCCGGTAGATCCGGATCGGAATGGCTCCCCCCGCACTGGGAATCGCGCGGTTTTCGACCTCGACCATCTCCGGCATGTCGTCGGGGTGCGGCGCGGATTCGATGCCCCGGCGTACTTCGTTCAGACCGCGCTGCCGCATCGGTGGAATCGGCCCGAAGGCGGCGACGCGTTCGGCGGCGTCGGGGTCCAGACGGTACTGCGTCACGGCTGATCTCGGTTCCCGGAGGCCGACCTTAGCGTGGTGGTGGCGTGTGCGCCCGCGCGTCGCCCGCTGAAGATGCAGTCGGCGATGGATAGCCCGCTGACATAGCTGTTGGAGCAGATACCGATCGCGTTTCGGCCCGCGGCGTACAGACCGGCCACCGTCCCGCCGGTCCGGTGAATCACCTCACCGGTGTCTACGTCGACGACGAGGCCGCCCAGCGTCAACCCGGGGATCGGATAGAACATCGACGAGTCCGCCGAGATGTTGATCGAGTAGAACGGCGGGGTCAGAAGCGGCGGGCACAGGTCCGGTTCTTTGTGCGCGGGATCGCCTGCGCCACTGGAGATGCCGTGGTTGTAGTCGTCGACGGTGCGACGCAGCCCCGCCGGATCGATCCCGTTCTTGGCGGCCAGGCCCTCGATCGTCGACGCCTTCTTGTGCCCGACGGTGAACAGGTAGATCAGCTGCAGGCGCTGGAACAGCTGTGTCTGCTCACCGATCTGGTCTTTGACCTTCCGCCAGGTCGGGGCGTCGTAGACGGCCCATCCGGTGCCGCCGAACTCGCGCATCATCACGTTGCCGTGGGTGGCGCCGTAGAGGTCCTCGTTGGCGATGCGCCTGCCGTCGCGGCCGACGGTGAGGCCTTCCAGGAACGCGCTCGGCGGCGACAGGAAGCGCCAGGCGGTGATGTTGCCCATCTTGTCGGTTCTGCCGCCGGCCGCGACGCCCAGGGCGATGCCCGAGCCGTCGTCGCCGGGGGTGCCCAGCGGGGAGACTTGCATGAACTCCGGCGCGTGTTCGGCCATCCAGTCACGGTTGTGCACGAAGCCGCCTGCCGCCAGGATCACGGCGCGGGCGTGGGCCGCACCGTCTTCGGCGGCATCGGCCCAGAGCCTTTCGGCACGGTCGACCGCGCCTTTGACCAAACCCGGGAGCCAGGTGCCGGTCTTGCCGGTGAGCTTGGTCAGCACCCGGTGTCGGCGTGCGTGGGAATGGTTCGCGGGCATCGCGCGGTAGCGAACCCCGCGGATGCGCCCGTCGCCGTCCGCGATGAGCTCGTGCACTCGGCACAACGGAACAAACTCGACGCCTTTGGCTTTCGCCGAGCGGCGCAGGTGCTCGAACAGTACCTTGCCCGAACTCATACCCGGCGCCAGCACTCGGTGGCCGCGCGGTACGGGACGCGCGTGCAGCGAGTAGGGATGGGCTTTTTCGTTTCCGGAGTAGTACAGGTAGAAGTCGTCGGTCGGATACGACGTCTTGTACGCCGACACCGGACCGCCGCGGAACCGCACCCCTTGCTTCTTGAGCCAGTCGATCAGGGCCGGGCTCTGCTCGCAGAACCTCTGCAACGTATCGCCGCTGACCGCGTCGCCGACCTCCTGCTCGAGGTAGGCCCGCATGTCCTCGACGGTGTCGTCGTATCCACCGGCCCGCTGTTCGGCGGTTCCCGCGCCCGCGTAGATGATTCCGCCCGACAGCGCGGTAGCCCCGCCACCGTATCCGCGGTCCAGCACCAGCACGCGTGCGCCGCGGTCGGCGGCCTCGATCGCCGCGGCGGCACCGGCAGCCCCGAACCCGACGACGATGACGTCGTACTCAGTTGTTGTTGGCATGTTCGCTCTCACAGGACCGACTTGATCTGTTTGGCGACCAACCGGGTGGCGCGCTTCGCCGACAGTCGGGTCAGGATGTCGAGAGCCCGCGCATCCGTGCCGATCAGGACGCGGAACCGGTCATCGGCAATGCCGTCGACGATCTTGTCGCCCGCGGCCTCGGCGCTGGTGGAACGGACTTTCTTGCCGCCGGCGTCGAGCATCTGCACCCCGGAGTTGCCCGTCAGGTTGGTGTCGATGTTGCCCGGAAACACCGTCATCACATGGACGTTGGTGTCGCACAGTTCGGCGTAAAGGCCTTCGCTGAACTGCTTGACCGCGCCCTTGCTCGCGCTGTACAGCGTTTGGCTGGCAAACGGCAACAGCGCGGAAAGACTCGACATGTTGGTGATGTTCGCCTCCGGACGTGCCAGCAAGGTGGGCAGGAACGTGCGGCACATGCGCACCGTGCCTTCGAAGTTGATGGCCATGATGTGGTTGGTCTCCGCCGGGGAGAGTTCGGCGAACGGCGCGAACCGGTGTATGACGCCGGCGATGTTGACCAGCCCGTCGACCCGCCCGTGCGCCTCTGTCACCGCATGCGGCAGTGCCGCGACGGCCTCGTCGTCGGTGACGTCGAGATCGTGGGTCGACACCGGGGAGCCGGTCTGGCCCGCGAGCTCAGCCGTGCCGGCCAGCCCGACGGCATCGAGGTCCACCGCCGCGACGCGGGCGCCTCGGCGGGAAAGGCCAAGCGCGACTTGCCGGCCCATTCCGTTGCCTGCGCCGGTCACTACGAACACCCTGTCGGCGAGTTGCACGTCAACCCTCTTTCAGCGACCTTCTTTCAGCCGGATGCCGTCACTGCTGCGCGGGATCGAATCGCTGCTTGGTGCGCAACACCGGTGCGCGGCGCTGCGCCAGCACTTCGGCCCGCTCCGCCATCGCGTTTCCGACATAGTCGGGTTGGGTGAGCAGATAGAACTCACCGACGGCCGACTGGTCGAACACCACACGCGCCGCCTCGAGCGGATCCATCGCCTCGGCCTTGATGTCGAGCATCGCCGTCCGCTGCGATTCGGCCGCCCCCACGTCGCCGTCGTCGACCCCACCGGCCGCTTCGAAGATGTTGGACCGCACCGCCCCCGGCAGCACCGCCTGCACGCGGATTCGGTCGGCGTGCCCGGCCAGTTCCACCTCCAGGCGCAGGCATTCGGTCAGCGCCAGCACCGCATGCTTGCTCATGATGTAGGGCGTCTGCAACGGCACCGCGACGACCCCGCCGATCGACGACAGATTCCACACCCACGCCGAGGTCTCGGCGGCGATCATGCGGGGCAGAAACGCGCGAATCCCGTAGAAAACCCCGCTGACGTTGATGTCGACCAACCGGTCCCAGTTGGCGACCGGGGTGTCCCAGAGGTAACCGAACTGCTCGACCCCGGCGTTGTTGACCAACAGCCGTACCGGGCCGACATCCGAGTAGACCTGTGCGGCAACGTTTTCGAGTGCATCTGGCTCGCGTACATCGCACACGAAGGCCACCGAGCCCGGCAGCTCCCGGCCCAACGCGGCGATGGCCTCAGCGTCGATGTCGACCAGAACCACGGTCATGCCCAGGGCGGCGGCGTGGCGCGCCAGCCCCGCACCGATGCCGTTGCCTGCGCCGGTGATGACCGCGACACCACCGCCGAAGGTCGCCCGCGCGTCCACCGGCTAGGAACCGGCCGCGGCCGTCGCGGATTTGGCGGCGTGCTCGGCGAATGGGATGGAGTCCTCGGCGTCGAGGATCACGGTCATCGACGTGAACACCAGCCCACCGTCCTCCGCGCGCCGGATGCCCACGTCGACCACGCCGCTGGAGACGTCGAACGGGACGTTGTTGGTCACCTGGTTGACGTACAGGTAGAAGCGGGCGGTGGTGACGGCGCCGTCGACTCCGGTGCGGAAGATGTTGGTCGCGTGGTGGCGCAGCGGGTAGGGGTTCTCGTTGCGGTGCTGGCTCAGCCACGCCAGCGTCTCGTCCTTGCCGTGCAACTCGGCGGCCAGCAGCTCTTCGAACGGGCAGTTGCCTGAGTCCGATCGGCTCAGGTACTCCATCTCGTCGCCCATCCGGGCTCCAAGTTCGCTGAAGTGGCCCTGGTCGTAGTGGTACCAGAAGCCGGCGATGAACTCCTGGACCTCAGACAGCGTGATGTCGTTGCTCATGGCAGCGAGTCAACCTCCGGCACGCCCGGGTTGGCACCGCGGTGCCCGTTGAGTGGAACACCGCTCGCCCGGCGGCTCAGTCGGTGATCAGGCTCCACATGTCCGCGCCCGGGCCCAGCGCCGCGTCGGTCACCTGCTCGTCCCAGTAGCGCACCGACCCGAACTCCGAGCGCCACGCCAGCGCGGCGCGGGTGAACTCGTGCAGCCGGTGTTCGAGGGTGGTGCCGATGGCACCGTGCACCTGATGGGCGTTGCGCACGACGACCGACGTGGCGTGGCCGACGCACGATCGGGCCGCCGCGACGCGAAAGCGCAGGTTCGTCGCCGCCCAACTACTGCCGACCGCTGTCGTCAACGCCGATTCGGTCGCCGCCCGGGCCAGCGCCGCCTCGGCCGCAAGGTCGGCGATCAAGTGCTGGACGGCCTGGAACCGGGACAAGGGCCGACCGAACTGGACCCGTGACGCGGCGTGTTCCACCGACGACGCGACGATCGTGTCGAGCGCCGCGCACACCTGGATCGCCCGCACTAGCGCCGATCTCAGCCACAACTGTTCGACCAGCCCGGAGTCCACCGGGACACCGTGGAGCGCGGCGACGTCGGCCTGGACGGTGTCGCGGGGTTCCCCGATCAGGTTGGTGCCGGGCGTGATCGCCAGTGCCGCGGCGTCGACGTCGGCGACGCGGTGGTCGTCGCCGTCGCGCCACACGACGACCACCCGGTCGCTGCTCGCCGCCCAGGGGACGCGGTGGGCCGTCGCGTCGTCGCCCAGCAGGCACACCGTGCGCACCGCGTCGTCGCTGCCCATTCCGTTCGCCTCGAGCAGCCAGCAGGCCAGTAGGTCGTGTTCGGCCAACGGTATTCGCACCCCGTTGTGCGCCGCGGCCGCGAGCAGTTCGGCGGCCTCGAACCAGCTCGCGTCACTGCCGCCGAACTCCTCGGCGCCGGTCAGGCGCACCAGGCCTAGATCGTCGAGGCGCCGCCACAACTCGGTGTCTCGTTCCGCTGCCTTCGCTGCCGGGGGATGGGCTTCGCGGTACTCAGCGAAGACCCCGCCCATCATTTCGATCAATGCGGGATCCACGTTCGCGCTCATCGCAGCCCCAATCCTCGCGCGATCACACCGCGCAGCACCTCGTTGGTTCCGCCGCGCAGTGTGAAGCCGGGCCGCTGGTCGACCGCGTTCGAAACCAGTTGGGCGAACTCGGGATCGGTGGCGTCGCCGGTGATGGTGTCGGCGAAGTCGGCGATGTCGCCCTCGGTGGTGGTGCCGAGCACCTTGACCACCGCCGCGGGCACATCGGCTGGCTCACGTCGCTCCAGCGCGCCCGCGACGGCGCTCGACATCTGGTGCAGGCCGGCGATTCTGGCGACCAGGCGACCGATCCCTGCGTCGCGCGGAACCTGTTGTACCGCAGTTTTTTCGGCGCACGCTCTGAGCAAGACGAACGTCGACAGGAACCGCTCGGGCCCGCTGCGCTCGAAGGCCAACTCCGAGGTCACCTGACGCCAGCCCCCGCCGATCTCGCCGAACACCATGTCGTCGGGCACGAAGGCGTCGTCGAGGATCACCTCGTTGAAATGATGTGCCCCGTTCATCGAGACGACCGGTCGGATGTCGACTCCCGACCCGCGCAGGTCGACGATGAACTGGCTCAGCCCGGCGTGTCGGTTATCCGGGTCGACGGGCGCGGTGCGGGCCAACGCGATGAACGCATGCGCGCGGTGCGCACCCGAGGTCCACACCTTGGTGCCCGACAGCGACCAGCCACCGTCGACCCGCACCGCCTTGGTACGCACGCTGGCCAGATCGGAACCGGAATCCGGTTCGCTCATGCCGATGCCGAAGAAACACTCGCCCCGGGTGATCTGCGGCAAAAACCTCTTCTTCTGCAGTTCCGTGCCGTACTTGAGCAGCGACGGCACGATCTGCCGGTCGGCGATCCAGTGTGCCGCGACCGGTGCGCCCGCAGCGAGGAGCTCCTCGGTCACGGCGAACCGTTCGACGAACGAGCGTCCGTGTCCGCCGTACTCCACCGGCACCGTCATGCCTAGATAGCCTTGCGCGGCAAGTGCTTTGGTAAAGTCTTCGTCCCATCTCGTCAGCCACGCGTCGACCGACGGTGTGAAGGCGCCCGCAGCGCGTTGCTCGGCGAGGAATTCGCGGACCTCGGTTCGTAGGGCCGCCGTCGCGGTGGCGTCGACGGCCGCGGGGGGCACCAGGCGGGGGAGCGTCACCGGGCGGTCCGCCACCGGTCGATGCGCTGTTCGTGTTCGGGGTCGCGGTGAGCCAGCGGTTGCATCGCCGCGGCCATGGCCAGCGTGGAGTCGAGTGAGCCGGTCCGCGACTCTTGCAGCAGGCGTTTGGCCATCCGCACCGCGTGCGCCGGGTTCTTCGTGATTCGGTCGGCCAGCGCGAGCGCCTCGGGGAGCAGGTCGTCGTGCGGCACGACGCGGCTGACCAGGCCCCACTCCAAGGCGGTGGCCGCATCGATGCGGTCGCCGGTGAACGTCATCTCTGCGGCGCGCTCGAAGCCGATCGCCCTCGGCAGGAACCAGGTGCCGCCGTCGCCCGGGATGATGCCGATCTGCACGAAGCTCTCGGCGAACGAGGCCCGCTCGGAGGTTACCCGGATGTCGCACATCATGGCCAGGTCGCAGCCCGCCCCGACCGCGGGACCGTTGACCGCGGCGATCAACGGGACCTCCAGGCGACCGAGTGCGCGCGGTATCCGCTGGATTCCGTCGACGTAGGCACGCCGCTGGTCGAGGGCGTCGAGGCCGAACATCCCGGTGCGATCGGCCATTTCCTTGACGTTGCCGCCCGCGGAGAAAATCTTGCCCGCGCCGGTCAGGACCACCGCGCGCACGTCGATGTCGGCGTTGGCCGCGTCGACGGCGGCCTCAAACGCCGAGATGAAGCCCTTGTCGGTGATCGCGTTGCCGACCCCGGGCAGGTCGATGGTCCACGTCTGTGTCGCACCATGAGCGGCGATGTTCAGCGGTGTGCTCATGACGGCAACTGTAGGGACTTGGTCTGCAAGAATTCCTCGAAACCCGCGCGGCCCAGTTCCCGGCCGACACCGGACTTCTTGTATCCGCCGAAGGGGGCGACCGGGTTGTACATGCCGCCGTTGATGTCGAGTTGTCCGGTCTGCACGCGGCGGGCGAACGAGATGGCGGTGTCGAGGTCGGGACCCCACACCGCGCCCGCGAGCCCGTAGGGCGTTCCGTTGGCGATGGACAGGGCGTCGTCGGGGTCCCGAAACGGGATCACCGCGAGCACCGGTCCGAAGACCTCCTCCTGGCCCAACTCGGAGGCGGGGTCGACGTCGCCGAACACGGTCGGTGCGACGTAGTAGCCGGTGTCGCGGACGGTCTCGGATCCGCCGATGAGCAGCCGGGCGCCGTCGCTGCGCGCGCGGTCGATGAACCCTCGCACGGATTCGAATTGCGCGGCCGAGGCCAGCGGGCCGACCCGGGTGCCGGGATCGGACGGGTCGCCGACGGTGTACTTGGCGGCGGCAGCGGCGATCAGTTCGAGGGCTTCGTCGTAGCGCGACTGCGGCACCAGCATCCGGGTCCACGCCATGCAGGTCTGTCCGCTGTTGAGGAACGCGTTGCCCACGCCGACCTTCACCGCCGTGGTCAGGTCGCCGCCTTCGAGGATGACGTTGGCGGACTTGCCGCCCAGTTCGAGGGCGACCTTCTTCACCGATCCGGCGGCCAGCTCGGCGACCCGACGGCCCACCGCGGTCGACCCGGTGAACGACACCACGTCGACGTCGGGATGCGAGGCGATGCGCTCGCCCACCACGGATCCGCGGCCCGACACCAGGTTCACCACACCGCCGGGAAGTCCGGCTTCTTCCACCGCCTCGATGAATTCGAACACCGACAGCGGGGCCTCGTTGCTCGGCTTGAGGACGACGGTGCAGCCCGCCGCGATCGCGGGCAGTACCTTGGCCACCACCTGGTACAGCGGGTAGTTCCACGGGGTGATGGCGCCGACGACACCGTACGGCTCGCGCAGAACCACCGAATTGCCCACGCGCTTTTCGAAATCGAAGGAGTCGAGGACGTCGGCGAAGCCGCGGGCCACCGCCAGCGGAACTTTGGTTTGAACGCCCTGTGCCACGCGCACCGGGGCGCCCATCTCGCGGCTGATGGTCTCGGCGATGTCGGGTAGCCGCTTTTCCATCGCGGCGATGACGCGGGCCAGGCGGTCACGTCGCTCGGCGAGGGTGATCAGCGGATCGAAGGCGCGGCGGGCGGCGGCCACCGCCGCGTCCACATCGCTGGCCGTTCCGTTGGGCACGCAGCCGATCACGTTCTCGGTGGCGGGGTCGACGACCTCGATCACGTCGCCTGCCGACGGCGTCACCCACTGCCCGTCGATGAACAGCGTTTTGCGGGTGTAGTCGTGCATGGATCTCCTCAGGCGATCAGGGAACGATGCTGGCGCGCACGTCGCGCTTGTGCTCAGCGGCGGCGAAGGCCTCGTTGATGTCGTCGAGCCGATACTGCGCGGCGGCCAGCCGGTGCAGGGGGAGGGTGTCCTGGTGCTGTTCGAGGAAGGTCAGCGCCCGCGACAGCACGGCAGGGTCATACAGCGACACCCCGACCATCGTCTTGTTGCCGAACACGAACCGCGACGGGTCGAACTCGAACGTCTTGCCGATGTTGATGTTGCCGATCTCGACGTAACGACCGAACTGGCCCAGCATCTTCAGGCCCTCATCGATCGCCGCGGGGTGGCCGACCACCTCGACCACCACGTCGGCGCCCTGCCCGTCGGTCAGCTTCCGCACGATCTTCGTGCGGTCCTTCACCGTCGCGGCCTCGTTGATGTCGATCACCTCGTCAGCACCGAAAGCCCGTGCCAGCTCGAGCCTTTCCGGCACCCCGTCGATGGCGATGACGCGGGCCGCACCGCGGGCCTTGGCCACCGCCACGGCGTAGAGGCCCAACGCGCCGGCGCCCTGCACCACGACGAACTCACCGAGCTGCTGGTCGACCCGTTCCAGCCCGTACATCACCTGCGACAGCGCGCAATTCGCACCGGCCGCCACATCGTCTTGCAGGCTGTCGGGCACGGTGTACAGCACCGCGCCTGCGGGCAGCAGGAAGTAGTCGCCGTAGCCTCCGACGAAGTACGGCGGCTCGTCGGCGCGGCCCAGCATAGCCATCTTCAGGTTGAGGCAGGCGTTACGCCGACCCGCCAGGCAGTTTCGGCACGTATGGCAGACGAAGAAGTACGGGAACACCACGCGGGTGCCCACCGTCAGCGGCGCGCCGTTGGAGTCCGCGGAAACGCCGTCCCCGAGCGCCGCCACCGCACCCACCATCTCGTGGCCGAGCACCGTGGGCAACTGGCCGCCGAGCCCGCCGGTAGCGAAGGTGCCGTGCCAGGCATGTACGTCAGAGCCGCAGATGTTGGTGCGGCTCACCTTGATCAAGATCTCGCCCGGCCCCACCTCGGGCAGGCTGACCGTCTCGATCTCGAACGGCTTGCGCGGTTCGTCGAAGCGGGCAATACGCCCCTGGAACGGCGCAACGGTCACGGTTCGTGGTCCTCTCGGGTTCACCTATGGATGCGGTTCGCGACCTGCTTTCGGTCCAGGCGCTGGCCGGACGCTCGTGCGCGCGGACGGCATCGTTCGCACGGTAGTGGAGATCGCATGGGCGCCGGGCGAGGGCTTCCCGCCCAGCGGTCACTGTGGGATGCGGTGCCCCGTTGCCACAAAGCCAATCACTGTTTCAATCGCCTATTGAAACAGTGATTGCATCGTGTTTTCATAAGTGCGTGGCCATCACCAAGAACGACACCCGCCAGCACCTGTTGGCGGTCGCGGAGCGTCTGCTGCTCGAGAACGGGTACGAGAACGTGTCGATCCGCGCGGTGTGCACCGCGGCCGGAGTCAATACCGCCGCGGTGCACTATCACTTCGGATCGAAGGCGGAGTTGGTCTCGGCGCTGTTGGAGTCAAGGCTCGGGCCGCTGTGGGAGGACGCGCTGACGTCGCCGGCGGCCTCCGACATCAGCGTCGCCGATGCCGTACGCGTCGTTGTCGAACCGCTCGTCGGCCTTGCTTCTGATCCCGCCGGCCGGCTCTACCTGCACCTGTTGTCGCGGCTCCTGTTGTCCCGCAACAAACTCCGTTGGACGGAACGGTGGTTCTCGATCACGCCCTGGGCGGAGATGCTGCAGCACCACGTGGCTGGCTTGACCGCGAACGAGGCCGCGCACCGATGGATGCTGGCGTTCGAATTGATCTTTACGCAGTTCGGTGATCCGCTCGCAGGAGACCGACGGTTGTCCCCGCGACAGGTGCGGACGCTGCAGGAGTTCGTCACGGCGGGACTCGTCACGCCGGCGGTGGCCCGGTGAATGCCGCCGCGCCCGACGTGTTCTCGGCCGTCACCCTGGGCCCGGTGACGCTGCGCAACCGGGTCGTCAAGGCGGCGACCTTCGAATCGCGCACGCCCGACGGCGCGGTCACCGACGCCCTGATCGACTACCACCGCGAGCCGGCCGCAGGTGGTGTCGGGATGACGACCGTCGCGTACTGCGCGGTCTCGCCGGAAGGCCGGACGGAACGCAACCAGATCTTGATGAAGCCGGATATGGTGCAACAACTTCAGCGGCTCGCCTACGCGGTGCATGCCGAGGGGGCCGCGGTGTCCGCCCAACTCGGCCACGCTGGACCGGTCGCCAATGCCGCCTCGAATGGATTTCCGGCGTTGTCACCCAACAGGCTGTTCAGCCCGTTGTCGATGAGTTCGACACGCCGTCCGGACGCCCTCGAACTCGCCCGGATCGTCGCGGATCACGCCCGCGGCGCGGTCGTGGCCGCGGATGCCGGTTTCGACGCTGTCGAACTGCACTTCGGACACAACTACCTGGTCAGTGCGTTCTTTAGCCCGTTGCTGAATCGTCGTCGCGACCACTATGGAGGCTCGCTGGCGAACCGCGCACGGCTCGCTCGCGAGATCGCGATGGCCGTGCGGGACTCGGTCGGCGACCGCATCGCGGTGACGGCGAGACTCAACATGGACGATGGTGTCCCTGGCGGTCTGCGCATAGAGGAGAGCCTGCAGATCGCCCGGTGGCTGCAGGACGACGGCGCACTCGACGCTTTGCAGTTGACGGTTGGCAGCTCGCTGCTCAACCCGATGTACTACTTCCGGGGCGCCGCACCCCGCAACGAGTTCGCACGCGTCTTCCCGGCTCCGCTCAGCTGGGTGATGGCGAGCGCAGGCCGGTTCTTCTTGCGGCAATATCCGTTTCGAGAGAACTACCTGCTCGACCTCGCCAGGCAGTTCCGGCATGAGCTCACGATGCCCTTGATGTTGCTCGGCGGCATCACCGGACGAGCCGCCATGGACGCCGCCATGGCCGAGGGCTTCGAATTCGTCGCGATGGCCCGGGCGCTGCTTCGCGACCCCGGGCTGATCAACCGTATTCGCGCCGATCCCGGAACCAGGTCACTGTGCACGCACTGCAACAAGTGCATGGTGACGATATTCGACCAAACCCATTGCGTGCTACGGTCATTCGGAGTTGACTCGGAGACGAAGTTCAGCGATCGGCGTGCTGCTCCGCGCTGAAGCGTTCGCGCAGCACACGTTTGAGCAGCTTGCCGCTCGGGTTCTTCGGTAACGCGTCGACGAAGAAGACCTGTTTGGGTGTCTTGAACCCGGCCAGGTGCTCCCGGCAGTGACTCAGCAGCTCGTCGGCGGTCAACACGACACCGGCACGAGGAACGACCGCTGCCGCCACGGCTTCGACCCACACGGGATGCGGCAGGCCGAACACCGCGACTTCCTCGACGCCGGCGTGGCGGTACAACACGTCCTCGACCTCCCGGCTGGCGACGTTCTCGCCGCCGGTGTTGATCATGTCCTTCTTGCGGTCCACCACGTGCAGCAGCCCGTGCTCGTCGTAGTAGCCGAGATCACCGGAGTGAAACCAGCCGCCGCGGAACGCATCCGCCGTCTTGGCTGGGTCGTCGAGGTAGCCGAGCATCAAGTGCGGGCTGCGGTGCGCGATTTCACCCACCACACCGGCGGGCACCGGGTTGTCGGCGTCGTCGAGGATCGTCGTCTCCACGTTGACCACCGGCCGTCCGGCCGCGCCCGCGTGCGCGTCCTGTTCGTCGGGCCCCAACGCCGAGGCCAGCGGCGCCAACTCGGTCTGGCCGTAGAAGTTCCACAGTCGCAGCTCCGGCAGCCGCTGGCGCAGCTCGGCGAGGATCTCGGTGGGCATCGCCGACGCGCCGTAGTAGCCCTTACGCAGGCTGGATAGGTCCACCTCGTCGAACACCGGTGAGCGCAGCAGCGAGATCCACACCGTCGGCGGGGCGAAATAGTTGGTGACGCGGTGACGCTCGATCGCCCGCAGCACCAGATCCGGGTCGGGCCGCGGCACGATGATGCTGGTGGCGCCCAAATAGATGTCGGTGGCCAGGAAGTTGTCCAACTGCGCGCAGTGGTAGAGCGGCAACGAATGGACCTCGATGTCATCGCCGGCCATCGAGCCGGCGACGATCGTGCTGACGTACTGCCAGATCAGGCTGCGGCTGGAGTGCATGACCCCTTTGGGCCGCGACTCGGTGCCGCTGGTGTACATCAGCCTCAGCAGTTGGTCATCGTCGATGTGCGGTGTCGGTGCGGGCGAGGTGGTGGTCAACCACTGCGCGAAGTCGTCCCATCCCGGCGGCGCCGCTTGGCCCGCCGGGATCAGCGCCGCGGTGGTCGTGACCGCACCACCTGACCTCATGGCCTGCTCGGCGGTCGGTGTGAGCTCGGCCTCGACGACGAACCCGGTTGCGTTGCAGTGGCCGAGGATGTAGGCGATCTCGTCGGCGGTGAGCATGAAGTTGATCGGGACCAGCACCACCCCGGCGCGCGCCGTCGCGAACGCCAGTACCGCGTACTGCCAGCAGTTGCGCGACAACAGAGCCAACCGGTCGCCTGGCCGAAACCCGTTGTCGTGCAACGCAGCCGCCGCCCGGTCGACGACATGGTCGAATTCGGCGAAGCTCAACTGCCGATCGCCGTCGATGATCGCGGTCTTGTCCGGGTGTCGACGGGCCGACCGACGCGGGATATCGCCGAGGCTGTGGCTGCGCGCCTGCGCGATCACGGCGTTGACATCCTGCACCTGTTGCATGCGCCGCAGCGTAAGCCCAAACCGCCGGGGCCGGCCGGTTGGTGTCCCGCTCAGTAGGCCACGCGATGTCCAAGCGCCCGGTTCGCGCCGATACTCGTCGGTGTGACGACTGATGCGCAAGCCATGACGCCGGTACCGGTCGATGCGGCCGAACTCAGGGCGCACCTGCACCAGGCGGACCCCGGGGTACTGGTGGCGGTGCTGGCGCAGCTGACCGGCGATCCGACGGTCGCCGACCGGTTCGGCCCCGCAATCTCGCATGTACCCGATCCGCCCGAGCGCGCCGGCGTCACCGACGCCGACACCATGGCGGCTCTGGTCAGCGCGATCGTCGACGCGTTGGACACACCGCGGGCACCGGACGCGCCGGCGGCCGACGACCCGGAGTTGTTCACCCGGCTGCTGCCCATCGCGCTCGGCTCCGACGTCGACGACGAGTTCGTTCCGCTGCTGCTCGAGCAGGGCGGCTTTCAGCTTTCGCAGCCGACCTTGCCGCGCACAGTGCCGATCCCGGAGACGATGACGGTGGCGATCATCGGCGCCGGGCTGGCCGGCATCATCACCGCGCTGTCGGCGGCCGACGCCGGAGTGAGCTACCAGATCTTCGACCGCAACGACGAAGTCGGCGGGACCTGGCTGACCACGAGGTACCCGGGCATCGGCGTCGACACGCCCTCGGCCTACTACTCGCTGTCGCGGGAAGTGAACCCGGACTGGACCAGCTACTACCCCGAAGGCGGGGAATATCAGGCGTATCTGGTGGCCCTGGCGGACAAGCACGGGCTTCGTCAGCACACCCGGTTCGGCACCGAGGTGGAGGCGCTGTGGTGGGACGAGGATCGCCGCCAGTGGCAGATCCATTCGGTCGACCGCGACGGCAAGCGTGAGGTGACCTACGCGCGGGTGGTGGTCACCGCGGCCGGCTATCTGAACCGCCCGCGCTGGCCCGATGTGCCCGGCCGGGACACGTTCTCTGGCACCAGCATTCACTCGGCCCTGTGGGATCCGTCGCTGGACTTGGCGGGCAAGCGGGTGGCGGTGATCGGTGCGGGCTGCACCGCGGTGCAGATCGTGGACGCCTGCGTCGACGACGTCGAGCACCTGACCGTGTTCCAGCGCCAGCCGCACTGGGTGGCACCGCGCAAGCGACTCTCCGACGATGTGCCCGAGCACCGCCGCGTTCTGGGCCGTCACCTGCCGTACTACGCGAACTGGCATCGGCTCAAGTCCTACTGGGGCACCGCGGACAACAACTACCCGGTCATCGTGCGCGATCCGGAATGGGCCGAAAAGAACCTGTCCATCTCCCCGGCCAACGACGTGCTGCTGCAGATATGCCTGGACTACATCAACCAGACCTTCGGCGAGGGAACCGAACTGGCGAAGAAGGTCACACCGGATTTCGCGCCGTACGGCAAGCGGATCGTGCGCGACCCGGGCGGCTACTACGCGGCGCTGACCCGCGACCACGTCGACGTGGAGGCGGCCGAACCCGCCGAAGTGAATCCGAAAGGCATTGTCACCCAGGATGGTCGGCAGATCGATCTCGACGTGATCATCTACGCCACCGGATATCACCTGGACTTCCTGTCCACCATCGATATCCGCGGCCGCGACGGGCACACCCTGCAGCAGGAGTGGGGCGACAGCCCACGGGCCTACCGCGGCGGCACGGTCCCCGGGTTCCCGAACCTGTTCATCAACTCCGCACCCAACTACAGTCCCGGCCACGGCGCGGGTGCGAACTTCTCGATGGAGGTGATGGCGCACTTCATCATCGAGTGCCTGCAGCTGATGGCGTTGCGCGGCGCGACCACCATGGAGGTGACCCGACAGGCGTACGAGGAGTATGTGGCCGACATCGACGAGACGATGTCGCAGACGGTGTGGTGCCACACCCCCAATGCCCACACCTACTACCGTTCGGGTTCTGGACGCGTGGTGGTCGCCTCGCCGTACCGGTTAGTCGACGTGTGGCACCAGCACCGCGCCCCGATCGAAGACCACTTCACGCTGTCATGAGCAAACATCTTGCCGGGAGAACGGCATTGGTCACCGGCAGTAGCCGGGGGATAGGTCGCGCTGTCGCGCAACGTCTTTCGGCCGAAGGAGCGACGGTGGTGGTGACCGCGCGCTCGTATCAGCCGTCGGCGTCGGTGCGCGGCGCGGCCGCGGCGGAACTGCCGGGCACCATCGGTGAGACCATCGAGCTGATCGAGGCCGCCGGCGGCACGGCGATCGGCATCGCCGCGGACCTGGAGGATCCGCAGCAACGCGCAGACCTGGTGGACGCGGTGCTCGAGCGCACCGGGCGCATCGACATCCTGGTGAACAACGCGGGTTTCGCGGACTACGCCCTCGTCGAAGACATGTCGATGGAGACCTTCGACCGCACGGTCGAGCACTACCTGCGGGCACCGTTCGTGTTGACGCGTGCGGCGATCCCGCACATGCGGGAGCAGGGTGCCGGCTGGATCGTCAACATCGGGTCGGTCACCGGGGTCGCGCCCGTGCGGCCCTACCGGGAGTACAACAAGACTTCCGGCGACGTCGTGTACGCGTCGATGAAGGCGGCGCTGCACCGGTTCACCCAGGGGGTGGCGGCCGAGTTGCTCGACGCCAACATCGCCGTCAACTGCGTCGGCCCGTCCACCGCGATCCGCACCCCCGGCGCCGCATCGCTGATCCCCGAATCCTTTCCGACCGAGCCGGTGGAGTACCTCGCCGAGACCGTGCTCGCGATGTGTCACCTGCCGGCGGCCGAACGTACCGGGCTGGTGGCGTTCAGCCTGCACTATCCGTGGTCGCAAAGCTTACCGGTGCACAGCCTCGACGGCCGAACGGTATTGCCGCCGCTGGAACCGCCGGCCACGGCCAACCCGAACATCAAACCGGCCGGCATGTAGTGATTTCGGTGCCCAAACCTGCGCTCAGCGATGGTTTGCGCACCGAAATCACGCGTAGCGGCAGAAGCTGTGGCAGACGCGGTCGCGCACGATGACGTCGGGGCATTCCGGGTCGAACCAGCGGTCCACGTAGGCCCAGTGAATCGGGTGCATCAGGTAGGGACCCATCAGGCCGTCGGCGTCGACGAAGCGTTGCTCGAACACATGGGTCCACGGCGAGGTGCCGATCGCCGACCCGACACGGCTCAGCTGCCACGCCGTGATCGTGTCGACATATCGCGGCATGAGCTCCAGGTCGGCCTCGAAGCGTTCGACGACGGCATCGGATGTGCCCGGCGCCACCCGCAGCAGCAGCGTCCGGTAGACGGTGGCCGGCGTGGACGACTCCGCGACGGTCATGGTGCCCGAATACGTCACACCGTCGACGTGGTGGACCGCCGGGTCCTCGAAGATGCCCTCGAATCGCGTTGCGGCACAGTCCCACTGGGCGCGGTCGGTGAACCGGAGATGCGCGAGGATGTCGCCGCCGTTGCGGGATCCGGGCAAGGTCGGTTCGACGACGGCGTGCGCGACGCCCGTTTCCGATGCGGCGGTGCGAATCGCGCGCACCAACCGGCCGCGGTCTTTTTCGTCGGCGGTGAGCAACCGCGTCACGCTAAACATCGCCCAGCCCGTCGACGTCGTCAGCCGCGGCCGCGACGTCGCGGGTCCGCTCCACGATCAGCTCGGCGATGCCGTCCCACCACTGGCCCAGCGACGGGTCCGGCCGCCCTTTCCACGTCATCTCCCACCAGGCCCGCGGGTTGGGCAGCGTCCAGGTCACGGTGACGACGTTGGATCGATCCTCGAACCAGATCGGCGGGCTGACCAGCACGCTGCGCAGCGTCATGCCGCGATCCCGGGCCCCTGGCGCGTATTCGGCCAGGTAGGTGTCGACGAACCGGCGCGCGCAGCCGGGCCGGGTGATGACGCGGTCGATGACGTAGACGGCGCCCATGGGGCCGACGATATTTCGAGCGGCTGGGCAGGGTGTCGTCCGCTCCCACCCATCGGGAAAGATCCATTCGGATAGCCGACTCGGACGGCATCGTGGTGCCATGGACCCCTTCGCCCCCGCTCGACTTGGGCCGGTCACGTTGCGCAACCGCGTGATCAAAGCCGCGACCTCGGAGGGACGATCCCCAGACGGGCTGGTCACCGATGATCTGATCGCGTTCCACCGGGCCTACGCCGACGGCGGCGTGGGGATGACGACGGTCGCATACTGCTGCGTGTCGCCGGAAGGTGCGAGCGCGCCCGGACAGATCGTGATGAGCGACGCCGCACTGCCCGGCCTGCGCAGGCTCACCGCCGCCGTTCACGATGCGGGCGCGGCGATCTCGGCGCAGCTCGGTCACGCCGGCGTGGTCGCGCACAAGAAGCTCACCGGTGTGACACCGGTGGCGCCCAGCAGGTTCGTCAACCCGTCGTCGATGGCGTACTGCCGGGAGATCACCCGCGCCGAGATCGCCGAGGTCATCGACCAGTTCGGGCGCGCCGCGCGGGTCGCTGTCGACGCCGGGTTCGACGCCGTCGAACTGCATTTCGGCCATCTCTACCTGCCCAGTTCGTTCCTGAGCCCGCTGATCAACCGCCGCAAAGACGAGTACGGCGGCAGTATCGACAACCGGTCGCGGCTCGTGCGCGAGATCGCGCAGCGGGTGCGTGAAACCGTCGGTACCTCGATCGCGGTGATCGCCAAACTCGACATGGACGATGGGCTGCCCGGCAGCATCTGGGTGGACGAGGCGCTGCGCACCGCACAGCTGCTCGATGCCGACAACACACTCGACGCGATCGAATTGACACAGGGCTCTTCGGTTTTCAAACCGATGTATCTGTTCCGCGGGGACGTTCCGGTCAAGGAGTTCGCCGAAGTCATGCCGCGCGGCATGCGCGCTGGAGTGCGGCTGGCGGGTAAATGGGCGATGGGGGACTACCCGTACGAGGACCTGTACATGCTCGACGCCGCACGGCAGTTCGTTCCGGTCATGCGCAACACCAAGCTGATCCTGCTCGGCGGCATCACCAACCGCGCGCATCTGGAGACCGGTATGCGCGAGGGCTTTCACCTGATGGCGATGGGTCGTGCGCTGCTGCGCGAACCCGACCTCGTCAACAAGATGATCGCCGACCCGGACACGAAGAGCCGCTGCACCCACAACAACAAATGCATGGTGACCGTGTTCGGCCGCACACATTGCGTGCTGGATCCGGAGCAGCGTTACGGAGTGCCCGCCGCCCGCTCGGCAAGCAGCGCCGACAGTTCGCCGCAGGCCTCGGCGCGGGCCCGCTGAGCGAGGTCCAGCATCGCCATCGTGATGAACCCGTGAACGCCGCCCTCGTAGTGGCACTGTGCGGCGTGCACACCGGCCTCGGCCAAGGCGTCCGCGTAGGCCACACCTTCGTCGCGTAACGGATCGTGCCCGGCGATGACCACGACCGCCGGTGGCAGTCCCTGCAGGTCGGCGCAAAGCGGTGAGGCGTACGGATGGCTGCGGTCGGCAGGGGAGGGGACGTACTGGTCCCAGTACCACTGCAGCGCCGGGCGCGGATTGTAAAACCCTTGTCCGAACAGCTGATAGGACCTGGTGTCGAAGTCAGCGGCGATCATCGGGTACACCAGCAACTGTGCGGCCAGGGCCGGTCCGCCGCGGTCGCGTGCCATCAACGCGGTGACGGCCGCCAGGTTGCCGCCCGCGCTGTCACCACCGACCATCAGCCGTGCCGGGTCGACCCCGAGTGCGTCCGCGCGCTGCGCCGTCCACTGCGTCACCGTGTACACGTCCTCCGCGGCCGCCGGCCAGCGGTGCTCGGGCGCCAGCCGGTAATCGACCGAGATCACCACGGCGCCAAGCAGGTTGGCGAACGCCCGGCACAACCCGTCGTGGCTGTCCAGATCGCAGAACACCCAGCCGCCGCCGTGGGCGTACACGAGAACCGGTAGTGCACCGCTCGCCCCGAGGGGTCGGTAGATGCGCACCGGAATCGAACCGTCGGGCCCAGCCACGATCTCATCGGCGACCGCGCCGACCTGTTCGGGCTGGCGCGGCGGGACGAACCGTGACTTGATGACCGCTCGGGCCTCCGCGCCCGTCATCGTGTGCACGGCGGGAAATCCGGAGTCGAGCGCCTCGAGGTAACCGGCGATCTGTGGATCCAGGCTCATGCGTACTGCAGGGTAGCCGGTTCGCGTGCCGGAACGGCGCGCAGCGGCCGGATCGGCTGCAGGGTGGGCGCCACCCGTTGAGGCCCGTCTTCGACGTTGCGCCAGATGCCCATCGCGGTCATGCGGACCGGCGCGGCCAGCCGCTGGTCGAACATCATCCGGTTCATCGGGCCGCAAACCGATACGGCCGCAACGGCTTCGCCGGGGCCACCGATGGGTGCGGCCACGCATCCGAAGCCGGGCAGCGACTCTTCGCGGTCGAAGGACACCCCGCGGCCGCGTACCTTGGCCAGCTCGGCGGTCAGCTGGGCGGGCGTGCCGATCGAATAGCGGGTCTTGCGGTTGGTGAGATCGACGTCGACGTCGTCCTGGCGGTATGCCAGCACGGCCTTGCCGACCGCGGTGCAGTGCGCGGGCTGGCGTCCGCCCACCCGGGTCGGGATGGCCGCGGTCATCCGGTCGCCGATCTTCTCCAGGTACACGACGTCGGCGCCGTCGAGCACGGCCAGGTGCACGACGAGGCCCGTGGCCCGGTGCAGGTCGTGCAGCAGCGGGATCGCCGCGCGGTGCAGCCGGTCCTGGTGCACCGCGAGCGAACCCAGCTCGACGAGCCGCATGCCCAGCTCGTAGTCGCGGCCGTTGCGGCGCAGCCACCGCAACTGGACCAGCCGCTCGAGCATGCGATGCGCGGACGACCGCGGTAGGCCGGTGCGGCGCACGATCTGAGCGAGAGTCAACCGGCCGGGCCCGTCGAACGCGTCGAGGACCAGGGAGACCCGGTCGATGACGGCACTGGGGGTAGACGGTTCGACTTTCGTTGCCATGTGTCCTCCGAGACGACCAAATGTTTCTAGTCGGTATATGACTAATAGAAATATAGCAGGCTGTGGTTGATCTCACGACGAAACGACAAAAGTGGCCGCGTTCACGGCCGGAAGCGACGTCAGAAACGGGATCAGGCCTTGGCGGCGGCGCAGCCGGCGCGGCGGCCGTAGAAGCTGCCGTCGCCCAGGGACACGCCGCTGGCGTAGCCCCAGGCGGCCAACCCGGCCGTGCATCGGCCGGCGGCGAACAGCCCGGGGATCGGCGCGCCGCCGACGTGCAGCACTTCGCCGTCCAGGGTGGTGTGCAGCCCGCCCAGCGTGAAGCCACCGGTGCTCTCGCGCAGGTCGATGGCGCCCACCGGCGAGCCGATCGGTCTGAGCCACTGCGCCTTTTTGTGCAACAGCGGATCCTCACCGCGTTGCGCGCCCTCGTTATAGGCGCTCACGGTTGCTTGCAATGCGCCTGGGGCGAGGCCGATTTCGTGTTCGAGTTCGGCGACGGTCTCGCACACCCACGTCGGCGGGCGCAACATCAACTGCGGCGACAACGAGGCCATCGCCTCGTCCTGCGCGTCGCCGTCGATGATCAGGTAGGCGGTGTTGTCCTGGTGGTAGAGCGTGAGTTGTCCGACCCGGCCCGGGTAGGTGTCCTCGGCGACGTAGCGCTGTCCGCGGGCGTTGACGAGTATGCCGCGCACCAGCTGTTGCGGGTCGATGAAGATGGCCACCTCGGTGGCGTCCATGTGCGCCAGGTCCGCACCGAGCGCCTGCGCCATCCGAATCGCCTGGCCGTCGTGCTGCTCGATGGACGCGGCCGGGCGGCCCGCGATGCGCGGTGCGTACCGCGCCACCATGGCGTCGTTGTAGGCGAAGCTGCCGGTGGCGAGCACCACGCCGCGGCGGGCGCGGATCGTGGCCTCGGCGCCGTACTGGCGCGCGCAGATGCCGACCACCCGACCGTCGGATTCGACGACCAGGCGCTGCACCCGCACGTCATAGATCGCCCGCGCGCCCGCCGCGGTGGCGGCCTCCACGAGCGGCTTCATCAGCATGAAACCCGCGCTGGCCTCGCCTTGCTTCTTGTTCGACATCTGCGGCACGTGGCCGCGCGGTGCGGGTTCGGCGATCGTGTTGAACGGGTAGGAGTTTTCGCCGCCGCTGTACATCAGGCCCTCGTCGCCCATCGGCTCCCAGCCCGGTTCGGCGAAGAACTCCGGTTTGAACACGACGCCGCAGTCCACCAGCCAGTCGAAGTGGCCGACGCTGCCCGCGCAGTAGTCGGCGATGCGGTTCTCGTCGGCGCCGGGACCCATCGCGACGTTGAGAAACGCCGCCATGTTCTCGGCGGAATCGGTGAAGCCGCAGGCCTTTTGGATCGCGGTGCCCCCGCCGAGATAGATGAACCCGCCGGCCATCGATGCCGCACCGCCCCACGAGCCAGTGCGTTCGAGCACCAGGACGTCGGCACCGGCCCGGCTGGCCTCCACCGCGGCGGCGGCGCCGGCCACGCCGTATCCGGCTATCACGACGTCGGCCTCGTGGTCCCAGCTGGTGATCGACGCGGCGGGAACCGGGGTGACGTCGGCGTCGGGTGTCACGGGCGCATCGCGGCGGGTAGGTCGCTGACCCACTCGTGGCCCCAGTAGCTGTCCGCGGTGATCTCCTCTGCGGTGTAGTACGTTTCGTCGACCCGCATACCGTCGGTGCCGAACTCGATGTCCCAGTCGCCGGGTGCGCGCACGTAGAACGACACCATCTTGTCGTTGGTGTGTCTGCCCAGCGTCGAGGACAACTGGAAGCCGTCCTTGTTCACCCGGTCCAGCGCCTGCCCGACGGTGTCGAGGCTGTCCACCTCGACCATCAGGTGGATCAACCCGGGGTCGCGCAACGTCATCGCGGGACAGATCGCCAGGCTGTGGTGGCGCTCGTTGATTCCGAGGAACCGCACCCGCAGCGGACCGAACTCCGGTGGCGTCGGCACCCGGAACGCGCCGCGGGACTTGAAACCCAATGTCTCGGTGTAGAATTCGAAGAGCCCCGGCACATCCAGCGCCGGCAGCACCACATGGCCCAGCCCTTGGTCGCCGGTGACGAACCTGGCGCCGAACGGTGTGACGACGGGGCTGTGATCGAGCACCGCACCGTGGAACACCTCGGTCGACGTGCCCGCCGGATCGTCGAACACGATGACTTCCTCCACGCGGCGGGCGTCGGCCTCCTGCAATGACAGCTCCTTGACCGCGATCCCGGCGCCGGTCAGCGTGGCCTTCACCCGTTCGAGCGCGGCGTGGTCGCGCACCTCCCAGCCCACGGTGACGATCTTGTCGACGTCGCCGGGCACCACGATGATGCGCGCGGCGCGCTCGTCCATGCGCAGATACAGTGCGTCCGGGTCGGGGCCAGAGCCTTCGGCGAAGCCGAGCACGCCGAACGCGAAGTGGCGCCAGCGCTGCATGTCGGTGGCTTGAACCTTCACGTATCCAAGGCTTTTCAGATCACTCATGGCGGCCCTTCTAGATCATGGCCCGCAGCGGACCCTGCGGATCGACACCCAGCGAACTCAACGCCGAGGCGTGATAGACGGTGCCCGGCACATGGATGGCATGGGCCAGACCGGCGTGGGCGTCCCGCCAATACCGTTGCAGTGGTTTGTCCATGCGCAGCGCGTTACCGCCGGAGCGGGCGAAGATCTGGTCGACCGCCATCACGGCGCGCCACACCGCGCGGATCTGGGTGCGCCGACCGGCGGCCCGATCGGCGAAGGACACCTCCTTGCCGGCGTCGACGATGTCGTAGATGCGGTCGACGTTGGCCAGGATCTCCTGGCGCGCGGCGTTGATGTCGGCGGCCGCCTCGCCGACGGCATGCATCACATACGGATCGTCTTTGATCGCGGTGCCGCTGGCGCCGACGCGTTCCCGCTGATAGTCCAGGTGCGCGGCCAGCGCGCCCTCGCAGATCCCGATGGTGGCCGAGCTGATCCCGAGCGGAAACATCGTCGACCACGGCATCTTGTAGAGGGTCTTGGTCATGCCGGCCTCGAGCTGGGCGGTGCCGTCCATCACCTTCATGCCGTCCATCGTGCGGTACTGCGGCACGAACGCGTCGCGCACGATGACGTCCTTGGATCCGGTGCCGCGCAAACCCACCACATCCCAGGAGTCGGGCACGATCTCGTAGTCGCTACGGGGCAGGATCATGTGCAGCATCTGCGGTGGCATCAGCGGTTTGCCGTCGGCATCGCCGAGCATGGCGCCGAGGATGATCCAGTCGCATGCATCGGTACCGGAGGAGAACTGCCAGCGGCCATTGAAGAGGTAGCCGCCGTCCACCGGTTTGGCCACTCCTTGAGGCGCATACGGTGAGGCGATCCAGGTGTCGACGTCATCGCCCCACACCTCGTCGGCGACCTTCGGATCGGCGTAGGCGATCTGATAGGGGTGCACCCCGACCACGCCGTTGATCCAGCCGGCGGACGGATCCAGCGCAGCGGTGGCCATCACCGTCTCGGCGAACTCGCGGGGATGGACCTCGTATCCGCTGTGCGACTCGGGTTGCAGCAGGCGGATCGAGCCGATGGCCTTCATGCTCTTGACCGTGGCGTCCGGCAACTGGCCGATCTTCTCGGCCTCGACAGCCTGCTGCTTGAACTGGTCGGCCAGCTCCATCAGCCGGTCGAGTACGCGCTCGCTCATCTTCAAAAGGTCCTATCTGTGGGTGGACTGATTCATGGTCTACCGCAGTCGATCGCCGTTCGGGGGGCAATCCCGTTCAGCGGACTGGATTCAGCTCAATATTCGATGTGCAATTCGGCGCTGGCCGGGTGCGCCTGACACCCGAGGATCAGGCCCTCGGCGAGGTCGTCGGGCTGCAGCACAGCGCCCGCGTCCATGCCCGCGCCCATGTCCACGGCTCCCGAGACCACCGTGGCAACACACGATCCGCACCGGCCTTCGCGGCACGAGTGCGGTACGTCGAGCCCGGCCTCCAGCAGGACATCGACCAGGGTCTTGTCCGATGGCCACCGCAGCCGATGGCGCGTCCCGTCCAGGTCGACGTGGACCGTCGCGTCGACGCGGACGCGGCACACTTCGGGATGCGACATGAGGCGATCCTGTCCAGCGGTTCGCGCACTGTCGACGCGCGTGCCCGATAGCCGGGAGAGAGTCGCACCAACCGCCCGGTGACCGGGACGTCGACCGTGCAGCGGCGACGCCACCGGCCTACCGTGGCGCCGTGAGTAGCTCCGCGGGTTCGCAGCGTTCGGTGGTCGAGGTGGATGCCGTCGTGGTCGGCGCGGGGTTCGCCGGTCTCTACGCACTGCACAAGCTGCGCGGCCAGGGGTTGTCGGTGACGGTGTTCGAGGCGGCCCCCGAAGTCGGCGGCACCTGGTACTACAACCGCTATCCCGGCGCGCGTTGTGACGTGGAGAGCGTCGACTACTGCTACTCGTTTTCCACCGAGCTCGAGCAGGAATGGGACTGGTCGGAGAAGTACGCCACCCAGGCCGAAATTCTGCGCTATCTGAACTGGGTTGCCGACAAGCTGAAACTGCGCGACGGCATCACGTTCAACACCCGGGTCACGTCGGCCGTGCTTGACGAAGAGACCCTGCGGTGGACGGTCACCACCGACCGCGGCGACGTTGTCAGCGCCCGGTTCTGCATCATGGCCACCGGCCCGCTCTCGGCGGCGCTGACCCCCGACTTCCCCGGCCTGGACAGCTTTGCGGGGGAGCTGTACCACACCGCGCACTGGCCCCACGAGACCGTCGACTTCACGGGTAAACGCGTCGCGGTGATCGGCACCGGATCCTCAGGTATCCAGTCGATTCCGGTGATCGCCGAACAGGCCGAGCGGCTGTACGTGTTCCAGCGCACACCCAACTACAGCGTGCCGTCGGGCAACCGGCCGCTCTCCGACGACGAGCGGGCACAGATCAAGGCCACGTACGCCGAGCGACGCAGGCTGTCGTGGCGCAGCGGCGGCGGGTCACCGCACGTTGCCCACCCCAAGCTCACGATGGAGGCCACCCCCGAAGAACGTCGGGAGGCATTCGAAAAACGTTGGCAGCTCGGCGGTGTGCTGTTCTCCAAGACTTTCAGCGACCAGATGATCGACATGGAGGCCAACGAGGAGGCCCGCAAGTTCTACGAGGAGAAGGTGCGGGCGGTCATCGACGACCCCGAGGTCGCAGACCTGCTGATCCCTAACGACCATCCGATCGGCACCAAACGAATCTGCACCGACACCAACTACTTTCAGACGTTCAACAAGCCGCACGTGACCCTGATCAGCGTGCGCAAGACACCGATCGAGTCCATCGACGCGACCGGCATCAACACCTCCGACACCCACTACGACGTGGACGCCATCGTGCTCGCCACCGGCTTCGACGCGATGACGGGCGCCCTGGCCAAGATCGACATCGTGGGCCGCGGCGGGCAGAAGCTGCGCGACGACTGGACCGACGGGCCACGCACCTATCTGGGACTCGGCGTCGACGGCTTCCCCAACCTGTTCCTGGTGTCGGGCCCCGGCGCACCCGCGGTGCTGGCCAACATGGTGCTGCACGCCGAAGCCCACGTGAACTGGATCGCCGACGCGATCGGCTATCTCGACGCGCACGGGTACGCCGCGATAGAGGCCACGGCGGATGCGGTGGACAACTGGGTAGCCGAATGCGACCGACGCGCCGAAGCCACCTTGTTTCCGAAAGCGAACTCCTGGTACATGGGCGCCAACGTGCCGGGCAAACCGCGTGGGTTCATGTTGTTCATCGGCGGTTTCGGCGTGTACCTCGATATCTGCAACGAGGTGGCCGACGCCGGCTATAAGGGGTTCGAGCTGATCTCGGCGCCGTAACGCTCAACGGCGCGTCAAGAACCCCAGCACGGTGCTTTCGAACGCCTCCTTGGCCTCGATCATGGCCCAATGCCCGCAGTTGGGGAAGACGTGCAGCTCGGCGTTGGGGATGGTGCGCATCGGAATCAACGCCATATCAAGGGGACTCACCCGGTCGTCTCGACCCCAGGTCAGCAGCGTCGGGGCCGCCACCTTGTGCATCAACGCCCACGGCATCGGCATATCGGCGGACTTCATCATCGCCATCATCTGGGCGAACGCCTTCTTGCCGTACATGCGCCGCGCGGCCGCGAGCGTGTCCGGATCGGTCGCCAGCTGCCAGCGTTCCTCGATGAGCTGCTCGGTGACAATCGACTGGTCGTAGACCATCGAGTTGAGCCAGTCGACCAGGCGTTGGCGCGTCGGATCCTCGGTGAACTCCTGAAGAAGCCGGATGCCCTCGCTGGGTCCGGGGCTGAAGATGTTGGTCCCGATGCCGCCGATCGTGACCAGCTTGCCGATGCGGTCCGGATGGTGAATCGCGAAGTTGATACCGACACCGCCTCCCATCGAGTTGCCGACGATGTCGACACGCTCGACTTCCAGCGCGTCGAGGAACGGTGCGACCGCACTTTGTGCCGTGACCATCGGGTGCCCCCCGAAGTCGTCGCTGACCCCGAACCCGGGAAACTCCAGAATCAAACACCGGAAGTGCTCGGCGAACACCGGAAGCACTCCGCGGAAGTTGCGCCAACCGGTCACCCCCGGACCGGAGCCGTGCAGGAAGAGCAATACGGGGCCGGCGCCGGTGTCGTAGTAGCGCAACGTCCCTGAGGGCGTCTGAATCTCACGCATATTGGTCACACGACAAGCCTGCCATGCGCACCCGGGCGCGTCCGTGGAATGTTCCGCTGACCGGTTCTCCCGGTAAGCGGGACGCTCAGTGTGAGGCGCCGTGGTTCGGTGCGAACCTTTGCGTTCGGGAGACGGTTCAATCCGATCGCCCGATCACGCAGTCCTGAGGAGCGCGATGGCAAAGCCAGACGTCATCGGCGATGTTGTCGTGACGTCGTCGAAAGATGCTCGGGGTCCGGAGCGGTGGGCGGTGGGTCGCAGAAGA
>NZ_JBEFTH010000011.1:0-139332 GCF_053483935.1 Mycolicibacterium sp. XJ879
GTGGATGAAGCTGTCCACGCCCAAGCTGCGTGATCGGCTGGATATGTGGGTGGCCAAATTCGATCGGGCCGCGGTGCGGGTGCCGCCGAAAGTCGATGAGGATCGCTGCGTGGAGATTCATCCTGGCGATACCGCGGGTATGGCGATCTTGTGGGGCACCCTGCATTCTGCCGATGCCGCCGCGGTCGATCAGCGGCTGGATGCTTTGGCTGACACGGTCTGTGAGAACGATCCGCGCACCAAACGCCAGCGTCGCGCCGATGCCTGCGCACCGGCGGTCCGCGGTGAAGCGGTGCTGGCGTGCCAATGCGGATCCCCAGATTGTCCGGCACAAGCATCACGACACGCTGCAACGGCGGCGGTGATCCATGTGCTGGCGGAACAAGGCACCCTCGACGGCAGCGCCGACACCCCGGGTTATCTGCCCGGTTTTGGGGTGTTGCCGGCCGAGTCGGTGCGTGAGCTGGCCCAGAGCGCGACGGTCACACCGCTGCAGGTACCCACCGACGCCGCGCCGGATCCGGGGTATCGGCCCAGCGCCAAGACGGTGGAGTTCATCGGCTTTCGTGATCTGACCTGTCGCTGGCCCGGGTGCGACCGGCCCGCACAACGCTGCGACGTTGACCACACGCTGCCGTGGCCGGCCGGGCCCACGCACCCGTCGAACACCAAGCTCTATTGCCGCACCCATCATTTGATCAAAACGTTTTTCAGCGGGCCCGGTGGCTGGAGCGAGCAGCAGCGCCCGGACGGAACCATCGTGTTGACCTCCCCGACCGGACACACCTACCTCAGCGAGGCCCACGGCGCGACGATGCTTTCCACGCTGGGCCGGTGCACCGGAGAGCTGAACCTGCCCACCGAACCGCCACCGCCGCACCCCGACCGGCTGGCGATGATGCCGCGACGCAAACGCACCCGCGACCAAGACCGCCAAGCCCGCATCAACGCCGAACGCCGCGAACGCGCCGAAATCATCGCCGAACAAAAACGCCAACACCAAGCCTGGCTCGCCGCCAACGAACAACCACCACCCTTCTAAGGGCAGGGGGCCTAGCCCAACCAGGAGCCGATACGGCGCAACGCCTCATCGATATCACTGGTTGGCCCGGCGAACGACAACCGCACGTAAGAACCACCGCGTGTGGGGTCGAAGTCGATGCCGGGTGCGATGGCAACACCGGTGTCGTTCAGCAGCTTTGAGCAGAACGACAGCGAGTCGGTGGTCAGATGGGACACATCGGCGTACACGTAGAACGCACCGTCGGTCGGTGCCAGCCGGTCGATGCCGATACCGCGCAACCCGTCGAGCAGTCGGCGACGGTTGGCGGCGTAGTGCTCCAGCAGCGCATCGGCCTCGACGACCGACTCCGGCGTGAACGCCGCGACGGCCGCGACCTGCGCCAGCGCCGGCGGGCAGATGGTGAAGTTTCCGGTCAGGCAGTCGACCGCGCGCTGCAGCTCCTTGGGCACCAGCAGCCAGCCCAGCCGCCAACCCGTCATCGCGAAGTACTTCGAAAAGCTGTTCACCACAACGGCTTCCCGGGATGTCGCCCAGGCGCAGCTGGTCGCGGGCGCGCCTTCGTAGACCAGGCCGTGGTAGACCTCGTCGCTGATCAGCCGCACGCCCGACCACTCGCACCAGGATGCGATCGCGGCCAGCTCCTCAGGCGGGATCACCGTGCCGGTGGGGTTGGCCGGGCTCGCGACGATGACGCCATGCACCGGTGGGTCCAGTTCGGCGAGCATCTGCGCGGTCGGCTGGAACCGCGTCTCGGGTCCGCACGGGATCTCGACGACTTCACAGCCCAACGCCGAAAGGATGTTGCGATAACACGGGTAGCCGGGGCTGGCGATCGCGACCCGGTCGCCGACGTCGAAACAGGCCAGGAACGCCAACAAAAACCCACCCGACGAACCGGTGGTGATCACCACGTCGTCCGGGTTGATGGTCACCCCGCGTCGCGCGGCATAGGACTGGGCGATGGCGTTGCGCAGTTCCGGAATCCCCAGCGCGACGGTGTATCCGAGCGCGGTGTTGTCGAGTGCGTCCTTGGCCGCGGCCCGCACCGCCGCGGGCGCTCCGGCGCTGGGCTGGCCCGCCGACAGGTTCACCAGGTCGCCGTGGCTGCGCTGGCGCTCGGCGGCAGCCAGCCACACGTCCATCACATAGAACGGCGGAATACCCGCCCGCAACGCGATCTTCCCGCTCATCACCCGTGATCCTCGCACGCCGGCTCGGCGAGGCCGCGCAGCACGGCACAGTCCGCACCCGGGCCGCCGTCGCAGACGCCGTCGGCTGCGTCGAGAAACCCCGCGATGTTGCGCTCGAGCGCATGCAGTTCCGCCAGCCTTTCGCGGATCGAAGCCAGATGCGTCTCGGCCACCTCGCGGGCCTCGCTGCAGGAGCGGTCGGTGTCTTGCATCAGCGACGCCAGCGTGCGCACCTGGTCGATCGGAAAGCCGAACTCCCGGCAATGCCTGATGAACGTCACCCGCCCGATGGCGTCGTGACGGTAGCGTCGCTGACCTCCCGCCCGGCCCGGCGGTGGCAACAGACCGATGTCCTCGTAGTAGCGGATGGTGGACGGCGATGTGCCGGCCGCCCGCGCCAGTTCCCCGATCTTCAATTCCGTCCGAGCCATCGAAAACATCTCGCTCTCTTGAACCTCAAGCGACGTGAAGGATCATCATCGAGGATATGGAACCGTCCCCAGCATGTAACCTGCCGGCGGCCGACTATCAGAAACGCCTCGCATGGATCCGTGAGCTCAACTCCACAGCCTTGCGCGGCTACCGCCGCGAAAGCCGGGAGATCCAGCTCGAATATCACCCGAGCGCCATCGACCGCGTGCACGAATTCGTCCGCGGTGAGCGCGAATGCTGCCCGTTTCTCGGCTTCAGCGTGCACGAAAACCGCGACGCGGTCGTGGTGCGCATCGAGGTGCCCGACGATCTGCGCCATGCCGCTGACGAGCTGTTCGCGCCCTATACCGCGTCATGATCGAATTCGAGGCCACCGAGGCCACCGAGGCCACCGAGGCCACCGAAGCCGCCGACGTCCTTGTCGTCCACGCGCGAGGGAGGTTGACCCGGCACGACTACCGCGACGTCCTCGCGCCGCGGGTGCAGTCGCTGCTCGAACAGTCCGGCACGCTGCGGGTGATGTTGGTGATGGACGACACCTTCGAGGGATGGACTCTCGGCGCCGCATGGGAGAACACGCTGTTGGATATCAAACACCGCCGCGACTTCGAGAAAGTGGCGATGGTGGGGGCGCCGAAATGGGAGGAGTGGTGCGTCAAAGTGGCGGCCGCCCTGCTGATGAGAGGCCAGCTGGCGACGTTTCCGCTCGACAAACGTGCGCAGGCGTGGAAGTGGCTGTACGCCTGAGCTTTACAGCACCTCGGGTTCAAGTCGGCGCAAATGCTCGCGGGGCGCCCCGAGCAGCTGGGAGCTGCCGTGCGCACGCTTGAAGTACAGCTGGATGTCGTGCTCCCAGGTAATCGCGATACCGCCGTGCATCTGCACCGCCTCGGCGGCCACCTTGGAGAACCCCTCGCTGGCCGTCACCCGCGCCAGCGCCGCCGACGTCGCCGACGGTGCGCTGATCGCCTCGTCGACGACCGCACGCGCCGACTGCACCGTGACATACAGATCGGCCATCCGGTGCTTGAGCGCCTGGAAGCTGCCGATCGGACGGCCGAACTGTACCCGCTCCTTGGTGTACTGCACGGTCAGGTCGAGACAGCGCGACGCTGCGCCGATCTGCTCGGCCGCCAACAGGATCGCCGCGGTGTCGGCCAGGCCGGGATCGGCGCCGACGTCGGCGGTGTCGCGTGGCTGAATCCGTGCCAGCCGGCGGGTGAGGTCCATGGTTTCGACGTGCTCGGCGCTGAAATCGGTCCAGCGGGTCAGCCGCTCACCGTCGGCGGCGATCACGACGTCGGCGACGTCGCCGTTGATCACGTAGTCCGCGTCGAACACGACGGCACCCAGACGGGTGCCCTCGGTCAGCCCCTCGAGCGCCGCGGTGTCGGGTTCATCGGCGGCCAGCAGGGCCAACTCGGCGAGCGTCGTGCCGAGCAGCGGTGTGGGTACCAGCGCCTTACCCAGCTCCTCGAGGACGACGGCGGCGTCGGCGAGCTCACCGCCTGCCCCGCCCAACTCCTCGGGCACCACCAGCGCCGCGGCGCCGACCTGCTCGCACAACAGCTGCCATAGCGTCTCGTCGTAGCCGCGCTCGGATGCCATCGCGTCGCGCACGGCGGCCGGTGCCGCGTGCTTGTCGATCAACGCCGCGACGGTCTGCCGGAGCAATTGACGTTCTTCGGTCACAGCGCCTCCAATACCCGTCGCCGGTGCACGGTCGGATCACCCCAGGCCGAGCGCAGCGCCTGCACCCGCAGCAACCACAGCGATAGGTCGTGTTCCTGAGTGAAGCCGATCGCGCCGTGGGTCTGCAGCGCCGAACGCGCCGACAGCAGCGCGGCGTCAGCGGCGGCGACCTTGGCGGCGCTGACATCGCGTGCGGTGTCGGAGGGGCCCCCGGCCCCTTGATCGGCTAGAGCCAGCGCCGCCCCGTACACCAGCGGGCGCGCCAGCTCGACGGCGATGTGCACGTCGGCGAGCTTGTGTTTGATGGCCTGATAGGTGCCGATCACCTTGCCGAACTGGCTGCGCTGCTTGGCGTATTCGACCGACATGTCCAGCATCGCCTGCCCCGCCCCGACCAGTTGGGCGGCCGTGGCCAGCGCCCCGAACTCGTAGGCCCGCACCACATCGGCCGGCCGCCCGTCACCGGATGCGGTGACGTCGAACAACTTTCGGCTCGGGTCGACGGATTCGTGCTGGGCGTCGGCGCTCGCGTCGCGTACCTCGCCGTCGGCCGCCATCAAGACCAGCCCGGCGTTGTCGGCATCGACAGCGCGTGGGACGTGCGGCGGCAGCGCGACGGTGGCGATCAGTTCACCGGCGGCCAACCCGGCGGCACGGTCGTCGTCCGCAAGCAAAACCGGTGCCACCGCAATCGATTCGGTGACCGGCCCGGGCACACACCAGCGGCCGAGCCGTTCGGCGGCGACCACCAGGTCGACCGGATGCGCCTCGATGCCATCGTATTTCTCCGCCACGTTCAGCGCGGTGACGCCGAGCTCAGCCAGCTGCGACCACACCTTGCGGCCCGGTGCGGTGTCACCGGCCGCCCACGCCCGTATCGCGCCGGGCAGATCGGCCGCACCGAGCGCCGCGTCGATACTCGCGGCGAAGTCGCGCTGCTGTTCGTCCAGTTCGAAGTTCATATGTCTACTTTCTCGGCAGACCCAGCAGGCGCTCGGCGATGATGTTGCGCTGAATCTCGTTCGTGCCGGCGTAGATCGGGCCCCCGAGTGCGAACAGCAGCCCGTCTGTCCAGGAATCGGTCAGCTCGCCGTCGGCACCGCGCATGTCCAGCGCGGTCTGGTGCAGCGCGACGTCGAGATCAGACCAAAACACCTTGGTCACGCTCGACTCGGCGCCCAGCTCACCGCCCGCAGCCACCCGTGTCACGGTGCCGAAGGTGTGCAGCCGGTAGGCTTGCGCCTTGATCCACGCGTCGGCCACCCGGTCGGCGTAGGCGGGATCGGGGTTGTCTTTCCATTGCGCGACAAGACGTTCCGCCGGCGCCAGGAAGCGCGCCGGGCTGCGCAGCGACATGCCGCGCTCATTGCTCGACGTGCTCATCGCGGCACGCCATCCGTCGTTGACGTCGCCGATGACGTCGTCGTCAGGCACGAACACGTCGTCGAGAAAGATCTCGCCGAAGCCGGTATCGCCGCCGAGCTGGGCGATGGGCCGCACGGTCACACCGTCGGCCTTGAGGTCGAACATGAAATAGGTCAGGCCACGGTGCCGTTCGGCCTCCGGATCGGACCGGAACAGCCCGAACGCCCGCTCCCCGAACGGTGCCCGTGAGCTCCAGATCTTCTGTCCGTTGAGCAGCCAGCCGCCATCAGTGCGGGTCGCCGTCGAACGCAACGACGCGAGATCGCTTCCGGACTCGGGCTCGGACCAGGCCTGCGCCCAGATCTCCTCACCGCTGGCCATTTTCGGCAGCACCCGGTCGAGCTGCTCCTCGGTGCCGTGTGCGAACAAGGTCGGCGCCAGCATGGACGTCCCGTTGGCGCTGGCCCGCCCGGGGGCGCCGGCGCGAAAGTACTCCTCCTCGAACGCCACCCACTGCAGCAGCGAAGCGTCACGGCCGCCGTACTTTTCGGGCCAGGTGATCACCGACAGACCCGCGTCGAACAACACCCGGTCCCAGCGCCGGTGCTGCTCGAACCCCTCGGCGGTGTCGTAGGACTTCGTCGGGAACGAGTCCCGGTTGGCGGCAAGGAATTCGCGCACCTCGGCCTGGAACTCGAGCGTCACGTCGTCGAAACTCAGATCCATCAAGCTTTTTCCTGTCTCATCGTCCCGCGAAGAACTGGCTTGACCACCTTGCCGCCCGGGTTGCGCGGCAGCCCATCGAGGAACTCCACCGACCTCGGTACCTTGAAGTTGGCCAAATGCTGCCGTGTGTAAGCGATTACCGTCTCTTCGTCCAGGTCGACACCGGGTTTGGTGACCAGGAAAGCCTTGCCGACCTCACCGAGGCGTTCGTCGGGCACACCGATGACCGCGGATTCGGCGACGCCGTCGAGCCGGGCCAGCACCTGCTCGACCTCGGCGGGATAGACGTTGAACCCGCCGCAGATGTACATGTCCTTGAGGCGGTCGGTGATCTGCAGGTTGCCTCGGTCGTCCACGCGTCCCACATCGCCGGTGTGCAGCCAACCGTCGGCGTCGATGGCCGCGGCGGTGGCCTCGGGGTCGTCGAGATAGCCCAGCATGACGTTGGGGCCGCGTAACAGCACCTCACCGGCGCCGTCGTCATCGGGTGCGTCGATGCGCAGTTCGAAGTCGGCGATCGGGCGTCCGCAGGTGGTGGCGACGGTGACCGCGTCGTCGTCGGCGCGGCACATGGTGCCGAAGCCGCTGGCCTCGGTGAGCCCGTAGGCGGTCAGCACGATGTCGATGTCCAACTCGTCCTGCATGCGTTCGATCAGCACCACTGGAATCGTCGCGGCGCCGGTGACCGCGAACCGCAGCGACGTCAGGTCGTAGTCGCCGCGGCGCGGGTGGTCCAGCAGGCTTTGGTAGATGGTCGGCGGCCCAGGCAGCACGGTGATCTTGTGCTGGGCAACGGCTTGCATCGCCTGCTCGGGATCGAAGGTGAGCTGGGGGATGAGCGTCGCACCGGTCTGCAGGCAGGCGAGGATGCCGGCCTTGTAGCCGAAGTTGTGAAAGAACGGGTTGATGCAAAGGTAGCGGTCGGCGCTGGTGAGCTGGCCGCACTCGGCCCACGCTGCGGGGGCGGCCAGCGACTGCCGGTGTGCGCACAGCGCGCCCTTGCTGCGGCCGGTGGTTCCGGACGTGAACAGGATGTCGGACACGTCGTTGGGTGTGACGGCCACGGCGCGGGCGTCGACGGTCGCCAGGTCCGTTCCGCGCGCGACGAACTCGTCCCAGGTGCCGTCGTCCTTTTCGATCGGCACCCGCACGATGTCGCGTAGCCGCGGCAGCGCGTTTCGGTCGAGCGAAGCGGCTTTGTCGGCACCGAGGAACTCACCCGAGGCGAACAACAACGGTGCGCCGGTGCGGCCGATCACGTCGGCGGCCTCGCTGGCCGTGTAGCGGGTATTCAGCGGGACCAGGACGCCGCCGGCGTAGTGGGTGGCCAGACACGCCACCACCCAGTGCCAGGTGTTGGGCGACCAGATCGCCACCCGGTCGCCAGCCGCGATGCCGAGGTCGATCATGGCTGCGGCGGCCGTGCGGACCTCGTCGCGCAGTTGGGTGAATGTGAACGTGCGGTCGTGGGTGACCAGCGCGGGATGGTCACCGAATCGGTCGGCAATGTCGTCCAAGACCTGCGGAATGGTCCTTGGATCGGAACTCATCGACGCTCCCTTAACAAAGCAAGTGCTTGGTAGGTTAGCCTACAAGGGTGATTGAGGTCGAGGCGTTCCGGGCCGAGGTCCGCGACTGGCTGGCCGCCAACCTGGTCGGTGAGTATGCCGCGCTCAAGGGCTTGGGCGGGCCCGGTCGCGAGCATGAGGCGTTCGAAGAACGACGGGCGTGGAATCAGCATCTGGCCGCCGCCGGTCTGACTTGTCTGGGGTGGCCGGAGGAGCACGGCGGGCGCGGCCTATCGGTGGCCCACCGGGTGGCGTTCTACGAGGAGTACGCGATCGCCAATGCCCCCGCCAAGGTCAACCACTTCGGCGAGGAATTGCTCGGGCCGACACTGATCGCCTACGGCACCCCCGACCAGCAGAAGCGGTTTCTGCCGAAGATCCTCGATGTGACCGAGCTGTGGTGCCAGGGTTATTCGGAGCCCGGCGCGGGCAGTGACCTCGCCAACGTGTCGACGACCGCCGAACTCGACGGCGATCAGTGGGTCATCAACGGGCAGAAGGTGTGGACGTCGCTGGCGCACTGGGCGCAGTGGTGCTTTGTTGTCGCGCGCACCGAGAAGGGCTCCAAACGGCATGCCGGCCTGTCGTATCTGCTGGTGCCGCTGGATCAGCCGGGTGTAGAGATCCGCCCGATCGTGCAGCTCACCGGTGACTCGGAGTTCAACGAGGTGTTCTTCGACGACGCCCGCACCGAGGCGTCGCTGGTGGTGGGCGACCCCGGGGACGGCTGGCGGGTGGCGATGGGCACGTTGACGTTCGAACGCGGGGTGTCGACGCTCGGCCAGCAGATCGAGTACGCGCGCGAACTGTCCGGTGTGGCCGAGTTAGCGAAACAGACTGGCGCGGCCGATGATCCGCTGATCCGCGAGCGGCTGACCCGGTCCTGGGTGGGGCTGCGCGCGATGCGGTCGTATGCGCTGGCGACCATGGATGTGGAGCAACCAGGGCAAGATAACGTGTCGAAGTTGTTGTGGGCCAACTGGCATCGTGAGCTCGGCGAGATCGCGATGGATGTGCTCGGCCGTGACGGGCTGACGCTCACCGACGGTGACTTCGACGAGTGGCAGCGGCTGTACCTGTTCTCGCGGGCCGACACGATCTACGGCGGCTCCAACGAAATCCAACGCAACATCATCGCCGAGCGCGTGCTCGGCCTACCGAGGGAGGTCAGGCCTTCGTGAACCTGTCCGAAGCCCCCAAAGAGATTCCCGGCCATGGACTTCTGACCGGAAAGGTCGTCGTCGTCACGGCCGCGGCCGGCACCGGAATCGGATCGGCCGTCGCGCGTCGGGCACTGGCCGAGGGCGCCGACGTCGTGGTCTCCGACCACCATGAGCGCCGACTGGCCGAAACCCGCGACCAGCTCAGCGAACTCGGCCTGGGCCGGGTTGAGAGTGTGGTGTGCGATGTAACCTCCACCGCGCAGGTCGACGCGCTGATCGCGTCGACGACAGCCCGGATGGGACGGCTGGACGTGCTGGTCAACAACGCGGGCCTCGGCGGGCAGACGCCGGTGATCGACATGACCGACGAGGAGTGGGACCGCGTCCTCAACGTCACGCTGACGTCGGTGATGCGTGCGACACGCGCGGCGCTGCGCTACTTCCGCGACGCCGGCCACGGCGGTGCGATCGTCAACAACGCCAGCGTATTGGGTTGGCGCGCACAGCATTCACAGTCGCACTATGCGGCGGCCAAGGCCGGGGTGATGGCGCTGACGCGGTGCAGCGCCATCGAGGCCGTCGAGCACGGCGTGCGCATCAACGCGGTGTCGCCGAGCATCGCGCGGCACAAGTTCCTGGAGAAGACCAGCAGCTCGGACTTGCTGGACCGGCTCTCGGAGGGCGAGGCGTTCGGCCGGGCCGCCGAACCGTGGGAAGTGGCGGCCACCATCGCGTTTCTAGCCAGTGAGTACTCCAGTTACCTGACTGGAGAAGTGATTTCGGTGTCGAGCCAGCACCCATGAGCAGCCAACCGGTGAGCAGACGCGATGAGCTACTCGAGCTCGCCGCGTCCATGTTCGCCGAGCGCGGTCTGCGCGCCACCACAGTGCGCGACATCGCGGACAGCGCGGGGATCCTGTCCGGCAGCCTGTACCACCACTTCGCCTCCAAGGAAGAGATGGTCGACGAGGTGCTGCGCGGGTTCCTGGATTGGTTGTTCACCCGCTACCAGGAGATCGTCGACACCGAGCCCAACCCGCTCGAGCGGCTCAAGGGCCTATTCATGGCGTCGTTCGAGGCGATCGAACATCGGCACTCGCAGGTGGTCATCTACCAGGACGAGGCCAAACGGCTGTCCGGTCAGGACCGGTTCTCTTACGTCGAAGAGCGCAACCGCCAGCAGCGCAAAATGTGGCTGGACCTGCTTCACCAGGGCGTTGAGGAGGGATACTTCCGGCCCGACATCGACGTCGACCTGGTGTACCGGTTCATCCGGGACACCACCTGGGTTTCTGTCCGCTGGTATCAGCCGGGCGGACCGCTGACGGCCGAACAAGTCGGTCGTCAGTACCTCGCTATCGTTCTTGGTGGCATCACGAAAAAATGAGGAATCAATGACTCCAACATCGCAGGCATACGTCATCGACGCCGTGCGCACCGCCGTCGGCAAACGCAACGGATCGCTGGCCGGAGTGCACCCGGTCGACCTCGGCGCGACCGGGTGGCGCGGGCTGTTCGATCGCAACGACGTCGACCCCGGGGCGGTCGACGACGTCATCGCCGGCTGCCTCGACACCATCGGGCCCCAAGCCGGCAACATCGCCCGGTTGTCGTGGCTGGCGGCGGGCTTTCCCGAAGAGGTTCCCGGCGTCACCGTCGACCGGCAGTGCGGCTCCAGCCAGCAGGCGATCTCCTTTGGCGCCCAAGCGATCATGTCCGGCACCGCCGATCTGATCGTGGCCGGTGGCATGCAGAACATGAGCCAGATCCCGATCTCGTCGGCGATGACGGTCGCCGAACAGTTCGGGTTCACCTCGCCCACCAACGAATCCAAGAGCTGGCTGCACCGCTACGGCGACCAGGAAATTTCCCAGTTCCGCGGCGCGGAGCTGATCGCGGAGAAGTGGAACCTCTCCCGCGAAGAGATGGAGCAGTTCTCCCTGACCAGCCACCAGCGCGCCCAGGAGGCGATCCGCGCCGGGTACTTCGAGAACGAGATCATCCCGGTCGAGGTCGACGGCGGCACCTTCGTCACCGACGAGGGCCCGCGCGACACGTCGCTGGAGAAGATGGCTGGGCTCAAGACGCTCATCGAAGGCGGACGGCTGACCGCCGCGATGGCCAGCCAGATCTCCGACGGTGCCAGCGCGGTGCTGCTGGCCTCTGAGCAGGCAGTCAAAGAGCACGGACTGAAGCCTCGCGCCCGCATCCACCACATCAGCGCCCGCGGCGCGGACCCGGTGTTCATGCTGACCGGGCCGATTCCTGCCACCGAGTACGCCCTGAAGAAGACCGGTCTTTCGGTCGACGACATCGACACCGTCGAGATCAACGAAGCCTTCGCCCCGGTGGTGATGGCCTGGCTGAAGGAGACCGGTGCCGACCCGGCGAAGGTCAATCCCAGCGGCGGGGCGATCGCGCTCGGCCACCCGCTCGGCGCCACCGGCGCCAAGCTGTTCGCAACCATGTTGAACACGCTGGAGCGCACCGGTGGTCGCTATGGTCTTCAGACCATGTGCGAGGGCGGCGGCACTGCCAACGTCACGATCATCGAGCGCCTCTGATCAGCTCGCAGAAGGTTGATTTTCGGTAGCGCCGAGCCGGCGCAACTGGGCGAACCCGTTGTGCCGCTGGGCTTCCAGCACCCAAATCGCGGCGATCACCGGAAGCGGCGCCAGCGCCGCCCACCAGTTCACGCCCGCCGGTAGCAACTCGGCGATCACGTCGGCCCGCGGCCTCCCGTTCACGGTGGCCGGCAGCCAGTCGTTGAGCAACGTCTGCAGCAGTCGGGTGGTCTCGAACGGTCCGACGGTGGTCGCAATAATCCAGCTGGCCCAGCCGATTCCGAGCGACCACGGCCACGCCAGCAGCAGCGACTGCTTGTCCACCACCTCCGCCGAGCACCGCACCGTCTCGGCGAGGAAGGCAAACCCCAGGGCGGTCAGCAGCACACCGATCTGCGCGGCCAGCAGATCGTCGAGCACCGAGTATGCCAGTCCAGTGTCACGACGCGTCGGCAGCCCGATCGCGAGCGCGACGACGCCGGCCAGCAGCGCAAGGGTCGCCAGCCGGGCGGTGGTGTCGGCGACGCGGTCGAACGAGTCGACGACGGTGCGGACCACCAGCCGCGACGATTCCGCCGGGCCGGTTCGGTAGAACACCACGAGCACCAGCCCCGAGACCGCGGTGGCGACCATCCAGGTGACCACCGCCGTGCCCACGGCCGTCAGCGCCACCGACCCGAGCATCGGAACCAGCACGTCGTCGGTGTCCACGCCGGTGCGGATCACCAACAACGGCACCGCCCCGAATGCGAGCACACCCACCACTCGCAGCAGCAGCGGAAAAGTGAACCGGGTGAGATCGGCTGGGTTCAAATCGATCTCGCGATGACGAACCGTATCGATCTCGGCGCGCAGCACCGACCGCAGATGCGACAGCCAGCGCGGCCGCTTCCTACCGTTGCCGGTCAAGGATGATCGTGGATGACCACGCCGCGGATGTTGCGGCCCGCGAGCATGTCGTCATAGGCCTCGTTGACTTCGTCGAGCTTGTACTCGGCGGTCACCGTCTCATCGAGGAGCAACTGTCCGTCGCGGTAGAGGTTGAGCAGCCGCGGGATGTCGGCGCGGGGGTTGGCCTCGCCGTAGAGGCTGCCCAGCAAACGCTTCTGGAAGAGCGTGAACATCATCATCGGCAGGGTCGGCGTCACGTCGGTCATCGCCGCGATCGCGGTCACCACCACCGCGCCGCCCTTGCGCACGAGGTTGAGCGCCTCGTCGATCATCGGGCCCTCCAGCAGGCCCACGGTCAACAACACCGAGTCGGCCATCACCCCGCGGGTGAGGTCGCCGACGAGCTCCATCGCTTCGGCCGCCGATGTCACGAAGTGGGTGGCGCCGAACAGAAATGCCTTGTCCCGCTTGCTTTCCACGAGATCGACCACGACGATCTTCTCCGCACCGGCCAGCCGTGCACCCTGGATCGCGCCGCTGCCGATACCGCCGCATCCGATCACCACCACGGTGTCGCCGGGGCGCACCTTGGCGGTGTTGACCGCCGACCCCCAGCCGGTCGTCACCCCGCAGCCCAGCAGGCAGGCCCGCGACAGCGGAAAGTCGTCGTCGATCTTGACCACCGAGGCCTCCGGCACCGTGCCGAATTGGGAGAAGGTGCCGACGAGCGCCATCGCCCCGATGTCCGTGCCGTTGAGGTGGCGGCGGTACGTGCCGTCCAACTGGGTGCCGGTCATGATCATCGCGCCGAGATCGCAGAGGTTCTGCTGGCCCGTGGAGCACCATCGGCAGCGACCGCACGCGGGTAGGAACGACGCAACTACGTGGTCGCCGGGCGCCAAACCCGGTACGCCGGGCCCCACTTCCTGCACGACGCCCGCGCCTTCGTGGCCGCCGATGAGCGGGAGCGGCGCAGGCAGATCACCCCGATGGACGTGTTCGTCGGAATGGCACAGTCCGGTGGCTTCCCACGACACCAGCACCTCGCCAGCCTGGGGCGGATCCAGGTCGATCTCCTCGACGCTCCAGTCCGCGCCGAACTCCCACAACACCGCTGCCTTGGTCTTCATGCGCCGAGTGTAGGAACGGGCGGCGACAGAAACCGGGGAATCGACTTACTGCGCGAGGGCCAGCCCGCCCAGCGCGACGATCCAACTGGCGAAGCTACCCACCAGGAAGTACTCGACGACATCCCCGATGCCGATGTTGCCGTTCTCCCGGGCCTTCTGGGCGTTGATTTCCGGGAACCGGATGATGCTCTTGGCGGCGATGACAACCGAGACCGCCATGAGTTGACCGGCCAGCCCGAGCCCGAGGATCAGCAGTCGCTCCATCGGGCCCAGCAGTCGGCCGCCCTTCAACCGGTCCGACGGCTGCGGCTCGCCGGTCGGTTTCACCGCGCCGATCGCACCGAGGACCAGACGCACCAGCTGGTTTCCGGTGACCACCTGTAGCAGCACAACGCCGACGATCATCAGCAGCCGGTCGGCGTCCACGCCGCGGATGTCAGGCAGACCGACCCACGCGAACCAGCGCTGCATCAGTCCGGTCACGTCAGAACCCAAGCCCGACAACAGAAGCAGTAGCCCGACGGCCACACCGAACACCACCAGCGGGGTCAACTCCCGCTCACCGCTCCGCTCGGCGCGCGCGCACAGCACCACCCAGCACACGCTGGCCACCGCCGCGATGGTCAACAGCACGATGTCGCCGAGGTGCCACAGCGCGGCCAGTGCGGCGCACCCCGCGACGACCACGGGTGCGGTCAGCACCGGCGCCTAGAGCCGGGGCGTCAGCCGTCGCACGATGTCGGCGACACCCATCGCGAGAAACATCACCGCAAGCGCGCTCACGGGATACTTCTCAAATAGTCGGAGGCCACCACGATCAGGTCCAGCCCGTCACGTCCTGCGCGTTGCGAAACGGCCGAGGCGCTGATGCCCTCGGCTGCGGCGATGTCCTTCTTGGTGTGCTCGCTCAACAGTCCCTTCACAATCCGTAGTGAGCGGTCATCGAGCGATCCAAGCAGATGGTCCCGACAAATCAGTGCGGCGTTGATCGCGTCGGCATCGCCGCGAGCATCGCCGGCCCGAAACGATGTGCGCACCAGCGCCAAGCCCGGTTGCCGCTGTGCGGTGGCGGTCCAGGTGATCGCCTCGCGGGCGGTCCACCAGCCCGGTCCGTCTTGTATGCCTGTGGTGGGGTCGAGCACCGTGACGGCGCCCCAGCCGATGCCGAACCGCACGTCGATGTCCGGTGCGACGGCCAGCCGGATGGTCAGCGCCGCGTCGATCGCCGCGCCGATGGTCGGATAGCTGCCCTGAAACTCGTCGCCGACGGTGAAGGCGGGCGGATCGATCGCCCCGCCCGCCGCCTCGGCCAACGCGCTGTTGAGCGCGCGGTGTGCGGCACTGCGGTCGGCGACGCGGCGTGAGCCGACCACATCGCCGATCAACGTCGCGCACACATCTGGTGAAGCAAGTGGCTTCATCTTAGCCATATGAAGATTATAGCTTCATATAATGGGAAGTTAAGGCATGCTCTTCACTCAGGACAGCCGGGGGCGGATCGCTACCGAGGAGGTGTTGCAGGGTCAGCGAATCTGCTTGATTCTCTCGTTGGATTCCCAACTGGTGTCCGCTGTCCACACCGCCGCATCGAGCCGTTCACCCAACGCGAGACAGAGCCGGTCGGCCACCGATAGTCCCTCGCCGCGACGCCACTGGTGGGCGGCCCATTCGGCGTCGGCCGCGGTGACATCGGTGACAGCGAGTTCGTAGCTGAGAAGTAGCGCTTTGGCCAGATCCCAATCGCGTCCATGCGCGAGCACCTTCTGCGCGACCTCAGACCAATTCGCGGCTCCGCAGTGCCCACCCGCGTCGAGTTCGTGCTCAACGGTCGAAGCGCCGGGCTCACCTTGCAGGAAGGCGAGTAACGCCGAGGCGTCGAAGACGTTCAAGCGACATCCTCTGCAGCCGCGTCGCGACGGCGTTCGCTCAGTAACTCAGCCACCAGGTCGAGTCCCTTCAGGTCGGCGCGCACGAGCTCCTTGAGCTGCTCGCGGGTGAGCAGCACGATTCCCTTTGGAGTTTCGAACAGCACCACTGGCCTGCCTTCGACAAGACCTGCCTGTTCGCGGAGGCTTGCAGGGATGACGAGACGGCCGCGATCGCCCATGCTGACAGCGTATGTCCCACTCACGGACACACTGTACCACTCACGTCATGTAGTGGGTCTGGACTCGATCAGCGCGGCCGCGGCTTGTAGGTGCTTGACCGCGTCGCCGACAATCGTCTCGACCAACTCCGCGCACGTCGGCAGATCACCCAAGATGCCCGCGACTTGGCCCGACGCCAACACGCCCGCATCGGTGTTGCCTTCCACCAGGCCGGCCTTCAGCAGCATCGGGGTGTTGGCGGCCATCACGACCTGCGACCACGTCAGCTCCTTGCCGTGGCGCATCTCCAGGCCGTCCTTGATCATCGACCGCCAGGTCATGCCGGACATCTTCTTGAACTTCTGGGCGTTGCGCACTGCGGCGGCGAAGCCGCGAAGCCGTGACCCGCTTTCGAGCTTCTCGACGAGCCCGGTGCGCAATACCCGGTGCGGCATGCCGTCGACACGGGTGGAGACGACGGTGCCGTCCAACCCGGCCTCCAGGTAGCGCCGTTTGACCGCATCGGGCACCGTCGAGTCCGACGTCAGCAGAAATCGCGTGCCCATCGCGACGCCTGCGGCGCCGTAGGAGAGCGCCGCCGCCAGGCCACGGCCGTCGAAGAAGCCGCCCGCAGCGACCACCGGGATATCGACGGCATCAAGCACCGACGGCAGCAGCAGCGTCGTCGCGATCGGACCGGTGTGGCCGCCGCCCTCGCCGCCTTGAACGATCACCGCGTCGGCGCCCCAGCCAGCGACCTTCTTGGCATGCTTGGCCAGCCCGACCGACGGAATCACCACCACGCCGGCCTCTTTGAGTTTGGCGATCAGATCCGGCTTGGGCGCCAACGCAAACGACGCGACCTTGACCCCTTCGCGGATCAGCAGGTCGATGCGCTCACCTGCGTCGCCGGCGTCGGCGCGGATGTTGATGCCGAACGGTTTGTCGGTCGAGCTCTTGACCTTGGTGACCGCGGCCTGCAGTTCGTCGAGCGTCATGGTCGCCGACGCCAGGATGCCGAGGCCGCCGGCGTTGGAGGTCGCCGACACCAGCCGTGCACCTGCCACCCAGCCCATCCCGGTCTGGACCACCGGATGGTCGATGCCGATGAGATCGGTCAGCGGGGTGCGCAGCCGGTGCGACGGAGTGCTCACTTTATCTCCTTGTCCCGCAGGCCTTTCGGATCGATAACCGTGCGGATCAGATCCAGTTCACGTTCGGTCGGCAGTCGGGTCGGTTCGGCTCTATCGAGATCGTGGATTTCGAATGAGGTGTTCTCGGCTACCTCTTCGGGCCTGATGCCGGGATGCAGCGAAACCGCCCGCATCTGATGGTCGGGGCCGTTGAAGTCGAACACCCCTAGGTTGGTCACCACCCGGAACACGTTGACGAACCGGAACGCCGGGTTGTCCGGATCCACCTTGTCCCAACCGATGCCCGACACGACGTCAACGGCCTCGCCGAACACCCGCTTGGAATGGTTGCCTACCCAGTAACTGGTGGCGTGGTTGATGGTGTTGCCGGGGGCGCCGCGCACGCCGAACATCTGGCGGGTGGGTTGTTGCAACGGCCCGAAGGCCGACAGGTTCTGGTTGCCGTAGCGGTCAATTTGGTTGGCGCCCATGACGACATGGCGTCGGCCCCATGCCAGGGTCTCGAACACGCGGCCGAACGGCATCCAGCCCTCGATAGCGCCAGCGGCGCCGACCGCGGGGGTATCGGCCAGCAGGCGTGCCTCGCCGTCGGTGAGCAAGATGTCGGGGGAGAACGTCAACCTCGCCAGCCGCGCGCCGATGGCCACCATCGTGGTCATCGGGCTCACCATGATCTCGCCGGCGTCGCGGAACAGTTCCGCACACGCCACCACGCACACTTCGGGACGGCTCGCGGACATCACTGCGCTCATGCCTTTTCGCTCCTCGCGTCCGCGGTCTGGAACTTGCGTACTGCGGCCTGATAGTCGGATTCGCTGCCGGACAGATACGTCTGGATGAACTGCTGCCACGACTCGTCGGATGCGGCCGCCTCGGCGTAGTGCCGCTGGAACTTCTCGTCGCGCCGGTAATCGGGTTCGGCCGTGGTGAAGTGGGCGCCGTTGGGTGCTTCCACGACGTTGTCTACCATCATCCGGTTGATCAGCAGCGCCTGCGGCGGAACGGCTTTGACCAGTTCCTCGGTGGACACCACCCGTTCGACCGACAGGAACCGCTTCTCGGCGGCCATCAGGTACAGGTCGTCGAAATACGGGTCGATGCCGGTGTAGGCGGCGTTGCCTTGTGCGTCACCGAGGTTCATGTGCACGAACGCGGCGTCCAGCGTCAGCGCGGGCATCGCGATGAGCTCCTCATACTCCTCACCGGTCGGGTAAGGCGATCGCACGGTCGTGAGCTCATCACCCCAGAAGGACCGCACATCGCTGCCCAGTCCCGCCCGAATTGGCAGGAAAGGCAACCGCTGTGCGGCCGCCTGCAGACCGCACCGCAGCATGCCCTCGTCCATCTCGCGTGCCTCGATCGTGCCCGCCTTACGTGCCTTGCCGAACCACGGGTCGTAGAACGGTGGCGAGTCCAATGACACGAAACCGTAATACGCGCGCCGCACCTTGCCCGCAGAGCACAGCAAGCCCAGGTCGGGACCGCCGTAGGTGACCACGGTCAGGTCGGTGACGTCGGTGCGCAGCAGTGCCCGCACGAACGCCATTGGCTTGCGACGGGAGCCCCAGCCGCCGATACCGATGGTCATACCGCTCTGGATCGAGGACACGGCCTCATCCAGAGTTGTTCTCTTATCGGTCATTTCGACCCCTTGTCGGTTCCGGCGAAGGCATCACGGTGCTCGTCGGACACACCGGCGAGGTTCAGCTCGAATGTGAAACCCTGCTCCATGCGGTATCTCGCGTTTACCGGTTGCACGTCGATGAAGTTCAGCGCTTCCTTGGCCGCGCGGATCACCCGAGTGTCCTTGGCGGCGATGTCGCGGGCCACGCGCAGCGCCGCCTCGTCCAAGCCGTCGCGCGGCACCACTTCGTGCACCGAACCGTAGTGGTGCAGCGTCGCGGCATCCACGGTGGCGGCGGTGAAGAACATCCGTCGCATCACGTGTTGCGGCACCAGCCGAGATAGGTGCGTGGCCGCGCCGAGCGCGCCGCGCTCGACTTCCGGAAGTCCGAACGTCGCGTCGTCAGAGGCGACGATGACGTCGGCGTTGCCGACCAGGCCGATGCCGCCGCCCACGCAGAAGCCGTTGACCGCGGCCACCACGGGAACCGCGCATTCGTAGACGGCCTTGAAGGCGGCATAGCAACCGCGGTTCGCGTCGATCAGCGCGGTGAAGCCCTCGGTTCGCTGCATCTCTTTGATATCCACACCGGCGTTGAACCCGCGGCCTTCGGCGCGCAGGATCACGACGTGCGTGGTCGGGTCCTGGCCGGCCTTGGTGAGGACATCGGCGAGTTCGAACCAGCCGCGCGAGGGAATCGCGTTGACGGGCGGATAGTCGACCGTGACCGAGACGATGCCCGGTTCGGTGACGGTATGCGTGATGGTCATCTAAGCCTCCGAGCACTTCCTGGGTCCGGTAGGAAAGCAAGCACTTGCTTGGTACGCTAGCACAGTGACCGACCGGCCAGAGATCAAGCTCGGACTTCACGACAAGGTCGTGCTGGTGACCGGCGGCGTCCGCGGCGTCGGCGCCGGTATCAGCGCCGTCTTCGCCGCTCAGGGCGCGACCGTCGTCGCCTGCGCGCGCAGACCTGTCGAAGGTTCGCCGTATGAGTTCCACAGCTGCGACGTACGCGACGACGCGTCGGTGGCGGCCATGATCGAGACAATCGTCGAGCGCCACGGCCGCCTCGACGTGGTGGTGAACAACGCCGGCGGTTCACCCTACGTTCCGGCCTCAGAGGCGTCGGCGAAATTCAGCACCAAAATCGTCGAGCTCAACCTGCTTGGGCCGCTTTCGGTTTCCACCCATGCCAACGCCGTCATGCAGAACCAAGACCGTGGCGGCACGATCGTCAACGTGGCAAGCGTCAGCGGCAGGCGGCCGACTCCCGGCACGGTCGCCTACGGTGCGGCCAAGGCAGGCATGGAGAGCATCACCAGCACCCTCGCGGTGGAGTGGGCGCCGAAGGTGCGCGTCAACTCCGTGGTGGTCGGGATGGTCGAGACCGAGCAGTCGGAATTGTTCTACGGTGACGCGGATTCGATCGCGGCGATCTCGAAGAACGTCCCGCTGGGGAGACTCGCCACCCCGGCCGACGTCGGCTGGGCCGCAGCGTTCCTGGCGTCGGACGCCGCGTCCTACATCAGCGGGGCGTCCCTGGAAGTGCACGGCGGCGGCGAGCCTCCGCACTATCTGGCCACTACGACGGCGGACATCAAACAATAAAGGAGACAACGGATATGGGACTGCTCGACGGTCGCGTGGTCATCGTGACGGGTGCAGGCGGCGGTATCGGCCGGGCGCACGCGCTGGCGTTCGCCGCCGAGGGGGCGCGCGTCGTGGTAAACGACATCGGTGTCGGCCTGGACGGCTCACCCGCCGGCGGTGGCAGCGCCGCGCAGGGCGTCGTCGACGAAATCACCGCTGCCGGAGGCGAAGCCGTGGCGAACGGGGCCAATGTGGCTGACTGGGCACAGGCGGAAGGGCTGATCCAATCGGCGGTCGAAACCTTCGGCGGGCTCGATGTGTTGGTCAACAACGCCGGCATCGTGCGCGACCGGATGTTGGCCAACACCAGTGAAGAGGAGTTCGACTCCGTCGTCGCCGTACATCTCAAGGGCCACTTCGCCACCATGCGCCACGCCGGGTCGTACTGGCGCACCAAGTCCAAGGCGGGCGAGGCCGTGGATGCCCGCATCATCAACACCAGTTCCGGCGCCGGGCTGCAGGGCAGCGTGGGACAGGCGAACTACAGCGCCGCCAAAGCCGGGATCGCCGCCCTGACGTTGGTGGCGTCGGCGGAGATGGGCCGCTACGGCGTCACTGTCAATGCGATCGCGCCGTCGGCGCGAACCCGGATGACCGAGACCGTGTTCGCCGAAATGATGGCGACGCAGGACAAGGACTTCGACGCGATGGCGCCGGAGAACGTTTCGCCGCTGGTGGTTTGGCTCGGCAGCGCCGAGTCCAAGGACATCACCGGCAAGATGTTCGAGGTCGAGGGCGGCAATATCCGGGTCGCCGAGGGCTGGGCGCACGGTCCACAGGTCGACAAGGGCGCGCGGTGGGATCCCGCCGAGCTGGGTCCGGTCGTCAAGGACCTGCTGGCCAAGGCCCGTCCGCCGGTTCCCGTCTACGGGGCCTGAGCACACCAGCCAGGGGCTAAGCGGCGGCCTGCTCCGATCCCGCGTCGGCGTCGGCCTTATCGGTGCCACCGAGGCGGTCGGTGATCGCTGTGACGAAGCCCTTGAGATTGCGAGGCTCGGCATCGGAGTCCGCGTCGGCGTCAGTGTCCACGTCGACATCGGCGGATTCGATGGTGTCACCGGGCTTGACCTTGTTGCCATCCGTCAGATCCGTTGCCCCGGCGCGGTTCCTGACCTTGGTCAGCAGCGGCGTGGCGTCGGCCTCGTCCGTCGTCTCAGCAACAGCCGTTGTCTCCGATTCGATTGTCGTCGCGTCGACTTCCACGTCCAGCGAGCTGATATCGACGGCATTGATGTTCACCGGTTCGTCGACCGTCTGCGCGGACGGACCGCGGAACTCGTCGACGATGTCTCGAATCACGTTGGGCACGAACTCGACCGCGGTCTTGACGACGTCGATCACCCCGTCTCGCACCGCGTTCGCCAACGCGGCGATGTCCCCGCTGGCGAATGCCTGGCCGATGTTGTACAGCGCGGTCTGCGGCGCGACGATCAGATCGCGCGTGTGGACGAAGAGTTTGGTGAGCAGCGGTGGATTGGGGTTCACGTCCACGCCGGCCCAGTTCACCAAAGTCCAGCCCTCCTCCGGGCTGCCCTCGATCACGACCGTGTCGGTGTTGTCCAAGGTGTGGGTGAGCATCAACATGATGTTGGGGTTGTCGACGTTCATCAACGTCCAGAACATGATGGTCGCACCGTGGCCGAACACCACCGGATTCTCGACGCCGTCTGCGTACATCTGGCGCAGCGCGCCGTCGACCCGGGCATCGAATGCATTGCCGTCCTCGGATCCGAGCACCGGGACGAAGCGCAACCCGAGCGTCCACGCCATCGCCGGTAGGCCGTAGAGGAGCCGCCCGATGCCGTCGGCATCCGAGGAGCCCTCCAACCAGCCGCCCGGAATCTCGCGCAGGCTCACCAGTTGTTCGATGTCCTGGCCGGTGAGGGCGGCCAGGGCCGCTGCGGTTTCCATGGTCCGCTGCAGCGGCGACGAATAAATGGCGTCGAAGTCCTGGCCAGCGAGCACCGCGGCGATGGCCGCCGCCTCTGCGTGGCCCTGCTCGGTGAGCCCACGGCCCGGGATGTCGGTTTCGATGATGTGGTCGGCGTTGGCCTGCGATTCGCCGTGTCGCACGAACGTCACCGTCATCGACCAGGCCGGGATCGCCGATATGACGAACAGCAGCGCCGCCGTCAGTACGGTGAACAAAGCCCGAAGTATCCGCCGATCCCGCATCGACCGCTCCTTTGGTGCAGCCACCTCGACGGCTCAGACAGTAGCCCGATGGCCTACCAAGAAGGCCGGGATACGTTAACTCGCAATACCGATCAGGGTTCGCAGACGACGAGCGGGATGACCCGGTCGGTCCAGGACTGGTAATCCTCGTAGGTCGGGTACATCTCGACCAGCTTGGGCCAGTACTTCGCGCGTTCGGCGTCGGTCGCGTCACGCGCGGTCAGCTCGAGGACCTCCTTCTTGATCTGCACCTGGACCTTCGGATTGGCCTTGAGGTTGAGGTACCACATCGGGTGCTTGTCGCTGCCGCCTTTGGACGCGGCCACCACGACGATGTCGCCGTCGCGGTGGAAGTACAACGGGCTGATCCGCGGCTGGCCCGTTTTGCGACCGGTGGTGGTCAGCAGCGCCACGGGGATGCCCTGAAAGTCGCTGCCGAAGCCCTCGCCGTCGCTGCGGCGGTACATGTAGGTGTTGACCTTCGCCATCCACTTGATGAAGAAGTCCGCTGGCTTGGTGTCCATGAAACGCGGGCGCGACTTTGCCATGGCGGTCATCCTATGCTGGGGAAATGGACCAGGAAATGGGCACCGTGTCGGACACCGACCGTATCGCGGCCGCTGACGCGTACATCGACGCGCTCGCCAGCCATCGCGCCGAGCAGGTGCAGTTCGCGCCGGGCTGTGTCCGGATCGAGGTGGGCCTCAAGACCGGTTTCTCCGCAAATCATCTGCGGCGCAGCCTGAACCGCGGCCCGCAGTACCGCGTCATCGACGCGACCACCGATCGCGAGTTCCGCGTCGACGGCGACGACGTGCACGCGACGTTCACCGTGGTCACCAAGGCGGCGCTGGGCGGGCGTCGCGTCGTCGCCGACGTCGACGAAACCTTTTTGATCCCAGCCGCCGACGGCAAGATCCACCACATCAGGGCGCGGATCCGTCCGCGCATCCGGCGCGAGCAGGCATAGAAGGCCGTTCTCAGACTCCGAATCGCGGCCTTCTGCAGCTGCTCGCCGAGAATTAAATCCGCTCGATGATCGTGCCGGTGGACAGTGCACCACCTGCGCACATGGTGATCAGCGCCGTGCTCTTGTCGGTGCGTTCGAGCTCGTGCAGGGCGGTGGTGATCAGCCGGCTACCGGTGCTGCCCACCGGGTGCCCCAGCGCGATCGCCCCGCCGTTGACGTTGACCTTGTCCATATCGGGGTTGTGCACCCGGGCCCACGACAGCACGACCGACGCGAACGCCTCGTTGATCTCGGTGATGTCGATGTCGCCCATCTTCATCCCGGCCTTCTCAAGCACCTTGGCAGTGGACTGCACGGGTCCGTCGAGGTGGTAGTAGGGCTCGGCGCCGACGAGCGCCTGGCTGACGATCCGCGCGCGCGGCTTCAGTCCCAGCGCGCGAGCCTTGTCTTCGTCCATCCACAGCACCGCGGCCGCGCCGTCGGAGATCTGGGACGACGTACCCGCGGTATGGATACCGCCCTCGATCACCGGCTTGAGCGCGCCGAGGCCCTCCACTGTGGTGTCGCGCAACCCCTGATCGCGGGTGACGACGTGGCGCTCGCTGGTCGGCTGCTTCTGGTCGTCGAGCACCGGCGCCTCGATACCGCTGATCTCGCGGTCGAACCGGCCTTCGGCCCATGCCTGCTTGGCCTTGGCCTGCGACTGGAAACCGAACTGGTCGATGTCCTCGCGGGTGATGCCGCGGCGTTTGGCGATCCGCTCGGCGGCGGTGAACTGGTCGGGCAGGTCAATGTCCCAGGATGACGGCCGCAGGATGCTGCGGTCGGGTCCGGCGTTCGCGCCCAGCCCCACCCGGCTCATCGCCTCGATGCCGCAGGCGATGCCGATGTCGATGGCGCCGGCCGCGATGAGGCCCGCGATCAACCCGTTGGCCTGCTGCCCGCTGCCGCACTGGCAGTCCACGGTCATCGCGCCGACGTGGTCCGGCAGCCCGGCGACCAGCCAGCTCACCCGGGTGATGTTGTTGGACTGCTCACCGAACTGGGTGACGCAGCCGCCGATGACCTGCTCGACTTCACCGGCGTCGATCCCGGCCTTCTCGACAAGAGCCTTCTGCGTGGCGCCCAGCAACTCCGTGGCGTGCAGGCCGGACAACCAACCGTTGCGCTTTCCGATGGGGCTACGAGTGGCTTCAACAATGACAGGGTTACCCATTACGTCAGGCTAGAACACGTTTCATTACCCTGACAAGCGAGGATGGTTACCTGCCTTTCATCTGCGCAGAAGGCATGTTTTACTGGCACTAGAACACGTTGCAGAAGTGTTGCGCAAAGGAGCTCACCGCATGTCTGGTCCGAACCTGCCCAAGGGATTCGATCCCCTCGACGCCGATTTGAACCTCAAGGGTCTCCCCGTCGCTGAGCTCGCCGAACTGCGCGATTCCGACCCCATCCACTGGGTCGACGTACCCGGTGGCACCGGCGGCTTTGGAGACAAAGGGTACTGGCTCGTCACCAAGCACGCCGACGTCAAGGAAGTCTCTCGGCGCAACGATGTCTTCGGCAGCTCGCCCGACGGCGCCATTCCCGTCTGGCCGCAGGACATGACCCGCGACGCCATTGATCTGCAGCGCAATGTGCTGCTCAACATGGACGCCCCGCAGCACACCCGGCTGCGCAAGATCATCTCCCGCGGCTTCACCCCCCGCGCGATCGGGCGCCTCGAGGACGAACTGCGCGCCCGCGCGCAGAAGATCGCCGAGACCGCTGCTGCGCAGGAAAGCGGCGACTTCGTCGAACAGGTGTCGTGTGAGCTGCCGCTGCAGGCCATCGCCGAGCTGCTCGGTGTTCCGCAGGAGGACCGCGACAAGATCTTCCGCTGGTCCAACGAGATGACCGCTGGTGAGGATCCCGAGTACGCCCATGTCGACCCCGCGATGTCGTCGGTCGAGCTGATCCAGTACGCCATGCAGATGGCCGAGGAGCGGGCCAAGAACCCGACCGAGGACATCGTCACCAAGCTGATCGAGGCCGACATCGACGGCGAGAAGCTCACCGACGACGAGTTCGGCTTCTTCGTGGTGATGCTGGCGGTGGCGGGCAACGAGACCACGCGCAACTCGATCACCCACGGCATGATCGCGTTCTCTCAAAACCCCGACCAGTGGGAGCTTTACAAGAAGGAACGTCCCGAGACCGCCGCCGACGAGATCGTGCGCTGGGCCACCCCGGTTTCGGCGTTCCAACGCACCGCCCTCGAGGATGTCGAGCTTGGCGGAGTGAAGATCAAGAAGGGCGAGCGGGTGGTGATGTCCTACCGGTCGGCCAACTTCGACGAAGAGGTCTTCGAAGACCCGCACACCTTTAATATCCTGCGCGACCCGAACCCGCACGTCGGCTTCGGCGGCACCGGTGCGCATTACTGCATCGGCACCAACCTGGCGCGCATGACCATCAACCTGATCTTCAACGCGATCGCGGACCATATGCCCGACCTCAAGCCGATCGGCGACCCCGAACGGCTGAAGTCGGGGTGGCTCAACGGCATCAAGCACTGGCAGGTTGACTACACCGGTAAGTGCCCCGTCAAGCACTGATCGGTACCGAACCCGCGCGGGGCGCGTCGTTTGCAATAAGGAGGACGGGTGGATTTCACGCCCAACCCGGAGCAGCAGGCTGTCGCCGACGTGGTGACATCCGTGCTCGACCGAGACAACAGCTGGGAAGCACTGGTCGCCGGCGGAGTGGCCGCCCTGGCGGTGCCCGAGCGCCTCGGCGGTGACGGTGTCGGGCTGCCCGAGGTGGCCACGGCACTGACCGAGATCGGTCGGCACGGCACCGTCAGCCCGGCGCTGGCCACGCTGGGTCTTGGGCTGTTGACGCTGCGGGATCTGGCCTCCGACGAGCAGCAGGACCGCTACCTCTCGGGAGTTCCCAAGGGGGCGGTGCTGACGGCCGCGCTCAACGAACCCGGTGCGCCGCTGCCCGACCGGCCGGCCACGACACTCACCGACGGCAAGATCTCCGGCACCAAGATCGCGGTTCCTTATGCGGGACAAGCGGAATGGCTGCTGGTGACCGCCGACAACGGGGTCGCCGTCGTATCGCCGAAGGTCGACGGCGTCCAGGTGACCAAGACCCCGACCTCCAACGGAGGCGATGAGTACACCGTCACGTTCACCGACGCGCATGTCGACGCGGTACTGGACGGCGCGACACCGCGCCGCGTCAACCAGTTGGCGCTGGCCGCGATCGGGGCCTTCGCGGCCGGTCTGGTCGCCGGCGCACTGCGGCTCACCGCGGACTACGTCGCCAACCGCGAGCAGTTCGGTAAGCCGTTGTCGACGTTTCAGACGGTGGCCGCACAGCTGGCCGAGGTCTACATCGCTTCTCGCACTTTGACGTTGGCGGCCACGTCGGTGGTTTGGCGGCTCTCCGAGGGGCGCGACGCCAGCCCACAAACTCAAGAGGATCTCGACGTCCTCGGCTACTGGCTCGCATCGCAGGCACCTCCGGTGATGCAACTCTGTCACCACCTGCACGGCGGGATGGGTATGGATATCGCCTACCCGATGGACCGCTACTACTCCACGATCAAAGACCTCACCCGACTGGTGGGTGGTCCGGCACACCGGCTCGACCTGGTGGGAGCCGCATTGGGCGAGCGAAGCGACGGGAGATAGCAGTGTTCATCGACCTGACGCCCGAACAGAAACAGCTGCAGGCGCAACTGCGGGCGTACTTTTCCAACCTCATCTCTCCAGAAGAGGCCAAGGAGATGGAGAAGGACCGCCACGGCGAGGCGTATCGTGCCGTCATCAAGCGGATGGGCTCCGACGGCAAGCTCGGCGTCGGGTGGCCCAAGGAGTTCGGCGGTCTGGGCTTCGGTCCGATCGAGCAGTCGATCTTCGTCAACGAGGCGCAGCGGGCGGACGTGCCGCTGCCGGCCGTCACGTTGCAGACCGTGGGGCCCACGCTGCAGCAGTACGGCACTGCGGAGCAGAAGAAGAAGTTTCTGCCCGCCATCCTCGCCGGCGAGGTGCACTTCGCGATCGGCTACACCGAGCCCGAAGCCGGCACCGACCTGGCGTCGCTGCGCACCACGGCGGTGCGACGCAGGGAAGGGTCCGCCGAATACTACCTAGTCAACGGGCAGAAGGTGTTCACCACCGGCGGGCACGACGCCGACTACATCTGGCTGGCGTGCCGTACAGACCCAGAAGCGGTGAAGCACAAGGGCATCTCGATCCTGATCGTCGACACCAAGGACCCCGGCTACTCCTGGACGCCGATGATTCTGTCCGACGGCGCACACCACACCAACGCCACCTATTACAACGACGTCCGGGTCCCCGCCGACATGCTCGTCGGCGAGGAGAACGGCGGTTGGAAGCTGATCACCACTCAGCTCAACAACGAGCGCGTGATGCTCGGCCCGGCAGGCCGGTTCGCCTCGCTCTACGACCACGTACACGCGTGGGCATCCAAGCCGGGCAGTAACGGCGTCGCCCCGCTCGAACATGACGACGTCAAGCGTTCGCTGGGTGAGCTCAAGGCGATGTGGCGCATCAACGAGCTGCTCAACTGGCAGGTCGCCGCGTCCGGTGAGACCATCGACGTTGCCGACGCAGCAGCGACCAAGGTGTTTGGCACCGAACGCATCCAGTACGCGGGCCGGCTGGCCGAGGAGATCGTCGGCAAGTACGGGGATCCGGCGGATCCGGAAACCGCGGAGCTGCTGGAGTGGCTCGACAGCCAGACCAAACGGAACTTGGTGATCACGTTCGGCGGAGGTGTCAACGAGGTAATGCGGGAGATGATTGCGGCTGCGGGACTGAAGGTTCCAAGGGTCCCCCGGTGAGTATCGACGACATCAAGGCCGCCGCCGAGCGGGTCAAGGCGGAAGGCAAGAGCAAGCCCCGTGTGGGCCGCCACCCGGTCAACCAGCCGATGATCGACCACTGGGTCGATGCGATGGGCGACAAGAACCCGATCTACGTCGACGAGGCCGCGGCGAAGGCGGCCGGTCACCCGGGCGCCGTCGCGCCGCCCGCGATGATCCAGGTGTGGACGATGATGGGTCTGGGCGGTGTGCGCCCCGACGACGACCCATTGGGCAAGATCATCGAATTGTTCGACGACGCAGGCTATATCGGTGTGGTCGCCACCAACTGCGAACAGACCTATCACCGATATCTGCGGGTCAGCGAACAGGTCAGCGTCACCGCCGAACTGACCGACGTCATCGGGCCGAAGAACACCGCGCTGGGTGAGGGTTTCTTCATCACGCAGAAGATCACCTGGCTCAGTGGCGACGACCGCGATGATCCAGTGGCCGAGATGATGTGGCGCATCATGAAGTTCAGACCCGCCGACAGCGGTGCGCGAACCCAGGTGCCCGAGGATCTGGATGCTGATTCGATGATGCGGCCGGCGTCGTCGCGGGACACCAAGTTCTTCTGGGACGGCGTCAACGCGCACGAACTGCGGATCCAAAAGCGTCCCGACGGCACGCTGCAGCATCCGCCGGTGCCCGCGCTGTGGCAGGACAAAGAGCAGCCCACCGACTACGTCGTGGCAAGCGGCAAGGGCACGGTGTTCAGCTTCGTGGTGCACCACGCCCCGAAGGTGCCCGGTCGCACACTGCCGTTCGTCATCGCGCTCGTCGAACTCGAGGAGGGCGTCCGGATGCTCGGGGAGCTGCGCAATGCCGAACCCACCGCCGTGGAGATCGGAATGCCGGTCCGCGCAACGTTTATCGACTTTCCAGAAGGCGATTCAGGCCCAGCCTGGACACTGTACGCATGGGAGCCGGACACGTGAGCACACCCACTGTCGAAGTAGGCACCAAGCTGCCCGAACTGGCGCTGTACGGCGACCCGACGTTCATCGTGTCGACGGCGATCGCCACCAGGGACTACCAGGACGTCCACCACGACCGCGACAAGGCGCAGGCCAAAGGGTCGAAGGACATCTTCGTCAACATCCTCACCGACACTGGGCTGGTTCAGCGCTACATCACCGACTGGGCCGGGCCTACCGCGGTCATCAAGTCGATCGGTCTGCGCCTCGGGGTGCCGTGGTATGCCTACGACACCGTGACGTTCAAGGGTGAGGTCACCGCGATAGAAGACGGTCTCATCAGCCTGAAAATCACTGGCAGCAACAGCCTGGGTGATCACGTGATCGCCAACGCGACGCTAACCCTCGGAGGTAACTGATGCCCGGCGAGTTGTCCGGCAAGGCGGCGATCGTCGGGATCGGCGCCACCGACTTCTCCAAGAACTCCGGTCGCAGCGAGCTTCGGCTCGCCTCTGAAGCCGTTCTGGACGCGCTCGACGACGCGGGTCTGACCCCTGCCGACGTCGACGGCATGGTCACGTTCACGATGGACTCCAACACCGAGGTGGCGATCTCGCGCGCGATCGGCATCCCTGAGTTGAAGTTCTTTTCCAAGATCCACCACGGCGGCGGCGCGGCCTGCGCCACGGTCCAGCAAGCCGCGATCGCGGTGGCGACCGGAGTCGCGGATTGCGTTGTGGCATACCGGGCTTTCAACGAGCGCTCGGGAACCCGCTTCGGACAGGTGCAGATGCGGCTGGTGGAGAACGCCGACTCCACCGGCGTGGACAACTCGTTCTCGTATCCGCACGGGCTGTCCACCCCCGCTGCGCAGGTGGCGATGATCGCCAGGCGCTACATGCACCTGTCCGGTGCCACCAGCAAGGACTTCGGCGCGGTATCGGTGGCCGACCGCAAGCACGCGGCCAAGAACCCGAAGGCGTACTTCTACGAGAAGCCGATCACTATTGAGGACCACCAGAATTCGCGGTGGATCGCCGAGCCGTTGCGGCTGCTGGATTGCTGCCAGGAAACCGATGGTGGTGTGGCGTTGGTGATCACGTCCGCCGAGCGGGCCAAAGACCTCAAACACCGGCCCGCGGTCATCGAGGCGGCGTCGCAGGGTTCCAGCGCCGACCAGTATTCGATGGTCAGCTACTACCGGCCCGAACTCGGCCTGCCGGAGATGGGGCTGGTGGGCAGGCAGTTGTGGGAGCAGTCAGGGCTCAAGCCAACCGACATCCAGACCGCCGTCCTCTACGACCACTTCACGCCGTTCACGCTGATCCAGTTGGAGGAGCTGGGCTTCTGCGACAAGGGCGATGCCAAGGACTTCGTCGCCGACGGCGCCATCGAGATCGGTGGGCGGCTGCCGATCAACACCCACGGCGGCCAGTTGGGTGAGGCCTACATCCACGGCATGAACGGCATTGCCGAAGGGGTACGCCAACTGCGCGGCACATCGGTGAACCCGGTGCCGGACGTCGAGCACGTGCTCGTCACCGCGGGCACCGGTGTGCCGACATCGGGTCTGATCCTGGGCTGACCCCGCCACGGCGGGTGCCGCTGCTACTACCCTCGGAGCCGTGAGTTCGCCGCAGCCACCGGACCCGTCGTCGACGCCGCACGACGACTTCCACAGTCCTGGCCCCAACGACGACGACACCGGGCCGGTGCGCGCTGTGCCGCGCGCACCAGACACCCAGATGAGGCGCTTTGACGCCCCGCTCTCCGTGACACCGCGGCCGGTGCAGCCGCGTTCGGTGCCCAAAGCGGTGCCAGTTGCGGTGGCTGCGGTCATTGCCGTCGCCGCGATTGGCGGGTTGGGGTTCTGGCTGCTGCGTCCGTCACCGCAGGACGATGCGCCCGCCGTCGCCGCGCCGCCGACATCGGATCCAACAACAACGCCGCCAACAACGCCGGCGACGACAATCCGGCCCGACGACGCGCCACGCCTCATGCAGATGCTTCCACGCGGCTACCCGCCGGGCGCGTGTGAAGCGGTCGACGCGCCGGAAAACGTTCTGGCACAGGTCAACTGCACACAGAACGTGGACCCGGACGGCCCGCAGTCAGCCGTCTACACGTTGGTCGAAGACAGGGCTGCACTCGACGCCGTGTTCAACAACGGGATGCGGACCGCGACCCAGGTGGTCTGTCCCGGCAACATCCAGTCACCTGGGCCGTGGCGACGTAATGCCACCCCGGACAAGGTAAGCGGCACGTTGTTCTGCGGCCTTCGGGAAGGTCAGCCCACGGTGATCTGGACCGACGACGACCGACTTGTGGTCAGCGCCGTCGAAAGCGGCCCGCAGGGGCCGACCTTCCCGCAGCTGTACGCGTGGTGGTCATCCCACTCGTGACAGCCGCTGGCCGCTGCGATCAGGGCGTCGGAGCCGGCGTGTAGGTGGCCGGCGTCGGCGCCTGGTCATCGGCGGGCACCGGAGTTCCCTGGCTGCCCGCGGGCTGCGGCGTCCCCTCCGCGGTCGCTTGGGTCGGCGCACCCTCGGCCGGAGGTGCGGCAGGAGCGCCCTCAGCCGGCGGCAGCGGCGTTCCCGCCGAACCTGCCGGCACCTGCTCGGTGCCCTCCGGCAGCGGGGTGCCCTGGCTGCCCTCGGGTGCCTCGGTTCCGACTGCCGCGGGCGCGGCCTCGGTTGCCGGCGCCTGGGCCGGGCTCTGCGACCCCGTCGACGGGTACGACGTCGACGCAGCGCCGCTCGACGTGGATTCAGGGGCCTCGACCCAGACGATCAGGTCCTGGCCGCCCGCGTTGTAGACGATGCTGTTCGGCTCGGCGCCGGTGACGTCGAAATACACCTTGCCCGTGGTCTGTTCGCCTTGCGGTATCGCGGCCGGGTTGACGCCCTGTGGGGTGGCGACACCGAACAGCGCGCGATACGCCTCGCCGTTGGCGGCCCGGGCGTTGAGGTTCGACACGATCGGGATCACGGTGCCTTGGATCGCTTGATCGTTGGCGGTGATCTCCCACAGGGTTCCTTGTACGTTGTAGGGAATCGGGTCGGAACTCGGCTGAAGGTTGTCGACCGTCCAACCCTGAATGACGTTTCCGTCAACCAACTTTCCCTGATCGCCCAGCGTCAGTGTCTGAACTTGGATTTGTGGCTGAGTTGGTGTCTGTGTGGTGGCTTCGGCTTCCGGGTCCGCGCCTGCGACCGGCGCGGCGAAAACGCCGATGACTCCGGCCGCAGCGAATGTGGCGGTTGCCGAGATCGTGATCTTGCTCATCTTGTTCAAAGTGATGCTCCTGGTCGTCCGAAATTCGGCATCCCCTTACCCGCGGGGACGGTTTCCCAAACCGAAAGTAGCAGGTCGGTAGGCCGTCATGCCCGGTCGGTAGTGCATCGGGACGCGAAATACGTTCTGCGAGCATGCGTTGAGCAACGCGTTGTAACCGATGGTATGGGCGAACACCTACGTAGACACCGGAACTGGGTTCTGCTGGCAAAGTAGCTAGGCCAATGCCATTTGTCAGGCCGGAATCAGTTCCACTCCGGCCAGCGCCACGGCGTCGTCACGCTCCGGCGCGGTAACCATCGCGACGAAGCCGTCACCCTCTTTCCAGATGCGCGCCTTCAGCGTTTCGCCAGGGAACACAACTCCGGCGAAACGCGCACCGTAACTTGCGACCCGGGCGGTGTCACCGTCGAGCAGGGCGTCCACCATCGCCTTACACGTCATGCCGTAGGTGCACAACCCGTGCAGGATCGGCCTCGGAAAGCCTGCGGCCGCCGCGAAATCCGGATCGGAGTGCAGCGGGTTGCGGTCTCCGCACATGCGGTAGAGCAGGGCCTGCTGCGGCGACGTCGGGATCGCCAGTTCGAAGTCGGCCGCGCGCTGCGTGTGGCCCGAGGACAACGAAGATCCAGACGGACCTCGCTCGCCGCCGAAACCGCCCTCACCGCGGGCGAAGATCGACCGCTTCTGCGTCCACAGCAGCGTGCCGTCCGGTGCGGTGACCGTTGTCTCCGACCAGATCACCGCGGCCTTGCCCTTGTCCCAGATGTCGGTGAACCGCGTGACCGCGCGCCCGGTGCCCGACGCGGGGATCGGGCCGGGCGCCGACACCGCCTCGCTGGCGTGCAGCACCTTGGACAGCTCGATGTCGATACCCGGGAACTTCACCGTCGGGGGCTCGGTCATGTGAAAACTCTGTGCGACATTGCCGAACGTCGGCAACACCTGCGGGGTTTCGTCGGTCAGGTACCGCAGCTCGCGCCTGTCCATCGGGTCCATCCCGGCGCCGAGGCCGAGATGGTAGAGCTGGATATCGCTGCTGGACCAAGAGAATTCGGCGGCGGGAAGTTCCGCGCCGAGGGCCTCGTCGAGATTGATGGGCATTAGTTCTTTCCTGCCAAGTGGAGAGCCGCCAGGTAACCGAACGTCATCGCCGGGCCGATGGTCCCGCCCGGACCGGGATAGGTGTGTCCCATCACCGGGGCGCTGACATTGCCCGCAGCATAGAGCCCTTCGATGATCGAGCCGTCGTCGCGTAGCGCGCGGCCGTGCACGTCGGTGCGAATACCGCCCTTGGTGCCCAGATCGCCCGGCACCATCTTGGCGGCGTAATACGGCGCATGGCTGATTTCACCGAGGTTGGGGTTGGGCTTGTTGGTGGGATCGCCGTAGTAGCGGTCGTAGGCGCTTTCGCCGCGCCTGAAGTCCTCGTCGACGCCGGTGCGCGCGAAACCGTTGAACCGCTCGACCGTCGCCTTGAACGCGTCGGCGGGCAGGCCCGCCTTCGCTGCCAGCTCGTCGAGAGTGTCGGCCTTGACGATGACCCCCGACTCGAGCCATTTGCTCGGGATGCGTTGTCCGGGTTGTAGCCCGGCGAAGATGTAGCGGTCGCGGTACTGCTGGTCGAACACCAGCCAGGCCGGGATGTTCTCGCCCGGACCGGGCCCCTGTCCGTACTGCCCGCCGTACATGTGGTGGCAGGCCTCGACATAGGGCATCGATTCGTTCATGAACCGCTTACCCGCCATGTTCACGATGATCGAGCCCGGCGAATTGCGCTCCGACAACGCAAACCACGGCGCACCGACCAGCGGCACCGTCGGACCCCACCAGGCGTCTTCCATGACGTCCAGTGCGGCGCCCAGCTTTTCGGCAGCCAGGATGCCGTCGCCGGTATTGGCCACCGCGCCCACCGTCCACTCGGTGCTGATCGGCGCCCGCTGGTACTTCACCCGCATCTGCTCGTTGTGCTCAAAGCCACCCGAGCCGAGAATCACGCCGCGGCGGGCTCTGATGAGCTCGGGCTCAGTGGATTCCGGGGCGTTGGTGTCGCGGACATAGATTCCACGAACGACACCGTCCTCGATGTAGAGGTCGGTCAGCGCGGTGTTCAGCCGCACCGGCACGCCAGCTTTCCGCAGCCCGATGCGCAGCGGCGCGATCAGCGCGCGGCCCATGCCGACCAGGTTCTTGCCGGTGACCTTGCCCCAGGTGGCGCGCACGCCGACCTTGAGGCTGCGGAGCAACCCGCGGGGGTGGCGCTTGAGCTGGTTGAGCCGCACGTAGTCCTGCTGCATGACGACCATGTTCATCGGAACCTTGCCGTAGGGCGGCTCCAGCCCCGGCAGGTCGGGGCCCAGCTTGTTGGCGTTGAACGGCTTGGGCTCCACGGACCGCCCGGTGGGCTTGCCGCCGGGAGTCTCCGGGTAGTAGTCGGAGTAGCCGGGCACCCAGCACAGCTTCAGCGGCGAATTTCGGAGCACGAAGGACAGCATCTCCGGGCCGCGCGCGAGGTAGGTGTCGATCTTCTCGGCGGGCACGACGTCGCCGATGATGTTGTGCAGGTAGGTGCGGGCGGCCTCGGGTGTGTCCTTGACCCCGTCGCGTTTGAGCACCTCGTTGTTCGGAATCCACACGCCGCCGCCTGACCGCGCAGTGGAACCACCGTAGTGCGGCGCCTTCTCAACGACTATCGTCGAGAGTCCCTGGTGAGCAGCGGTGAGGGCGGCGACCATGCCGGCGGCGCCGCTGCCCACCACCACGACGTCATACTGCTGTCCGGTCATGTAGAACACGTTATAGAATTGCCCGGCCGACCTACAACTGCGCCGGTCGACGAAACGAGGGGACTTCACGTAAATGCTTAGTTCCGAGGTTCGTGAGCGACTGGCCGCCGATCTGGCCGAGGCCGAGCGCACCCGGGTTCCGGTCGCGCCGTTGACCGACGGCTACCCGGGTATCGACGTTGTTGATGCCTACGAGATCCAGCTGATCAACATCCGGCAGCGGGTCGCCGAAGGGGCGAAGGTCATCGGCCACAAGGTCGGGCTGTCGTCGAAGGCGATGCAGCAGATGATGAACGTCGACGAACCCGACTACGGACACCTGCTCGACGAGATGGCGGTGTTCGAGGACAAGCCCGTGAAATCCGCCGACTACCTCTATCCGCGCGTCGAGGTGGAGGTCGGGTTCATCCTCGCCGAGGACCTTCCGGGTGCTGACTGCACCGAGGAGGACGTGCTGGCCGCGACGGCGGCGTTCGCGCCGGCCATCGAGTTGATCGACACCCGGATCAAGGACTGGAAGATCAAGCTCTGCGACACCATCGCCGACAACGCTTCCTCGGCGGGCTGGGTGCTCGGGAAGAACCGGGTCTCACCCAGCGACATCGACATCACCGCGATCGAGGCCGTGCTGACCCGCAACGGCGAGGTGGTGGCCAAGGGCCGCAGCGATGCGGTGCTGGGCAACCCGGTGACGGCGGTGGCGTGGCTGGCCCGCAAGGTGGAGAGTTTCGGGGTCCGGCTCAAGGCAGGTGACATCGTGTTGCCCGGGTCGTGTACCAAGGCGTTCGACGCCACCCCCGGCGCCGCATACGTCGCCGATTTCGCCGGGCTCGGCTCGGTGCATTTGAATTTCGAATAGTCGAGGAGCTAGTTATGCCGAACAAGGTTTCGGTCGCGATCGTCGGATCGGGCAACATCAGCACCGACCTGCTCTACAAGCTGCTGCGCTCGGAGTGGTTGGAGCCGCGGTGGATGATCGGCATCGATCCGGAGAGCGAGGGCCTGGCGCGGGCCCGCAAGCTGGGCCTGGAGACCTCGCACGAGGGCGTGGACTGGCTGCTGGCCCAGAGCGAGAAGCCCGACATGGTCTTCGAGGCCACCAGCGCCTACGTGCACCGTGACGCGGCCCCGAAGTACGCCGAGGCGGGTATCCGCGCGATCGACCTCACGCCCGCGGCGATCGGCCCCGGCGTGATCCCGCCGGCCAACCTGCGCGAGCACCTCGAGGCACCCAACGTAAACATGGTCACCTGCGGCGGGCAGGCGACCATCCCGATCGTGTACGCGGTCTCCCGCGCGGTGGAGGTGCCCTACGCCGAGATCGTCGCGTCGGTGTCGTCGGCCTCGGCCGGACCCGGAACCCGCGCCAACATCGACGAGTTCACCAAGACCACCGCGGCCGGGGTGGAGGTGATCGGCGGCGCCCAGCGCGGCAAGGCCATCATCATCCTCAACCCGGCCGAACCGCCGATGATCATGCGCGACACCATCTTCTGCGCGATTCCAGAGGATGCCGACCACGACGCGATCACGCAATCCATCCGCGACGTCGTCGCCGAGGTGCAGACGTACGTGCCCGGATACCGGCTGCTCAACGACCCGCAGTTCGACGAACCGTCGGTGGTCAACGGCGGCAACCACCTCGTTACCACGTTCATCGAAGTGGAGGGTGCGGGCGATTACTTACCGCCCTACGCTGGAAATCTGGACATCATGACCGCCGCGGCGGCCAAGGTCGGCGAGGAGATCGCGAAAGAGAGCCTCGCTACGACAGCAGGAGGCCAGGCATGAGCACGCAGGAAATCTACTTCAACCCGATCTGGGACGTCCGGATGACGGACACGTCGCTGCGCGACGGCAGCCACCACAAGCGGCACCAGTTCACCAAGGACGAGGTACACGCGATCGTCGCTGCGCTGGACGCCGCCGGTGTGCCGGTCATCGAGGTGACCCACGGTGACGGGCTGGGCGGTTCGAGCTTCAACTACGGCTTCTCCAAGACCCCCGAGCAGGAGCTGATCAAGCTGGCCGCCGAGACGGCCACGGAATCCAAGATCGCGTTCCTGATGCTGCCCGGGGTGGGCACCAAGGAAGACATCAAGGAGGCCCAGCACAACGGCGGGTCGATCTGCCGGATCGCCACGCACTGCACCGAAGCCGACGTGTCGATTCAGCATTTCGGGCTGGCGCGCGAGCTGGGTCTGGAGACCGTCGGTTTCTTGATGATGAGCCACACGATTCCGCCGGAGAAGCTGGCCGCCCAGGCCCGCATCATGGCCGACGCCGGCTGCCAGTGCGTCTACGTCGTCGACTCCGCCGGCGCGCTGGTGCTCGAGGGCGTCCGGGACCGGGTGGCCGCGTTGGTGGCCGAACTCGGCGACGACGCGCAAGTGGGGTTCCATGGTCATGAGAACCTCGGGCTCGGCGTCGCGAACTCGATCGAAGCGGTGCGCGCGGGGGCCAAGCAGATCGACGGCTCCTGCCGCCGGTTCGGCGCGGGCGCGGGCAACGCACCCGTCGAGGCGCTGATCGGGGTGTTCGACAAGATCGGCGTAAAGACCGGCATCGACTTCTTCGATATCGCCGACGCGGCTGAAGAGGTCGTCGCACCTGCGATGCCCGCCGAGTGCTTGCTGGACCGCAACGCGCTGATCATGGGCTACTCCGGGGTGTACTCGAGCTTTCTCAAGCACGCGATCCGGCAGTCGGAGCGCTACGGCGTGCCCGCCCACCAACTGCTGCACCGCGCGGGCCAGCGCAAGCTGATCGGCGGCCAGGAGGACCAGCTCATCGACATCGCGCTGGAGATCAAGCGCGAACTGGACGCCGCGTCGACGGCCGGCTAGCGCATCCGGCCGGTACCCTCGGCGTGGGTTTTCGACTGCCCCACGACATCGGGGGGATCTGACGGACCAGCTACTGGCAGCAGGCGCAAACGTCGTCCGCGTCGGGGACCCCACCGGCACCCCGCGCGCACGGGGCTGGATCCATCTCGTCTTCGCGGTAGTGGCCGTCGTCGCCGGTGCGGCGATGGTGCCCGTTGCGTGGAGTTCGGGCACACCGCGCGCCGGATGGTCGGCGCTGGTCTACGTGGCCGCCATCATCGCCATGTTCGCCGTCAGCGCCGTCTATCACCGGGTCCGCTGGGTTTCGGCGGTCGCGCACCGATGGATGATGCGCGTCGACCACTCGACGGTGTTCATATTCATCGCCGCCACATACACGCCACTGGCGGTGGTGGCGATGCCGCCGCAGATCGGATCGAAGATGTTGGCCATCGTCTGGACGGGGGCCGGGTTGGGCGTTGCGCTCAAGATGGTGTGGCCGTCGACGCCTCGATGGGTGGGTGTGCCGCTGTATCTTCTGCTCGGCTACGTCGCCGTCTGGTTCGCCGAAACCCTGCTTGACGGAGCAGGTCTGGCGGTCGTCGCGCTCCTGGTCGCCGGCGCGGTGCTCTACAGCATCGGTGCCGTCGTCTACGGCGTGCGGTGGCCCAACCCGTGGCCGCAGACGTTCGGGCACCATGAGTTCTTCCACGCATTCACCGTGGCTGCCGCGGTCTGCCACTTCGTCGCGATCTGGCTTGTCGTTGCCTAGTTGCACGATGGAGCGATGACAACGCGAGAGCAAGCCCAAACGATCCTCGAACAGTTGGCCGGCCCGCAGGCGCGGTTGCGCGACGACCAATGGGCCGCGATCGAGGCGTTGGTCGTGCACCGTCGGCGCGCGTTGGTGGTCCAGCGCACCGGTTGGGGCAAGTCCGCGGTCTACTTCATCGCCGCCAAACTGCTGCGCACCGACGGGCATGGCCCGACGGTGATCGTGTCGCCGCTGCTGGCGCTGATGCGCAACCAGGTCGCCGCCGCCGAACGGGCGGGCGTGCACGCCGCGACCATCAACTCGAGCAACGTCGCTGAGTGGGACGACATCCACCGCCGGGTGCGCGCCGGTGGCCTCGATGTGCTGCTGGTGAGCCCAGAGCGGTTGAACAACCCGGACTTTCGCGATGCGGTGTTACCGGCACTGGCGCACGACGCCGGGCTGGTCGTGGTCGACGAGGCGCACTGTGTCTCCGACTGGGGCCACGACTTCCGCCCCGATTACCGGCGGATCCGCACGCTGATCGCCGAACTGGGCGCCGACATCCCGGTCCTCGCTACGACGGCGACCGCCAACGACCGCGTCGTCGACGATGTCGCGGCGCAGTTGGGCGTCGGCGGCGGTGACACGCTGGTGCTGCGCGGCGGCCTGGACCGCGAGTCGCTGCGGCTGTCGGTGGTGAAGGCCGGCAATCCCGCGCAACGCGCGGCTTGGCTTGCGGCGCATCTGGATTCGTTGCCCGGCTCGGGCATCGTGTACACGTTGACGGTGGCGCAGGCACACGACATCGCCGCACTGCTGCGCGAGCAGGGACATCCGGTGGCGGCCTATACCGGTTCGACCGAGGCGGCGGAACGCGAGCAACTCGAGGCGGATCTGTTGGCCAACCGGGTGAAGGCGCTGATCGCGACGTCGGCGCTGGGCATGGGGTTCGACAAACCCGACCTCGGGTTCGTCGTACATCTGGGCGCCCCGTCTTCGCCGATTGCCTACTACCAACAGGTCGGCCGCGCCGGCCGGTCGACCGAGAGCGCCGAGGTGGTGCTACTGCCCGGCCGCGAGGACCAGGACGTCTGGCGGTACTTCGCATCCGTCGCGTTCCCGGCGGAAGCGCTGGTACGAAAGGTGATTCGGGAGCTCGACCCGGCGCGCCCGCAGTCGACGGCCGCTTTGGAGCCCCTCGTCGATCTGAATCGGACGCGGCTGGAGATGGTGCTGAAGGTGCTCGACGTCGATGGTGCGGTGCGGCGCGTCAAGGGCGGTTGGGTCGGGACGGGTCAGGAGTGGACCTACGACAAAGCCCGCTATCGCAAGCTCGACGAGGCGCGCAAACGTGAACAGCAGGCGATGCTCGACTATCAAGCGACCGATGGCTGCCGAATGGCGTTCCTGCGAGCACAACTCGATGATCCCGAACTCACCGAGGGTGAGCGGTGCGGGCGCTGCGACAACTGCACGGGTTCGCGCTATGACGCCGTCGTCGACGCCGGGGCCGTGGCGGACACCCGGGCCCGGCTCATGCGGCCCGGTGTCGAGCTGACGCCGCGGAAGCAGTGGCCGACCGGGCTGGACAAGGTCGGGCTGGACGTGCGTGGCCGAATCACCGACGGCCCGGAAGCCGGCCGGGTCATCGGGCGGTTGACGGACCTCGGATGGGGCGCACGGTTGCGCCGTCTGCTCGACGAACCCGATGCGGAGGTGCCGGGGGAGGTGGTCGAGGCCGGCGTGCAGGTGTTGGCGTCGTGGGACTGGGAGATCCGCCCGACGGCGGTGATGGCGCTGGATTCCGACACCCATCCCGTGCTCATCACGTCGATGGCCCGCGAACTCGCCCGCCTCGGCCGGCTGGTCGACCTGGGTGTACTGCGCTACGCGCCTGGGCGCAGGCCGGTGACCGCGGCGAATTCGGCCTATCGCGTGGCCGCGCTGAACGGTGCGTGGCAGCAGCCTGACCTGGTGGGGAACACGGGACCGGTGCTGCTGGTGGACGACGTGACCGATACGGGGTGGACGCTGACGATGGCATCGCGGCTGGTCAGGGCGGCGGGGGCGGCCCAGGTGCTGCCGTTTGCGCTGGCCAGCGTGAGCTGAGCTGGGGTTTGTTTAGCCTTGCCCCGACGCCGGTTATGCCTTTGGGGAGCGACCACCGAGTCGCAGACCGAAGGAGAGAAATCCATGAAGATGTCCGCAACGACCGTTCGACGCGGCCTGTACGGAATGTTCGCCGGGGGTCTGCTTGCTTTCGGGTCCGCAGCGATCGTCACGCCGGTCGTCAACGCACAACCGGCCCCGGAAACTGACTGCAGCGTGAGCGCGATTGCCACTACCTCCAGCACGGTGGCGGCATCCACCGGCACCTACCTCGCCGCCAACCCGGAGGCGAATCAGGCGCTGACGCAGATCACGACGCAGTCGCCTGCCGAGCCGACTGAGGCGTTCAGCGCATACTTTGAGCAGAACCCCCAGGTCGAGTCGGAACTGAAGGCGATCAACCAGCCGGCCGCGGAAATCTCGAACCAGTGTGGCGTTGAGGTGAACCCGACGCCGCTTTCCGAGGCGCTGACTGACGCCTAACCCATAGCGCGACCTTGTGGCGCCGGTTTCGACCGGCGCCACAAGCGTGTTTCACTCACCCGAGACGCTTCGGCTTCACCCCGCCGAGCTGCGCCGTCACGGAATCGGCCGTCGCGACCAAAGCGCGTGCCCGCTCGGTGATCTCGGTGTCGGTCAGCGCCGTTCCGATATGCATCGAGGCAACCATGACCTGCCGTTGGTAGTGGTCGTACACCGGTGCCGAGATCACGCTGATGTCATGGCGCTTGCGCGCGCCGGTGTTCTCGTCGCGCAGATACACCCGCTCGCCGATGTCGGACACCAATTCGCCCAGCAGAGCGCGTAATTCGTCGGGCAAGTCTGTCGACATACCGGCCATCAAGGAGTACAGCCGACGTCCACCGGGCGTCAGCCGCTCGACGAGGTATCCATCCGCGCGGCACTCTTCGACCACCCGGTTCAGGCGTCCGGTGTTGGTCCGCAACGGCGTCCGAAGTGGCACGGTCGGCTCCTTGGCCAACCACTCGCGTTCGGCCTCGTCGTCCCACAGCACGAACATCAGGCCCACCGGCGGGGCGAACGGATAGCTCTGGCCGACCTCGACCCCGGGCCGGGAGCCGGGCGGCGCCACCAGGTCCAGGACCGTGATCCGGTCGTCGACCACGCCTGAGAGCGCCGCGGTGACGCCGAACCGTGCCGAGAGCCGACGCAGTTCCTCCCGTGCGGCCGGGTTGACGCGCATCGACTCCTGGGCCCGGTGACCGAGGGTGATCAGCGACGGACCCAGCCGGTAGGTCTTATCGGCGACGTCGCGCACCAGGTAGCCGGCGTCGCACAACGCGGTGACGATGCCCAGGCAGGTCGGCTTGCTCAGACCCACGCGGCGAGCCAGGTCCGACACACCGAAGCGCTCCGTGGGACGGTCCGCGAGGTAGTCCAGGACGCGTACCACCCGATCGGTTGGCGGTGAGGTGCGGCCGGTCGGAGTCAACACGTCAGCAGCGTACCCTTCGTTCCATATATGTACCGTTGCGGTCGAAATATTGACTCTGGCTAGAACGGGTTCTAGTTTCAAGGCGTGTACTCACAGCCACTGATCGACGCCATCGCCGAGGCCGAGCGACTGGTCACCGAGGCGCCCTTCATCGAATCCGAAGCCGACCTACTGGAAGGTCTGCAATACCTCGCCGGATGCATCTCCGCATGCACGCACCTGGCATTCGACTACGAACGCGACCATCCATTCCTGCAGTCGGGGACGGGGCCGTTCACCAAGATGGGCCTCGACAACCCCGACGCGCTGTACTTCGGCACCCGGGTGCAGGCCAGCCACGAGTACGTCGTCACCGGAAAGCGCGGCACCACGACCGATCTGGCGTTTCAGATGATCGGCGGGGAGTACACCGACGACAACGTCCCGCCCAGCCAGGCCGCGTTCGACGACCGCGAGCTCGACATCGCCGACGACGGTACGTTCGAATGGCGGGTGGTGCCGAACAGCCCAGCGCAGTTGGTCATTCGCGAGGTGTACAACGACTGGGCGGCGCAGCGCGGACACCTCAGCATCACGCGCACCGACACCGCGGGCACCGCGCCGCCTCCGCTGACACCCGAGAAGATCCACAAGCGTTACGCCGTCGCGGGAAAGCAGCTAGTGCAGCGGGTCAAGACGTGGTTGCAGTTTCCGCAGTGGTTCTACGACAACCTGCCGGTCAACACGCTGACCGCGCCAAGGCTCACCCCCGGTGGACTGGCCACGCAGTACTCGTCGGTGGGGCACTTCGACCTGGCGCCGGAGCAGGCGATGGTCATCACGCTGCCGGTGCCAGACGCGCCGTATATCGGCTTTCAGCTGGGCAGCCTCTGGTACATCTCGCTGGACTACATCAACCATCAGACTTCGTTGAACGGTACTCAGGCACAAGCTGATCCGGACGGCAAGGTCCGCATTGTCGTCGCCGACAGCAATCCGGGCGTGACGAACTGGTGCGAGACGCTGGGGCGCCGCAAGGGCTACCTGCAATTCCGGTGGCAACGGCTGTCGCGGGCGTTGACCGAAGCCGACGGGCCCACCGCCGAAGTGGTCGACCTCGACAAGGTGGCGAGCGCATTGCCGTACTACGAATCGAACAAAATATCCGATGAGGATTGGCGTGCCCGGATCGCGTTGCGCCAGCAGCAGATTCAGAACAGGATGGTGGGCTGAATGGCGGCGGAACTGCTCAAAGACCGAGTCGTGGTCATCAGCGGCGTCGGACCGGCGCTGGGCACCACGTTGGCGCGCCGGTGCGCCGAGGCGGGTGCCGATCTGGTGTTGGCCGCGCGTACCGTCGAGCGCCTCGACGACGTGGCCAAGCAGGTCGCCGACATCGGCCGTCGTGCCGTGACCGTCGGCACTGACATCACCGACGAGACTCAGGTGAACAACCTCGTCGAGGAGACGATGAAGGCCTATGGCCGCGTCGACGTGTTGATCAACAACGCGTTTCGGGTGCCGTCGATGAAGCCGCTGGCCAACACCACGTTCGAGCACATGCGCGACGCCATCGAGCTGACCGTCTTCGGTGCACTGCGGCTGATCCAGGGCTTCACCCCGGGGCTGGCTGAGGCCAACGGTTCGGTGGTGAACGTGAACTCGATGGTGGTGCGTCACTCGCAGGCCAAGTACGGCGCCTACAAGATGGCCAAATCCGCGCTGCTGGCGATGTCCCAGTCGCTGGCCACCGAACTGGGTGAACAAGGCATCCGGGTGAACTCCGTTCTCCCTGGCTACATCTGGGGCGGCACGTTGGAGAGCTACTTCAACCACCAGGCCGGCAAGTACGGCACCACGGTTGAGGAGATCTACAACGCCACCGCCGCCGCATCGGACCTCAAGCGGTTGCCCACCGAGGACGAGGTCGCCTCGGCCATCCTCTTCATGGCCAGCGATCTGTCCAGTGGTATCACCGGCCAGGCCCTCGACGTCAACTGTGGGGAGTACAAAGCCTGATGGCACGCACCGATGTGGGTACCGTCGAAGACCTGCACGCGTCAGCGACCAAGGCCTGCGGGCTGGACGACTTCGGTGCCGATGACGACAACTACCGTGAGGCGCTGGCCGTCCTGCTGGAGTCCTATAAGCGCGATGCGGACCTGACTGAGTTCGGCAGCAAGATGCAACGGTTCTTCGTCCGTAATGCGCTGGTCGCCCGGTTGCTTTCGGAGGCGGCGTGGAGGCAGTTCCCGCAGCACGCCGACGTCGTCATCGAACGGCCCATTTTCGTGACCGGCCTGCCGCGCACCGGCACGACCGCCATCCACCGGCTGCTCACTGCCGATCCGTCGCACCAGGGCCTGGAGCTCTGGCTCGCCGAGTTCCCACAACCCCGGCCGCCACGCGAAACCTGGCCGGACAACCCGGCGTTCGCCGGACTGGACGCGCGGTTCAAGAAGGCCCACGATGAGAACCCGGACTACACCGGGCTGCATTACATGACCGCTGACGAGGTCGAGGAATGTTGGCAGCTGCTGCGGCAGTCGCTGCACTCGGTGTCCTATGAGACGTTGGCGCATCTGCCGACGTACTCGCAGTGGCTGGCCAAGCAGGATTGGACCAAACCGTACCAACGGCACCGTCGCAACCTGCAGCTGATCGGCCTCAACGACGCCGAAAAGCGTTGGGTGCTCAAGAACCCCAGCCACCTGTTCGCGCTCGATGCGTTGTTCGAAACCTATCCCGATGCGTTGATCGTGCAGTGCCATCGGCCGGCCGAGACCATCATGGCGTCGATGTGCTCGCTGTCACAGCACACCACTGCGGGCTGGTCGAACTCGTTTGTCGGCGCCCAGATCGGTGAAGACGCCATGGAGACGTGGTCACGAGGTCTGCGGCGGTTCAACGCCGTTCGCGCCGAGCACGATGCAGGGCAGTTCTGCGATGTCGACTACTCCGAATTCGTTGCGGACCCGGTCGCTTGTGTCGAAGGTATCTACCGGCACTTCGGCATCGAGTTCACCGACGCGGCGCGCGCGGCGGTGCAGCAGCGTTACGCCGAGAGCCAGCAGGGTCCGCGCGCACCCAAACACACGTATTCACTGGCCGATTACGGGTTGACCGCCGACGAGGTCAAGGAACGGTTCAGAGGACTGTAACCTCTTTTGGCGAGCAGCTATAGGGGCGGTGTCAGGCCGTCATATTGGCCAGCGTCTGAATGCGTTGCAACGCATCCTCAGCCAATCGCAGCGCGTCGAGACCGCCGGCCGCCCCGCACGTCGAGATTTCGACGGCCGCATTGTGCGCAGCCACGAACGTGTTGTCGCACGCCCAGTCGGAGGCCTCGAAGGACCACCGCACGATGTCGGGCGATCCGGACGCCACCTCCGGTAACAGCGCGAACTGGTATGTGCGGCCCTTCATATCGGTGACGGTGAACGGTGTGTCGCGGCACGTCTCGATGGTGTGCCTCGCCTGCGTGACTGCCTCTTGAGCATCGAAATCGGCGCGGTAGACGGCGACCATCTCCTCGATGTACACCGCGCTGTTCTCATAGACCGTCCAGTGGCCGCCGTCGGTGGCGGCCGGGCCGGAGTCGAACAGGAACGGCGGATCCACCTCCCTGGCAACCCCGCTGCACATGTCGGGTTCGACGGTGGTGAACAGGTTGCCGTCGGTCTTGTCGACCTTGTCGCTGAGCAGATCGCCGACCTGACCTGCGGTGATGGGCGCCACCGGCGGGGCGGGCTGCGGTTGCGGCGTGTCGATGACCCGGGTGCAGCCGGCCAGCGCCACGCCAGCCACCAGCACCGCCGTGCGTGCACCCATATGCCGCAGTGTAAGGACCGCTGCGCCTCGCGCCGAAACCGACGTTTTGGCGAGGTCTACTCGCACTTCCCCGTCCGTTTGTCCCGTTGGGCCAAGAAGAACAAAGCGCTCAGCCGTCGCCGGGGGACGGGGCTGAGGACGGTTCCTCCAAACACCCCTCCGCGACGGCGTGTTTGATGCTGTCGGTGAGCCTCGGACAGGACGGCACGCGGGCCGGATCGCCACCGGACTGTCGAATCTCGCTGAAGTATGCGCAGCGCCTCGACGCCTCGGTGTTCCACTGCACCGACGTGTGCGTCGGCCCGAGCTTCTTCACATCGACAGCCACATGGCAGAACCGGCAGTCGACCGAAACCAGGCCCGAGGTCAGATACCGTTCGCGGTCGCGTTGGGTGGCCTCCCGCAGCGCCGCGGCCCGATCGGCACTGAAAACCCTTGCCTTGGACCGTGTTCCACCGCTACCGCGGTCGCCGACCGGATGCTCGTCGTCGTCATGACCGCCGTGCAGCATCAACATCGCCCGGGCCAGCCGGTCGACGTCGGGTGCCTGGCGGTCGTCGGTCACGACTTCTGCTCGGCCCTTTCCTTCTCCTCGGCCTGCCGCTTGAGGTTCTCCTCGACCTCGACGTTCCACTTCTCGTTGGCCGCCGTGGTGTCGACCTCGATCTCGAAGCGGTCGGTCATCTCCGGTGTGACGTCGGCGACGTCGACGTAGAACTGCTGATACCACCGGCGCATCTGGTAGACGGCGCCGTCCTCTTCGACCAGCAGCGGGTTGTCGATGCGGGTCTTGTGCTTCCAGATCTCGACGTCCTGCAGGAAGCCCTTGCTGACACCGTCGGTGAACGTGTTCGCCAGCTTCTCGGTCATCTTCTCGTCCAGGCCCTTGGGCTTCTCGACGATGACGCCCCACTGCAGCATGAACGAGTTCTGCGTGACCGGATAGTGGCAGTTGATCAGGATCGACTCAGCCTTGTATCCGCCGTAGTTGTTGTGCAGCCAGTTGATCATGAACGACGGACCGAAGTACGACGCCTCCGAATCGAGATGCGCCTCACCGTAAGTCGTGCCCATGTCGCTGATGTCAGGCCGGCCCACGTTGTGCAGGTACTGCGACGCGATGTGGCCCTCGAAGACGTTCTTGAAGTACGTCGGCAGCCCGTAGTGGATGTAGAAGAAGTGCGCCATGTCGGTGACGTTGTCGATGATCTCGCGACAGTTGGCGTTCTCGATCAGGATCGAGTTCCACTTCCAGTCGGTCCACTCCGGGTTCTCGACCTCCGGGATCTCGGGGATGCGCACCTCGGGCTGCGGCGGGTTGCCTTCATGGTCGTGCCAGACGAACAGCAGGCCGCCGCGGACGTCGGTGTGCCATGCGCGGGTGCGGGCCAGCCGGGGGGTGCGCTTGGCGTAGGGCACCAGCTTGCATTTGCCGTCGCCGCCCCACCGCCAGTCGTGGAATGGGCAGGCGACCTCGTCGCCCTTGATGGTGCCCTGGGCCAGGTTTCCGCCCATGTGCCGGCAGTACCCGTCGAGCACGTTCAGGTTGCCCTTCGAGTCGGCGAAAACGACCAGCATCGTGCCGAAGATCTCGACGCCGTGTGGCTTGCCGTCCAGATAGTTCTGCACCGGCCCCAGGCAGTGCCAGCCGCGCGCATACCGATCGGGCAGGGTGCCGGTATCTATCTCGCGGATTCCTGCGGTTTCCGTGTTCACGGTGGCCTCCCCGTTTCTGTGTCTCTAACTAGAACACGTTACAGTTTTCCCCGCGTCGGGCGCAATCTAAACCCCTCTACCTGCGGAAAAAGTCTGTGAAGATTCGTCGGCCCTCACTGCAGGCCGGTGCGCAGGGCGATTTGTTGCATCTTGCCGATGTTGATGACGAAGCCATCCGTGGTGGCATCGCCCAGCGCGCTCTGGAACTCCAGGCGCGCCAGGGCCGGACCGTGCGTGAACAGCAGCAGCGTGGCCGCCTTGGTGCCGTCGGGTGACGTACCGACGGCAATGGTGCCGTCGGTGCCGACCGGGACGGACTGCGGTGTCGCAGCCGAGACCGCCGTGTCGATCCTGGGTAGGGCCTCGCGCAGCGTCTTGGACGCCGTCTCGGCGTCGGGATAGATCACGATCGTGTTCGAGATGGCCCGAGTGTCGCCCTGGTTGACGAACAGGGCACTGGCGCCGGGCAGCCCGTCCGGCCCGGGGTTGGTCGACGCAACCCTGAACGTGTCCTCGGCATCGCTGAGGTCGGATGCGGTAAGCAGCAGGTGACTGTAGTCCTGCGCGATATCGGTTGGGCTCGTCGTTGGAGAGGCCTGCGCCGACGTGGTCGTCGGGGCGGCGGCGGGGTCCTGCACACCGCTGCCGTTCGGGTCGGGGCCCGTCGTTTCACAGCCGACCGCGGCCGCACAGATCAACACCGCTGCAGCGGTGACATAGAGCGACTTCAGTCGGCGGCCAGCGATCACGCACTCACGGTACTGAAAAAGCCGTATGCGCTGGTACTGACGGTACGGTGTCGAGATGACAATCGGCCGGGTCTGTCAACTGTGGCGTTATCCGGTCAAATCGCTGGGCGCAGGGCCGGTCGAGCAGGTCGAGATCAGCGCCCGCGGCCTGCACGGCGACCGGCTGTGGGCGGTGCGTGACGTCGCCCGCGACGTCACCGCGTCCGCGCGACGGATACCGGCGCTGCTGAGCGCCACGGCGCGCTACGTCGACCCGGTCCCCGCCGACGCGGGCCCCGGTAACGTGCCCGAAGTCGAAATCAGCTTCGCCGACGGCACCGTGCTGTCCAGCAGCGACGGCGCCGTCCATGCCAAGCTCTCCGAGCTCGCCAGGCGCGAGGTCCGGTTGACGCCATTGCCGCCCGCCGACGACACCAGCCTGCACCGGTTGAGCCGCGCCGAACGCGCCAACACCTCGATCGCCTCGGTGCGCAACGACTTGGGCATCACCGACGGCGAGAAACTGCCTGACTTTTCGATACTGCGGATGTCTGATGTGGCGACACAGGCGCGCTACTCGACACCGCCGGGCGCCTTCGTCGACTTAGCGCCGGTCCATGTGCTGTCCACGACCAGCATCGCGACCATCGGCGCCGAGCTGGACGCGGAACTCGACGTGCGCCGGTTCCGGCCGAATATTCTTCTGGCGTTGGATGATCCCGATGACGATCTACCTGAATCGCAGTGGTTAGGCGCGCGGCTCACGCTGGGCGGAGCGGTTCTGGACGTGACGAACCCGACGATCCGCTGCGTGGTGCCCAGCCGCGCGCAACCGGGCCTGGACGTCGACCGCAGGATCACCCGGGCCGTGGCGCGGCGGGCCGGCCGAAACCTGGGCGTGTACTGCTGGGTCGGCGCCGCCGGGGCCGTCCGCGTCGGTGACCCCGTGACGCTCGGTGAGGTGGCGGTCCCGCGGCGGCTGCTCGGTGGCGCGGCGCGGCACGCCAGGCGGTTCGCGTTCCGGCTGGCTACCGCGGCGGTGGAACGGCTTTCACACTAGCGCTAGTTCTGCCAGCCCGAGTGGATGAAGGTGTCGGCGAAGCGTTTCATCGCGTCCTGCTTCTTGTCCAGCGGCGCGTCGAAGCCTAGCCCTTCGAAGACCCACGGCATCACGATGTTGTCGGTGACCCCCGACTCGGCCAGCTCGCGGTGCCCGTCGACGTCGAACTTGTCGATGCACACGGCCTGGAATTCGAACGGGTCGTCCCCGCGGCCGAATTCGGCGAGCAACGCCTTGAGTTTGCCGACGGTTTCGGCCAGCTCGGCGGCCGTCATCATCGCGCTGGTCCAGCCGTCGCCGACACGGGCGGCCCGCTTGAGTGCGATGTCGGTGTGCCCGCCGACGTAGAACGGCACCGGCTCGCTGGGCGCCGGGCTCATCTGCAGCTTGTCGAAATCGTAGAACTCGCCGTGGAACTCCACCATGCCGCCGCCGAGCACGAGCTTGATCACCTCGATCATCTCGTCGACGCGTTTACCGCGTTTGGCGTAGGGTTGACCGCACCACTCGAACTCTTCTGGGGCCCAGCCGATTCCGACTCCGAAACCGAACCGGTTGCCAGTGATGTTGGCGACCGAGCCGACCTGGCGCGCCAGCAGCAGCGGATTGCGGGAGCCCAGCTTCATCACGTTGGTGTAGAACCGCAGCGTCGAGGTCACCGCCCCCATGGCGCCCGCGGCGATCAGCGGGTCGATCCACGGGGTGTCGGAGTCCCACATCCGCGAGCCGTCCGGCGTGTACGGGTAATCCGCCGACTGCTTCTCCATGTAAAAGATCGAGTCGGGTAGCGCTATCGAGGTAAAGCCGACTTCCTCAGCGGTCTTGGCGATCTCGATGAGCTGGTCGATCTGGCACATCGGCACCGCGCAGGTGTACTTCATCATCGGGCCGGTTTGTCCGCCCCGACGACCCACATCGAGTAGTACTGTGACCCGCCGCCGTAGGCGTGGCCCAACGCCTTACGGGCGTTCGGGACCTGGTGGTCGCCGGCCTTGCCCATCACCTGAATCGCCGATTCGGCGAACCGGATCATGCCTGAGGCGCCGATCGGGTTCGACGACAGCACACCGCCCGAGGCGTTGACCGGAAGCCGCCCGCCGATCGCGGTCTCACCGGCCTCGGTCAGCTTCCAGCCCTCACCTTCGGGGGCGAAGCCGAGGTTCTCCAGCCACATCGGCTCGAACCAGGAGAACGGCACGTAGATCTCGGCGGTGTCGATCTCGTCGATCGGGCTGGTGATCCCCGCCGCCTGCCACAACGCCTTGGCGGCGTCGCGGCCCGCCTCGGGGTTGACCTGGTCACGACCGGAGTACGCCAACGGTTCGGTGCGCAGCGCGGTGGCGTGAATCCACGCGACGGGATGGCCTTCGGCGGCCCGCTTGTCGGCGATCTCCTCATCGCCAATCACCAACGCGCAGGCGCCGTCCGAGGACGGACACGTCTCGTCGAAGCGGATCGGATCCCACAGCATCTGGGAGGACAGCACCTTCTCCAGCGTGATGTCGGGTTGGTGCAGATGCGCAAGCGGGTTCTTAGCCCCGTTGAGCCGATCCTTGACCGCCACCATCGCACCGATGTGTGTCGGCGCCCCCGAGCGGCGGATATAGGCGCGCACATGCGGTGCGAAGTATCCGCCGGCCCCGGCGCCGACGGGCTTGGTGAACGGCACCGGAATGCTCAACGCCCACATGGCGTTCGACTCCGACTGCTTCTCCCACGCCATCGCCAAGACGCGGCGGTACTTGCCTGACTGCACCAGGCTGGCCGCCACGATGGCCGTCGATCCGCCCACCGAGCCGGCGGTGTGCACCCGGATCAACGGTTTACCGGTGGCACCCACGGCGTCGGCCATGAACAGCTCGGGCATCATCACGCCCTCGAAGAAGTCCGGCGCCTTACCGACCACCACGGCGTCGATATCGTCCATCGTCGCACCCGAATCCGCCAGCGCCCGGTCGATGGCCTCGCGCACCAGACCGCTCATCGACACGTCGTGGCGCTTGGCTACGTACTTGGTCTGCCCGGTGCCCAGCACCGCGGCCAACTGCTTGCTCATGACCGTCCCTCCAGGACCGCGACCAGATTCTGTTGCAGCGCAGGGCCACTGGTGGCGTGCGCGAGGACCCGCTGCGCGGACCCGTTGAAGATGTGCTGCGCGGCGAAGCCGATGCGCTCCAGCCCGGCCGAGAACATCGGGTTGGCGGCCAGCGTGCCGCCCGAGGGGTTCACCTTCGCCGACGACGGCAACCCGATCGCCTCGGTCAGGATCAGATGCTGGTGGGTGAACGGCGCGTAGATCTCGGCCACCTCAACCGAACTGGCGTCGCCGCCGGTGGCCGCCTTCGCCGACGCGGTCGTCGACGGCGAAGTGGTGAGATCGCGCGCTCCCAGCACCGGTGTCTCGATCCGGTGCTCGAAACCGGTGATCCACGCGGGGTTCTCGCGCAACTCGCGGGCCCGGTCACCGGCCGCGAGCACGATCGCCGACGCGCCGTCGGTGATCGGCGCGATGTCGTGGCGGCGCAACGGATCCGCGAAGTAGGGCCGCTCGAGCAGTTCGGCGGTGCTCTTGGCGGGCTTCTCCGAATCCGTGCGTTCGGCGACGGCGAACGAATCCAACGCCACCTGCGCCATCTGCTCGGCCGTCCACTTGCCCCCGTCGAGCCCCAGCCGCGCCTGCAGGCCGGCGATCGACACCGAGTCCGGCCACAGCGGAGCCACGCTGTACGGGTCGGTCTGCAGGGCCAGGATGCGGCGCAGCACGCCCGCGCTGGATTTGCCAAAGCCGTACACCAGCGCGGTGTCGACCTCTCCGGTCAGGATCTTGATGTAGGCCTCATACAGCGCCCATGCCGCATCCATCTCGACGTGCGACTCGTTGATCGGCGGCACCGCGCCGATCGAGTCGATCGCAGAGATAAACGAAAACGCCCGGCCGGCAAGGTAATCCGAGGAACCCGAGCACCAGAACCCAATATCGGTCTGCTGCAGGCCCAGTTCGTCGTAGAGCTCGTGAAAGCACGGCATCAGCATTTCCACGCCGTTGGTGGTGCCGTCGGTGCGGCGCACATGCGGTGCATGTGCGAAGCCGACCACTGCTACATCTCTTGAACCAGTCACGTCCAGCCCTTCACAGATGGTGCTTGTAGGAGTCGTAGTCGGCGTCGGGTTCACCCGTGGGCCGGAAATGGTCGATGTTGTCGATGCCAAGACCCCACTCTTCGCGGGGCTTCCACACGGCCTCGACGCGCATACCCATCCGGACCTCGTCGGCCTCGATCTCGGTGACCAGATGCAAGAACGCGATATCCGCTCCGTCGAGCAACACGTAGGCCGCGACGTAGGGGGGTTTGATGCGCTGTCCGGCGAACGGGATGTTGATGACGGCAAAGGTCGTCACGGTGCCCTTGTCGGGCAGTTCGACGAACTCGTCGAGCGCCAGGCCGGTGGCGGGATCGGCTTCTTTGGGCGGGAAGTACACCTTGCCCGGCTTGCCGTCGCGGCCGCTCTTGGTCCGGGCGCCCAGCAGCTTGCCCTCCTCGAGCGCGCGCAAGAACACGCTCTCGGGCAGCGATGCGGTGTGCTGGATCTCGATCTCCGACGGGCTCACCTGCACGGTGACCGGCTCGCGCTCGTCGGGTGGGCCCTCAGGTTCGGCCTGAGCGCCGAGCTTGAAGTACGCAATGTCGGTGATCGCGCCGACGGGCTCGTCGACCCAGTGCGCGTGCACCCGCGCGCCGGTGCTGATGGATTCGGAGGAACCGGCGTCGACCGCGTGCAGCAGCGCGGTGTCGGCGCCGTCGAGTTTGATCAGCGCCCACGCGAACGGGCGGTCCAGCGGCTGGCCCGGGAGCGGGGCCGGCTGCCAGGTCCACGACAGCACAGTGCCTACGGCGCTCACGGGTACGATTTCCGTCAATCGTTCGTAGGTGACGGGATCGAACTCCGCAGGCGGCACGTGCACTCGCCCGTCGGAACCGCGCACGCCGACGATGCGTCGCTCACGCAGAGCGGTGAAGAACTGGGACAGGAGTGGCCCTACTGAACGGGTGTAGTCGAACGAGAGCTTCAGCGGTGCTGAAAGCGGTGGCTCATGCGTATCGATCTGCACCGGGCTGCCATGGCTGGTGGTCACGGCATCGAGTAGAACAGGTTCTAACAATGGTTTCAAGAACAGGTCGAGAGGCTCGCTAATGAAGTTGGGACTTCAACTGGGGTATTGGGGCGCGCAGCCGCCGGACAACCACGCCGAACTGGTCGCGGCCGCCGAGGAAGCCGGTTTCGACACGGTATTCACTGCGGAGGCCTGGGGGTCGGACGCGTACACGCCGCTGGCCTGGTGGGGCCGCGAAACCAAGCGGATGCGGCTGGGCACGTCGGTGGTGCAGTTGTCGGCGCGCACACCGACGGCCTGCGCGATGGCGGCGTTGACGCTCGACCACCTCTCCGGCGGCCGCCACATCCTCGGTCTCGGGGTGTCCGGGCCGCAGGTCGTGGAGGGTTGGTATGGGCAGAAGTTCCCGAAGCCGTTGGCGCGTACTCGCGAATACGTCGACATCCTGCGCCAGGTGTGGGCGCGGGAGGCGCCCGTGCGCAGCGACGGCCCGCACTACCCGTTGCCGCTGTCCGGCGAAGGCACCACGGGCCTGGGCAAGAACCTCAAGCCGATCACCCATCCGCGCCGCGCCGACATCCCGGTGATGCTGGGGGCGGAGGGACCCAAGAACGTCGCGCTGGCCGCCGAGATCTGCGACGGTTGGCTGCCGATCTTCTACTCGCCGCGCGTCGCCGACATGTACAACGAGTGGCTCGACGAAGGTTTCGCCCGCCCGGGTGCGCGGCGCAGCCGCGAGAACTTCGAGATCTGCGCGACGGCTCAGGTGGTGGTCACCGACGACCGCGCTGAGATCATGGAGCTGATGAAGCCGCACCTGGCGCTGTACATGGGCGGTATGGGCGCCGAGGACACCAACTTCCACGCCGACGTCTACCGCCGGATGGGTTATGCCGAGGTGGTGGAGGACGTCACCAAGCTGTTCCGCTCTGGTCAAAAGGACGGCAAAGAGCAAGCGGCCAAGATCATTCCCGACCAATTGGTGGACGACTCCGCGATCGTCGGCGACCTCGGCTACGTGCAGGAACAGATCAAGGCGTGGGAAGCCGCGGGCGTCACGATGATGGTGGTGGGTGCGCGTTCGCCCGAGCAGATCCGGGATCTTGCGGCCCTGGTGTAGCCGGCGGCGAGCCGCCAATCCAACCCCGACTAGACACTTCCTTGATAGTTGTCTACCCGCGTTCTAGATTGACGCAATGACCCAGCACACCATCGCGGGCACCGTGCTCACCATGCCGGTGAGGATCCGCAAGGCACACCAGCACATGGCGATGTTCTCGGTGGACGCCGAGGCCGCGCAACGCTTGATCGACTACAGCGGCCTGACGGTCTGCCGTTACCTTCCCGGGCGCGCGATCGCCGTGCTGATGCTGATGCGGTACGAGGACGGCGACCTCGGCCAGTACTACGAGTACGGCACCAACCTGATGGTGAACCCGCCCGGTTCGACGGCGTCCGGCCCGCGCGCACTGCAGGATGCGGGTGCGTTCATCCACCACCTTCCCGTCGACCAGGCGTTCACCCTCGAGGCGGGCACCAAGATCTGGGGCTATCCGAAAGTCATGGCGGACTTCACGATCCGCGACGGCCACAGGTACTCGTTCGACGTGACCATCGACGGCCAGTTCGTTGTCGGGATGGACTTCGGGAAGGGGTTGCCCGTCCCGGCCCGGTTCACGTCAAAGCCGCAGGCGCATCCCACCTACTCCTACCGCGACGGGGTGGTGCGCCGCACGCTCGGCGAGATGATGCTGCACGATGTTCGCTACCGCCCCGGCGGTGCGAAGGTGCGGCTCGGGCAACATCCCTACGCCAAAGAACTTGCGTCGCTCGGCTTCCCGAAACGCGCGCTGTTCTCGGGTTCGGCAGGAAACGTGGAGATGTCGTTCGCAGACGCGCAGGAGGTGCAGCCGTGACAGAATCCAAACCCGACGTCGATCTGACCGACGGCGACTTCTACGCCGGGGACTCCCGTTTGGTCTACAAGTGGATGCGCGAGAACGAACCGGTGTTCCGCGACCGCAACGGGTTGGCCGCCGCAGCAACCTATGCCGCGGTGATCGAGGCCGAGCGCAACCCCGAGTTGTTCTCCAACGCCGGCGGGATCCGGCCCGACCAGCCGGGTGTCGAGATGATGATCGAGATGGACGATCCGCAGCATCTGTTGCGGCGCAAGCTCGTCAACTCGGGCTTCACCCGCAAACGGGTGAAAGATCTCGAGGGATCGATTGTGGCCCTCTGTGATTCGCTGATCGATGCGGTATGCGAGCGCGGTGAGTGCGACTTCGTCTGGGATCTGGCCGCGCCGCTGCCGATGGCGGTCATTGGCGACATGCTCGGCGTGCGCCCCGAGGAACGCGAGATGTTCCTGCGCTGGTCCGACGATCTGGTCGGCGCGTTGAGCAGCACCGCGGACCCCGAGAAGTTCCAGCTGACCATGGACGCGTTCGCGGCCTACAGCGAATACATGATGGGCATGATCAATGTCCGCAAGGACCAGCCCACCGACGATCTGGTGAGCATCCTGGTGCACGCCGAGGTCGAAGGCAGCAAGCTGGAGGACCATCAGATCGTCACCGAGGTGCTGCTGCTACTGATCGGCGGCGACGAGACCACCCGCCACACGCTGTCGGGCGGCACCCGCCAGTTGCTCGAGCACCCCGACCAGCACCAGCGCCTCGCCAACGATCTGAGCCTGCTGCCCAACGCCATCGAGGAGATGCTGCGCTGGACCGCGCCGGTGAAGAACATGGCGCGCACGCTGACCGCCGACACCGAATTCCACGGCACCGCGCTGGCGGAGGGCGAGAAGATGCTGCTGCTGTTCGAGTCGGCCAACTTCGACGAGGACGTGTTCGACGACCCGGACACCTTTAACATCGAGCGCTATCCGAACAACCACCTGGCATTCGGCTTCGGCACCCACTTCTGCCTCGGCAACCAGTTGGCCAGGCTCGAACTGTCGATCATGCAGACCCGCCTGCTGCAGCGGCTGCCCGACATGCGGCTGGCCTCCGACGCCGAACTGCCGCTGCGGCCCGCGAACTTCGTCAGCGGGCTGGAGAAGATGCCGGTCAAGTTCACCCCGTCGAAGCCGGTGAACTAATCCCAGTGCACGTGGCTGGTGCCGAGTGGCCACCGGCGGCGCACCCACTTGTGCGCCTCGACGACGACCAGCACCGACACCGCGACGGCGATGGCCCGCACCCAGGCCTCGGCGCTGATCGGTTCGACGCCGAGCACGAACTGGGTGGGCGGGAGATACAGCGCGGACACGTGTAGACCGATGGCGCCGAGCGTGGCCCAGAACAAAAACGGGTTGCCCCACGGGGTGATGGTGAACAGCGAACGGTTCTCCGCGCGGGCGTTGCCGGCCTGAAAGACGTTGTAGATCACCAATGTCGTCAATGCGACGCTGTGCGCTGCGATCAGCGAGTCGTCGCGGCCGAGTTGCCAGTGGAACATGTACAGCGCTCCGGCGGCCATCACGGTGCCGACGAGCACGGTGCGTTCCCACATCATCGCCGACAGGATTCCTTCGCGGCGCGGTCGAGGTGGGCGCTTGAGCACGTCGCGGCTGCCCGGCTCGAACGCCAGCGCCAAGTCCTGCACGCCGTTGGTGACGAGGTTGAGCCACAGGATCTGGGCCGGAACCAACAGCAGCGGCCAACCGAGCCACACCGACACCATGATGGCTGCGGTTTCCGCTACCGCGGTGGAGATGAGGAAGAACGCGACTTTGCGGATGTTGGCGAAGGCGATGCGGCCCTCTTCGACAGCGCTGACAATGCTGACGAAGTTGTCGTCGGAGAGCACCATGTCGGAGGCTTCCCGTGCCACGTCGGTGCCCGACCGGCCCATCGATACCCCGATGGCGGCCGCACGCAGCGCCGGGGCGTCGTTGACGCCGTCGCCGGTGACCGCGACGACGTGGTCGCGGTCCTGCAGGGCGCGCACGATGCGAAGCTTGTCGTTGGGTGAGACCCGCGCGTACACCGAGACGTCGTCGACCAGGTCGCGTAGCGCGTCGTCGTCGAGATGGCGCATCTCGGCGCCGGTCAGCACCCGTCCGTCGGGCTCATCGAGGATGCCGAGCGCGTGTGCGATGGCCCGCGCGGTGATCGAGTGGTCACCGGTGATCATCGCGACCCGCACGCCTGCGGTGTGGCAGTCTTCGATCGCCTCCCGTACGCCCTCGCGCGGCGGATCCATCATCGCCTGGAACCCCACCAACACGAGGTCGTCCGGGTCGGTGTAGTCGCCAGGCGGCCCGTCGCCGTCCCCGGCCAGCGAGCGTGCGGCCTCGGCGGTGAGTTTCCGATAGGCCATGCCGAGCACCCGCATCCCGCGGGCGGCGAGTTCGCGCACCGCCTTGTGCGCGGTCTCCGGATCGAGGGGCACCGGTCCCTGGTCGGTGTTCATCGCCGTGCACATCGAGATGATTCGCTCGGGTGCGCCCTTGACGAACACCGCGTGCCCGCCGCCGTACTCGCGGAGGGTGGCCGAGTATCGGCGATGCGACTCGAACGGGATCTCGGCGACGACCCGGTGGCTGTCGCGGAGTTCGCCGGGGTCGATGCCCGCCCGGTCCGCCGCCACCAGCAGCGCGACCTCGGTGGGATCACCGGTCGTGACGGGGCCCTGGGCGGTCTTGACCAGATCGGCTTCGTTGGTGAGCACGCCGGTGGTCAACAACATCTCCACGGTCGGGCCTGCGCCCCGCAGCTCGGGGGCGTCGTAGTTGCGCCCGCCGGCCCACACCGCCTGCACCGTCATGCGGTTCTCGGTGAGGGTGCCGGTCTTGTCCGAGCCCACCACCGTCGTGCTGCCCAGCGTCTCCAATGCCGGCAGCCGGCGCAGCACCGCGTTTCGCCGTGCCATCCGGGTCACCCCGATCGCGAAGGTGACGGTCATCGCCACCGGAAGGCCTTCGGGCACGGCCGACACCGCCATCGCGACGGCGACACGGAACATCTGGCTGACCGACTCGCCGAGCAGCACACCGGATACGAACGCGACGATCGCCGCGACGACGACGGAGACGCCGATGATCTGCGCGAACTTCGCCATCCGCGCCTGCAGAGGCAACTCCCCGGCCTCTTCGGTGCGGATGCTCCCGGCGATCGATCCGAGCTCGGTGTCGTCTCCGGTGGCCACGACGTAGCCGCGGCCGCGGCCGTTGGCGACGATGGTGCCGGTGAACGCCATCGAGTGGCGATCAGCCGCGCCCGCGTTCTTCTGCACCGGCGCGGTCGTCTTGGTGACCGGCAGCGATTCACCGGTGAGCAGCGACTCGTCGATCGTGAGGCTGTTCACCGCGCTGAGCCGGATGTCGGCGGGCACCCGGCTACCCGATTCCAGCAAGACCACATCGCCGGGTACGACGTCGCGGCTGTCGATCTCCCATTCCTGCCCATCGCGCACCACCCGGCAGTGCGGCACCACGAGCTGCATCAGCGCCTGCACGGCGTCGGCGGCGCGACGTTCCTCGTGGAACCCGATCACCGCGTTGAGCAGCAGCGCGATCGCGATCAGGGCGGTGTCGAGCAGTTCACCCAGCGCCAGGGTCACCACGGCGGCGACGACGAGGATGAGGATGAACGTGCTCGAGAACTGGCGCAGGAACACCACGATCGCGCGCGGTGGCGGTTGCTCGCGAATGCGGTTCGGGCCGTACCGCATAAACCGTGCTTCCGCGTCTTCGGCCGTCAGGCCGTGCGGTGAGGTCGCCAATGACTCTTCGACGTCGGCGACCGCGGTGGCGTGCCAAGGGATTTCTTCGGTTACGCCGGCCGAGCTTTCGGTCATCGGCCACTAGCGTAACGACGACACCGGGCCTCCGGCAGGCGCATCGTCACCTCGTGCCGGATCAGGGTGGCTACTTCATCTTGAAGTTCGGGGCGCGCTTCTCCTTGAACGCCCGCGGGCCCTCCTTGGCGTCCTCGGAAAGGAACACCTCAATACCGATCTTGGTGTCGATCTTGAAGGCCTCGTTCTCGTGCAGACCCTCGGTCTCGCGGATGGTCTTGAGGATGGCCTGCACCGCGAGCGGGCCATTGTTGTTGATCACCTCGGCGATCTCCAGCGCCTTGTCCAGCGCGGATCCGTCCGGCACGACGTAGCCGATCAAGCCCATGTCACGCGCCTCGGCGGCGGTGATGTGCCGACCGGTCAGCAGCAGATCGCAGGCCACGGTGTAGGGGATCTGACGCACCAGTCGCACCGCGGAGCCACCCATCGGGTACAGGCTCCACTTGGCCTCGGAGATGCCGAACTTCGCGCTCTCACCGGCGATGCGGATGTCGGTGCCCTGCAGGATCTCGGTGCCGCCCGCGATCGCCGGGCCCTCGACCGCGGCGATCAACGGCTTCGTGAGGCGGCGGCCCTTGAGCAGGGCGTCGATGCGCGACGGGTCGTAGCTGCCGTCCTTGAACGAGTCGCCCGGCGGCTTGGCGGTCGCGGCCTTGAGGTCCATCCCCGCGCAGAAGTAGCCGCCGGCGCCGGTGAGGATGCAGGTGCGGATCTCCGGGTCGTTGTCGACGCGGTCCCAGGCCTCCACCATGATCGAAAGCATCTCGGTGGACAGCGCGTTGCGCGCCTCGGGCCGGTTCAGCGTCAGAATCAGGGTGTGTCCGCGCTGCTCAATGAGGGCGTCGGGGTCCTTGTCGGAATTTCCTGCTTCGCTCACAAACAGCCGTCCCTTCCAGCATCAATAGCACAGACTTGAATGAAAATGTAACACGTTCTAGTTTAGGTGCTGTGGCCCTGAACATTGCTGATCTCGCCGAGCACGCCGTCGACGCCGTGCCTGACCGCGTTGCCCTGATCTGCGGCGACGATGAACTCACCTACGCCCAACTCGAGGAGAAGGCCAACCGGCTGGCCCACTACCTCATCGACAAGGGCGTCCAGAAGGACGACAAGGTCGGCCTGTACTGCCGCAACCGCAACGAGATTGTCATCGCGATGCTCGGCATCGTGAAGGCGGGCGCCATCCTCGTCAACGTCAACTACCGCTACGTCGAAGCGGAACTGAAGTATCTGTTCGAGAACTCCGACATGGTCGCGCTGGTGCACGAACGCCAGTACGCCGACCGCGTCGCCAACGTGCTGCCCCAGACCCCGGCGGTCAAGACCGTGCTGGTGGTCGAAGACGGCAGCGATCTGGACTACCAGCGTTACGGCGGCGTGGAGTTCAACGAGGCACTGAGCCAGGCGTCACCGGAGCGCGACTTCGGCCCCCGTAGCGCCGACGACATCTACCTGCTCTACACCGGCGGCACCACCGGTTTCCCCAAGGGCGTGATGTGGCGCCACGAGGACATCTACCGGGTGTTGTTCGGCGGCACCGACTTTGCCACCGGCGAGTTCGTCAAGGACGAGTACGACCTGGCCAAGGCGGCGGCCGAGAACGCGCCGATGATCCGCTACCCGATCCCGCCGATGATCCACGGTGCCACCCAGTCGGCCACCTGGATGTCATTGTTCTCTGGCCAAACCACCGTGCTGGCACCGGAATTCGATCCTGCTGAGGTTTGGGCCACCGTCGAGAAGCACAAGGTGAACCTGTTGTTCTTCACCGGCGACGCCATGGCGCGCCCGCTGCTCGACGCGCTGCTCGCCCGCCAGGCCGACGGCAAGGACTACGACTTGTCTGCGTTGTTCCTGCTGGCCAGCACCGCCGCACTGTTCTCGACCAGCATCAAGGACAAGTTCCTCGAACTGCTGCCTAACCGGATCATCACCGACTCGATCGGGTCCTCGGAGACCGGTTTCGGCGGCACCAGCATCGTGGCCAAGGGCCAGCCGCACGCCGGCGGGCCGCGGGTGACCATCGACCACCGCACCGTCGTTCTCGATGAGGACGGCAATGAGGTCAAGCCCGGCTCCGGGGTGCGCGGCGTCATCGCCAAGAAGGGCAACATTCCGGTCGGCTACTACAAGGACGAGAAGAAGACCGCGGAAACCTTCAAGACCTTCAACGGGATTCGCTACGCCATCCCCGGTGACTACGCGACGGTCGAGGAAGACGGCACCGTGACGATGCTCGGGCGCGGTTCGGTGTCGATCAACAGCGGCGGTGAGAAGATCTACCCCGAAGAGGTGGAGGCCGCGCTCAAAGGTCACCCGGATGTATTCGACGCGCTGGTGGTCGGCGTCCCCGATCCGCGGTTCGGCCAGCACGTCGCCGCCGTTATCCAACCGCGCGAAGGGGCCCGGCCCAAGCTGGCCGACCTGGACACGTTCGTCCGCAACGAGATCGCGGGATACAAAGTGCCGCGCAGTATCTGGTTCGTCGATGAGGTGAAGCGTTCGCCAGCGGGCAAGCCGGACTACCGGTGGGCCAAGGACCAAACCGAGCAGCGGCCCGCCGACGAGGTCAACGCCAACCACGTAGGGACCGCCACTTGATGCGCACCGAACTGTGCGACCGCTTCGGCATCGACTACCCGATCTTCGTTTTCACCCCATCGGAGAAGGTGGCAGCCGCGGTCAGCAAGGCCGGTGGACTCGGCGTGCTCGGTTGCGTGCGGTTCAACGACGCCGACGACCTCGAGAGCGTGCTGCAGTGGATGGATGAGAACACCGACGGCAAGCCCTACGGTGTCGATGTGGTGATGCCCGCCAAGGTGCCGCAGGAAGGCTCCGCGGTCGACATCGACAAGCTCATCCCGCAGAGCCACCGTGACTTCGTCGCCAAAACCATTGTCGAACTTGGAGTTCCACCACTGGACAAGGAAGAATCGGGCAATGAAGGGGTGCTCGGCTGGCTGCACTCGGTGGCCCGCTCACACGTGGAGGTCGCGCTGCGGCACCCGATCAAGCTGATCGCCAACGCGCTGGGGTCGCCACCGCGCGACGTCATCGAGCAGGCGCATGCAGCCGGCGTGCCGGTGGCGGCGTTGGCCGGCAGCGCCAAACACGCCCAGCGCCATGTCGAGAACGGTGTGGACATCGTGGTCGCCCAGGGGCATGAGGCGGGCGGCCACACCGGCGAGATCGGTTCGATGGTGTTGTGGCCGGAGATCGTCGACGCCCTTGACGGTCAGGCGCCGGTGCTGGCGGCCGGCGGTATCGGCACCGGCAGGCAGGTCGCCGCGGCGTTGGCTCTTGGCGCGCACGGGGTCTGGATGGGCTCGGCGTTCCTTACCTCAGCCGAATACGACCTTGGGCACCGCAATCCCAGTGGCACGTCGACGATTCAGGAGGCGCTGCTGCGTGCGGCGTCCAGCGACACCGTGCGCCGGCGTATCTACACCGGTAAGCCCGCACGGCTGCTCAAGAGCAAGTGGACCGATGCCTGGGATGCACCCGACGCGCCGGAGCCGCTGCCGATGCCGCTGCAGAACATCTTGGTCAGCGAGGCTCATCAGCGAATGAACGCCTCGGACAACCCCGACACCGTCGCCATGCCCGTCGGCCAGATCGTCGGCCGGATGAACGAGATCCGCCCGGTCGCCGACATCATCGCCGAGCTGGTCGACGGATTCACCGAGGCCACCCGCCGCCTCGACGATATCCGGGACACCTAACCAGCGCGAGCAGACATGAAAACCCCTAAAATGCAGTAAATTTGGGGGGTTTCGCGTCTGCTCGGCCAAGAATGGCGGCCCGCTCAGAAGCCGATCGTGGTCTGCGCGTCGATCACGTCGGTTGCGGCGCCGACGATTCCGGCTTGGGCCTCCAGCCCGTCGGCGTTGAGCTGCAACACGTAAAGCCCGTCGGCACCGGGGATCACGACCGTCTTCTGCGCGACGACCTTGGTCTGCTCGTCTGATTCCCATGTGCCGGCGAGTTGGTAGGCCGGGTAGTCGCCGAGCGAGCTGACCTCTCCGGTGTTCAACGGATTCCAGCCAGGCAGGTTCTGCAGTTCACCGGGCGCGAGGTCGATGATCGCTTGCGGGTCAACGTTTCCGGCCAGCTTCGACACCAGGGCGACGATGCTCGGGGTGTACTCGCTGGCTTCGGGCCCGGTGTAGACGATGGCGCCGTACGCCCACTCCGGGGTGTTCTCAGCTGCATGCGCCCATCCCTCGGGCACCGGCAGATCCAGGACGGGCGCCCCCGGATCGCCCTGCTGCACCGGAGTCTCGCGAATGTTGTTCTCGGCGATGTAGTCGGCGATCGTCGGATGGGGGCCGGCCGCGTCCTCTGCGCGCGGTGCGATGCGGGCCGTTGTCGGCGCCGCCTCGGTGCTCGTCGTCGAGGTGGTGGGCGTGGCACTGCCTTCGGTCTTGGTGTCGGAGCCGCAGCCCGACAGCACGAGGGCGACGGTCGCGGCAAGCGCAGCTGCGCCCGAGATAACGGTGGGCTTCATCGGAACTCCTATCTGCGCAAGTATCGCTGCAGCGAAGAGTAGTGCAGAAGCTCGGCGATGAAATCGGCCACTTTTATCTACTTTATGCGATCTGAGCAAACCCCACTGCACAGCGTCGGGCCTGCGTCAGGTGCTGACGAGCCGATAGCCTTCTGGTCGCTCGGTCCAGGCAATGAGAGCAGCGGGTCTACTGTATGCGTATCAATGACCGAGAGTTGTAACGCATCATTCGATATGGTGCTGAGTTTGCGCGGTGTATGCGAAGGCATATGTAGCGCTGGTGCAGGTCTCAGCGGGTCAGAAGGGAAGAGGATGATGCACCACCACACCGAGCTCTACATCGACGGCGCATGGGTCGAGGCTTCCGGTGGAGAGCCGATCGACGTGATCTCGCCGACGACCGAACAACGCATCGGCGCGATCCCGCGGGCGGCCAAAGGTGACGTGGACCGGGCCGTCGCGGCAGCCGGCCGCGCGCTCAGCGCTCCCGACTGGGCGGGCGTCGGCGCCGAGGGGCGCGCCAAGATCCTGCTTCGGTTGGCTGACGAACTCGAGGCCAACGCCAAAGAGCGAGCCGCTCTGACGTCGACGCAGAACGGCATGCCGATCGTGATCGCGACGGAGGCCGAGGGTGCCGCGCCGGTCGCGATCCTGCGCTACTACGCGACGTTGGCGACGCAGCTTCCGCTGGAGGAACGTCGTCCGCGGCTCGGCGGTGCGGGGGAGACGGTGGTGCGACGGGAGCCGGTCGGCGTGGTGACTGCGATCGTGCCGTGGAACTACCCGCAGGCTCTGACCATGTTCAAGCTGGCGCCGGCACTCGCCGCCGGGTGCACCGTGGTGCTGAAGCCCGCGCCCGAAACCACCTTGGACGCACTGGAATTGGTTGAAGCGGCAGAGCGGGCAGGACTCCCGGCGGGCACCCTTAACGTCGTCACCGGTGGTGCGGACATCGGTGCGTACCTGGTTGCGCACCCGAACGTGCACAAGGTGGCCTTCACCGGGTCGACGGCGGCGGGCCGGGCGATCGGCGAGGTCTGCGGCAAGCTGCTACGCCCGGTCACTCTCGAACTCGGCGGCAAGTCGGCAGCCATCGTCCTCGACGACGCGGACCTCGAGGCCACCGCCGCCGGTCTGGCCACCGCCGCCATGCTGAATAACGGGCAGACGTGCTACCTGTCCACGCGGATCCTGGCGCCGCGGTCGCAATATGACGAAGTGGTCGGTGCCGTGGCCGCGATGGTGTCGTCGCTGCCGATCGGTGATCCTCTGGAACCGACGACCTATGTCGGGCCCCTCGTGTCCAGTCGCCAGCGTGAGCGCGTGGAGAACTACATCGAACTGGGCAAAAGTGCCGGCGCGCGACTTGTCACCGGTGGTGGTCGGCCGGACCGTGATGTTGGTTGGTTCGTGCAGCCGACAGTGTTCGCCGATGTCGACAACTCGAGCCGGATCGCACGCGAGGAGATCTTCGGCCCGGTGCTGTCGGTCATCCCCTATGACGACTTCGAGCAGGCCGTACGCATAGCCAACGACTCCGAATACGGTCTCGGCGGGACTATTTGGACTTCGGACCCGGAGAAGGGGCTCGAGGTCGCCCGGCGGGTCGAGACCGGCACGGTGGGTGTCAACTTCTACGAACTCGACCTGGGTGCGCCGTTCGGGGGCGTCAAGGCCAGCGGCCTTGGCAGGGAACTCGGGCCCGAAGGTTTGGCGCCCTACTACCAGTTGAAGTCCATCTACCTGAAGTGAGTTTGAGGCCTGCGGCGGTGCATTCCCAATGGGAGACGACGCCGCTTTCTGTTGGGCCGCGAGAACTCGAGCACTCTATTACGAAAAATAACTACAAATTCCGAGAAGCGATAGACTTTGCGTAAGCGCTTTCGGCATACTGATGCGCAAGACAAAGTTGAATACGTGAGGTAGGTACAGTTCGTTGGCAATCAAGGAGCCGGTGAGCCACCCCGCCGCGGCGGGGCTGAGCAAGGCGCGACCTTCGGCAGACGGCCGGGCGCCCGGGCCGGGGGTCGGCAGGTTGGCGCTGATGTTCGCACGGTCGCGCGACCCGTTTCAGTTGCTTGCCGCTTGCGTTGACCGGTACGGCGACATCTACACCCTGCCGCTGGGGCCCGGTGGCACGACGGTGGTCAACGATCCGGAATATGTCGGCAGTTGGCTGCTGGACTATGGGAGCTTCCACAAGGGCGTCATGTCCCGCGCCCTGGTTCCCGCGCTGGGCGAGAGCATTCCGGTCGCCGATGGTGAGCCGTGGAAGCAAAATCGCAAGGCACTCAATCCCGCGTTCGCCCGCCGGAACCTGAACGGAATCGCGAAGATAGTCTCCGCGGCCGCAGATGACGTGCTGGCCGGGTGGGAGAAACTCGCCGACGCCGGCGAGGAGGTCGACCTCTATCGCGAACTCTCGATCCTCACGATGACTGTGGTGCAGCGATCGATGTTCTCGTCGTCGGTGTCCGACGACGAGGTGCCCGAACTGATCGACCTTTTCCGGGTTCAGACCCTCTACATGGGCGGTCTGATGCTCACGTTCTGGGCGCCGTCGTGGGTTCCGGTACCCGGTGCGCGCGCGGGAAGCCGTGCGGTGGCCAAGATCCGGCGTCGCATCGAGCAGGCCATCGCCGACCGGCGGGCCAACCCGAGCGAGGCCAGCGACATCATGAACACGCTTCTCGAGGTTCCGATGGAACACGAGAACCTGGTCGATCAGCTGATGGGGTTGTGGTTCGGCGGTTTCGACACCACCGCATCCGCACTGGCCTGGACCGTCGCGATGCTGGCGCAGAATCCGGACGCGATGGAGGCGCTTCGGGCAGAAGCCGATGCTTACACCGGTGACTTCGACTCCTTCGCCGAGCTCACCCACTTGCCCTATGCCAGAGCCGCTTTCGATGAGGCACAGCGTATTCAGGGCGCGCTGCTGCTGACGCGCCAGGCGCTCAACGAGGACGAGATTGGTGGCTACTACATCCCGAGGGGCAGCCAGGTCGGGGTGAGCGCCTACACCATCAACCGGCATCCTGCGTTGTGGGACCACCCGGACCGCTATGACCCGATGCGCTGGCTGGACGAACGAAAGGACAAGCAACACCGGTTCCAGTTCGTGCAGTTCGGCGGCGGTCCCCGGCACTGCATCGGAGTCGGGTTGGCTTACATGGAGGCGCAGTTCGTGCTCACCAAGGTCGCCAAGCGGTTCCATCTTCAGCCCCGGCCCGGCTGGACACCGCGGCATCAGTTCCACCTCAGCGTCGGGCTGAAGGACGGGCTGCCCGGCCGGATCATCCATCGGCATCGCGAAGGAGTCCAGTGACGCGCATCGAAATCGATGGCGATCTATGCATGGGATCAAAGGAGTGCGCCGGAATAGCCGCTCATGCAGTCACATTCGATGAGAACGGTATCGCATCTCCGACGGGCGCGGATCTCGACGAGGTGACCGCCGCACAGCTCGAGTCGTCCTGCCCCGCCATGGCGATCTCCGTCATCACCGACTGAACACGTGAACCCAACGAAAGAGGAGCAGACAGTGACAGGCAACGGCACCGACTACGACATCATCATCAAGGGCGGCACCCTGATCGACGGGACGAACACGCCCCGCAAGGTCACCGACATCGGCATCCGGAACGGCAAAATCGCCAAGGTCGGCAGACTCAACGGCGCTTCCGCCGCCCGAGTCGTCGACGCGTCGGGTCGTATCGTCGCGCCGGGCGTTATCGACGTTCACACCCACTACGACGCGGCGATCTTCTGGGATCCCTACTGCACACCGTCTGGCTACCACGGCATGACGACCGCGATCGTGTCCAACTGCGGGTTCGGCTTTGCTCCGTGCAAGCAGGACAAGGCAACCCAGGAACGCTACATGGGCATGATGGAGACCACGGAGCAGATTCCGACCGCCGCGTTGCGTGAGGCGCTGCCGTTCAACTGGGAGTCGTTCCCCGAATGGCTCGACGTTGTCCGGGGTATCGACAAGGGGATCAACGTCGCCAGCTACGTTCCGCTGAACTCCCTGATGATCTACGTCATGGGATCGGTCGAGGATGCCCGGGACCGGCTGCCCACCGAAACTGAGCTCACCGAGATGAAGCGGCTGCTGCGCGAGGCGCTGGAAGCCGGCGCGATCGGGTTCGCGTTCTCCAAGCTCAACGAGTTCAACTCGCATAAGGACCACGGCAAGCCGATGCCGACGGACGCCGCGGACGAGTCGACCGCGTACGCCCTGGCCGAGGTGCTGCGCGAAATGGACTACGGCATCATCCAATCCTTGGTCTATCTGCCGATGGCCATCGACAACAATCACATCGCCGAGAAGCTGGCGCGGATCTCGGGTCGTCCCGTGGTGCAGAACATCCTGGTGCCGTTCGACCACATTCCGGACGACGTCGACCGGGTGCTCGAATGGCTCGACCACTGTGAAGCCGAAGGTCTGGACTGCTACTCGCAGGCGCTGGCATTCCGCACCTGGCAAGAGTCCCGGCTGCTGGACTGGAACACCTGGGATATTCACCCCGTCTTCGCCGAGTTCTCTGAACTCGAAGACGACATCGATGCGCGGGTGGCCAAAGCCGCCGACCCCGACTGGCGCGCACGGCTGAAAGAGGTGCACACCGTCGACAACATGACCGCCGGTGGTGGCCTGTTGGACAACCTCAAGGTGATCGCGATGCCGGACGAGAGTGATCCGCGGATCGGGAAGTTCTTCTCGGAGATCGCCGCGGAACGGGGTATCGACGTGATCGACGCGTTTTTCGACGCGGTCGTGGACTCCCGGTGCGACATGGATTTCCGCACCGTCCAGTCCATGAGCCAGAATCCCGCGCTGTTCGAGAAGATGTACAAGCATCCGCGGGTGATCGCCGGTACCTCCGACGGTGGCGCGCACATCCGGTTCTTCAGCGGTGCCAACTTCTCGACCGACCTACTGCAGTGGCTGGCGCTCGAGGAAAAGCGATTCACTCTCGAGGAGCTGCACCACAAATTCAGCATGCTGCCCGCGCGGGTCCTCGGTTTCAACGACAGGGGCGCTCTCCTCCCGGGCTTCGCCGCGGACGTGATGGTCTACAACCCCGACGAACTCGGATACCCCGATCAGTACGAGGTGCTGCGGGACCTGCCCGGCGGTGAGTTCCGCCGGGTGATCCCGGCGTACGGTATCGACATGGTCACCGTCAACGGCCAGGTCACCTTCGAGAGCGGGATGAAGTCGACCGGCGCGACGCCGGGCCGCGTCCTGGTCCCCGCAGGGGCGAACTGATTGAGAACGCCGCGGCGGGCCGGTCCGGCCCTGGTCAACACCGGACCGGTCGCCGCATCATGTCCATGACGTCGAAAAGGTCAGGTTTCGTGAAGAGTTCAGTGCAGCCGTCAACGACGCGGGCTCCCCGGATTGGTAATCCCCCGTCCGCCGCGACGGCGGTGCGGCTCGCAGGCGAACTCGCGCCGGTGATCGCCACCGCGGTGCTCGACCGATTTCGCAGCACGCGGGTCCGGACCTCCGCGCCCGTGCCGGCGCGGGTGGAAAACATCACCACCGAATGGCTGAACCGGATCATGGCTTCCACCCTGCGCGGAACGCGAGTGGCCTCCTTCAGGGTGGAATCCCACTCCTCGGGAACTTCGGTACGAGCCCGAATCCACCTGAGCTACGGCGCTTCCCCGGATGCTGAGGCCGAACAGCCGCCGTCCACCGTCTTCGTGAAAACCGCGTCATCGTTGGTGACCCGAATCGGTAACGGTTTGTCGAAGACGTCCTACGCCGAAGCAGGCTTCTACAACGAGCTTCGCAAGTACTTCGATCTCGAAGCGCCATACGGCTACTACAGCGCCGCGGAGCCGCGAACCTGCCGGGCCATCCACCTGCTCGAGGATCTTGTGGCCACCCGAGGCGCTGACTTCTGCGACCCCACCACGTCGATCTCGCGCCAGCAGGCCGATCAGATCGTGGAACAACTGGCACTGTTACACGGACAGGCGAACGGCCTAAATCTCGAAAAGCAGCGGCCGACTTGGTTGTTCACCTATCCGCAGTGGTGGGATGCGACTGGTTCCATCGCCATGATCCGCCGCTACCACCTGCGAGGTCAACGTCTCGCGGACGAGGAGGGAATTTCGCCCCGTCGCCTCGTCGGGCGCGGTGAAGAGTTGTGGCGCAGCTTCGAGGCATCTGTGGATGAGCATCGCAGGCTTCCCTCGACCCTGATCCATAACGACACACATCTCGGCAACTGGTACATCAACGGGGCCGGTCACATGGGATTGTGTGACTGGCAGTGCGTCTCGGCGGGCCACTGGTCGCGCGACCTGGCTTATGCGCTCTCCTCGACATTGACTGTCGACCAACGCCGTGCCTGGGAGTGCGAGTTGATCGAGTCCTACCTCGATCACCTCGCGACTGCCGGAGGGAGCACCGAAACCCTTTCCCGCACAATGGAGTTGTACCGACATCAGCTCCCGGGTGCACTGGCGATGTGGACGACGACCTTCCACCCGCCGAAGTTCCTCCCGGACATGCAGCCCAAACAGACATCTGCCGAGATGCTGCGTCGGATTCTCACCGCGATCGTCGATCACGACGTGCTGGGCCATGGCTGAGTTCACTCTTGCCCCATACGGCCGGATGCTCTGAAAACCAGGTGATTTCGCGTGCAGTGCCAAGGCGGAGGCCGGCTCTGGCCAGGTGGGTCATCGGGGGCGGCGCTGCGACTGTGTAGTCCCCCGAGCGAAGATCGAACACCCGCGGCCATTGCAGCATTCTCGCAGCGCAATAGCTACAATATTACGCATACTGTACATAAAATGCGGCAATAGATAAAAGTATTCATTGTGAAACAGTGGATCCTGTTGGGCATTGTGTGGTACACATCTCCCTTGTAGTTAACGGGGCTATCACGAGGTGGTGCAGTGCGGCGTTCTGGGAGCAAACGTGGTCGGTGACGTCCACGTCGGTAGCCGGGCGTCGGTCCTGCCGCTCGCCGGCGCGGCCGCTCGCCGACCTCTGCACCGGATCCTGTCGGTACCTGTGCGCAGCGCTGCGACGACCGGGCGGGGCGTGCTGTTGGCGGCCCAGGTCCTCCGGTATCTCGCCACCGATGGGGCCTCCCTGCGGATACCGTTCGGCGAAACGATCCTGCAGGCTTGGTTCCTCCTGAAGGTGACCGCCATTCCCGCGGTGCTGATGGCCATCCCGTTCGGGGCGATGGTGTCGGTCCAAACATCAGGCCTTGTCAACCAGGTCGGCGCGAGCTCGCTGGTGGGGGCGGCCAGCGGCGTCGGGGTCATCCGCCAGGGCGCCCCGATCGCGGCTGGGCTGCTGATGGGCGGTGCCGCGGCCTCGGCTATCGCGTCGGACCTCGGTGCCCGGCAGATCCGCGAGGAGCTCGACGCGATGCGCGTTCTGGGGATCGATCCGGTGCGGCGGTTGGTGGTGCCGCGGTTCGTCGCGCTGATCCTTGTCGCACCGATCCTCTGCACGATCATCATCACGTCCGCGGTTGCGGCGTCGTACATCCTTGCGGTGACGGTCAGCGACGTCACGTCGGGCAGCTTCTGGATGTCGTTCGGGTCCTTCGCGAAGATGGTGGACGTCTGGTTCGCCATGGGTAAGGCCGTGATCTTCGCCGGCATCGTCGCAGTGATCTCCTCGCTGCGCGGCATGGAGGCCAACGGCGGTCCACGGGGCGTCGCCGACGCTGTCAACTCGTCGGTCGTACTGAATGTCGTCGGTATCGTCATCGTGAATCTCGCTGTCACGCAACTCCAGACGATGTTCTTCCCGATGGCGGTGGCGTAGTGGCTGCGGGGCGGTCCGCGACGCCGTCGAAGCATCTGCCCGGGTTGCTGCCCACCGGGGCTGCCCAGGAGGCGTTGAGACTCACCGGGCAATGGGTCGCGTTCATCGCACAGACCTTGTGGCTCCTGCCGTTGACAGTCACCAAGTACCGGCGGCAGACACTGCAGGTGATGAACAACCTCGCGTGGGGGCGGGGTTCGCTCATCGTCGACGGCGGTGTTCTCAGCGTGCTGGTCATCCTCGGACTGGCCGTGGGTGCGTCGATCGCGATCGAAGCCTTCGCGACCCTCAACATCATCGGGTTCGGGGCGCTGTCGGGCATCGTCGGCGGCCTGGCGAATGTGCGCGAGATGGCGCCCCTGGTCGCAGGCATCGCCTTTGCGACGCAGGCTGGCTGTCGAATGACCGCCGAGATCGGTTCGATGCGTATCGCGGAGGAGATCGACGCGACCGAGGCGATGGGGTTGCGGGCCCTGCCGTTCGTGGTTGGCACCCGCCTCATGGGCGGCATGCTCTGTGTCATACCGGGGTTCCTGCTGACATTGATACTCAGCTTCTCCGTTTCGGACTTGATGATCCGGGTGGTCTACAACCAGCCGGGCGGCACCTACGAGCACTACTTCGTCCAGTTCCTGTCACCAGAGGATCTCTTCTACTCGTTGATCAAGGCGACGATCTTCTGCGCTGCGGTGACCATAATCCACTGCTACTACGGCTATTTCGCGTCAGGTGGGCCGGTCGGCGTCGGCCAGGCGTCCGGCCGTGCAGTCCGCGCGAGCCTCGTCGCGATCATGGTCCTCGACTTCGTGATGACCGTTGTTCTCTGGGGCCTCCGACCGGAATTCGTCTTCAAAGGGTAGGGATCAGATTGCTGTTCCGTGCAACGCCGGAGGAAGAGGCGCGACGGCTCAGGCTGATCGGCCTAGCCGTGGTTGTCGGCGTATTCGCTGTCGTCTCAATCGTTATCGCCAACCCGCTCCAGAACCGCCCGATGGCTCTGATGTCTGTCGTGATCGAGACGCCATACGTGGGTCAAGGCGTCGACGTGGGGACGGGTGTCATCATGCACGGCGTCGAGATCGGCCAGGTGACAGGCGTGTCCAGCCTGCCCGGCGGCGGGGTTCGACTCAGTGCTGATCTGCAGGCCGCATCAGCGGCGGGACTGACGGACACACTGGGGATCGATTTCCGCCCGGCGAACTACTTCGGCGTGACCGGCGTCAACCTGGTGCGCGGTGGTGGTGGCCGCCCCCTCGAAGACGGCATGCGGATCCAGGTGACACCCCGCGGGAACTTCGCGCTGCAGACGCTGCTCTCCCGGCTCGGCGAGATCACCGACGGGGTGGTGACACCGCAATTGGTCCAGGTGATCGACCGGTCGACGGCCTACGTCGACGGGCTAAACCCACTGATCGAGACGATGTTGATGGTGACGAAGGCGGTCGACAACGTGCAGACCGTGAGCACTGCGCGGCTGCTGGCCAATGCAACCGGATTGAGCGCCGTGTTCCCATTTTTCGTCGATGCGGCCACCGAAAGCGGTCACGTGTTCGACAACGCCGGGCTTGTCGTCTTCGACCACACAGGTGGAGAGGTGACTGAAGAATTCTGGCAGAAGCACTACCTCCCGACTGTCGAACTCGCAACGTACGGGCTTTTCGGTGCGGTCGGCAAGCTGGAGTCGTCGCACGTCGAGGAACTATTGCCGGCCGTGGAGATCGTCAAGACCCTGACCGACACCGTGCCGGGACTCGTCCGACCGGAGGACTTCGCTCAGACGATGACGGAGTTGCGGCGGCGGTTCGAGAACATGTACGGCGGTTCGCCGGAGCAGCGGGCACTGCAGGTGCGGATCGTGCTCGACAATCTGCCCGGTGTGGCGGCGCCGCTGGGCGCGATGGGAGTCACGCCGTGAGGCCCTTTGCCGCATTGTGGCGGTTCGGGCTGAGTGCAGCGGGCGCGTTAGTGTTGTTCATCGCGCTCGCGAACGTGATGCTGCAGCCCGTCGCCAGTGAGACTCGGTCCTATACAGCGGATTTCGCCGATGCCGCCGGTTTGCGGATCGACGCCGACGTGCGCGTGCGCGGTGTGCGTGTCGGCAAGGTGACGTCGCTGGGGCTGAAGCGCCAGAGCGGACAGAGCGTCGCATCCGTCGGCTTCACGTTGGACCGGCAGTACACCGTGACGTCCAAGACCCGGCTTGCCATCAAGTACCAGGCCCTCACCGGGTTGCGCTATGTGGATGTGGAGAATTCGGCCGAAAGCTCGTTGGACCCAGGAGTCAGCCACGTTCCGACGTCGATGACCCAGCCGTCGTTGGACATCACCACTCTGTTCAACGGCCTGCAACCGGTTTTCGCCACGCTGAGCCCCGAGGAGATTGACATCTTCACCGCGAATGCCGCCGCCTACCTGTCCGGTGATGGCAGCGGACTCGGCCCAATGCTCGACAGCATGCGCAAGCTGACCGACTTCATGTCCAACCGCCAGCAAGTTGTCGCGACCTTGATGCAGAACCTCGACGCGATCGCCGAGAAGATGGGCGGTCACTCCAAGGATCTGGTGCAGATCCTGGACTGGCTCAACCGGCCCCTCGACCAGATACTGAGCATCCTCGACGAATTCCGCAAGTCAGATCTCTACGGTGCCGGCTTCACCTCACCGGTTATGCGCCTACTGCACAACCTCGGTCTGCAGAAGGACATCGATATCGACGCTGCGCTCGACAAGGCGTTCACGAACCTGGACAACGCAATTCAGGCCTTCAAGGTGGTGCCTGTTATCTGGGAGAACATCGGCCCGCCGGTACCCACCGGAGAACCGAAGCCGTGCTCGCGGGGGCCGGCACAGCTGCCGCCGACGATGGACGTACTGCTCAACGGGCAGAGGGTGGTGCTATGCAACCGATGAAACTCCTGCGTAACCCGACCACGTGGGGTGTCGGCGCGCTGGCATTGTTGTGTGCACTGGCGACGGTCGTCGCGATGCTCTACATCAGCCCGCCCGGGTCCCAGAACATCGCCTTCTACACCAGGGACGCCTCATCGATTAGTCACGGCGACACCGTCCGGATCGCCGGGATCACGGTGGGCAAGGTGACCGACCTCGCCATGGAACGCGATCAGGTCAAGGTGAACGCGAAGATCGAAGGGTCAGCCTTCGTGGGCGACCAGTCCCAGGTAGAGATCCGGATGCTCACCGTCGTCGGCGGTTACTACGTCAACATCGCCTCGCTTGGCGAGAAGCCGCTGGGACGCACTGCGATTCCCGCTGAGCGGGTGACGGTTCCGTACAACCTCATGCAGACTCTGACCGATGCCACTGAGCTCACCGGACAGATCGACGCGACGCCGCTCCGGGAATCGCTTGACGAGATGCAGGAGGGGCTCACCGGTACCAACGTCGAGGCGCTGACCGCTGTCATCGAGGCCGGGAACAGATTGACTTCGATCAGCGAGCGACAGCGCGGTCAGATCACGGCGATCCTGAACCTCTCCGACGAGTACATCGAGAGTTTGAGCAACTTCAAGGGCCAACTCAGGGCGATCATCTCGAAGATCTCGATCGTCGAACAGACACTGGTGATCTACGGGGAGGGGTTCGCCGCGGCGCTGCAGGGGCTGGGTGCGGTCGGCGACTCGTTGGTCCCGGTGGCACCGTTCTACCTGAAACACCGCGAGAAGTTCATCGAGAAGATCCGCAACTGGCAGGAGATCTTCCGCACCTGGGCCGACCGCAACGGTGCCGTCGTCAAAGGGCTCCGCCGAATCAGGAACAAGCTCGATCGGGTCCTGGACGCCCAGAACGCACGCCCGGAATTACTCGCAACCGATATCTGCATACCGATGCCGGAAAGCCCATGTTGACACCGAAGATGTTGCCGCGTCGTCGCGAACGCGGCACGGTCACCGGACTCGTTGCAACGGGGCTCGCCGCGGCGACGCTGTCCTGCTCATCGAGCGCCGGGCGGCCCGCCGAATCCGTCGCCTACTGTGCGCACATGTCCGACAGCGTCGGTCTGTACGTCGGCAACCCGGTTACCCAGATGGGTTATCCCATCGGAGAGGTGACTTCCGTCGAACCCTCGACCACCCACGTGCGGGTCAATTTCAGCGTGACCGAGGACCGGCCGCTGCCCAGCGATGTCAGGGCGGTCACCCGGTCCCCGTCGATCCTTGCCGACCGGGCGCTGGAAATGGTCGGCAACTACGAGTCCGGTCCGCAACTGGCCGTCGGTGAGTGCATACCGATGGACCGGACAGCCACTCCGAAATCGCTGTCGGCGGTGATCGGGTCGGCGACCGAGTTCGTCAACTCCATCAGTCCGGACGGTGCGACCAGCATCGCCGCCACGGTCAGTGGGCTGGACAAAATGATGCAGGACAACGGACAGGCCGCCAATCAACTTCTCACCGCGTCGTCAGCCCTGTTGGACAGCCCCGACGGTGCGATCAGCGACATGGGTTCGATCATCCGGAATCTCGCCGAGTTGACCACCATGCTGACCGAGATGCGAGGCCCACTGAAGCAGATCCTGCTCGACGCGCAGACGACGACTCCGGAAGTCATTCGGGCCGTCGAAGGAGGTACCCGGTTTGTGGACGCCTTTCCGGAGGTGATCACGGCGGTCGCCGATCTGGAGGAGAACCTCGGTGAGGAAACACAGCTCACGCTGGACTCGCTGTCGATGGCGCTGCGGAAGATGAGCCCGCACGCGAACGCGATGGCCGACCTACTCAACCCGGTGCCCTGGTGGATTAACACCGCCGCCAATCACTTCAACAAACAGCAGTTCACGATCGCCTGGCGTCCGCCCATGTACCGCATACCCACTCATGACGGCCTTGCGCTCTGTGGCTTCATGAACACCACCGTTCCCGGTAGTTGCGCCGACGTGGCCGGCCAACCGTACGCGGTCGACGTCGCGCTCCTTCAGTACGTCCTGATGCAGGCGAAACGATGAAGCGCCGCTGGTCCTCGATGCTCGCGCTGATCTACACGCTGCTGCTCTCGTCGTGTGCATCGATCACCGTCAACTCATTGCCGGAACCGGGCGCAAGCTACCGCGATGGGTACGAGCTCGTCCTGGAGTTCTCCAACGTGCTCAACCTGCCCGATCGGGCGAAGGTGGTGATGGACGGCCGAAATATCGGCGCGGTCAGCGGAATCCGGCTCGCCGGCGATCACGTCGATGTCACCTCTCGAATCGATCCCGAGGTGGCGGTGCCATCCGATGTTCACGCGACGTTGCAGCAGGCGACCGTGCTCGGAGACATCTATGTCGCCCTCGAACGTCCATCGACTGTCGACACACCAGCACAAGCCTTACCGCCGGATGGGCGAATCCCGCTCGCGCAGACCACATCCCCGCCCCAGCTGGAAGACACTATCGCCGGCCTGGCGAACTTCATCGCAAGCGGGTCGATCCAGCGCGCACAGGACACCGTGATTCGGCTCAACCGCATCAATCCGCCAGAGCCGGAGATCCGTGGGCTTGCAGCGCGATTCGCCACCGACCTGTCCGAGCTGTCGGACAACATCGACGTCGTCGACACCTGGCTCGAGGGAGTCGCAGGCACGGTAGACGTGATGCACACCAAACTGCCCTACTTTGAGCACTGGTTCTCGCCCGCGGGCATGCTGGGCTTCGACCGGGGCTTCGAGGTGGCCTCCTACATCGGGATCCTGCTGCCCTCAATCGGCAGCATCTACAGCGGCGGATTCTGGCTGGTGCCGATGCTCGATTCGCTGGCTACCGCAGCCGGCGCCATCCAGCAGAGCAAGTGGGCCTTCGAAGACGAAGCCCCTCGCTGGCGAAAGCTGTTCACCGACTACTTCATGCCGGTGGACAAGTACCCCGCGATCAACATCACCTCGATCATCGGTCCCGATGGGCAGGAGATGATCCACAACGTCGAGGACGTGCTGCGAATACTGGGAGCGATGCCGTGAGGAAGCGAGCGCTGTTGTCATTTCTGGTTTTCGGAGCCATCTGCGTCTTGGCGATCGGCTATATCGCGTCGCTGGGAATCCGGCTCAAACCACCGGCCGACCGGGTCAGCCTGTTTATGACAGTCCCGGATATCAACGGCCTTGTGGTGGACTCGCGCGTTCTGCTCCGCGGCGTACCCGTAGGGAAGGTCACCCGCGTCGACGCGACGGTCGACCACGCGACAGTCGACTTCTATGTCGACGGCACCTACGAGGTCCCGGTCGACACCATCGTTCGCGTCGACAACCTGTCGGCGCTCGGCGAAACCTACATCGGTCTCTTTCCGCGGACGTCGGATGGCCCGATGCTGCAGGACAACCAACGCATCTCGACCGAGTCAGTCGAGCAACCCCCTTCCATTTCCGAACTGGCCACCAGCGTCGTGCGCGTCCTCAACCAGCTCGAGCCCGATCAACTCAAGCGGATCGTGGACGAGGCCGACGCCGCCTTACCCGACCCCCAACGGGTACTGCCGAATCTGCGGCGGACGAGCGTTATGCTGCGCAACGCCGCGGCCGATATGAACGGCCGAGGGCAGGCACTGCTCGACAACATGCAGACCCTGCTCCAGAACGCGGACTGGCTCGGCCCGACGCTGGCTGATCTCACCCCGGATATCCGAAAGCTCGGCCCGACGATTCACGCGAACTTCGACGCAGCGATGGATATCGTGCGCGCCAACAACCCACACAACCTAGAGCTGTTGCAGGCCTTCCTCAACCGGATCCAGAAGTTTCTCGACGATCGGGCGCCCGACCTGAAGGTCGTCACCGAGGCGCTCCTGCCGAAGATGCAGGGCATCTCGGGATCGCTGCTGAACTTCGACACCGGACGGATGCTGTCGAGCATGCTGGCGGCCGTGCCCGAGGACGGCGCGATAACACTGCGTGTCACTATCCCGCCGCCGTGACCGAAAAACGAAAGGCAAACGATGTCCACAAACCGCACTGAACACACCTCGGCAATCGCGACGGTCGCCGACGAGGAGGAGACGATCGAGTCTCCATCGACCGACTCCGATACGGCATCGACCCGAGTGCACCGGCTACCGGCGTCTATCAGCGTCCGCTCCGTGGTCGTCGGCGTCGTTCTCGTTGCCCTCATCGGTGCTGTCGCGGTCCTGGGTTGGCTGTACTACGACGCCGAAGCCGAACTCGACGCGAACGCCGCCCAGGCGGCGAACGACCGGCATGCCGAGCAGGTGGCGCTCGACTATGCCGTCAACGCCGCCGCGATGGACTTCAAAGATCTGGGCGCCTGGAAGTCCCGGCTCGTCGAGGGAACCTCACCCCAGCTGAAGGAGAAGCTGTCGAAAGCCGCCGACTCGATGGAGCAGATTCTCGTTCCGCTGCAGTGGAACTCGACAGCCAAGCCATTGGTGGCGAAAGTGCGCTCGCAGGAGGGTGGCATCTATGTGGTCGACGCGTTCGTCAGCGTCCTGACGAAGACCGTCCAGGCCCCCGAGGGGCTGCAGTCGACGGCGACCTACAGCATCACGCTCGACGGCAACAACAACTGGCAGATCACCGATGTCGGTGGCATCGACGCCGTCATGCCCCCGAACTGACCGACTTCGTCCACAGAAAGGTGTTCGTGTGTGACTGAGCCGACCCGAACGCGCCGACCACGAGATCTCCTGCGGTGGTTGGGAGTCCTGGCGTCCTGCGCAAGTATCGCCGCGTCCGCGGCCGCCGTGCTGACCGGTGTCGCCGGCGCGGATCCGGCAGGGGGCAGCGCGCCGAACCCGGTGCCGGGGCTCACGCAGGTGCCCTACTCGGATCCGTGGCGATCCGAGGACGCCCCGGCCGCCCCGCTGCCGGTGATCACACCGACGCCGTCGAACTGGGAACCCCAGTTCCCTCTCCCCTACGACCAGATGCGTGACGAGGTGACACCGGCCGACATTACCGCCATGGGCGAGATGTGCCAGTGGTACAACGCGCAGTATGACGAGCTGAACGGCCAGATCGACCGGATCAACGTCAACCTGATCAAGGCGAACGGGAACTATGCGACACCCGGGATCGCGGCGCAGGCGGACGCCGTGGCGGCGAACCTCGATCGGTCGTTGGACTTTCTGACCCCACGCGCCAACGCGCTAACGATCAGCCGGAACTACGTGGGTGACCTTTATTTCCCCGTCTACCAGGGGGAGAGCTTCTACCGGTTGTGGGAACAGCTGACGAACGTGCGCGACGGGATCAAGGGGCGGCAGCCGGCCTGGTTCACCGGGCCGTCGTTCCAGCATGCGATGCGCTTCGGCAGCAAGATCGACCGCTCTCACATCTGTGATCAGGGGAACGGCCCATGACAATGCGATACCCGGGAAGAACGGCACGGCTGGTGGCGGCGTACACGATTGTGCTGATCATCGATGGTGGGGGTCTTGCCGTCGCCGCCGCAGACCCGGCTCCGGCCCTGAGTGACGCTGTGTCACAGCTTCGCGCCGGCGGGCAATGCGGTCCACTCACACACGACCCGATCGCGGACGCGACTGCAAAGGTCGTCAACCGGTCGACCGACACCTACGTCAGTCACAACGCGAGGCACGTTCCGGTCAGCGACGCCTTGCCGATCCTTCATGATCTGGGCGGCGGAGGCGGAAAGACTCACATCCTGCGCGGCGCAGCCGATAACGAGGCGGACGCGATCAAAGGTCTGATCCTGCAGGGGTATGCGGCGATTCCAGACTGCTCCTACACTGGGTTCGGCACGAGCATGTCGCGCAATCCGGATGCGGCGAAAGTGCTGACCGCTGTCGTCCTGGTCGGGCCGTGAGCGCCACGTGCCGGCGGAGACTGCGATGAAACTCATTGCCCCGCTGATGATGGCGACTGCCGTTGTCGCGCCAGCCCTGTCGACCGCGACGTCTGCGGCGGCCGACGACGTCGTGACGTATGAGATCTACTCGAATGTGGTGCGCACCACGAACATCGAGTACAGGGACGGCGACCGGAAGACGCTTGTTCCCTCCGTACCGCTTCCGTGGCGGATCGAAACGGTCGTGGCTGGCGGTCCAGGCCGCGCCGAGGTACGCGCGGACTGGCGACCGGGAGCTTGGCCGAACAAATGGGTGACGGTACGAATCGTCCATCGAGGTGACGTGCTCTGCCAGAGCACGCTGGATATCGGGAACGCGACATGCTACGGCAACACGCCACACTTCGCCTAGACACAGCAATAACCATCGGCACGAGGGCTTTTCGGGGATCACGTTTGCTTCTGTGCGCCGCACTCACCATGGTCGGAACCTTCGCCCTGAGTGCCGTCGCCCCCGTGCACGCCGAGCCGGTTTCGCCGGCTGACCCGTGGCCGGACATCCGCTACTACGAGGAGGCCGACCTCAACCGCTTCATGCTGCCTGGCGGTCTGTGGTTCGTGGCGCCGACCGGACAGAACTGCGGAATCTGGGGCCGAGGCAACTTCGGCTGCACCGGCGTTATTCCCGGCGCCCCGCCTGACGTCAGGCATATCGGTTGGATCAACGGCGACCGCGCCGTGCACTACGACTGGTCGATGGCGGTGAGGTTTCCACCCACGCAAGCCCGCGAGTCGATACCACCGCGAAGTTTCATCCGCCACGAAGGCACCACCTGCGCGGTGACCCCGGATAGCAGAACCTATTGTGAGCGAGGGCCGTTGAGGTTCCTGATCGAGCCGACGCGGACGTGGCTTTCAGCGCCGTGGATGGACCTGAGTTGGCAGGTGCTGGGACCGACTACCGGTGCGGCGCAGTAGCCGTGTGCCTGATTGCTGACGTGATCAGGGCGGCGATCCGCTCCGCGATCATCACGCAACCGAGATAGGTATTGCCGGCTGGAATCGTCGGCATCGCCGACGCGTCTGCCACGCGCAATCCGGAGACACCCAGAACCCTGCACTGGGCGTCGAGCACCTGACCCATCGGGCAGGTCCCGACCATGTGCCCGTAGCTCACGGTGATTCGGGACAGTGCATCGGCCACTGCGGTCGGTGCGGTCAGGTCGTGCGGTTCGACGGCCCGGCAGCCAATCGCTTGAGCGGCGGGGGATTGTTCCCAGACGGCGATCTGACGGAACGCCTGGCCGAGTCGGTCGCCGACATCATCGGGCAGCGGTGGAGCGGTCACCCGCGGCGGAGCAGCCGGATCGGCGTCGAGGACAACGCCGCCACGGCCGGTGGAGCGCAGCAGAAAGACCAGCATCATGAACGTCGACGGGTCATCGCTGCCCAGCAGTGGTGTCGGAAAGGCATGGTAGTCAATGTCTTTACCGTTCGAAGCGCCGACCAGCACGGACTGTGCGGGGCCACCGGATCCGGCGCGGGGCGCGTCGTGGTGATAGATCAGCGCAGTGCCGAGATGGTCGCTCATCGTCGAGCCGACCGGGAGGTCCGCGTGGACGGGAAGGCCCCGAGCAGTCAACTGCTCACGCGGGCCGATGCCGGAACGCAGCAGCAGGGTCGGTGTTTCGACCGCCCCTGCCGTGACGATGACTTCATCGGCATGGAGTTCTTCGCCGGTGTCGAGCATCACGCCCCTGGTGCGCCCGTCGTCAACGAAAAGCCGGGCCACCGTGGCGCCGGTTCGGATGAGCAGGTTCGGCCGGCTCCGGACGTCCGTGGTCAGATACGCAGTGCTGGTTGTCATGCGCTGGCGCGACGCATTCAGGGTGGCAGGGAAGACACCGATACCGGGCAACTGAGCTGGATCGTTGACGTCTGCGACCGGCTTGATCCCGACCTGGCGCAGTCCTTCGGCGAACGCGGCTTGATAAGCGCTGTGTTCACCGGGCTTCCACCGTGAGACGGTCAGCGGACCCGCGTTGCCGTGAATAGCTGACCGACCGAAGTCGAGGTCGCTTTCGACGGCAATGAAATACCGCTGGACGTCTGACCATCCCCACCCAGCCAGGCCGGCCGCCTCCCAGGCGTCGTAATCCTGCGGCTGGCCGCGAAGCGTCGCCAGATAGTTGATCGCTGAAGTACCGCCCGTGATTCGGCCCTGTAGCATGGGGATGTCACCTGCCGGGCCTTTCATCGGGACGAAGTCCGAGTTAGCGAGGCTCGACCAAACCTCATGCGCCCGAGCCGGATTGGTGATCTCGTCGCCGTAGTCGTCGGTACCGCCGGCCTCCAGCAGCGTCACCGACAGGGCGGGCGATTCACTGAGCCGTGCGGCCAGGACGCTTCCGGAGGTTCCCGCGCCGACGATCAGCACCGAACGGTGAGACCCGGAGGGCGAAGCGGAAACGTGAGTAACTCGAACTTCGGCATCGGTCACGCGATGAGTATAGGCATACTTGATTAGTATCAACTGATAGCATCAACTATGCGTAGAACATTCTGGGCTTTCGATGCGCACCTCGGCGTATTGAGGACCGAGTTCATCGGTTGCGGGATAACGGGTTCGAAGCCCCAACGGAAGGGACGCACGTGGCGCACATTTTAGCGCGACAGTGCACGCTACCGGTGCAACGCCGTGTTGGCTCGCCTGCCCGCCGACGTGTTATAGCGTACGGAGGGCAGGCTGCGGAAGCGGCTGTATGTCGCAGACTTCGATGTGACAGGACGGTGGGGTGGCTCGCGACGAGGCAAGATCTCGTGTTGGCGATCAAGCTGATGGTGGCGACGTGGCAGATGTCGTAGATCCGTCCGCCCTATCGGAGTTGACCGATCTCGATCGTGCCCTGATCGAGCGACTGCGGCGCGATGGGCGGGAAGGCCACCGCTCCCTGGCGTCCCACCTCAGAGTCAATGAGGTCACGGTCGCGGCCCACTTGCGTAGGTTGGAGGAGTCCAATCTGATGCGCGTTGTCGCGGTCACCGATATCCGCCTTTTCGGCCACCGCGAAATGGTTTTGGCGATGCTGAACGTCTCCGGACGGCCCGCGCGTGACGTTGCGGCCGATTTCGCGAAGCTTCCAGAGGCGATCGGGGTGACCATCTGCTCTGGTCGCTATGACGTCATCGGCCCGGTGCTGTGCCGCGACCGTCAACACATCTCGGAAATGTTCGGCGGTCAACTCCGGTCGATTCGCGGGGTCGCGTCGGTGCACGGTGCGCTCTCGCTCGACGTTCTCAAGTTCGACAGCAACTGGGCCACATTTCGGGATCCCGGCACCATGCCCGAGGCGCAGCCGAGTGACACCGTCGACGAGACCGATCTGGAGATCATCCGACTCCTGCAGCAGAACGCGAGGCGCAGCAACCGCAGTATCGCCACCGAGTTGGGGGTGTCGGAAGGCACGGTGCGCGGGCGCATCAAGCGGATGCTCTCGGACCGGGTGTTCCGGATTCAGGCGGTGTCGAACGTCGCAGCGTTCGGCTTCGCGGCACACGGCTATATCGGTATCAAGACCGCGCCGGGCAAACAGAAGTCGGTTGCGGCAAAGGTGGCCAAGAGGGACGACGTTCCGGAATTGAGCCGGGTGCTCGACGACTTCGACCTGATCGCGGTGCTCATCGCCCCGGACCACGACGCGCTTATCTCCGCCGCGATGGACGAGATTGCCCAGTACCCTGGCGTCGATAAGGTGGAGATCTTCTACGGGTGTGACAGCATCAAGCACACCTACGGGTGGACGTGGATCGTCTGATCCGGCTTGGCTATTCGCCCGTCGCGGGTTAAGTGCCGCCGCCAGCTTCTCGGCGTTCTGAGCGGGCAGGCCGGGAATCCGCTGCACCGTAACCCCCCACTGCAACACGAACGAGTCGTGGGTGACGGGGTCGTGGCTGTTGATCAGCACCACCTCGGCGGTGAAGCCGGGGCCGAGATCGTGACTCCATGTACTGGCTCTCGGTGTGACCGTCGATCACGTTCTTGAAGAGGTCGCGAACGTGTGGTGGATATAGAAGAAGTGCGCCATGCCGACGACGTTGTCGAGCATGAGATCCGGTGTGCTGCAGTGCTGGTCGTCGACGCGTCGAGGTGGGCCACCACCTTCAGCGCCGAGGGCCGGGTCGGTGTTTAGCGCGTCGAGCCTAAGGCGTGTGTCGGTCATGGGCGGGTGGAGTGTGGCCGGGGCACCCGGTACACCGGGTCGGCGCAGTCGACGCCTTCGGCGGCCAGGTGACGCTTGATCACCTTGAACGTCTCGGTGCGCGGAAGTGCGTTGCTGATCCTGACGAACGACGGCCACTGCTTCGGGCTCAGGTCGGGTTGTTCGGCCAGGAACCGGCGGAACGCCTCGGGATCGAACGTCGAACCGTCCGCCAACGTCAGCGCGGCCATCACCTGATCGCCGACGTCGGGCGCCGGGATGCCGTACACCGCCACCTCCACCACGTCGGGGTGGCGCAGCAGCACCCGCTCGATCGGTGCCGCGCCGAGGTTTTCCCCGTCCACCCGCATCCAGTCGCCGAGCCTTCCGGCGAAGTACGCGTAGCCGTCCTCGTCGCGGTAGGCCAGGTCGCCGCTGTGGTACGCGCCGTCGCGCATCCGCTCGGCGTCGGCCTGCGGATCGTTGTAGTAGCCCTCGAAACGCCCAGCGCCCGAGACATTCACCAACTCACCGGTCACCCCCGGTGGGCACGGTTCGCCGGTTTCGACGTCGACGATGTCGGTGCCCGGCGGCAGCGGGCCCAGCGCGCCCGGAGGCGTGTCGGGTGTCTTGGCGATCGCGATGCCGCCCTCGGTCGACCCGAACCCGTCCATCACCACGGTGGCGAACCGCCGGGCGAACCTCTCGACGTCCGCGGGTGCCCCCTCGTTGCCGTACACCGCCCGCAGTGGGTTGTCGCCGTCGTCGGGACGCTGTGGGGTGGCGAGGATGTAGGACAGCGGCTTGCCGACATAGTTGGCGTACGTCGCCCCGTAGCGACGCACGTCGGGCAGGAACTGCGAGGCGGAGAACTTGCGGCGCAACGCAAGTGAGCCTTGTGACGCCAACGCGACCGACCAGCCCACCAGCACCGCGTTGGAGTGGAACAGCGGCATCGAGACGTAGCAGACATCGCGGGGTCCCAGGTCGAAACGCCCCGTCATGGTCACCCCGGCGATCGCGACCTTGCCGTGGCTGCACTTGACCGCCTTGGGGTCACCGCTGGTGCCCGACGTGTAGATCAGCATGAACAAATCGCCAGGTTCGGCGTCGTATGGGCGGACCGGTTCGTCGGCGTGCGTGGCCACCTCCTGCGCCCAGTCTGGCGAGTCGACGTTGACGTGTTCGACGTCGCCCAGGATGTCGGCATAGGCCGTATCGGCCAGCACCACTTGGCAATCCGCATGGGTGATGTCGCGGCGCAGCGCCGCGCCGCGGCGCACCGGGTTGAGCCCCACCGGCACGATGCCGGTCAGCCCCGCGGCCACCAGCACTGCCGAGAATGCCGGGGTGTTCTGCAGCAGCACGCCGACATGAGGTGGGCGGTCGGGATCCATGCGCGCCCGCAGTGCGGCCGCCACCGCCGCACTCTCGCTGAGGTGATCGCGCCAGCAGACGAAGGACTTCTCGAAGTACAGCCCGCGGTCCTCGACGTCGACCAGCGGCGTCAGCAGGGCCGCGACGGTGGGCAGTGCGTCCACGGCTACGCCGGCGAGTCCGCCAACTCCCTGCCGATGCGCAGCAACTGCCCGGTCGCGCTGCCGACCGCGAACTCGATCTGCTTGGCAGCCAGGAAGTACCGGTGCACCGGGTGGTCGATGTCGATGCCGACGCCGCCATGCACGTGCACCGTGGTGTGCGCGACGCGGTGCCCGGCCTCGGCGGCCCAGAACGCCGCGGTGCCGACGTCGATGACGGCGGGAAGACCCTCGGAGAGCCGCCACGCCGCCTGGGTCACGGTCAGCCGCAACGCCTTGACGTCGATGTAGCCGTCGGCCAACCGCGACGACACCGCTTGGAAGCTACCGATCGGTCGGTCGAACTGCTCACGCTCACGCGCGTAGGTGGCGGTGAGCTCGAGCGCACGCTCGACCACGCCGAGTTGGAACGCGCTGCGGCCCAACGAGGCCCGCGTGGCCAACCAGGTCAGCACCTCGTCGCCGCCGACCGCGCGATCGGCGCCCAACTCCACGCCGTGCAGCGCAAGATGCCCGACGCTGCCATGGCCGGTGGTGTCCAGCGACTCGACCGTCACCCCGGCGTCATCGGCTGCCACGATGAAAACCGTTGTTCCGGAGTCGGTGTCGGCCGGGAGTAGAAACGCATCTGCGACGGGTCCGTAGAGCACCTGCGTACGTGACCCGGTGAGCCGATATCCGCCCTCCCCGGAGGACTGCGCCTTGACCGGACCCTCGCCCATCTCGCTGTCGAGCGCGACGGTGAGGATCATCTCGCCCTTGACCGCAGGCACCGCCCACTGCTGCTGCTGTGCCTCGGAGCCGAACGTCGCCAGGGCGCCCGCGCCCAGGACGATCGACTCGAGGTAGGGCACCGCGGCCAGCTGCCGACCCAGCGCCACCAGCACCGCGACCTGCTCCAGCACTCCGAAACCGCCGCCGCCCACCGCATCAGGCGCGGCGGCCGAGAGCACATCGGCCTCGATCAGCTTGGCCCACAGCGTCTTGTCGAACCGGTGGTCGAGGCCGTCGAGGTTCCGCTGGTGCTCGGGCGTGCATACCGAGTCGGTGATGGTGCGGACCAACCCGCCGAGATCGTCGGCGGCTTCCGTCGTCTTGAAATCCATTGGGTGCCGTCCTTACCGGTTCACTCTGGGCAGGCCAAGCGCGACCATCCCGATGATGTCGCGCTGGATCTCATTGGTACCGCCGCCGAAGGTCAGGATCAGGCAGCTGCGGTGCATCCGTTCGATCCGGCCCCGCAACAGCGCGCCCGGCGAGCCCGGCCGCAGTGTGGCCGCGGTACCGAGCACCTCCATCAGCAGCCGGTAGGCCTCGGTCGCCAGTTCCGTGCCGTAGACCTTGGCCGCCGACGCGTCAGCGGGGGACGGTGCGGCATCCTCGGTGGACGCCAGCTCCCAGTTGATCAGCTTGAGCACCTCGGCCTTGGCGTGCACCCGGGCGAGGTTGAGCTGCACCCATTCCGCGTCGATCAGCCGGTCGCCGTGCACATCCTTGGTGTTCTGCGCCCATTCGCGAACCCCGTTGAGCGCCAGGAAGATCGGCTGTGCAGACACCAGGGCCACCCGCTCGTGGTTGAGCTGGTTGGTGACCAGTTTCCAGCCGGCGTTCTCCTCGCCGACCAGGTTGGAGACGGGCACCCGCACATCGGAGTAGTAGGTGGCGCTGGTGTCCACGCCGGCCATGGTGTGCACCGGGGTCCAGGAGAAGCCCTCGGCGTTCGTGGGCACGATCAGCATGGAGATCCCCCGGTGCTTCTTGGCGTCCGGGTTCGTCCGCACCGCCAGCCACACGTAGTCGGCGTAGGCGATCAGGCTGGTCCACATCTTCTGGCCGTTGATCACATAGTCGTCGCCGTCGCGCACGGCGGTGGTGCGCAGCGCGGCGAGGTCGGTGCCTGCACCCGGCTCCGAGTAGCCGATCGAGAAGTGTAGATCGCCCGAGGCGATCTTGGGCAGATAGAACTTTTTCTGCTCGTCGGTGCCGAACGCCATGATCGTGGGCGCGACGCTGTTGATGGTCAGGAACGGCACCGGAACGTTGGCGATGGCGGCCTCGTCGTTGAAGATCAGCCCGTCCATCGGCGGGCGGCCCTGACCGCCGAACTCCTTGGGCCAGCTCAGCGTCAGCCACCCGTCCTTGCCCATCTGGGCCACCGTCTCGCGGTAGACGTTGCCGCGGCCCATCTCGCCGTCGTTGGATGCCAGCGCCTCGGCACGCTCGGGTGTCATGAGCTTGGTGAAGTACGCGCGCAGCTCGCGGCGTAGCTCCTCCTGTTCGGGGGTGTAGCCGATCCGCATTCCGTCGTCCTCACTAATCTGCGCGCCGTAGTCTGGGTGCCTGTGCACCCTGGGCCCAATTCCGGTTGTAACACGTTCTAGTCTGGTGGTCCAGGGTGGAGACGCCTGAGGGGTAGGAGGTTGTCATGCGAGTGGAAGTGGACCGGGACCGGTGCGAGGGTAACGCGATCTGCGTAGGAATCGACCCGGAACTGTTCGAGCTAGATGATGATGATTACGCCGTGGTGAAAATTGACCCGGTGCCCGCCGACCATGTGGAGAGGGCCGAGCGCGCGATCGAGGAATGCCCTCGCGCAGCCCTGAAACGCCAAGACTAGAGGTATTCATTAAGTGACGACCGAGCAAACCGCAACCGATCTGTCCGGACGCGTCGCGGTGGTGACCGGCGCGGCCGCCGGGCTGGGCCGCGCCGAGGCCATCGGCCTCGCCCAAGCCGGTGCGACCGTCGTGGTCAACGATATCGCCGCCGCGCTGGACAAATCCGACGTCATCGACGAGATCGTCGCGGCGGGCTCGAAGGCCGTCGCAGTCGCGGGTGACATCTCCGCGCGGTCGACGGCCGACGAGCTGGTCGAGACCGCCGACGGGCTCGGCGGGTTGAGCATCGTCGTCAACAACGCCGGCATCACCCGCGACCGGATGCTGTTCAACATGTCCGACGAGGATTGGGACGCGGTGATCGCCGTGCACCTCCGTGGGCACTTCCTGCTGACCCGCAACGCCGCCACCTACTGGCGCGCGAAGGCCAAGGCGGCCGGAGTCGACCCGTCGGCGACCTCGGGGCAAGCCGGCTCGGTCTACGGCCGGGTCATCAACACCTCATCGGAGGCGGGGCTGGTCGGTCCGGTCGGGCAGGCCAACTACGGGGCGGCCAAAGCCGGTATCACCGCGCTCACGTTGTCGATGGCACGGGCGCTGGAGCGCTACGGAGTGCGCGCCAACGCGATCGCACCGCGCGCCCGCACGGCGATGACGGCCGACGTGTTCGGCGAGGCGCCCGAGCTCGCCGAAGATCAGGTCGATCCGTTGTCGCCCGAGCACGTGGTAAAGCTTGTTCGATTTCTCGCTTCGCCGGCATCGGAAAGGGTCAACGGGCAGCTGTTCATCGTCTACGGTCCCACGGTGACGCTGGTGGCCGCGCCTACCGTCGAAGCTCGGTTCAATGCGGAGTCCGATGCATGGGAAGCCACCGAATTGTCGGCGGTGCTGCAAAACTACTTTGCTGATCGCGACGCCGGACGGTGTTTCTCGGCCACGGAGCTGATGGAACAGCCAGACTGAGCCTGCGTCGACCAAAGCGCAGCACGCACTAGAACACGTTCTACAATGGCGCAGGTCACAGTGCTTCTGACCAGCGGGTTTATAACATTTTGGTCTGTTTCTGCCGTTCTTTGACACTGCGAACTTGTTCTAGTTAGGATGAGCCGGCTCACTAAGAGCATCGCTTAGACCAGGGGTGGGCGGACCTCCGCGGCAAGGACTACGGGATCCTTCGCCAACAGAGTCCGCAGTCACCTATCCGAAAAGGAGCCTAGGTTGATCGAACAGCTCGCGGCACCGGCTCGGGCCGTGGGCGGGTTCGTCGAAATGTCGTTCGACACCTTCGCCAAGATCTTCCGGCGACCTTTTCAGTTCCGCGAGTTCCTCGATCAGACGTGGATGATCGCGCGGGTCTCGCTGGTGCCCACCCTGTTGGTCGCCATACCGTTCACCGTGCTGGTGGCGTTCACGCTCAACATCCTGCTTCGCGAAATCGGTGCCGCCGACCTTTCCGGCGCCGGTACCGCGTTCGGCACCATCACCCAGCTGGGCCCGGTCGTGACGGTGTTGGTGGTGGCCGGCGCGGGTGCCACCGCGATCTGCGCCGACCTCGGCGCGCGCACGATCCGCGAGGAGATCGACGCGATGCGGGTGCTGGGCATCGACCCGATTCAGCGTCTGGTGGTGCCGCGCGTGTTGGCGTCGACGTTCGTCGCGCTGATGCTCAACGGCCTGGTCTGCCTGATCGGCTTGTCCGGCGGTTACGTCTTCTCCGTCTTCCTGCAGGGCGTGAACCCCGGCGCGTTCATCAACGGCCTGACGGTGCTGACCGGGCTCGGCGAGCTCGTCATGGCCGAGATCAAGGCGTTGTTGTTCGGTGTCGTGGCCGGCCTGGTCGGCTGTTACCGCGGCCTGACGGTCAAGGGCGGACCGAAGGGGGTGGGCACTGCGGTCAACGAAACGGTCGTCTATGCGTTCATCTGTCTGTTCGTGATCAACGTGATCATGACGGCTGTCGGGGTCCGGGTGCTGGAACGATGATGTGGGGGTGCCGCCCGCTTGCGGGGGACGCGTGCGCGAAGAGCGGACAATCATGAGCTACGACGCGACGCTTCGTTTCCGCCGGATTTTCCGCGGCCTGCCGAAGGTCGTCGACACCGTCGGCGAGCAGGCGCTGTTCTATGGCGAGACGATTCGCTACCTGCCCAACGCGGTCACCCGCTATCGCAAGGAGACCATCCGCAACATTGCCGAGATGACGATGGGCACCGGCGCGTTGGTGATGATCGGCGGCACCGTCGGCGTCGCGGCGTTCCTCACCCTGGCCTCGGGCGGCGTCATCGCCGTGCAGGGTTACTCCTCGCTCGGCAACATCGGCATCGAGGCGCTGACCGGGTTCCTCTCGGCATTCCTCAACGTGCGCATCGTCGCTCCGGTCATCGCGGGCATCGCGCTGGCGGCGACCATCGGCGCGGGCACCACAGCACAACTGGGCGCCATGCGGGTTTCCGAGGAGATCGACGCCGTCGAGTCGATGGCTGTGCACTCGGTGTCCTACCTGGTTTCCACGAGGCTGATGGCCGGGATGGTCGCGATCATCCCGCTGTACTCGCTGGCGGTGTTGGCGTCGTTCTTCGCAGCGCGCTTCACCACGGTGTTCATCAACGACCAGTCGGCGGGCCTCTACGACCACTACTTCAACACGTTCCTGATACCGACGGACCTGTTGTGGTCCTTTCTGCAAGCCATCGTGATGGCGGTCGCGGTGATGCTGGTGCACACCTACTACGGTTACAACGCATCCGGCGGTCCGGTCGGCGTCGGTATTGCGGTGGGCCAGGCCGTGCGCACCTCGCTGATCGTCGTCGTCACCATCACGTTGTTCATCTCACTCGCCGTGTACGGCGCGTCCGGCAACTTCAACCTCTCGGGCTAGGCGGGATTCGATGTCAGACGGTGACGCCAATCGCGGCCACGTACGGATCGCTGCTGCGATCCTGGCTGCGATCCTGTTGGCGGCGACGGTCTTCACCTATCTGGCCTACACCGCCGCGTTCACGCCCACCGACACCGTGAGCGTCACCTCACCGCGGGCCGGCTTGGTGATGGAACGCGACGCCAAGGTCAAGTACCGGGGTGTGCAGATCGGCAAGGTCAAGAAGATCGAGTACACCGGGGACGAAGCGAAGCTGACCCTGGCCATCGACAGCAGCGAGATGCGCTACATCCCGGCCAACGCTCCGGTACGAATCGGGAGCACAACGGTTTTCGGTGCCAAGGCCGTGGAGTTCCTCCCACCCGAGGAACCGGTCGGACACCTCAAATCCGGGGCGACGGTGGCCGCGAAAGACGTGCAACTCGAGGTCAACACGCTGTTCCAGACCTTGAACAAGGTGCTGCAGAAGATCGACCCGATCCACCTCAACGCGACGCTGAGCGCGTTGGCAGAAGGGCTGCGCGGTAACGGCGATGACCTCGGGGCTACCCTGGCCGGCTTGAATTACTATCTCGAGCAACTGAACCCGAAGCTGCCGACGCTGCAGGAGGATCTGCAGAAGACAGCGGTGGTGGCCAACATCTACGGCGACGCCGGGCCCGACGTGGCACGGATCCTCGACAACGCGCCGACGATCAGCAACACGATCGTCGACGAACAGGACAACCTCAACGCGACACTGCTCGCCGCGACGGGTCTGGCCAACAACGGCACCGCCACCCTCGAGCCGGGCGCGGAAGACTACATCGCCGCGATGCAGCGGCTGCGCGCGCCGCTGAGCGTGGCGGGCGAGTACTCGCCGGAGTTCGGCTGCATCCTCGAGGGCACGGCCCTGGCGGTGGACCGGTTCGCGCCGGTCATCGGTGGTATCCGTCCGGGCCTGTTCGTCGCATCGAACTTCCTTCCGGGTTCGCCTGCCTACACCTACCCGGAGAGCTTGCCGATCGTGAACGCCTCCGGCGGGCCCAACTGCCGTGGCCTGCCCAACGTCCCGAGCAAGCAGTTCGGCGGCTCGTGGTACCGCTCCAAGTTCCTGGTCACCGACAACGCCTATGTGCCGTACCAACCGAACACCGAGGTGCAGTTCGACGCACCCTCGACGCTGCAGTGGTTGTTCAACGGCGCGTTCGCGGAGAGGGACGACTTCTGATGAGGCGCGACCGCACGCTGCTCAACGTCAGCATCTTCACCGTGGTGATGCTGTTGGTCGCGGCGGGTCTCGTGGTGGTGTTCGGTGAGTTCCGGTTCGCGCCGGAAACCGGCTACCACGCGACGTTCGCCAACGCGTCACGGCTGAAGCCCGGTCAGGATGTGCGCATCGCGGGTGTGCCCGTCGGCAACGTGAACGAAGTAACGCTTAACCCCGACAACACCGTCGACGTCGCGTTCGACGTCGACGAGCGCTACCAGCTCTACACCTCCACCCGCGCCGTGGTGCGCTACGAGAACCTCGTCGGCGACCGCTATCTCGAGATCACCTCCGGACCCGGCGAGCTGAAGAAACTTCCTGCGGGCTCGACCATTCCGAAGACCAACACCCAGCCGGCGCTGGACCTCGACGCGTTGCTCGGCGGTCTGCGCCCGGTGCTCAAGGGCCTCGACGGCCAGAAGGTCAACGAGGTGAGCAACGCGGTCATCGAACTGCTGCAGGGCCAGGGCGGCGCACTGTCGAACCTGCTGTCGAGCACCAGCGCGTTCACCCAGAACATCGCCGCCCGAGACCAGCTCATCGGCGACGTGATCACGAATCTGAACACCGTGCTCGCCACCGTCGACGAGAAGGGGGCACAGTTCAACGCCAGCGTCGACCAACTGCAGAAGCTCATCACCGGTCTGGCCGAAGGCCGTGACCCGATCGCCGGCGCGATCCAACCGCTTGCCACCGCCGAGAACGACCTCACCGACATGCTGGTGCAGTCACGCCGACCGGTACAGGGCGTGATCGAGAACGTCCGCCCGTTCGCCCAGCGGTTCGACGAGCGCAAGGCCGACGTCAACAAAGTCATCGAGCCGCTCGCCGAAAACTACCTGCGGCTCAATGCGCTCGGCGCCTACGGTTCGTTCTTCAACATCTTCTACTGTTCGACCCGCTTGAAGATCAACGGTCCTGCCGGTAGCGACATTCTGGTCCCGTTCGGTGGACCGCCTGATCCGTCCAAGGGGAGGTGTGCACCGGTCGATGAGTAGACCCGACGAGTCGAACCCCTTGCGGACGGGGATCTTCGGCATCTTCCTGGTGACGTGTTTGGTGCTGGTGTCGTTCGGCTACACCAGCCTGCCGTTCTGGCCGCAGGGCAAGCCCTACGAGGCGTACTTCACCGATGCCGGCGGGATTTCGCCCGGCAACGACGTCAACGTGTCGGGCATCAAGGTCGGTCAGGTGACCGGCGTCGAGCTGGCGGGCGATGCGGCCAAGGTGACCTTCACCGTCGACCGCGCTGTCCGGGTTGGTGACCAGTCGCTGGTCTCGATCAAGACCGACACCGTGCTCGGCGAGAAGTCGCTGGCGGTGACGCCACAAGGGGGCGGTGATTCAACGGTGATCCCGTTGGGCCGCACCACGACTCCGTACACGCTCAACACGGCGCTACAGGATCTCGGCCAGAATGTCGGTGACCTGGACAAGCCACGCTTCGAGCAGGCGCTGCAGACGTTGACCGACTCGCTGCAGGAAGCCACCCCGCAGTTGCGCGGCGCCCTCGACGGCATCGCCAACCTGTCGCGCACCATCAACAAACGCGACGAGGCCCTCGATCAACTGCTGGGCCATGCCAAACGGGTCTCCGACACGCTCGCGGAGCGGGCCGGCCAGGTGAACCAGCTCATCGTCGACGGCAACCTGCTGTTCGCCGCGCTCGACGAGAAGCGCCAGGCGCTGAGCAACCTGATCGCCGGTATCGACGATGTGTCCGAACAACTTTCGGGGTTCGTCGCAGATAACCGCCGCGAGTTCAAGCCCGCAATGGAGAAGCTCAACCTGGTGATGGACAACCTGCTCGAGCGTCGCGAACACATCAGCGAGGCGCTTCAGCGGCTTCCCCCGTATGCCACGGCACTGGGCGAGGTGGTCGGTTCCGGACCCGGGTTCCAGATCAATCTGTACGGCCTGCCGCCCGCGCCGATCGCCGAGGTGCTCTTGGACGTCTACTTCCAGCCGGGCAAGCTGCCCGACAGCCTGTCTGACATGCTGCGCGGCTACATTTCCGAACGACTGATCATCAGGCCGAAGTCACCATGACGGACGCGAACCCGATTCTGGAACGCAGCCGCTGGCTGCGGGTGACGCTGGCCGTGCTGCTGGCGGTGACGCTGGTCGCCGGTGTGTATCTGGTGTGGCCGTCGCGCACCGGCGACAAGCTGACCGCCTACTTCACCTCGGCCATCGGCCTCTATCCCGGCGACGACGTGCGCATCGTCGGGGTGCCCGTTGGCAAGATCGACTCGATCGAACCGCGCGCCAACGACGTGAAGGTCTCGATGACCCTGCGCAACGGCATCAAGGTACCCGCCGACGCGAAGGCACTCATCATCTCGCCGAACCTGGTGGCGGCCAGGTTCATCCAGCTCACCCCCGCATACACCGACGGTCCCGCACTCGGCGACGGCGCCCAGATCGGCCTGGACCGCACCGCGGTGCCGGTCGAATGGGACGACGTCAAAGAACAGCTCACCGCCCTCAGCGCGCAACTGGGTCCGCAGCCAGGATCCGTGCAGGGCCCGCTGACCGAGTTCGTCAACCAGGCCGCCGACACGTTCGACGGCAACGGCGACACGTTCCGCCAAGCGCTGCGGGAACTCTCGCAGACCGCTGGCCGGCTCGGTGACTCGCGCACCGACCTGTTCGGCACCATCCGCAATCTGCAGGTGCTCGTCGACGCGCTGTCCAACAGCAACGAGCAGATCGTGCAGTTCTCCAACCACGTCGCCTCGGTGTCGCAGGTGCTCGCCGACAGCTCCGCCGACCTGGACAACACGCTGGGCACGCTCAACCAGGCGCTCGGCGACGTGCGCGGGTTCCTCGACGACTCCAACCAGGCGCTGATCGATCAGGTGACCAAGCTGACCGACTTCACCAGCCTGCTCACCGAGCGCAGTGAGGACATCGAGCAGATCCTGCACATCACGCCCAACGGCCTTTCGAACTTCTACAACATCTACAACCCGGCCCAGGGCACCGTCGGCGGCCTGCTGACCCTGCCGAACTTCGCCAACCCGGTGCAGTTCATCTGCGGCGGCACGTTCGAGGCCGGGGCATCGACGGACAACTACAAACGCACCGAAATCTGCCGCCAGCGCATGGGTCCGGTGTTCAAGCGCATCTCGATGAACTACCCGCCGGTGATGTTCCACCCGATCAACAGCATCACCGCGTACAAGGGCCAGATCATCTACGACACACCGGAAACCGAGGCCAAGGCCAAGACCCCGGTGCCGTATCTGCAGTGGGAATCTGCGCCGGGCGTCACACCACCGCCGGTGTCGGCCGACATGGACCTCAGCTCGTTGTTCGTGCCGCCGACGCCCGACGCTGCGACCGGCGCCTCGTCATCGCACGCCGGTGGACCCGAAGCGGCGCCCGCCGCACCGGAAGCGCACGGGCCGCAGGCATCGCTACCCGCCGAGGCAGGGGGCCGATGATGCGCAGAGCGTTGGCGATCTCGTCGCTGGCCATGCTCTTGGCCGGCTGTCAGTACGGCGGTCTGAACTCGCTGAACATGCCCGGCACCGCGGGCCACGGAGCCGGTTCCTATGAGGTCACCGTGGAGTTGCCCGATGTGGCGACGCTGCCGCAGAACTCACCGGTGATGGTCGACGACGTCACCGTGGGCAGCGTGTCGGGCATCGACGCCGTGCAGCGCGCTGACGGCACGTTCTACGCCGCGGTCCAACTGTCGCTGGACCGCAACGTCGAGCTACCCGCCAACGCGGTCGTGCGGGTGGCCCAGACCTCGCTGCTGGGGTCACAGCACATCGAGCTGGCCGAACCCGTCGGCGAGCCGGGCGTCGGGAAGCTGGCGAACGGCGACAACATCCCGATCGACCGCGCCGGACGCTATCCCACCACCGAGGAAGTGCTGTCCGCGCTGGGTGTCGTCGTCAACAAGGGCAATCTCGGTGCGCTGCAAGATATCACCGAGGAGACCTACAACGCGGTAGCCGGCAGGCAGGGCAGCTTCGAACATCTGGTCCCGCGGCTGGCCGAGCTGACCAGCTCCCTGGAAGAACAAACCGGCGACATCATCGCTGCCGCGGAGGGGCTGAACCGCTTCGCGGGCATCCTGGCGCGCAGCAAGGACAGCCTCGGCCGCACGCTCGACACCCTTCCCGAAGCGCTGACCGTCCTGAACAACAACCGCGCCAACATCGTCGACGCGTTCGGCGCGCTGCGCAGCTTCGCCACCGTCGCCTCGCACGTCCTGCAGGAGACCAAGGACGACTTCGCCGCCAACTTCATCGACCTCTACCCGGTGGTCAAGTCACTCAACGACAACGTCGACTTTCTCATCAAGGACCTGGAGTTGTTGCCGACCTTCCCGTTCCACTACAAGTACCTGCGTAATGCGGTGCGCGGTGACTACCTGAACGTCTACACCACCTTCGACCTGACGCTGCGGCGCACCGGCGAGTCGGTGTTCACCACCTCGTGGGGGCTGGACCCGAACATGAAGCGCATGCACGAGATCATCACCCCGCCAGAGTTCCTCACCGGGGCGTTGGCGAATCTGTCCGGCCAGGCCGCCGACCCGTTCGAGATCCCGCCGGGGACGGCGACCCAGCACGAGGCGGGGCCCTAGATGATCGACCGGCTCACCCGAATCCAGCTCGGGATCTTCGCGATCGTCACGGTGCTGACTGTCGGCGCGATATCGATCTTCTATCTGCGAGTGCCTGCCGCGCTCGGCATCGGCGTCTACAATGTGACGGCGAATTTCGTTGTGGCAGGCGGTCTTTACCAGAACGCCAACGTCACCTACCGCGGCGTGACCATCGGCCGGGTGGAGTCGGTCGGGCTGTCCGACGACAGCGTGGTCGCCCGCATGCGGCTCGACAGCGGAACGCCGGTGCCGGAGAACGTCACCGCGACAGTCAAGAGCGTCTCGGCCGTCGGTGAACAGTACGTCGACCTGGTGCCTCCGGAGAACGCGTCGCAGGAGAAGCTGCGCAACGGGGCCAACATCGACGTGTCGCGCACCGCGGTCGGCCAGGATATCGCCGGCCTGCTGGCTGAAGCCCAGGCTCTGGTCTCCAGCGTCGACGACAGCAGGATGCAGGATCTGCTGGACGAAACGTTCAAGGCGTTCAACGGGTCCGGGCCCGAACTGGCCAGGCTGATCACGTCCGCGCGCCTTCTCATCGACGAGGCCAACGCCAACTACGGCCAGATCAACCAACTCATCGACCAGGCCGGACCCTTCCTGGATGCGCAGATCCGCAGCGGCGATGACATCAGGTCGCTCGCCGACGGGTTGGCCCGGTTCACCACCGAGGTCGCCAACGCCGACCCGCAGTTGCGCAGCACGCTGCAGACGGTGCCCGGCGCCACGGCCGAGGCCAACGAACTGTTCAGCGGGATCCGGCCGTCGTTTCCGATCCTGGCCGCCAACCTGGCCAACTTCGGCCGCATCGGGGTGATCTACCGCGATTCGATCGAACACGCCCTGGTGGTGTTCCCGGCGCTGATGGCAGCGCTGCTGACAGTCGGCGGCGGGGTCCCCGCCGACGAGGGCGGCAAGCTCGACTTCAAGATCCACCTGCAGGATCCGCCGCCGTGCCTGACCGGGTTCGTCCCGCCCTCGCAGATGCGCTCACCGGCTGACGAGACGCTGCGTGAGCTGCCGAAGGACCTGTACTGCAAGACCCCGCACAACGATCCGGCCGTCGTGCGCGGTGCGCGTAACTACCCGTGCCAGGAATACCCGGGTAAGCGGGCACCGACCGTCCAACTCTGCCGCGACCCGCAGGGTTACGTGCCGCTGGGCAACAACCCGTGGCGCGGACCGCCGGTTCCGGTCGGCACGCCGATGGACACCCGCGAGGACGACACCACCGAGATCGGGCGCAACATCTTGCCGCCCAACAAGTTCCCGTACATCCCGCCGCAGGTCGATCCGGATCCGGGTCCGCCGGTGGTGCAGCTGCCGCCGGGTGTTCCGCCTGGCCCCGGCCCGGCGCCGCATGCGCCGTTCCCGCTGCCGACGCCACCGAATGAGGTGCAGCCCACCTTGCCGCCGGCGTGGCCGTTCTTCGCGCCGCCCGATCACGTGGTGCCGCCGTACGGCAGAACGCCGCCGCCGCCGGCGGGCGCGCCGGCCCCTGCGCCGCAGGCACCGCCACCCCCCAACGCTCCGCCGCTGCCCGCGGAGGTGCCCATGGCCTCAGGTGCGCAGTTCACGACCTACGACGACGACGGCAAGTTCGTCGATCCGGCCGGCGGAACTGGCGTGCTCGCGGACGCAACTGACACACTGGCGCCAGCAGAGAACTGGGTTGATCTGATGTTGGCTCCAAGGCAGGCGTAGATGACGGAACAGACGGCTTCGACGGAACGATCGCCGGGGCCCGCCGGGCGTCGGCGCGCGTCTCGCGCCGCCGGACCGGCCAGCGGTAGTGCCACGGCGACAGCCGTGCGGGTGGAAGCGCCACCCACGATGAAGGTTCGGCTGCCTCGGCAGCCCGGTCCACCGGCCCGGCGGCAACCGAACCGCCGGCTGGTTGCCGCGATCTTCGCCGCCACCGCGTTGGTGGCGGTGATGGTCCTGGTCGGGTTGACCGCCCTGATGTACGTCCAGCAGCGCGACACCGAAGAGGTCTTCGCGCGAGAGCAGCGGTTCGTCGACACCGCCGCCCAACTCGTCGTCAACATGTTCAGCTACGACCAGGAGAGCATCGACGAAAGCGTCGAACGGTTCGTCAACAGCACCAGCGGCCCGCTGCGCGCGATGATGACCGAAGGCAACAACACCGAGAACCTGAAGATGATTTTCCGCGAGACCAACGCCAGTGCGGAAACGGTGATCAACGGTGCGGCGCTGGAGAAGATCGACGAGATCGCGAACAATGCCGCGGTGTTGGTGTCGGCGCGGGTGACCGTGACGGACATCGACGGCAACAATCAACCGTCGCAGCCGTACCGGTTGCGGGTGATCGTGCACGAGGACGGCAACGGCCACATGACGGCCTATGACCTCAAGTACCCCGATGGGGGCAACTGATGCCCAGGCTGGTCGGTGTGCTGTGTGGGTTGTTGGCGGTCGCGTTCGTCACGGCGGCCGGCGTGGGTGGCGCGATGTACTGGAACCGGGTGGAGTTGCGCGGTGAACAAGCTGCCCGCGCCGAGCTCGCCCCGTTGGCGGAGAAGCAGATTCCGCAGGTCTTCGGCTACGACTATCAGACCGTCGAGCGCAGCCTCAACGAGGTGTACCCGATGCTGACCCCGGCCTACCGCCAGGAATTTCAGGATCGCGCCGCCAAGGACATCATCCCGCAGGCCCGGGAACGGCAACTGGTCAGCCAGGCCAACGTGGTCGGTGTGGGGGTCATGAAGGCACAACGCAACTCGGCGTCGGTGATGGTCTACATGAACCGCACGATCACCGACAAAGCCGAGGAGCCGATCTACGACGGCAGCCGGTTACGCGTCGACTATCAAAAGATCGACGGCAAGTGGCTGATCGAGTACATCACCCCGATCTGAGCCGGCCGGACCGCCGTCACGCGTTGGTGTTCGTGGCGGCGAGCGCGTCGAGAAACGACCGCGCCCAGCGGTCGACATCGTGGGCGAGCACCTGGCGGCGCAGGGCCCGCATCCGCCGTCGACCTTCCTCGGACGTCTGCGTCAACGCCTCCTCGATGGCGTCCTTGACGCCCTCGAGGTGGTGCGGGTTGACCAGGTAGGCCTGACGCAGTTCGGCTGCGGCGCCGGTGAACTCGCTGAGCACCAGCGCTCCGCCCAGATCGCTGCGGCAGGCGACGTACTCCTTGGCGACCAGGTTCATGCCGTCGCGCAGCGGGGTCACCAGCATGACGTCGGCGGCCACGAAGAACGCGATGAGCTCATCGCGGGGGACCGGCCGGTGCACATAGTGCACGATCGGCTGACCGACCTCGGCGTACTCACCGTTGATGTGCCCGACCTGGCGTTCGATGTCTTCACGCATCTCGATGTAGCTCTCGACGCGTTCGCGGCTGGGGGTCGCCAGCTGCACCAGCACGGTGTCCGCACGGCTGGCCCGGTTCTCGGCGAGCAGTTCGGCGAGCGCCCGCAGTCGAACGTCGATGCCCTTGGTGTAGTCCAGCCGGTCGACACCCAGCAGGATCTTGCGCGGGTTGCCCAGCTCGGCGCGGATCTCGCGGGCGCGTTTGCGGATCGCCTTGCTGCGCGCCTGCTGGTCGAGCGAGGCCGAGTCGATGGAGATCGGGAAGGCGCCGACCCGCACCACGCGGTCCTCGAGTTGGGCTTCACCGAAGCGCGCTCGCACACCGATCGAGCCGCGCGACGTGCTGGCACCCGCCAGGCGTCGGGCCAGGATCAGGAAGTTTTGTGCGCCGCCGGCCAGATGGAAGCCGACCAGGTCGGCGCCGAGCAGGCCGTCGACGATCTGGCTTCGCCACGGCAGCTGCATGAACAGCTCGATCGGCGGGAAGGGAATGTGCAGGAAGAAGCCGATGGTCAAATCGGGCCGCAGCGTGCGCAGCATCTTCGGTACCAGCTGGAGCTGGTAGTCCTGGACCCACACGGTGGCGCCTTGGGCCGCGGCCTTGGCGGTGGCCTCGGCGAAGCGCCGGTTCACCTCGACGTAGGAGTCCCACCATTTGCGGTGGTAGATCGGCTTGACGATGACGTCGTGGTACAGCGGCCACAGGGTGGCGTTGGAGAAGCCCTCGTAGTATTCGGCGACCTCGTGGGCCGACAGCGTGACCGGGTACAGGACCATATCGTCCTGCTCGATCGGATCTTCGTCGGCGTCGGGAACGCCGGGCCAGCCGATCCACGCGCCCCGACGGCTTCGTAGCAACGGCTCCAACGCCGTGACCAGACCGCCCGGACTCCGCTTCCACGTCGTGCTGCCGTCGGGCAGCCGTTCCATGTCGATCGGCAGCCGGTTGGCCACCACGACGAAGTCAGAGTTCCCCGTGCCGGCCTGCGGACTCACTTACGCCTCGAGCTTCGAGGGCCCAATACCGAGCATGGACAAAAAGACCCGGCACTCGTCGGCGTCGGTTGCGTACGCGGCGACAACCCGCCGCGCTTGGCGCGCGGTGCTGTCGGCGAGCGGCTCGACGTCGCCGAGCTCGGAGTGGTCAGATTTAGCAGCCATAGGACAACTCTAGCTGCGCGGCCGTCACCGCTGCTCAGGGACTATGGCCGGTCACCGTCGGGCTGTGGCCGACCACCGGATCCGGTGGCGGCGTCACCGTCATGGCTTCGGCTTCCTCGGCCAGGCCGATGCACCCTCCGGAGTTGTGCCCGAGACAGGGGACACCCAACACCTCGGGGACGTCCGGGTTGGCCGCGGTGGTGGTGAACGGCGAACCGGCGTTAGGCACGGTATGGGGGACGCACACGCCGGTGAACTGGTCGGCCTCTTCGCCGGAGGGGCAGTCCTGGGCGGTCGGGGTCATGGTGGGCACGGGCGCTGCAACGACGGCCATCACTGGCGCGGCGGCAACAGCGACGGCAAAGCCACCGGCAAGGAGCAGTCGTCGAGCTGAAAGCTGAAAGGTTGCCATCGTCACGCTTTCTGTGGTGATCAATCGCGTCGTCGGCAAGATTCTATGGAAGCCGCGAGCTTTCTGCACAACTTACGGGAGCTACGGGCTGGAACTGATGGTGACCTTCGGCTGCGCGGGCGGGCCTTCCATCTCCGCGTCCTCGGCCAAACCGATGCATCCTCCGCCGTTGTGCCCGATGCAGGGGATGCCGTCGATCTCGGGCACGTCGGGATTGGCCGCGGTGGTGGTGAACAGCGGTGGCGATTTGGGCACCATGAACGGCACGCACGTGGTGGTGAAGGTGTCGGACTCTTCCCCCGAAGTGCATTCAGCCAGCGGATTACCGGCCTGCGGCGCGGACTGAGCCGCGACGACAGGCGCGGCGGCCGCCGCCAGGATGAACACGCCGATCACGAACTGCCGTCGGACGGCCAACGATGAAGTCATCTCGCGATTCTAGAGAGCTCGTGGCTTTTGCGTAGTTCGTCGCGGAGCTTGCTAAGTGGCGCCTGGGATTTCGAGCGAAGCCGCCGAAACAAGCCGTCGACAGGCACCGTAATGTGCACGTAGTCGAACGAGAGCGAACGAGGTGGTCTGCGTGACAAGCGCGAAACCCGCTGTTGACGGTGCGTCCCAGCAGGTCACATACGAAACACTGGAGGACGGCCAGATCGCCCGGATCTGGCTGAATCGGCCCGATGCGCAGAACGCCCAGTCGCGCACATTGCTGGTGCAATTGGACGAGGCATTCGCCCGGGCAGAGGCCGATGACCAGGTGCGGGTGGTGATCCTGGCCGCGCGCGGCAAGAACTTTTCCGCTGGCCATGATCTCGGTTCCGAAGAGGCGATGCTCGAGCGCACACCGGGGCCGGATCAACATCCGACGTTTCAGGCGTTCGGTGCCACCCGGCCGGCGATCGCCGAGCGGACCTATCTGCAGGAGTGGCACTTCTTCTTCGAAAACACCCGCCGCTGGCGTGATTTGCGCAAGATCACCATCGCGCAGGTGCAGGGCAACGCGATTTCGGCGGGGCTGATGCTGGTCTGGGCGTGTGATCTGATCGTCGCCTCCGACGACGCGAAGTTCAGCGACGTCGTCGCCGTCCGGATGGGCATGCCCGGCGTCGAATACTATGCGCACCCATGGGAATTCGGTGCGCGTAAGGCCAAAGAGCTTCTACTGACCGGTGATTCGATCGACGCCGAGGAGGCCTACCGCCTCGGCATGGTTTCCAAGGTGTTCCCGCGTGCCGAACTCGAGGACAAGACGCTGCAATTCGCCAGGCGCATCGCCGAACGTCCTACCATGGCGGCGCTGCTGGTCAAGGATTCGGTCAACGCCGCAGCCGACGCGATGGGCTTCACCGAGGCCCTGCGGCACGCCTTCCACATTCACGAACTGGGGCACGCGCACTGGGCGGCGCACAACGAGAATCGCTATCCGGTCGGGCTGCCGCCCAACGTTCCGGACTGGCGCACGTTGGGCGCACCCAAGCCCGCCCGCCGGGACGAGCCGTGACGTATAACTATCCTAATTAGATCAGCGAAGGAGTCTGCGGTGTCATTGGCGGGTCGAACAGTACTGGTCACCGGTGGTGGTACCGGGATCGGCAAGGGTGTGGCCGCCGCGGTGGTGGCGGCGGGCGGCAACGCGATGCTCGTCGGCCGCAACGCCGACCGGTTGGCCGCCGCGGTCGAGGAACTCTCCGCCGACCGCACCGGTGCGGTGCGCTACGAACCCGCCGACGTCACCAATGAGGACGAAGTGGCCCGCGTGGTGGCGGCCGCCACGGCATGGACCGGGCGACTGTATGGCGTCGTGCACTGCGCAGGCGGCAGCGAGACGATCGGCCCGATCACCCAGATCGACTCCGAGGCGTGGCGGCGCACGGTGGACCTAAACGTCAACGGCAGCATGTACATGCTCAAGCACGCGGCCCGCGAGATGGTGCGCGGCGGCGGCGGATCGTTCATCGGTATCTCCTCGATCGCGGCCAGCAACACCCACCGGTGGTTCGGCGCCTACGGTGTGAGCAAGTCGGCCGTGGACCATCTGATGATGCTGGCGGCCGACGAACTGGGCCCGTCGTGGGTGCGGGTGAACTGCATCCGGCCCGGGCTGATCCGCACCGAGTTGGTGGAGCCCATCATGAGTTCACCGGAAATCAGCGCCGACTACGCGTCGTGTACGCCGTTGCCGCGGGTCGGTGAGGTCGAGGACATCGCGAACGCGGCGGTGTTCTTGCTCAGCGATGCGGCCGGTTGGATCACCGGGCAGGTGATCAACGTCGACGGCGGCCACGGCCTGCGCCGCGGACCGGACATGTCGGCGATGCTCGAGCCGGTCTTCGGTGCCGACGGGCTGCGCGGCGTGGTCTCCTAACCCTTGCGGCTAGCCCTTACTCCCGCGAGCGTGGGATTGACGCACGCTTGCGGGCGCTTGAGCGTGACACAACCGCACGCTCGGCGGAGTAGGGAACCTAGCTCATCTCCGCCGCGCGGTGCACGGCGTTGACGATGCCCTGGTAGCCGGTGCAGCGGCAGAAGTTGCCCGACAGCCCTTCGCGGATCTCGTCGTCGGTGGGCTTGGGGTTCTCGCGCAGCAGCGCCGTGATGCTCGTGACGAATCCCGGTGTGCAGAAACCGCATTGCAGCCCGTGGCAGTCCCGCAGCGCGGCCTGCACCGGCGACAGTTCACCGTCGGGACCCGCGATACCCTCGACCGTCGTCACCTCGGTGTCCTCGGCCTGCACGGCGAAGACCAGGCACGCCCGCACCGCGTCACCGTCGAGCAGCACCGTGCACGCACCGCACGCTCCGTGCTCACAGCCCAGATGTGTGCCGGTCAGGCCGCACTTCTCGCGCAGGAAGTCCGCGAGGGTCAGCCGCGGTTCGACGACGGCGCGGTACGTGCGTCCGTTGACCGTCAATTCGACCGGTTGCTCATGCATCGAATGCCTCCGTAGTGGCTTTGGACCAGGCGCGCGCCACCATCGTCGCGCCGATTCTGGTGCGGTAGGCGGCCGAACCTTGCAGGTCGGACGGAATCTCGTCGATACCCGACAGGGCGAGTTCGCCGATCTCGTCGGCGCTGATTTCACTGACCGGTCGGCCGGTGATCGCCTTTTCGGCCGGTGTGCCGCGCAGCGGTGTCGAGCCGAGGCCTAGAAGCCCTATGCCGCAGCGGTTCACCCGGTTGTCGTCGTCGAGTTCCACCGCGACGGCCGCGCCCGCGATCGCGAAGTCGCCGTGGCGGCGCACGAACTCCTCCATCGCGAAACCCGAGCGCGCACCCCAGATCGGGAAGTGCACGGCGGTCAGGATCTCCGCGGGTTGCAGCGAGGTCTCCCACAGCCCGGTGAAGAAATCTTTGGCGGCGATCTCGCGGGATCCGGTCGGGGACACCGCATCCATCCGGGCGTCGAGCGCCAGCGCCACCGCCGCGTACTCGGCGGCCGGATCCGCGTGGGCGATCGCCCCGCCGAGCGTCCCGCGGGTACGGATTTGGAAGTGGCCGATGTGCGGTGTGGCCAGAGTCAACAGCGGAACCGACTCGGCCACTTCGTCATCCATGCCGACATAGGAGTGCGGGGTGCCGGCGGCGATGCGCACCGCGCCGTCCACCAGGTCGATGCCGCGCAGCTCGTCGATACGGGAGATGTCGACGAGGTTCTCGAAGTGGGTGAGCCGCATCGCCAGCATCGGCACCAGACTCTGCCCGCCGGCGAGCACCTTGGCGTCGTCGCCGTACTCGGCGAGCATCTCCACCGCATCCTTCACCGATTCGGCCCGGTGATAGGCGAACGGGGCGGGCTTCATGAGACCAGCCGGGCCAACAGGGTTTGCAGATCCTCGGTGGCGCCGGCGCGGTTGCGCCTGCGGCCGACGAGGAACCCGATCAGCACACCCGCCGCGAGTGCGCCGGCCGCCGGGGCGTAACGCTTGGCCATCCCCGGTGCCACGGCCTTCGCCAGTGCCAGGGAGTCGATGACGTCGCCCTGTTCGGCACCTGATGCGGCATCCGTTGTGGGAGTCGATGATTCGGCAGCAGCAACGGGGGCGCCGCCGCCGAGCAGCTCGGTCTCCAGGCTGTTGGCGAACTGTGCGATCAGATGGCCTGCCACATCGGCGAGTACGCCCCGGCCGAACTGCGCGGCCTTACCGGAGATGGTCAGGTCGGTGTTGATGAGCACGCTGGTTGCAGGTTGGGTGCCGGAGCCCTCGCTCTTGAGCTGCGCGGTGACGACGGCCGCGGCGTTGCCGTTGCCCCTGGTCTCCTTACCGTTGGCCTTCAGCACCATCCGCTGCGCTGCGGCGTCCTTTTCCACGAACGCCGCTTCGCCCTGATACGACACGGTGATCGGGCCAACTTTCACCTTGACCTTGCCGGTGAACTCGTCGCCGTCGACGGACAGCAGGGTCGCACCGGGCAGACACGGCGCGACCCGCTCGACGTCGGTGAGGAACTCCCACGTCTTCGCGGCGGGCACCGCGACGCGGAACTCGTTGTTCAGTTCCATTCTCTCCCTTACTTCGTGGCTTGTTCGATGAGGTCGACGATCACCGCGGGGCTGGCGGGCAGTTTGGTCAGCGTCACACCCAGCGGCGCCAGCGCGTCGTTGATCGCATTGATCACCGCGGGCGTCGACCCGATCGCGCCGCCCTCACCGCAGCCCTTGTATCCACCGACACCCGGGCCGGGAATCTCGACGTGGCCGTACTCGATGACGGGCACCTCGGTGGCCGTCGGCAGCAGGTAGTCGACGAACGTCGACGACAGGGGGTTTCCGTCGTCGTCGTAGACCATGTCCTCGAGCAGCGCACCGCCGATGCCCTGCACCGTGCCGCCGGCGATCTGGCCCTCCACGACGTTGGGGTTGATCATCGGACCGACGTCCTCGCTGACGATGTAGCGCGTCAACGTGACCCGTCCGGTCTGCACGTCGACCTCGCAGGAGCAGACATGCGTGGCGTTGGCCCAGTGGATGGGCGCCTCCGAGGTGAACCGCGCGGTCGCCTCCAGTGATGCGGACACCCCCGGCGGCAACTGCTGGGGCTCGTAGTACGCGCGGTACGCCAGCTCGGCGAAACTCACGCTCTTGTCGGGGTTGTCGCGCACGACCGCGCGGGACCCGGCGAGCTCGATGTCGGCTTCGTCGACCTCGAGACGCGGCGCGGCCATGGCGAGGATCTGGCTGCGCAACATCGCGCCTGCCTCGTCGACGGCGCCTGCCGTCATCGGCGCGCTGCGGCTGCCCTGGGTGCCTGCGCCGTACGGGGTGACCGCGGTATCGCCCTGGATCGTGGACACGTCGTTGATGTCGGCACCGAGCGCGTCGGCCGTTAGCTGAACGACGGTGGTCTCCAGGCTGTTACCCGTGGAGCCGCCGTTGACGTAGACGTTGATCTTGCCGGTCGGCTCCATCCGGATGGTGGCGCCCTCGGTGGCCAGGTGACCCGTCGCCGCACCCGTCGGCTCGATGTAGGCCGAGAAGCCCAGGCCGAGGTAGCGGCCCGCGGCCAACGCGTCGGCCTGCTCCTTGCGAAAGCCTTCGTGGTCAAGGATTTTCACGGCCTGCTCGAAGGTGTCCGCCGGCGCGACGTGGTCGTAGGGCATGCCGTTGGGGTTGACGTACGGCATCTCGTCGCCGCGCAGGATGTTGCGTCGGCGCAACTCGACCGGGTCGATGTCCATTTGGCGTGCGGCGATGTCGAAAAGTATTTCCCGAGCCAGGGTTTCGTACTGCCACGGGCCGCGGTAGGCGTGCAGGCCCGCGGTGTTGGAGAACACCGTCTTGTAGTTGAAGCTGGCCTTGGGCACCCGGTACGGCCCGGGAAAGAACATTCCGACGGCGGCGGTGGTCAGCACCGGATACGGGGTCGGATAGGCGCCGACGTCGTAGGTGAAGTCGATGTCGGCGGCCAGGATCTTGCCGTCCTCGTCGAACGCCATGCGCGCCTTGCCGTCGACGTGGCGGGCCTGCCCGGCCGACATCAGGTTCTCGCGGCGGTCCTCGATCCACTTCAGCGCTACGCCCGACGTCCCTGTGCCCGATGGCGCGTTCGACGTCGCGGTCACCTTGCGCGCGGCCAACATGATGCACATGTCCTCGCGCATCGGTACGACCTTCTGCCCGAAGCCGCCGCCGGTGTCGCGCATGATGACCCGCACGTTCTGCGCGGGGATGCCGAGCAGTCGGGCGCAGAACGCCCGCAGCTCGTGCGGGGTCTGCGTGGACGCCCACATCGTCAACTCGCCGGTGGACGCCGCCCATTCGACGACCAGGCCGCGTGTCTCGATCGGCACCGGCGCGTGGATCTGCTGATAGATGTCGGCCTCGGCCACGTATGCGGCGTTGGCGAACACCTCTTCGTCGGGCGGCGCACCGCCCATCCCGCCGGCGACGTTGTCGGGGTAGGCCTCGTGCACGATCACGTCGGAGCCGATCGCCTTGCGGAAGTCGGCGACCGCAGGCAGCGGTTCGTAGTCGACGTCGACCAGTTCGACGGCGTCCTCGGCGAGGTACCGGCTGTCGGCGACGACGAGCGCGACGGGGTCACCGACGAACTTCGCCTCACCCTCGGCCAGCGGCGGGCGCGGGGTGTCGGGCATATCCTTGCCCGCCACCGCATGCCAGGCCTCCTTGACCTCGTGGTTGAGGTCGGCGGCGGTGAACACCGCATGCACACCGGGCATGGCCAGCGCCGCGGACGCGTCGATGCCCTTGATACGCGCCCGCGCGAAGGGGCTGCGCACGAAGCACACGTGCAGCATGCCCGGTCGGATCACATCGTCGACAAATGTGCCGTGACCAGTGAGAAGTCGATTGTCCTCGACACGTGCGAGGCGGGTGCCCGCATACCGGGTCGCGACGGTTCCTCCTGCGGGGGAAGCCACGGCTAGCGCTCCAATCCGACGGCTTGAAGAGTCTCGTTATCCTACTGCGGTAAATAAAATGCCGAAAGACGAGAACGACATTATCGGATGATCTGTCTCATCCGTCGTGGTGGATGCGACCCGTCGTCTCGGTCAGCGGGCGCCCGCCGCCGCCCCACCGCTGGGCGATGATCTCCGCGGCGATCGACACCGCGGTCTCCTCGGGCGTGCGCGCGCCCAGGTCGAGCCCGATCGGACTGGCCAACCGGTCCAGTTCGGCGTCGGTTACCCCGCCCTCCCGCAACCGGGCCGTCCGGTCGTCGTGGGTGCGCCGTGAACCCATCACCCCGATGTAGCCGACCTCGGGTAGCCGCAGCGCGACCTGCAGCACCGGGACGTCGAACTTCGGGTCGTGGGTGAGCACACAGATCGCCGTGCGCGCGTCGATGGCGCCCTGTTCGGCCTGCTCGGCCAGATACTTGTCGGGCCATTTGACGATCACCTCGTCGGCTGCGGGGAAGCGGGCAGGCGTCGCGAACACCGCACGCGCGTCGCACACGGTCACCCGGTAGCCGAGCAGCGCGCCCTGCGCGGCGAGCGCGCTGGCGAAGTCGATCGCCCCGAAGATCAGCATCCGTGGCCGCGGGGCGTGGCTGGCGACGAACACCTCCATCCCGGACTCCTGGCGTTGTCCGTCGGGGCCGTAGCACAGCACCGCGGTCCGCCCCGCCGCGAGCAGTCCGCGCGCGTCGTCGGTGACGGCGGCGTCGGCGCGCGCCGAACCCAGCGAACCGTCGGCCGAGTCCGACGAGATGACCAGCCTGCGACCGAGGACCTGCGGGTCGGGGTGAGCGATGACCGTCGCGACGGCGGTCGGGCGGTGCGCGGCGATGTCGTCGGCGATCGCCTGCAACTGTGGGAAATTGTCGCGCGACATCGGCTCGGCGAAGATGTCGATGATGCCGCCGCAGGTGAGGCCCACGGCGAACGCGTCGTCATCGCTGAAGCCGTAGCGCTGCAGTTCCGGGCGGCCCGAGGCCACGACCTCGTTGGCCAGTTCGTACACCGCGGACTCGACGCAGCCGCCGGACACCGAACCCGCGACCGTGCCGTCGGGGGAGACGACCATCGTGGCGCCGGGTGGACGCGGTGCCGACCGGATGGTGCGCACGACGGTGGCGACCCCGGCGGTGCCGCCCGCCTTCCAGACCGATAGCAGTTGGTCGAGTACGTCACGCACGCTATGAGTATGCCGCGGATGCGCGCGTCCGCTGTGCAAATGCACAGCGGGCTAACCTGGTTGCTGCGTAGGAGGTATCGATGCGACGGGTCGTAACAGCGTTGGCCGCGGCGGCTGTGGTGTGCGCGACGCCTGCGGTGGCCGCCGCGTCACCGCAGCAGCCGGTGCCGCCGGTTTCCGACGCGGCCCAGGCGGCCGGTCTGCTCGATGTGCGCACGGCTGTGCCGGACGCCGTGATCGACCTGCGCTACGCGACGCCGAACAACTTCGTCGGCCAACAGCTCTATCCGTCCGACGCGCGATGTCTGGTGCATCAGTCGATTGCGGCGGGCCTTGCCGCGGCGGCCGAGGCGCTGCGGCCCGACGTGCTGGTGTTCTGGGACTGCTACCGCCCGCGCGAGGTGCAGAAGCGGATGTATGACGTGGTCTCGGATCCGGGCTGGGTGGCGCGGCCGGGACGCTACGCCCGCAGCCACGAGGCCGGTTTGTCGGTCGACGTCACATTGGCGCGCGACGGCGCGTACGTGGACATGGGCACCGACTTCGACGACTTCGCACCGCGCGCCAACGCGTATGCGACCGAGGGCGTCAGGCCTGCCGCGCAGCAGAATCGAGCCCGGCTACGCGAGGCGATGAAGATCGGTGGGCTCTCGGTGTACTCGGGTGAGTGGTGGCACTTCGACGCCCCCGACGCCCATGCCAACCATCGCGTCCTCGACGTGCCGGTGAACTAGTCCGTTTTCTCCCACAGGCATTCACCGCTGAGCGTGGCCTCGAACATCCTCGGCGGCACCGTGATCGAAAGCGGTTGGCCGGGCTGGCTTTCGGCCTCCTGGGCGGGTCCGACCACACCGGCGCTGACCACATCCGACAGCACTGCGCTACACCGGCTGTCCGGATCTTGCGGCGTCCCCGTCCAGCTGCCCGAAGCGACTTGAGGGTTGCGCTTGCCCTGTCCGCGCAACGTTATCGGGGGCCCGTAGCTCAACCACCTGTCGTTGGGCGGTTGCGGGGTGGTGACGGCCTGCCATTGCCCGTCGTGGCAGGTCAACGGCATACGGGCGTCCTGCGGTACGGTGGCGACGTTGGCCAAGTCGCTTGGGCATGGCGTATTCGGTTGCGGCTCAGAGGGATTCGCGGATGCGACGGCGGGTACGGCCAATAAGGTCGCCGCCGCGGCCAGTGCGATAACGCTGCCACGCATCGGGTTACACCTTGTCGAGGTCGGTACTCATCAACATCACGTTGTACTCCGACCACAGCGACAGGTTCCAGTACAGCTCCGAACCTGTACCCTGCGTGGACGGCGACCAGGGGTGCATCATCGGCGCGTAGATGCCGCCGTTCTGCTGGCCCATCAGGATTTTCGCGCTCGACCACGTCCCCTCCGGGCGGTCGGCCGTGCGCATCACGATATTGTTGAACTGGTCACCGTGCAGCACAACGTACTTGCCGAGATGCTCGTTGTACTGAACCGACATCTCGCTGACCTGGTTGCCCACCTTGGCGACTCCGCAGGCGCCCTTGTCGACCCCGAACACCGCGGTCGCCTTGCCGGGATCGTTCTTGTACCATCCGGCCGGGGTGCTCCAGAACCAGCCCTTCTGGCCCTTGTTGTAGTACTCGTACTGGCTGACGTCGAGGATGTCCTCCTCGGCGACGCGGGCCAGGTGTGCGGCGCCCTGACGGCCGTTCGGCGTGCCGTACACGTAGACGTAACCGTCATCGCCTCGCACGAACGCCGACTGCTGGAAGTTCTTGTGACCGCTCCAGGGGTCGTTGTAGCGCACCGAAGTCGGTGCGACGGTCCAGTTCTCGCCGTTGTCGGTCGAATACGCGATCGCCGAGTAGTTCGTGGTCCACCGGCCCGGTGAACCCCACTGGGACACCGACATGAAGCTGACGTACTGGGTGACGCCGAACTGGGTGCCTTCCGACGGAAGTGCGATGCCTGCAGTCGGGATGAGCGTCACCCCGGTCGGCAACCCCGGGGCGGGATGGATGATCTGCCTGGCGAACGTGGGGTTCGATAGCGGCGCACCGCCGAACATGTTGCCGTTGAACCATTCGCCGTCCGGAATCGTCATGCCGTCCGAAAGGTCGTCGTCGGAACTGCGGAAAAGCGTGTTGAGCCGCCATATTCCGGACATGTTGGGACCGCTGAACGTGTCGCCGACCGCGATGAGCACCTGGTTCTCGTTCCACGGCGTCTCCGGGTCGTCGACCATGCCGTTGTCCCACATGACGCCGACATCGGTGCCCCACACGCCGAACCGGTCGGCGGTGTTGTTCGTCGGGTAGTTACCCGTGACCCAGTCGATGAACTTGGTGGACCCGCTGAGCTGCTGACCGGGCCTCGGAAAGCCCGGCCGTGGGTTGGCTGCCGCGGCGGCCAGGGCAAGGCTGGTGGTGGGCAGGGCGGCGATAGCCGATTCGGCCGAAGTCTGTCCGCTTAAACCGGTGAGGAAGCTCTCGAACTCACGGCGCGCGAACGCGAGCAGGCCCCACATGAACATCGGCTGGGTGGGCGCCGTCGGCGCCGTACCCGCGAGCGGGTTCAGCACCCAGTTGACCACGCTGGAGACCACGGTCGTCACTGTTGCGAGCAGATCCTCCGGCGGGGCCGGCGCGGCTACCTCCGTGACGTCGGTCGACTGTGCGGCCATCTTCGGCGACATCATCATCGGCGAGGCCGCAGCCAGCACCCGCGCATCGACGAACTGGGCGACCGCTTCGGTGCGCCGGACCGCTGACGCCGGGTCGTCGAGCGACGCGACGGTGCGGGATGTGGCCGTGGCGGGCGTGGCCGTCGGTGATTTGGCCGAGGTGGTCGGCGCCGCACTGGCGGACTTCGACTTCGACTTCGACGAGTCCGCTGAGTTCGACGACGACGTGGACGCGTCATCCTCGGGGGCGGTCGGCTCAGGGTCTGGCGTCTCGGAGGTGGCGGACGGTTCTTCGTCCTCGTCGACCTCCTCTGCGTTGTCGGTCTCCGGGTCTTCGACGTCGGCCTCGTCAGCCTCCTCGTCCTCGGTGTCCTCGGTGTCCTCGGTGTCCTCGGCGGCGGGTGACGTGCCGGTATTGGTCTGCGCCTGTACGACGCCCGTCGTCGTGTCGGACGTCTCGTCTGAGGTCTCATCGGCTGTCGAGTCGGTCCGCGACGGTGCCTCGGTGCTCTGCGACGTCTCGCTGGCCTCGGCGGGGCTCGACGCGCTCTCAGCCGACGACGAGGCTGCGGTCGCGCCGGCACCGTCGTCGGCCAGCGCCACCCCGTGTCCGGTGGCGATTGCCGTACCGACTCCCAACGCGACAGCCAGTCCCCCGACCCGGCCGATATGAGCTGCGGCTCCCATGGTGCTTGTCCTCCAGTTACTTCTCCCCCGAGCGTTTGCGCTATGGGCATTAAAGCGAACCTCGGAGATGATCACAGCAAAAGAGGCGAATGTCTCAGAAACCACATGAGACTCTTTGGCACTGATCTTGATGGGCTTTTGTTCACCCGCTTAGATGCCGAGCAATGACGTCAAGCCCGTACAGCTAAATTGTGGACCGCGAGATGCACGTTAGCGATGTCTCTACTCGCACTTCTCCGCGTTAACGTGCATCTCGTGACGGATTCGCCGGCGCGCACCCGTGTGTGGGCACCGGCGGCGCCGAGGGCGCCGATCCCGCATCGGTGGCGTTCGACGTCGTCGACGCCGCCGCCCGGCGCTACGGGGTGATGCCGGCCTCGCGCAGGGCCTGCTCATAGAGGTCGGTGGCTTCGGTGAGCCCGTCGTTGACCCAGGCATCCACGATCCCGACCCGGTCGGCGACAAGCTGGGCCTGGTTCAGCCACACCTGGAAGTCGTCGTCGCGACGCAGCGCGTCGATTTGCGCCTCCGAGCCCTGGATCAGGATGAAACCGCCCAACTCGATGCTCTGCGGTTTGAGGATCGCAATGTCGAAACGCTCGATCTTGCCGTCCTGGCTCAGGCGGTCGAGGTAGCCCGTGGTGTCTCGCAGCAGCGCGAGCGCCTGCGGTTCACGTCCGGGCGTGGGTATCCCCCAAGCAATCCAGAATGCTGCGTCGGCCATTGCTTACCTTCTACACCACATGTGGCCGTGGGCCAATCATGCGACGCTCCTTGGATGCTGCAACGTCATCAGCCACGCCGCGCATGGGCGGCGGTCGTACTGCTCGCGATCGTCGGCACGCTGAACTACGCGGACCGCTTCCTGCCTGCGGTGCTGGCCGAGCCGATCAAGCGGGACCTGGCGTTGTCGGACACGATGATCGGGGTCATCAACGGCTTCGGGTTTCTGGTCGTGTACGCCGTTATCGGCATCGTGATCGCCCGGATCGCCGACCGGGGCGCCTTCGGTCTGGTGGTCTCGGTATGTCTGACGCTGTGGGGTGGGATGACGATATTGGGCGGCGCCGTGCAGTCGGGGTTCCAACTCGTGCTCACCCGCGTCGGCGTCGCGATCGGCGAGGCCGGCAGCACCCCGGCCGCGCACGCCTATGTGGCACGAAACTTCGTACCCGAACGTCGCGCCGCCCCATTGGCCGTCATCACGTTGGCCATCCCGTTCGCCAGTGCCGCGAGCCTGATCGGCGGCGGCCTGCTGGCCCAGTCGCTGGGCTGGCGAACGACTTTCGTGGTGATGGGTGTGATCAGCGTGCTTTTCGCCCCGTTGGTGCTGCTGGTCTTGGGGCGCCGCCAGGAAATGCCCGCCCGGCCTGCGCAAGGTGAGGTGGCATCGGGTAACCCGTGGGACCTGCTGAGGAAGCCCGCGTTTTTGATGATCGTCGCGGGCGGCGCAGGTGTTTCGTTCGCGGGGTACTCGCTGACGGCGTTCGCTCCGGCATACCTGGTCCGCACCAGGGGAATGTCGCTGGGTGAGGTCGGTGTGCAATACGGGATTGCGAGCGGTCTGACGGGGATCGTCGGCCTTTTGGTCGTCGGCCGGATAGCAGATCGCCTGTCGGCCAGGGATCCCCGCTGGTTGCTCTGGCTGGTGGGGGTGATGATAGCTGCGCTGCTGCCCTTTTCGGCGCTGGCGTTCCTGGTGCAAGACCGGACGCTGTGCATTTTGTTCATCGCGATGAGCTATGTCGTCGGCACCGCCTATATGGCGCCGTCGATCGCGGCGATCCAACGGCTGGTTCGCGTCGAACAGCGCGCGACGGCGTCGGCGGTGTTCCTTTTCTTCGGCGCCATCGTCGGGTCCGCCGGCCCGTTCCTGACCGGTGTCATCAGCGATGCGCTGAGCGCGGGCATGGGTGCGATGTCACTGGGGCGGGCGCTGTTGATTGTTCCGGTGGCACAGATCGTCGCGATCGGATGCTACGCGGCGGCGAGCAGGTGGTTCATGAGCGACGTCGTCGATGTACCGGAGCTGGCAACCAGTAATTGACCGGAGTGGGTTGGCCGCCGCAGGCATGTGGTGCGGCTCAGCACGCACACCGGGCCCTGCCCACCATTTGCTGTGGTGGATCCGAGGTGGTGCGCCGACCTGCCCATAGCCGATGGCCGCAGCATTTTGGATGCAAGTGGGGATTTCCATCGACGCAGTAATGGCGGTAATTTCTGTACTTTCCGAGAACATGATTTCGTCGCACTTCGCAATTCGAACAAACCGGAACACCGCACCTAAATCTCGGTTTTGTGGATTTGCTCCCGCTTCGCGCCTACCTGCCAATGGTTCGTCGGGGGAGGTATCGACGGGATCGTGTCGCACCGGTCACAGCAAACACCTGAGATGGTCGTCCGATGAGTTTTGCTGGGCACTTAACGCAGAGGGGGCGCCTACAGCCAACTTACGGTTCCGAGTAGAACGCGTTACAGTATCAGCGATGGCTGGCTGCTGACGCATTGGTGCATTCGATCCGGCAGGGGGTTCTACTGTCTTGTCGGAACGGCCGTGTCGAGCGACTTGATTGGCTTTGCCCATTGCTGGAATTGATCGTGGATCGGGGGATCGATGACAATTGCTGGAATTGCCGTCCAAGGCTCCGGCGACGAGCAATCAGCGTCCATGCCATTGCCCGCCGCCGACGGCGCCAGCGTCGAGCCGCCGTCCGGGTACCTGCCGGGACTCGACGACACCGAGTACATCTCCTGGCAGAACTTCAGCGAGACCGCTACCGCGCTCTGTGCCATGCTGAACCGAGAACTCGTCGCGGCGCACGGGCTCACCCTCTGGGATGTCATGTTGTTGCGGTACCTGGCCAACTCGACCGACGGCTTCGCGCGGATGGGCGAGATCGCCGAGGTCCTTGGGGTGATACCCAGCCGGGTCAGCCAGCAGATGCGTCGACTGGAGGCGCAAGGACTGGTCCGTCGATGCAAGAGCCAGCATGACCGGCGAGTCGTACTCGCCAGCATCACCCGCGCGGGTCGGGCGAGGCTCAAACCGGCACTCTCGACGTACGCCGACGGTGTTCGCGCCCTGTACCTGAAACCGCTGACCCGCCAACAGATGACGAGCTTCGGCGACAGCTGTCGACGAATCGGCACCCCGTTGCGCCACCACGGCACGCGGCCTAAGTCCGCCCGCAATTAGCCGTTCGGTGTTGCGGTTACGCGTGCCCGAGGGCAAAGTCATGGCCATCGTGGTGGCGCGCACCGCAATGGCCGCATTTCGAAGGTTCCTCGCTGTAGTTTCGGCTTGAAACTGTCTGACGCTGCCGTTATTTTGCGGGCAACTCGGCGCAATCGACTGCCCAGCAGTTTCGCCCAACCGTCCAATTGCCCGAGTCGCGACGTCGCTGACGAATCCGTCAACCGCACCGGCAAAAGGGGCGATGGCCTGCGGTTTTTCGGTACCTTCTGCCGTAGTCGACCAGGGGAGTTGCATTGGCGGATAGCGCCGGACGACAGGCATCGGCAGCTGCCGGCCGGGCAACATCTCACGGCGTTGCTGTGTTCGTTTTCGGGCTAGAACGGAGCCATTCCTGATGCACTCGGATGAATTCAGCGTGCCGCCCCCAATCGACGCGACCGGTGTCGGCGCGTGGAAGAACCGCGACGGAGACATCGCACGGCATTTCCTCGGCACCCGCCGGGGCGAACAGGTGCCCGTCCAGATCGTCGGTCTGCAGGACGCAAGCGGCGCCGTTATCACCCGACAGATTCGGATCGGCCGCGAGCAGGTGGAGCTCGATATCGCTGATGTGCACAAGCTGATATGGACGCTTGCCGATGCGTGCAACGAAGCCGATCGGTTAAACCACCTGTCGAGTGAGTTCGAGCGCGACTGGTGCCCGGATCTCCTTTGGGATGTCGACTCGGCGTGAACGTCGGCGCGATCCCTCCCACCAACCGCCACAAACTCCGCGGCACGAACGTCACCTGCGCGGAGTTGCAGGACCTTCTGCGTCGTGACGCGGCCATCGCCACCGAATGGCTCGTCCGTCGCCGATTCCGCGGAAGCGCCGAGGATCTGGCCACACAACGCAGACGGGCGCTGGCCTATATCGAGTGGTGTGGGGCCGCCTCAGCTGCCTTACAGGAAAGTGAGCTGCTCGACTACACCGACTTCATTCGTGAGTGGCGAATGCAGGCGGTGCACAGCGACATTCGCGGTCTGCCGCATCGTTTCGCATGGCTGTTTGGTTCCCAGGTGCTCTTCGCCATCTCGATGATGCTGTTCATCGCCGGTCTCCCGGCGGTGGCCATACCGGTTCTTGCCGGAGCGCTGTTCGGCGGATTGCATGTGTACCTTGCCGTGCCGCCGGTAGCCGTTGGTCCCGACAACGCGCGGCTCTCGCGGGCCGACAGCGATCTCGGTGTGCGACGGGCGTAACGGGTCTAGTCGGCTCAGCCGCGGGCGGGTTCCCACCAATTCCGATGGAAGCCGGTAGTTTCGCGGGCGTGGCCGAGTTGATGAATCGCCAGATCGTGTTGCGGCGCCGGCCCAGCGGCCTGGTACAACCCGATGACACCGAGTTGATCAGCACGCCTGCGCCCGAACCTGCCGAGGGTGAAGCGCTGGTGCGCACTACCTATATCGGCATCGACGCCGCAGCGCGCACCTGGCTCAACGATCAGCCCGGCTATCTGCCGCCGGTGCAACTCGGCGAGGTCATCCGTGCGGCGGGAATCGGCGAGGTGGTGGCCTCCCGCTGCGACGCCTACGCCGTCGGCGATGTCGTCACCACGCTGACCGGGTTTCAGGAGTATGTGATCAGCCGCGACGACGTGTTCACGACACCGGTGCCCGGTCCGGCGGTCGACCAGCTCGCGGTCATGAGCGTGTACGGGCCGACCGGCGCCACAGCGTATTTCGGCATGAACGACATCGGCAAGCCACAGCCGGGGGAGACGGTTGTGGTGTCGGCGGCTGCCGGGGCGACCGGGTCTGTCGCCGGGCAGATCGCCAAGATCGCGGGTGCGCGTGTGGTCGGAATCGCGGGTGGTTCGCAGAAGTGCCGTGCGGTGGTGGAGGATTTCGGCTTCGACGCCTGCATCGACTACCGCGAGGACAATCTCAAGGCAGCACTCAAGCAGCACTGCCCGAAGGGGGTCGACGTCTACTTCGACAACGTCGGCGGCCCGATCCTGGACGCGGTACTTGGCCGCCTGGCGCCCAAGGCCCGCGTCGTGCTGTGCGGCGTCATCTCGAGCTATCTGACCGGAGAGCATCCCGGGCCGGCCAACTACGTGAACCTGCTGTCGAAAACGGCGTCGATGCAGGGATTCAATGCCCTCGACGAATGGGGACGCTTCGAGGAGGCGTTCGGCCCGCTTCGAAGGTGGGCACAGCAGGGCCGCCTGGTGCACCGCCAAACGATCTTCGAAGGCATTGAGTCCTGTGTCTACGCATTGAATGGGCTTTTCACCGGCGTTAACATCGGCAAGATGCTGGTGAAGGTCAGCGAAGCTACTGCCCCGGTCAAATGACCGCAACCGCCGCGGTTAGACCAGCAAACGCCGGGGTATGGGGTCACCGGCGACGGCCGTCGCACTTCAGTTTGACGTGATGCATTGACGTGTAGGAGTTGAACCATGAACGCTGGGCGAATCGCTCGATCGCTGGCCGTTGCGGCGGTGACGTCCGCTGCGCTGCTTGCAGGACCCGTCCCGATCGCCGCAGGACAACCGGCCCCAGCCCCAGCCCCGGCGCCGGCACCGCCGCCGTGTCCGGACGTGCAGTTGGTCTTCGCGCGCGGAACCGGCGAGCCGCCCGGTGTCGGCGGTATCGGCCAGGCGTTCGTTGACACCCTGCGCACGCAACTGGGGCCCAGGACCATGAACGTGTACCCGGTCAACTATCTCGCGAGCGGTGCGTTCGGCGATCGAATCCAATTTGCTCGCACGGTGATCGATGGCATTCGCGATGCGGCGCTCAAAGTTCAAGCGACGGCTGCCAACTGCCCGGATACCAAGGTGGTTCTCGGCGGCTTCTCGCAGGGGGCGGTCGTTGCCGGTTACGTCACCGCCGCCGAGATACCCGAGCAGATTCCGGCCGAGTACCGCGAGTTCATTCCGGAGCCCATGCCCGAGGAAATCGCCGAGCACGTCGCGGCAGTGATTTTGATCGGCATGCCGTCGGATCAGTTCATGCGGGATATCGGCGCCCCGCCGGTCGTGATAGGCCCGTCCTACGTGGACAAGACCATGGAACTGTGTGCACCTGACGACACCATCTGCAACGGCGCGCCCGCCGGCGGACCGTCCTTCGCGCACAACGTCTATGGCGTCAACGGAATGGTCGGTGAGGGAGCAGCTTTCGTGGTGAGTCAGCTCGGGCCTGAAGCCGACGACGCCAGCTAACCCTGCTGCACTTTTCTGCCGTGGGCTGCCTCGTAAGCGCTGAGGACGTCGCGCGGTATTCGACCGTGGACTGCAACGCCGTGACCGTACATCCAGGCCCACTGTCGAATTGCCGCGCGACGCATCGCCGCGGCCTCGGCGGAGTCTAGCTTTGCGCTGAATAGGTGCGTGCGCTGACGGATTGCTGTTTGGCGCGCGGCGCCTATCCAGGAAGCGAAAGTATCGCGGAGCTTCTTTGCATTCTCCCGCGAGAGGTAGATCTCGTATCGGACGCCGTCCAATTCGAACACGACGATCTCATCAGCTGCGCTGGTTCGATCGTATTCGTCCACGAATGCGACCTCGGCCGACAATTTCGTGCCCCCCTTGCAGCGATTTCACAGCGCAGCCATAACAGGAAGAGCGGACCTGCACGCCAGCGCTACACCCCTCGTTGTTAATCGAAGCGCTGGCTGCCTTTGCAATTCCCTATGGCGGGTGCGATTGCAGTCAATTGGCAAAATACCCCCATGCCGCCCACCGAGGAGGAGTTTGTCGCAAATAATTAACGCGTGCGTCGACCGCAGCGAAGATTTGCGCAGCTGCGCCGCCCGACGACGGCTGATCAATGCTCACACCGCCGTTTGCCAGCAAACGCAGGACCGCCAGCAGTTGGTTGAAATCGCAAATTGACCCGGGCCGAAACGCCAGCTTGCAAGGGGGTTATCACCAAGACCGGTGACCTGTACGGACAAGTGGCAACCTGCTCTCTACTAGGCGCTGTAGTAGCGAAGCGGTAAGGTTCGGCACGTGAGCACTCCGCATGTCCGTGCGCGCTGGTTGCGCGGCGGCCTGGTCGGCGGGTGCTCGGCCTTGCTCACCGTTGCTGCCCACACCGCCGTCGACGACGCGATTCCGCACGGCGCTGTGCTGATGGTCGTCCTGTTGCTGTGTGCCACCGCGGGTGCCGCGGTGGGCACCGCGGCACCGGGTGACTCCCACGGCCGTCTTCTCAGTGTCATCGCCGCATTGGGCGGCACGCAGCTCCTGGGTCACGGGGCGCTGGCGTTGTTCGGTGGCCACGGCCATGGTGTCAGCGGGTTCGGCATGTCCGTGTCCATGGCAGCCGCCCATGCGGTCGCGGCGGTCGTGCTCGGTGCGGCCATCGCAGCGGTGGAATACCTCTACGTCGTATGCGAGTCAGTGCTGTGCTGGCTGCGGCTGTTCACACTCGACGCGGTCCGCGCGACCTCACATCCCCGGCACTGGACCGCCAACAGCGTTGTCGCGCAGGCAGTCCTACTGCATTCAGGTTTGGGCATGCGTGCCCCGCCTGCGCCGATTGTCTAGCTTCACGCCTTTCGTTCCTGTCGCCATCGCGCTGATGGCCGTTCAGCACGCCGCGTAAGCGGCGAAATTCTGCGCTGCACCGTCCGTGGTGTCGGGGCGCGCACCCTACTTTCGAAAGCCCTTCCCGTTTATGACAACAACCCCCGAGACATCCCGCGGGCTGCGAGCCCTGCTCATGCGCCTGCACTTCTATGCGGGCGTATTCGTCGGTCCGTTTCTTTTGATCGCCGCCGTCACCGGCCTGCTCTACGCGGTCATCCCGCAGATCGACAACGCGGTGTACCGCCACGAGCTGACCGTTGACCGTGTCGGCGAGCAGCGTCTCGCGGTGGCCGACCAGATCGCTGCCGTGCGCACATCCCATCCCGCCGGAACCGTCGAGAGCATTCGGCCGCCCACCGACGCCGACGAGACCACCCAGGTCAGGCTGCTGGTCGATGACGTGCCTGCCGACTATGCCCGCACCGTGTTCGTCGACCCCTACACCGGGGACGTGCGCGGCGCGCTGACCACCTACGGGCAGTGGATGCCGCTGCGGGCGTGGTTCGACGAGCTGCACCGCACACTGCACCTTGACGCGACCGGACGAAATTACAGCGAGCTCGCCGCGAGCTGGCTGTGGGTGATTTCGCTTGCCGGGCTGATGCTTTGGTATCTGCACCGCCGGGACAGCCGCAAGCTGCGCCGGCTGGCGCTGCCCGACCGCACCAAGAAAGGCCGTCGCCGAGCACTGTCCTGGCACGGTGCGGTTGGAGTGTGGATCCTCGTTGCGCTGCTGGGGCTCTCGGTCACCGGCATCACATGGTCGCGCTACGGCGGCAATTCCGTGGACCTGATCCAGCAGAAGCTGAACACCACCGCGCCCGCCGTGGACACCACGCTGGGGCAGCACAACGTTGCGGGTACACACCATCACGCAGGCCACCCCGGTGGTAGCGACCCGTTGCTGTACGGGGTCGACACCGCGCTGCGCACCGCCGAGCACGCGGGGTTGGAAGGGCCGATGTGGTTGTATCCGCCGGCCGAAGCGGGGCGGAGCTGGCGCGTCGAGGAGAACAAGCGCGACTGGCCCACCCGACGTGACGCTATCGCGGTCGACCCGGACAGCGGTGCCGTCACCGACCGGGTCAACTTCGCGGACTGGCCGTTCTTGGCCAAGCTCACCCGCTGGGCCATCGACACGCACATGGGCATCCTGTTCGGGTGGCCCAACCAGATCCTGCTGGCGCTCACCGCGATCGGGCTCATCACCATCATCGTCCGCGGCTACCAGATGTGGTGGCAACGCCGTCCGACCCGCGGGTCGTCGTGGGCAGTCGGGCGTCCGCCGCTGCGCGGAGTCCTCAGTACCCTGCCGCCGACGGCAATAGTCGCGGTGATCGTCGTGGCTGGTGTAGTCGGCTGGTTGCTGCCGCTGTTCGGCTTGAGCCTGGTGGCTTTCGTGGTCGTCGATCAAATCATCGGCGTGGTCAAACAGCGGCGAACCGCCGCGGACAACAACAAAGAAGGCAAGGAGAAGGAGTACTCGGATGCGTAGCGCACGTATCGCGGCGCTGGGCGCCGTCGCATTGTTGGTCTCGAGTTGCACCTCGCAGCCACACGACGAGCCGCCGATGGCGGAGGCGGTCACCATCACCGACCAATGGGCGAGCGCGGCCGACGCGGGGATGGCGGCGGTCTTCGGCACGTTCACCAACACCGGCCATCACGATGCGCACATCGTCTCCGGCGATTCACCCGCGGCCGACCGGGTCGAGCTGCACGAGGTGACGGCCGACGCCACCGGTGCGAAAACGATGCGCGAGAAGGACGGCGGGTTCGTCGTTCCCGCGGGCGGCACCCGCGACCTGGTGCCCGGCGGCGATCACCTGATGCTGATGGATCTGCGCGAGCCGTTGCATCCGGGCGCCGACGTCGAGGTGACCGTGGTGTTCGAGGACGGTTCGACGTTGCCCGTCACCGCACAAATCCGCGATTTCGCAGGCGCTGACGAGGACTACGACGCGCCCGCGCACGACCATGGTTGAGCAGGCCCCGCGCGGTCGTTTCACGGTCAACCGGCGGCGCCTTCTGACCGGAAGTGCCGCCGCGTTGGCCGCCAGCGCCGCGCTGACCCAGTGTGCAAGAGGCCAACCAGCCACGGACCAACATGGGTTCGGGACCGAGGTCGAACCGTTCCACGGCATACACCAAGGCGGAATCGCCACACCGCCGCAGGCACATGCGCTGTTCATCGCGCTCGATCTGAAACCCCAGGCCCGGCGCACGCCGCGTGACACCTTGGCGGCGGTACTGCGACTGTGGACCGCCGACGCCGCCAGGCTCACTCACGGCCAGCCGGCGCTCGCCGATACCGAGCCCGAACTCGCCCACCGGCCGGCACGCCTCACCGTCACCGTCGGGGTGGGTCCTGCGCTGTTCGACCGCGTCGGGCTGGCCCATCTACAACCTCCAACGGCCACCGAGCTACCGGTGTTCCGCACCGATCAGCTCGAATCCCGTTGCAGTGGAGGCGATCTGCTGCTGCAGATCTGCGCCGACGACCCCGTCGCCGTTGCGCACGCCAGCCGCGTCCTGCTGAAGAACGTGCGCACCATGACGACCCAGCGTTGGCGCCAGAGCGGTTTCCGCGACGCTCGCGGCTCGGATGCGTCGGGCGCGACGATGCGCAATCTGATGGGACAGATCGACGGCACGGTGAACCTGGCCGATCCGGCGGCATTCGACCGCCAGGTGTGGGACTCCGGCGATGCGCAGCCGTGGTTTGCCGGCGGCACGATTCTCGTGCTGCGACGGATCCGCGCCGAGATGGACACCTGGGATCAGATCGACCGGGAGAGCAAAGAACTCGCGGTCGGTCGGCGGCTCGACAGCGGCGCGCCGCTGACCGGGCGCCAGGAGTTCGACGAACCCGACTTCGCCGCGAGCGTCAACGGGATTCCGGTGATACCACCCAACTCGCACATCGCGTTGGCCAGGCACCGCACCGAGGACGAGCAGTTCCTGCGTCGGCCCTACAACTATGACGACCCGCCGCCGGACGGCCAGACCAGCGACAGCGGCCTGATCTTCGCCACCTACCAACGTGACCCCGCCAAGCAGTTCGTGCCCGTGCAGCAGCGGCTGGCCGACGCCGACGCGCTCAACGAGTGGATCACCACGATCGGGTCCGCGGTGTTCGCGATCCTGCCGGGCGTCGACGATGGTGAGTATCTCGGCCAGCGGCTGCTGGCGGCGTAACAGCGGCTGCGGTAAACCTCAGTACGACTGGCAGTTGGCGTAGCGCTGCCGGCGGAAGTGGCGGCCCTTGCCGCGGTTGCGGCTCTTGTATGTCGGTAGCTGAGTATCGCAGTTCGGGCAGCCCAGCGGCAGGTTCTCGCGTCGGTTATTGGTCGGGCCGCCGTCGACGTGGGCCAACACCAGCGCGAGCGGCATACCCAGCCAGGTGCCGGCGCCGCCGCAAGTCGCGCAGCAACCCTGAGCGTTCACGCTCGGATGTAATGAGTTTGGTGGCTGTCGAATCCAGTGCTTCGTACTAGCGTGGCGCCGGAACGATGCCTGACATGCATTGCTGCAGTAAACTTTCTGGCTGCGTTTCGACAACGGCGAACCGCAACCGCGACACTGTCTATGCTGCAAAGCTACGGCCGGGTACAACGCAAACGTCGTGACCCGTATGGAGCCTCCTGTCGGAATCGAACCGACGGCCTACACATTACAAGTGTGTCGCTCTGCCAACTGAGCTAAGGAGGCCTGCAAGGTCCGAGCTTATCGGGTCACTCCTCGGCCTCGATGATGCGCTGTGACGTCACGGTACGCGACGTCGTACGGGCCCGCGGCCGCCGGCCCGGGATCGGGATCCGGTCGGCGATGTTGCTCAGCGGATTGACCACCTGCGCCAGCGTGACGACGGCCTCGTGCAGCGCGTCGATCGTCGGCGCCAACGCCTCCAGCCCGGGCGCCAACCGGTTCAGGGTGTCGGCGACGTCGGCCAGCTTCAGCAGCGGCCCGTCGGGATCGGTCAACGTGTCGAGCAGCCCGTCCTCGGCGAGCAGCCGGTCGGCCACCCCGTCCTCGCGCAGCACCCGCTCGATCAGGCCGTCGTTGGCCAGCAGTTGATCCGCCAGCCCGCCCGGCGCGATGACCCGAGAAAATGCGCCGTCGTCGGCGGTCATCCGGTCGATCAAGCCGTCTTCGGAGGCGATCTGGTCCACCAGCCCACCGGGAGCCAGAGCTCGGGACATCGGACCGTTCTCCGCGGTCAGCCGGTCCAGCAAGCCGCCCTCCTCGGTGAGCTGATCGACCAGCCCGCCGGGCTGCAGCAGCCGGTCGATCGGACCATTGGGCCGCAGCGCCCGCCCCAGCGGTGCGTCGTCGTCCATCAGCCTGGCCAGTCGGTTCGCGCGCTCTACCGCGTCATCGATACCCAACATGTGCGCCACCGAGGCGTTGCGCGTCGCCGTATTCGGTTCACCAAGTGACCGCTGCGCAATGCCGAGCGCGCCGCTGGCCATGGAAATGCCGGCGTCGGCCATCGCGAGCCCGACTCGTACCGGGGCTGTCGCCAGGTCCGTCACGGCTTTGCCGAGGTTCATCGCCCCAGTCTAGAGACTGCGAGTTGTGTGCGTTTTGTTGCGCTGAGCGCGCTCAAGCGCACACAAATCGCCGATCAGGAGGATAATTCGGCCAGCGCTGCCTTGATCTTGGCCTGTGCCTCGTCGAGTGACTCCGCTGAGGGGTTGCGGTCGACGTGCGCGAACCCGAAATCGGTCAGGTTGTAGGCCGGAAATACGTGCACGTGCAGATGCGGTACTTCGAGCCCGGCGATGATCACACCGGCCCGGTCGGCACCGAAGGCCCTACACACCGCCTTGCCGATCAGCTGCGAAACCTCCATGACCCGGCCGAAAACCGCGGGTTCGATCTCCTGCCAATGGTCGATCTCCGCTCGCGGCACCACCAACGTGTGGCCCTGCGTCATCGGTTCGATCGTCAGAAACGCGACGATCTCGTCGTCTTCGTACACGAACCTGCCGGGCAGTTCCCCGTTGATGATCTTGCTGAAGACTGTTGCCATCCTTCGAGCATAGTGAGCGCAGCGATGTCAGCCTGGCCTCAGCCTGCGTGGACGGCTGCGTGGATCTCGGCAACCGTCCACGGCGGCGAGTCGTTGTGATCGCGGAACGCGAGGACCGTTGGCGTCGGCCGGTCGAAGCGGCCGACGAAACCGCCCGCGGCGATGAAGACCTGACCAGTCACGTCCTTCGCCAAGTCGCTGGCCAGATAGGCGTAGGTCGGGGCGACGTACGCTGGCGGCGCCGCGTCGAGGGCGCCCTGCATGCTCACGTCGTCCAGCAACCCACGCCGATTCAACTCCGCGATGTGGGCCTCGTACTCCCGGCCGGTCGACAACCTGGTCTTGGCGCCGGGGCATATGACGTTCGCGCGGACGCCGTGCTCCTTCAGTTCGGCCGCGATCGCCATCGTCAACGCGTTGACGCCGCCCTTGCCCGCCGGATAGCCGGTCCCGCCGTAGTCGCCGAGGAAGGCGAACGAACTGGTGTTGACGATCGCGCCGCCGCCCTGGGCCACCATCTGCGGTGCCGCGGCGCGGCACGTCTCGAATACCGTGCCGAGATGCGCGTCGACCAGATCGCGAAACTGCGCGCTGCTGACCGTCAGTATTGACGAGCCGGGCGGCTCCGCGATGCCCGCACAGTTGACGAGGATGTCGATGCGGCCGAACTCGCCAATGCACTTATCGATCAACGCGTCGGCAAGCTCCGGTTCGGCGGGAGAGCCTGCGAGGCCCACTGCATTCGGGATGCGTTGGGTCGCTTCGGATACCGCGTCGGCATCGCGTCCGTTGACCACCACGCCTGCACCCTGTTGGGCGAGCAGTTCAGCCACCGCGAGCCCAACGCCGCGCGAGCCGCCGACGACCACAGCGCCGCGGTCGGCCAACGGTGGGTTAATTGCTTTCGCCCGCCTGACCGAACTGCATCGCGTCCATGTTCCAGTAGCCGCGCAGGTTGGTCAGCAGACCGGCGTCGTTGACCTGGTAGGTGAATACGCCGCGCACCGTGCTGGTCATACCGTTCTCGAACTTGCTGCGCAGCACCAGGATATGGGCGATCTCGGTTGGTGAGCTCGACGGGAACGTTTCCTCACAGGTGATGCGGAGATCGTTGGTGGCGATGTTGGCGTCGAAGAACGCCGCGACCGCCTCCTTACCGCGCACGCCGTTGCCGTCGGGGTTGGTGATGGCCGGCCCGATCGGGTCCTCGATGACGACGTCGTCAGCCATCAGGGCCAGCCAGCCCTCTTTGTCGTGAGCATGAACGCAGCGCCACGAGCCCTGCGATGCGGCCAAAGCCGGTGTCTGCGCGACGGTTTCGGTCATGCCGGTCACCTGTCGTCGTCGGTGTAGCGGATGATGCCGCGGATGTTGCGGCCCTCCAACATGTCCTGGTAGCCCTCGTTGATCTGCTCCAGCTTGTACTGGCGGGTGATCATGTCGTCGAGGTTGAGCTTGCCTGCCTTGTACATCGACAGCAGCTGCGGAATGTCGTAGTGCGGGTTGCCGCCGCCGAAGATGGTGCCCTGCAGGTTCTTCTGCATCAGCGTGAGCATCGCCAGGTTGAGCGTGACCTGGGTGTCCAGCAGGCTGCCGATGGCGGTGGCCACACACGTGCCGCCCTTGGCGGTGATGTTCATGTAGTTCTCGATGTCGGCGCCGTGCAACTCGCCGACCGTCACGATCACCTTGTGCGCCATGAGACCGAGGGTCACCTCGGCGATGCCGGCCATCGCGGTCTCGAGATCCGGATACACGTGCGTCGCACCGAACTTCAGTGCGGCGTCGCGCTTCCACTCGACCGGCTCGATCACGAAGATGTGCCGGGCGCCCGCGGCGACCGCGCCCTGTAGCGCCGACATGCCCACCCCGCCGACACCGACGACCGCGACGTCCTGACCGGGCCGGATGTCGGCAGTGCGGGTGGCCGAGCCGTACCCGGTGGTGACGCCGCAACCGACAAGGCACGCCACCTCGAAGGGGATCGACGGGTCGATCTTCACGACCGAGGACTTGTGCACGACCATGTACGGGGAGAAGGTGCCCAGCAGGGTCATCGGGAAGACGTTCTGGCCCTTGGCCGTGATCCGGAACGTGTTGTCGGACACCGCCGCGCCGTTGAGCAGGCCCGCACCGAGGTCGCACAGGTTGCGCATGCCGGCCTGACACGACGGACAGCTGCCACAGGACGGGATGAACGACAGCACCACGTGATCGCCGGGGGCGAGGTCGTCGACGCCCGGTCCGACCTCGGTGACGATGCCGGCACCCTCGTGGCCGCCGAGCACGGGGAAACCGCCCATCGGGATACCGCCGGTGACCAGGTGGTGGTCGGAGTGGCACATCCCGGACGCTTCCATCTGGATCTTGACTTCATCCTTGACGGGGTCGCCGATCTCGATCTCCTCGATCGACCACGGCTGGTTGAACTCCCAGATGAGCGCGCCTTTTGTCTTCATTCCTACGTGCCTTCCATTTCAGCGTGTGACCACAGACTAGAGCTAATAGTTAGATGCGTCACAGGCACCCCCAATCAACTGCTTGGCCGGGTTCACCAGAGCGGCACGGGCGCCTGTCCCACCGGGTAGTAGCCCGGCAATTTCTCCCCGGCCAGCGCCCGCTCGATGCGCTTCTGCATACCGGCGGACAGGTCGCCGGACTCGATCAGCTTCGCGTACCCCTTGGCGACGTGGCCGAAGTCGAAGAAGTCGCGCTGCCACTCGATCTTGAGGTTGGCGTCCAGCCGGAACCAGCTGCCGCCGATGCCGTAGATCTCACTCTTGGTGCCGTCGGACTTGTGCGCGATCTGCTTCCAGAAGCCGACGACCTCACCGAGCTTGTCGTCGATCAGCACCCGCTGGTACTCGTAGACCCAGTTCTCCAGGCCTTCCATCTCCAGGCCCAGCGCGACGTCACGGATTTCGTCGCGGCCAACGCACATTACGTCCTCTTTGGGCCCGATGTTCCAGCCGTAGGTGGCGTCCTCGGTGAAGAAGTCGGCCAACCCCTTCCAGTCACCTTTGCGTTCGGCCTCGCGATTGGCTTCCAGCCACCGCTCGACCCATTCTTCGAGCTGCTCACGCGGCAATGACGGCATTGTCAGTCTCCTGTTTCTTTGATGGACAGAGCTTGAGTGGGACACTGCATGACGGCTTCTTCGACCTGGGCTCGGGCCTCGTCGGGCGGCTCGGTGTCGAGGATTTCGACCTTGCCGCGTTTGGGCACCGCGAACACGTCGGGTGCCTCCAGTTCGCACATGGCGTGGCCCTGGCACAGGTCCAGATCCACTTCGACTCGGTAACCCATCGGCTCCTCCTACGACCGACGCTTGCGGTAGCGGGCCTTGGCAGGGCGCTGCAACTGCACGACCATCTTGGAGTGGTCGTTGCGGTATGTGTCGGCGGGCTGGGCCATCTCGAACTCGTACTCGCGCAGCAGAACCGAGAAGATTGCCTTGATCTGCATCTGGGCGAATGCCGCGCCGACGCAGCGGTGTCTGCCCGCGCCGAACGGAATCCACGTCCAGCGGTTGACGATGTCGGCCTGCTCGGGCTTGTTGTAACGCTCCGGCTTGAACGCGTCCGGTTCGGGGAAGTCCTCGGGGATCCGGTTGCTGATGGCAGGTGACGCGGCGACAAAGTCACCTTTGTGGATCGGAAAGCCGGCCACTTCGAACTCGCCCTGGGCCACCCGCATCAGGATGATCAGCGGCGGGTGTAGCCGCAGTGTCTCCTTGACAACGTTGTCCAGCAGCGGGATCTGGCGCAGCGCGTGGAAACTCACCTCTTGCCCGTCGGCGTAGAGCTCGTCGAGCTCCTGGGTGACTTCCCGGTAGACCTCGGGATGGCGGATCATCTCGATCAGCGTCCAGGCCGACGTGCCCGAGCTGGTGTGGTGCCCGGCGAACATCAGCGAGATGAACATCCCGGTGACCTCGTCTGCGGAGAACCGGGGATTGCCGTCTTCATCCTTGATCGACACCAGCACGTCGAGCATGTCGCGGTCGGCCTTGTCCTTGGGCGGGTTGGCCAGCCGCTGGTCCATGATCTCCTGCACCAGCCCAACCAGTTTCACCCGTGCCGCATCGCGGCGCTGGAAGCTCTCGATCGGCAGGTAGGGGTCGACGTAGCACAGCGGGTCGGTGCCGCGCTCGAGGTCGTGGTAGTACTCGGCGAACCGGTGGTCGAGTTGGTTGCGGAACTTCAACCCGATCAGGCATGCGGTGGAGGTGTAGATGGTCAGCTCGGCGAAGAAGTCCAGCAGCTCGATCTCGCCTTCATCGCCCCAGTCGGCGATCATCTTGCGCACTTCGCCTTCGATGGTGACCGCGTGGCCTTTCATGTGTTCGCCACGTAGCGCCGAGTTGTGCAGCATCTCCTTGCGCCGCTCGGGGCTGGCGTCGAACACCACGCCTTTGCCGAAGATCGGTGTCATGAACGGGTACGCCTCGGCCTGATCGAGATCCTCGTCGGCAGAACGGAAAAAGAACTCGTTGGCCTCCGCCCCGGACAGCAGGATGACGTGCTTGTCGACGAGCTGGAACCAGCCCACATCCCCACATTCCTGCCGCGTTCTCCTCATCAACCCGATCGGGTCGGTGCGGAACTCCTCAAGGTGTCCGTGTTCTTCCTCGCCGCCGGAAACCCGGGGCACGATCGCGGTCGTCGCGGCACTTGATTCAGCCATGTCCTGGCATCCCCTCTTCGCCCAGTGCGAGCTTCTGACGGTCGGTGTTGTCGGCCAACGGGGCTTCGGGCTGAAGCTCCATGTTCGCGATGAACCCGCCGCGCGGTGTCTCGGCCACGAACGTGATGGCGCGGGCCAGATCCGACGCCCGCAGGAAGTAATCGTGCCGGGCCTGTCCCCACTTCGCCCAGTCCTCAAGGGCTGGACCGATTTTCTCGGCAGGCAGGCTCCATCCCATGCTTGTCTTGGTTGGCCCGGGATGCACCAGCGACGCGCGTACGCCGGTGCCCTCCAGTTCCATCTGCAGGTTGTTGACCATGGCCACCAGGCCTGCCTTAGCGGCGCCGTAGGCGCCCATATGTGGGCGCTGGCGCAGCGCGACATCGGAGCCGACGAAGATCACATCGCCTCGCTGGCGTTCGATCATCCCCGGCAGCACCGCGGTGGCCAATCGGTTGGCGCCGACCAGATGGATCTGCAGCTGCGATTCGAACTCGTCGGTGCTGATCTCATAGAGCTTGCCGAAGTAGGTGTCACCCGCGCCGGCGACCAGCACCTCGATCTCCCCGAGTGCCTCAACCGACTGGGCGACAAACGATTTGACCGAGTCGGGATCAGTGACGTCGAGGTAAAACCCGACGGCCTCGCCGCCGTCGGACCGAATCTTGCCGACCAGCTCGTCGAGCTTCTCGACGCGCCGTGCCCCGACGGCGACGGGAAATCCGCGCGCCGCCAGATGCAGTGCGGTGGCTTCGCCGATTCCCGACGACGCGCCCGCCACGATGGCGGGTCGACGGTCCGGAAGTGGATCAAAGCGTGGCATCAGGCAACCTCAACAGTGATGGGTAGGTGGGCGAATCCGCGGACGTTGCTCGAGTGGACGCGGACGGCGTTGGCTTCGTCGACCTCGTATCCCCGGATTCGTTTGAACAGTTCGGTCAACGCGACCCGCGCCTCCATCCGGGCCAGATGCGCACCGAGGCAAAAGTGCGCACCGCTGCCGAAACTGAGGAGCTTCGCCCCGATTTCGCGGCCGATCACGTACTCGTCGGGTTCGTCGAACACCCGCTCGTCGCGATGCCCCGAACCCGGCAACAGCAACACGACGTCGCCGTCGGGAATCTTGGTGCCGTACAGGGTGAGGTCGCCGACCACCGTCCGCGCCAGGATCTGGCTGGAAGTGTCGTAGCGCAACGTCTCCTCCACCCACAGCGGTACGCGGTCCAGGTCGGCATACACCGGAACGAGCTGGTCGGGGTTTCTGTGGCCCCAATACGCCGCGTTGGCAAGCAGTTTCGTGGTGGTCTCGTTGCCGGCGATGACCATCAGGAACATGAACCCGAGCACTTCGTCGTCGGTGAGCCGGTCACCGTCGATCTCGGCCTCCAGAAGCGCGGTGGTCAGGTCGTCGGTGGGTTTCTTGCGGCGCCCGGCCACCATCTCCTGGTAGTAGACGATGAGGTTGATCGAGGCCTCGACGGCGGCCGGCGGCACGTCGGTGACGCCTTCATCGCGGTGCATGACGCCGTCGGCCCACGCGCGCACCTGATCTCGGTCGGGTTCCGGCACGCCCATCAACTCGGAGATGACGTCCATCGGCAGCTTGCCCGCGAATTCGTTGACGTAGTCAACCGTTCCGGCATCGGCCTTCTCCAGCATGACGTCGAGATGCCGTACCGCGATCTCGGTGACCCGAGGTTCCAGTTCGCGGATTCGACGCGGGGTGAAGCCTTTGGAGACCAGCGTGCGCAGCCGCAGGTGTGCGGGGTCGTCCATGGCCAGAAACGACATCGTCTTCGACGCATGTGGGCCGCGCGACGCCGGATCCAGTGACACGCCGTACTTGTTCGACAGCGTCGTGCTGTTGCGGAAACCCTGCAGCACATCGCTGTGCCGCGACAGCGCCCAGAACCCCAACTCGTCGTTGCGGTACAGCGGCGCCTCGTCACGCAGCCGCTTGTAGTAGGGGTACGGGTCTTCGTGGAAGTCGTAGTTGTACGGGTCCAGCACCAGGTCACTGGTCGGGACGGTCACTGTTCTGCTCCGAGCTTCATCTATGGATCCTCTCCGAGGATCAGGCCGACCACGTAGCTGAGGCGGTCGGCGATCTGGCGATAGGTGAAGGCGCCGCTGCCCGCGTTGACCAGCGCGCCGAAGAACGTCATCTCCAACGCCGACAACATGCGCGGATCCGCGTCGGGGCCCATGGCTGCGCGGATGCGGCGGTGGATCTCCGCGCCGATGCGATCACGCACGCTGCGCACCGCGGCGTCATTTCCGCTCAACAGCGCCGTCGTGCATGCGGCCGCGAACTCGGGTTCGTCGGCGATCATCAGCGCCATGCTGCGCAGCGTCTTCTCGACCCGGACCAGCCGGCTCTCGTTGACGTCGGTGAAGTACGGCACCTGACGCATCAGATCCAGGTAGACCTCCGCGATCAGGTGGTTCTTGGAGGAGAAGTAGGTGTAGGCCGTTGCGGGTGCGACCTTGGCGCGCGCCGCGACCGCGCGGACGGTCAGATCGGCGTACGAGGATTCGCGCAGCATCTCCATCCCGGCGGCGAGCACCTTGCGGAAGGTCTCCTCCTGGCGCCGGTTGCGCGGGGTTTCACCGGACGCCTCGGTGGGCGGGCTGGTGATCGCAACCGCCGGATCGCTGGACACGTGTCCAAGGTATCCGATGAACACATTCATCGGCAAGCGTGCAGGTAGGAGAAGTCGCCCTTGCCAGGCGCGATGATCTGCGACTATGGTTCGACTGATACATTTCGGACAGTTGTCCAGTAGCGTTCGATCGGAGGCCGATGGCACTGCTAGCCAATCGCGAGAGTCGACTGTTCATCGACGGCAAGCTCGTCGCGGGAAGTGTGGGGACGTTCCCGACGATCAACCCGGCCACCGAGGAGGTGCTCGGCGTCGCGGCCGACGCGAACGCTGACGACATGGGTCGCGCGATCGAGGCGGCGCGTCGCGCCTTCGACGACACCGACTGGTCGACGAACTCCGGGCTGCGGGTGCGCTGCGTGCGCCAGTTGCAGGAGGCGATGACCAGGCACGTCGAAGAACTGCGCGAGATCACCATTGCCGAGGTCGGCGCGCCGCGCATGCTGACCTCCGCCGCGCAGCTCGAAGGACCCGTCGCCGACCTGAGCTTCTGCGCCGACACCGCCGAAAACTACCAGTGGACAACCGATCTCGGTGTCGCCTCGCCGATGGGCATCAAGACACACCGGACGATCGCCCGCGAGCCAGTCGGGGTAGTGGGTGCTATTACGCCGTGGAACTTCCCGCATCAGATCAACCTCGCCAAGCTCGGGCCCGCCTTGGCGGCCGGTAACACCGTGGTACTCAAACCCGCCCCGGACACCCCGTGGTGCGCAGCCGTGCTCGGGGAGCTGATCGCCGAGCACACCGACATCCCGGCGGGCGTGGTGAACATCGTCACCGCCAGCGACCACAGCGTCGGCGCGCTGCTCTCCAAAGACCCACGGGTGGACATGGTTTCGTTCACCGGGTCGACGGCGACCGGCCGCAACGTGATGGCCGACGGCTCGGCCACCGTCAAGAAGGTGTTCCTCGAACTCGGTGGCAAGTCGGCGTTCGTGGTGCTCGACGACGCCGATCTGGCGGGTGCCTGCTCGATGTCGGCGTTCACCGCGTCGATGCACGCCGGCCAGGGCTGCGCAATCACCACCCGACTGCTGGTGCCGAGGGCCCGCTACGACGAGGCCGTCGACGCCGCCGCGGCGACCATGGCCGGATTGGTCCCGGGTGATCCCGACGACGCCGGAACCATTTGCGGCCCGCTGATTTCGGCGCGCCAGCGCGACCGCGTGCAGGGCTATCTCGATTCGGCCGTCGAGGAGGGCGGCCGCTTCGCCGCCGGCGGTGGTCGACCCGCCGGCCGCGACAGGGGGTTCTTCATCGAGCCCACCGTGATCGCCGGGTTGGACAACAACGCCAAGGTGGCGCGCGAGGAGATCTTCGGCCCGGTGCTCACCGTGATCGCCCACGACGGCGACGACGACGCCGTCCGCATCGCCAACGACTCGCCCTACGGTCTGTCCGGCACCGTGTTCTCCCCGGACGTCGAGCGCGCCAACCGCGTTGCAGCACGGATGCGCGTCGGTACGGTCAACGTCAACGGCGGCGTCTGGTATTCGGCCGATATGCCGTTCGGCGGATACAAGCAATCCGGGATCGGCCGGGAAATGGGGCTGGCCGGCTTCGAGGAGTACCTGGAAATCAAGGCGATCGCGACAGCGGTCTGACTTTTCACCCGCCGAACGTGGATTACCCGCACGCGAAAGAGCGCGAGAACGTGCATCAAGCCCACACTCGGCAGTGAGGAAGGAACACGATGGGGCAGTTCGACGACAAGGTGGCGATCGTCACCGGATCCGGTGGCGGGATCGGCCAGGCCTACGCCGAGGCGCTGGCCCGTGATGGTGCGGCGGTGGTGGTGGCCGACATCAACGCCGAGGCGGCCGAAGCGGTGGCCAAGCAGATCAGCGCCGACGGCGGCACGGCGATCAGCGTGCCCGTCGACGTGTCGGACATCGACTCGGCGAAAGCCATGGCCGACCGTACGCTCGCGGAATTCGGCGGCATCGACTACCTGGTCAACAACGCGGCGATCTTCGGTGGGATGAAGCTGGACCTGCTGCTCACCGTGGACTGGGAGTACTACAAGAAGTTCATGAGCGTGAACCTCGACGGCGCGCTGGTGTGTACCCGCGCGGTGTACAAGAAGATGGCCAAACGCGGTGGGGGAGCGATCGTCAACCAGTCCTCGACCGCGGCATGGATGTACGCGAACTTCTACGGGCTGGCCAAGGTCGGGGTCAACGGGCTCACCCAACAACTGTCCCGCGAACTGGGCGGTATGAACATCCGCATCAACGCGATCGCCCCGGGCCCCATCGACACCGAGGCGAACCGCACCACCACGCCGCAGGAGATGGTCGCCGACATCGTGAAGGGAATCCCGTTGTCGCGCATGGGACAACCCGACGACCTCATCGGCATGTGCCTGTTCCTACTCTCCGATCAGGCCAAGTGGATCACCGGCCAAATCTTCAACGTCGACGGCGGACAGATCATCCGGTCATGAGCGAGCAGGTGAAGCTGGGCTACATCGGGCTGGGAAACATGGGCGCGCCGATGGCCAAGCGGATGGTCAAATGGCCCGGCGGCGTGACGGTGTACGACGTGCGTACCGAGGCGATGACGCCGCTGGCCGAAGTCGGTGCGACGCTTGCCGACAGCGTCGCCGACGTGGCCGGTGCAGACATCATCAGCGTGACGGTGCTCAACGATGAGCAGGTGCGCACCGTCGTCGGCGAGTTGGCGGCACACGCGAAGCCGGGCACCGTCATCGCGATCCACTCGACGATCAGCCCGCAGACCGCCGAGCAGCTCGCAGCGGAGCTGCAGCCCAAAGGTATTCATATCGCCGACGCGCCGGTCAGCGGCGGCGCGGGCGCTGCGGAGAAGGGTCAGCTGGCGACCATGGTGGGCGCCAGCGACGAGGCGTTCGCGTTGGTGAGCGAACCGTTCAAGCAGTGGGCATCGCTGGTGATCCACGCCGGCGCACCCGGTGCGGGCACCCGGATGAAGATCGCCCGCAATATGCTGACCTTCGTCGGCTATGCCGCGGTGTGCGAGGCACAGCAGCTGGCCGAAGCCGCCGGGGTGAACCTGCAGGATTTGGGCAACGTGGTGCGCCACACCGACAAGCTGACCGGTGGGCCGGGCGCGATCATGTTCCGCGACGACACGAAACCGCTTGAAGCCGACCATTTCCTCTACGAACCGTTCCTGCACACCCGCGGGCTGGGGGAGAAGGACCTGACCCTTGCCGTCGCCCTCGGCGAGGACACCGGTGTCGACCTCCCGCTGGCACAGCTCGCGTTGAAGAACCTCGCTGCAGGGTTGGGCGTACCGCACACAAAGGAGTAGCACCGTGGACGAACAGCGCCGCAAAGGCCTCGAGAAGATGAACGAGGTCTACGGCTGGGAGATGCCCAACATCGAAGGCGACCCGTACTTCGATCTCACCGTCGACCATCTCTTCGGCACCATCTGGACGCGTCCCGGCCTGTCGATGCGCGACAAGCGGATCATGACACTGACCGCCGTAACCGCCGTCGGGAGCGCCGAACTCGCCGAGATCCAGGCCAACGCGGCGCTGGCCAACGATGAGATGACCGAGGACGAACTCAAGGAGATGGCGGTCTTCTTGACCCACTACCTCGGGTTCCCGCTGGGCTCGAAGTTGGACGGGGCGGTCAGCAAGGTCATCAAGAACCGCAAGAAGGGCAAAGGCGAGGACAAAAAAGCCAACGTGAACGCGGCAGTGAAGATGCACTCCGGGAAGACGCTCGATGACCAGTAGGTATGCCGGGCTGTCCCGGGAGCAGCTGGCCACCTTGCTCCCGGAGCTGCTGTTGATCGGCCAGATGATCGACCGGTCCGGAATGGCCTGGTGCATCAGTAATTTCGGCCGAGAAGAAATGCTGCAGATCGCGATCGAGGAATGGATGGGCGCCAGCCCCATCTACACCAAGCGGATGCAGGAGGCGCTGCGCTACCAGGGTGACGACGTCATCACGATCTTCAAGGGTCTGCAGCTCGACATCGGCGCACCGCCGCAGTTCATGGATTTCCGCTACACCGTGTACGACCGTTGGCACGGCGAGTTCCAGCTCGACCACTGCGGTGCGCTGCTCGACGTCGAACCGATGGGCGAGGACTATGTGCGCGGCATGTGCCACGACATCGAAGACCCCACATTCGACGCCACCGCGGTCGCGACCAACCGTAAGGCCCAGATCCGTCCGATCCACCGCCCGCCGCGCGAACCCGCCGACCGGCAACCGCATTGTGCGTGGAGCGTGATCATCGACGAGTCCTACCCGCCGGTCGACGATCACCCCGTGCTCGACGTGGTGCGCCGAACGTGTGCGGCCCGAACCGACCTCGATCCGATCGATCCCGACGACGACGGTCAGTCGGACTACTCGGGTCCGTTGGTGACGGATCTGGACTTCTCCGCGTTCTCCCACTCGGCGCTGGTGCGCATGGCCGACGAAATCTGCCTGCAGATGCACCTGCTGAACCTGTCGTTCGTCATCGCCGTCGGCAAGCGCGCCGGTACCGACCAAGCGCTGGCCACCGAGATCTGCACCAAGCAGCTCATCGGCGTCGCCGGGCTGGGCGCCGAGCGTATCCACCAGGCACTGGAACTGCCCGGCGGCATCGAGGGGTCCGTTCGGGTGCTGCAGTTGCACCCGCTGCTGAACCCCGCCGCCTACGTCGACGCCGAGTTCGGGCCCGACGTCGTAGGGGTGCGGCGCTCGCCCGCCCACGAGGACGGCGCCTGGGTGTCGCTGGTGACGCCGGACGAAAAGCGCCCGTTACAGGCCATCGTCGCCGCCGTGGACCGCCACCTCGACGTGGAAATCGGTGGCGATCAGCAGAACTGGACGGCACGCATCGTCGAAACCGACACGGCCGCCAAGGAATTCTCCGAGGTTTCGGTGGCCAAGGTCAGCGGCGGCGCGACTTTTGCGTTCCAGCCGCGCAAGTCGCTGCCGCTCACCGTGCT
>NZ_JBEFTH010000012.1:0-114338 GCF_053483935.1 Mycolicibacterium sp. XJ879
GCCTGTTCCCTTCGTCGGGGTCGTCGCTGACCCCCACCCTAGATCGACAAGGTTCTCTACTAGAGAAAACTAGCTTCTCTAATCGCGAGAATCAATGTCCGAAAGCCGCCGCAGGGCCGCCAGGCAGCGCCGTTGTACCCCGGCCGGCACCGCCGTGACCGGCGCGTCTGACCAGGGGGATTGACCTTCTGCGGTAAAGATGGAAACCTATTAGCCAAATATGAGAACCTGATTCTCGTGAGCGAGAGGAAGCTATCGGTGCGAGTGCTGCCGCTACCTGCCGATCAGTGGGATGACGCGGTCGACCATGCCCTGTCCAGCATCCCCGCCGAGCGGCGCAGCCCCGAGAAAACGGGCAACCTGCTGGCCACCCTCGTGCGCCATCCGAAGCTGACGCGGGCTTTCCTGCGCTTCAACAACCACCTGCTGTACTCCTCCACCCTGTCCGCACGGTTGCGCGAACTGGCGGTGTTGCGGGTGGCGCACCGGCGCCGCTGTGAGTACGAGTGGCGCCACCACGTACGGATGGGCCTCGACGCCGGGTTGACCGAGGACGTCATCGCCGGTATCGAGCGCGGTGAGGCGGACGACGAACTGGACCGCGCCGTGCTGTACGCGGTCGACGAACTCGAGGACGCTTCGGAGATTTCCGATGCCACGTGGACGACGTTGTCCGAGCATCTTGATGAGCGCCAGCGTATGGATCTCGTCTTCACCATCGGCTGCTATGGCGCACTCGCCATGGCCATCAACACTTTCGGCGTAGTACCCGACTCCGAAAATCTCGCAGAGAGGTAAACACCATGGCATTTTTCCCCAAACCTGCTGAGGGCAGCTGGACCGAGCATTGGCCCGAACTCGGCACGGGGCCGGTGGATTACACCGACTCGATAGATCCCGAGCATTGGAAGCTCGAACAGCAGGCGATCTTCAGGAAGTGCTGGCTGAACGTGGGCCGGGTCGAACGGCTTCCGAAGAAGGGCAGCTACTTCACCAAGGAGATGCCGTCCGCGGGCAAGGGCACGTCGGTGATCGTCGTCAAGGGTACCGACAACGAAGTTCGCGCGTTTCACAACATGTGCCGCCACCGCGGGAACAAGCTGGTGTGGAACGACTATCCCGGCCAGGAGGTGTCGGGCACCTGCCGCCAGTTCACCTGCAAGTACCACGCGTGGCGCTACAGCCTCGAGGGAGACCTCACCTTCATCCAGCAGGAGGACGAGTTCTTCGACGTCGACAAGGCCGACTATGGGTTGGTGCCCGTGCGCTGCGAGGTGTGGGAAGGCTTCATCTTCATCAACTTCGACGATGATGCCGAACCATTGACCGACTACCTCGGCGAGTTCGCAAAGGGCTTGGAGGGCTATCCCTTCCACGAGATGACGGAGACCTACTCCTACCGCGCCGAAGTCAACGCGAACTGGAAGCTGTTCATCGACGCGTTCGTCGAGTTCTACCATGCACCGGTGCTGCACATGAAGCAGGCGGTCAAGGAAGAGGCGGAGAAGCTGGCCAGCTTCGGCTTCGAGGCGCTGCACTATGACATCAAGGGCAGGCACTCGATGATCTCGTCGTGGGGTGGGATGAGCCCCCCGAAGGACCCGAACATGGTCAAGCCGATCGAACGGGTGCTGCACAGCGGGTTGTTCGGCCCGTGGGACCGGCCCAACATCAAGGGCATCCTGCCCGGCGAGTTGCCGCCGGCGGTCAACCCGTCGCGTCACCATTCCTGGGGTCAGGACTCTTTCGAGTTCTTCCCGAACTTCACGCTGCTGCTGTGGGCGCCGGGCTGGTATCTCACGTACCACTACTGGCCCACCGACGTCGACAAGCACATCTTCGAGTGCACGCTGTACTTCGTGCCCGCCACCAACACCCGGGAGCGACTTGCCCATGAGCTCGCGGCGGTGACGTTCAAGGAGTACGCGTTCCAGGACGCCAACACCCTGGAGGCCACCCAGACGATGATCAGCACCGGCGCGGTCAAGGATTTCCTGTTGTGCGACCAAGAGGTCCTGCTGCGCCATCTGCACAAGACGGCGTGGGATCACGTGAACGCCTATAAGAAGGAAAAGGGTCTCACCGACGGTTCGGGCAATGGGAGACCCGCGACGTCGGCCGGTCAGAAGGATGCGATCAATGCCTAAGTTGCCAGCAGAGTTCGCCGACCTCGAGCGGTTCACCGACTGGTGCCTGCCCACCGAGGAAGAGCGTTACCAGAAGCGGCTGTCCTCGACCATGGAGGAAATGCAGGAGTTCTACGACAATGCGTTCCCCCGCCTGGAGGCCGTCATGGAATACTGCGACGCCAGGTTCCCCTTGGACGGAATGCCCGACGACGCAAAGGCGCTCATTCACATGATGCAGTCACTGGTCAACGTATCCTTCCCGATCGAGGTGTGGAAGCAGCCGCGTGTGCTCGACAGCGGCGCCACGTACATCACCTGCATCAAGGAGCCGGTGGTCTAAGTTGTGCTGACCCTCAAAGCAGCAGGTCTGCTGGACGTCGACGCCGGCGAGATCGTCCGGCCCGGGATCGTCCGGGTCGACGACGGCCTGATTGTAGGGGTCGGGGGCTCAGCCGAGGGTGACGTCATCGATCTGGGCGACGCGGTCCTGCTGCCTGGCCTGATGGACATGGAGGTCAACCTGCTCATGGGCGGCCGGGGCGAAAACCCCGGCCTGTCCCAGGTGCAGGACGACCCGGCAACCCGGGTGCTGCGCGCGGTCGGCAATGCCCGCCGCACACTGCGCGCGGGCTTCACCACGGTGCGCAACCTCGGGTTGTTCGTGAAGACCGGCGGTTACCTGCTCGACGTCGCGCTGGGCAAGGCCATCGACGCGGGCTGGATCGAGGGGCCCCGGGTGATTCCGGCCGGGCACGCGATCACCCCCACCGGCGGGCATCTCGATCCGACGATGTTCGCGGCCTTCATGCCCGGTGTGCTCGAGCTGACGATCGAAGAGGGCATCGCCAACGGGGTCGACGAGATCCGCAAAGCGGTGCGCTATCAGATCAAGCACGGCGCACAGCTGATCAAGGTGTGTTGCTCCGGCGGCGTGATGTCGTTGACCGGTGAGGCTGGGGCGCAACACTACTCGGATGAGGAACTGCGCGTCATCGTCGACGAGGCCCACCGCCGCGGGCTGCGCGTCGCCGCGCACACCCACGGCGCGGAGGCGGTCAAACACGCCGTCGCGTGCGGTATCGACTGCATCGAGCACGGCTTCCTGATGGACGACGAAGCCGTCCAGATGCTCGTCGACAACGACCGCTTCCTGGTCACGACGCGCAGGCTGGCCGAAGCGATGGATGTGTCGCGGGCACCAAAGGAGCTGCAGGACAAGGCCGCCGAGATGTTCCCGAAGGCCCGTACGTCGATCAAGGCAGCCTACGAGGCCGGAGTCAAGATCGCCGTCGGCACCGACGCTCCGGCGATCCCGCACGGCAAGAACGCCGATGAGCTGGTGACGCTCGTCGACTGGGGCATGCCCGCTGCGGCGGTGCTGCGCGCGGCGACCGTGGTGGCGGCAGACCTCATCAACAAGCCGAATTTGGGTCGTCTCGCCGAGGGCTATCTCGCCGACATCATCGCGGTGCCCAGCGATCCCCTCACCGATATCAGCGTTACACGAGACGTCAACTTCGTAATGAAGGGCGGTAAGGTCTTCCGACATGACTGAGTCGAAGCGAATCGAGGATCTTGTCGAGATCCAGCAGCTGCTGGCGAAATACGCCGTCACCATCACCCAAGGTGACATCGAGGGCCTGATCTCGGTGTTTACCCCGGACGGCACTTACAGCGCGTTCGGCTCGACCTACACGCTCAACCGCTTCCCCGAACTCGTCGACGCTGCGCCCAAGGGCCTATTCATGACCGGCACGTCGTTGATTCACCTCGACCCCGACGACCCCGACAAGGCGAGCGGAACGCAGCCGCTGTGCTTCATCGAGCACTCCCAACACGACATGCGCATCGGTTACTACAACGACACCTACGTCCGCACCGACGACGGCTGGCGGCTGAAAACCCGTGCCATGACGTTCATCCGGCGCAGCGGCGAGCACGACTCCGGCCGCCCGCACGCCATCGGAAGGCCCGAAGCGGGATGACAGAGCTTTTCGAGCCCCACGCGTTTCGCACCGCCCTGCGGGAATGGCTCGAGGCCAATGACTTGACGCCTCCGCCCGGTGACGACTCGCTGGATGCCCACCAAGGCCAGCATCTTCGGGTGCTCAATGCGCTCTACGACGCCGGCTGGATGCGGTACGGCTGGCCCGAGTCTGCGGGCGGGCTCGGCGGCCCGGAGATCCTGCGGGCGATCGTCGGCGAGGAGATCGTCGGCCGCGGAATCGACCATCCCGGACCGTATTCCATGCTCGAGGTCCTGACCCCGACGATGATCGACTATGCGCGGCCCGAACTGGCCGCCGAGATGGTGCCGAAATTGTTGTCCGGCCAGGAGTCGTGGTGCCAGGGCTTCTCCGAACCCGGATCGGGCAGCGACCTCGCGTCGCTGACCACGCGCGCCGTGCAGGACGGCGACAAGTGGATCATCAACGGGCAGAAGGTCTGGACCAGCTTCGCGCAGTACGCGACCCGGTGCGTCCTGCTCACCCGCACCGGCGGACCGGATACGCCGAACCATGAGGCCATCACGGCCTTCTTCGTCGACCTGGACACCCCGGGCGTCACGGTTCGGCCGCTGCGCACCATGCACGACGTCGACGAGTTCTGCGAGGTGTACTTCGACGACGTCGCGGTGCCCACCGACCGGATGCTCGGCCAACCGGGTGATGGATGGCGGCTGGCCATGGACCTACTCCCCTACGAGCGCTCGACCTGTTTCTGGCAGCGCATCGCCTACCTGTACTCGCGGTTCGACGCGTTGATCGGCGAGGTGAAACGCCAAGGTCAAGCGGTGGATACGGATCTCGGCGAGACCTATCTGGCGCTGCACACGCTGCGTTGCCGGTCGCGGGCGACCCAGCACCGGCTCGCCGACGGGGACAAGCTCGGTGCGGACACTTCCATCGACAAGGTGCTGCTGGCCGGTGCCGAGCAGCAGCTCTACGACACCGCGCGCGATCTGCTTCCGGGTGTGATCGAGCTCGACGACAATCCATGGCGCACCGAGTATCTGTATTCGCGGGCGGCCACCATCTACGGTGGTACCGCCGAGGTGCAGCGCAACATCATCGCCCGTCGCCTCCTGGACCTCGGGAAGGAGTGACCGTGGACACTCTGGACGCCAAGTCGCTCGCAATGCTCGAAGACACGCTACGCAAGACAATGCTGTCGACCTCCGGCGCCGAACTGGATGCCGCGCTGGCCGAACTGGGCTGGGCGGACATGCTTGCCGACATGCCGGATCTGGCGATCCCGCTGGTGTTTCGGTTGCTCGGTGAAACCGGTTCGCACGCGTCGGTTCTCAACGATGTGCTGCTGGAGACGATCGGCGGCCTACCCGGCGGCACCCCGCCGATGCCGTACGCGGGTGGCAGCTGGGTCGTGTGGGAGCGCAACGGATCTGGCGACACCACGCTGGGTGGGCTGCCACTGCGCCGGCTGCCAGACGGCGAGACGATGCGGTTGGGCGAGACGCGACGGGCGGTGGGCTGGTGGCTGGTCGGCTCGGCGCGGGCGATGCTCACGCTGGCGCGCCAACACGCGTTGGACCGCGTCCAGTTCGGCCGACCGATCTCGTCGTTTCAGGCGATCAGGCATCGGCTGGCCGAGACCCTGGTGGCCATCGAAGGCGCCGAGGCGACACTCGCGTTGCCCGAGGCCGAAAGCCCTGACCTGACCGCGATGTTGGCCAAGGCCGCCGCGGGCAAGGCCGCGCTGACCGCGGCCCGACACTGTCAGCAGGTGCTCGGCGGTATCGGCTTCACCGCCGAGCACGACCTGCACCGGCACGTGAAGCGCGCGTTGGTGCTCGACGGGTTGCTTGGTAACACAAAGGAACTCACCCGCAAGGCGGGCGCGGGATTGCGGGCCCGCGGCTCTGTGCCCCGCCTCGCACAACTCTAATTTCTCCGCTCGCGCAGATTATTTGATGTTGGCCTTCATCTCGTCGAGGTTCACCAACACCGGCCACCCGCCCACGCTCAGCGCATTGCCGTGTCCGGTCTGATGGATGTCGAACACCGACTGGATGGCCGCGTAGAAGCCCTGCACATCGAGTGTCTGGTTGACCGCGCGCTTGGCCTGGCGCAACGCGAACGGCGGCATCTTGGCGATCTGCTCGGCCAGCGCCCTGGTTTCCGAATCGAGTTGGTCCCGGGGCACGACGCGGTTGACCATACCGGTGGCGGCCACTTCCTCCGCGGTCATCGCCCGGCCGGTGAACAGTATCTCCTTGGCCTTACGGGGTCCCAGTTCCCAGGTGTGGCCGTGGTATTCGACGCCACCGATGCCCATCAGCACGACGGGGTCGGAGAACTGCGCGTCGTCGGAGGCGATGATCAGATCGCACGGCCAGCACAACAGCAGACCACCGGAGATGCACCTGCCCTGTACCGCGGCGATCGACGGTTTGGGTACGTTGCGCCAGCGCAGCGTGTACTCGAGGTAGCGCTTGGCTTCGTGTTGGATGATGAAGTCGAGGGTGATCTTGTCGGGCACCGGACCGCCGCCGCGCAGATCGTGTCCGGCCGAGAAATGCTTCCCGTTGGCCCGCAGGAGAATCACCGAGACGTCGTTGTCCTCTGCGGCGCGGGTCCACGCCGCGTCGAGTTCGTCGAGCAGCTCGGGGTTCTGGGCGTTGGCCGCCTCCGGACGGTTCAAGGTGACGGTTGCGATGCGGTCGGCGACGTCGTAGTCGATATACATGCTGCGTCCTTCTAGTTTCGGGGCAGTCTCAGCAGCCGCTGGGCGATGATGTTGCGTTGGATTTCAGAGGTTCCGCCGGCGATGGTGCCGCCGAAGGAGCGCACGTAGCGTTCAAACCAGCCGCACCGGTACGCGTCGAGGTGGTGTGCGCTGTACGGACCGGACATGCTCGGGTGAGCCAGACCGTCGACACCCGTTGCGTCCAGCGCGTATTCGGTGGCCAGCTGCGAAGCTTCCGAGCCCATGAGCTTGAGCACCGACAGCGCGGACGCGTCTTCCTCACCGCGAGCCGCGCGGGCCAGCGCAACCGAGCCGAGCAGGAGAAGCGCCTGATTGTCCATGACCAACGTCGCATACCGGTCGCGGTCCGGCGCGGAGGCGGGCCGGAAGTCCTCAGTCAGCTCGGCCAGCCGGTCGGCGTAGCTGAGCCACAACATGTTCCGCTCATGCCCGAGCGAACCGCTGGCCACCCGCCAACCCTCGTTGAGAGGTCCGACGAGGTTCTCGGCGGGCACCCGCACGTCGTTGAAGAAGACCTCGTTGAAGTCCAGGTCGTTCTGGTCGCACACCGATGCGAACGGCCGTCGTACCACGCCCGGCAGGTCGGTCGGGATCAGCAGCACGCTGATGCCCTTGTGTTTGGGCGCGTCGGCATCGGTGCGCACGAAGGTCAGCAGCACGTCTGCGTCGTGTGCACCCGACGTCCACACCTTCTGGCCGTTGACCACGAAATGATCGCCGTCGTCGCTGGATACGAACTCGGCCCGAGTGCGCAGCGACGCGAGGTCTGATCCGGCGCCGGGCTCGCTCATCCCCAGCGAGGCGGTGATCTCGGCGCGCAGGATCGGCACCGCCCAGCGGCGCTGTTGTTCGGGTGTGCCGAACGTGATCAGCGACGCGGACACGATCCCGACGCCCTGCGGGTTGAAGGTCAGGTAGACGCGTCGTCGTGCCAGTTCCTGCTGATGCACATACTGCTGTAACAAGGTGGCGTTACGCCCGCCGAACTCAGGCGGATGACCGGGCAGCAACCAGCCGTTGTCGAACATGAGACGCTGCCAGTCGCGTGCCCAGACGGGAACGTCGCTGCTGGATTGCGAGCGTGCGAAAGCCTCCGCATCGGGCGGAAGATTCTCGTCGAGGAACGCGTTGAACTCCGCGCGGAATGCCTCTACGTCAGCATGAAAGGTCAGCTGCACGGCACTCCCGGTGGATCAAATTTTTGGTAAGGCCTACTGTTATCAACAAAATGAGAATACTATTCTCATCGTGAGAAAGTTACAATCTCTGACACGTAGGCCGCGAAGGGGTCGAGGACCGCAATGGCAAGGCGTTCTCCGGTACAGTCAGTTCATGTTCTCCCAAATCGGCACGCATCTGAGCCGCCGGTGACCAGCCCGAGCGAGGAGCCGGCCTGGAAGCAACGTGCGGTCGAGCGATCGATCAAAACCGCCAAGCTGCGTGCTGCGCAGCGTGTGCAGCGTTTCCTGGACGCAGCGCAGGCGATCATCATCGAGAAGGGCAACACCGACTTCACGGTGCAGGAAGTAGTCGACCGTTCGAGGCAGTCGCTGCGCAGTTTCTACCTGCAGTTCGACGGTAAGCATGAGTTGTTGCTCGCGCTGTTCGAGGATGCGCTGAGCCGCTCGGCTGATCAGATACGGGCGGCGACCACCACCGAGGACGAGCCGATCGAACGCCTGAAGGTCGCGGTCCAGCTTCTCTTCGAGTCGTCGCGACCCGATCCGACCGCCAAGCGCCCGCTATTCACCGACTTCGCGCCGCGTCTTCTGGTGTCACATCCGTCCGAGGTCAAAATCGCCCACGCACCGCTTCTCGCCCTGCTCACCGAGCTGATGGAAGAAGCCAGCGCCGCCGGCCAACTTCGTGAGGGCATCAACCCCAAGCGGATGGCCGCAATGACGATGCAGACCGTGATGTTCGTCGCGCAATCCAGCGGTGAGACCGACGACACAGGCGCCGCCAACCCCATCACCGCGGACGAGGTTTGGGACTTCTGCGCCCGCGGGTTTGCCGCCGAGTAGGCAGAGAATCACATTCTCGTGAGAATTATGTTCTCGCAGCTGAGAAGCTGACTTACACTGGGCGGGTGCCCGATCTCTGGCCGGATCTACTCGGCGGTCTCGCCATCACCGCACAAGATGCCGACGGCCGGATCGCAGCGCTGACGGCCCCTTCGCGGCGCGGTACGCGCAATAAGCACTCGGACGTTTCGGGATGTCGACGCCGTGATGAGAAGACCGTTCTACTAAGCGGAGAGTATAAATCGCGAAAACCGGTCAGCTTATTGACACCATTCGGGGCGAATGCCAAAGTTGTGAGACAAAAGTCTGCCCCATGTCTTATGTGACCCTGGTCCAGCGAGAGGCGACCCGTGACGATCAGCGCTGAAAATCCTGGCGTACAACCCGCCGCGACGGACGTCGAGTTGTACTACGACCCCTACAACATCGACATCAACATGAACCCGTACGCGGTGTTCGCCCGCCTTCGCGAAGAGGCACCGCTGTACTACAACGACAAGCACGACTTCTATGCGCTGAGCCGTTTCGACGATGTCAACAAGGGCGTCATCGACCACGAGACGTTCATCTCCGGACGTGGCGCGCTGCTCGAGATCATCAAGTCCGGGATGGAGATCCCGCCCGGCACACTGATTTTCGAAGATCCGCCGATCCACAACATCCACCGCAACCTGCTGTCACGGGTGTTCACCCCGCGCAAGGTGCAGGCGCTGGAACCGCAGATCCGCGCGTTCACCGCCCGCTGTCTCGATCCGCTGGTCGGCACGGGCCGGTTCGACTTCGTCAACGATCTCGGCGAGCAGATGCCCATGCGCGTCATCGGCATGCTTTTGGGCATTCCCGAAGAAGACCAACGTCGGGTCACCGAACACGGTGAAGCGACCTTGCAGAGCGACAACGTCGACCTGATGGCCACCGGTGAGGTGTTCGCCGAGTTCATCGACTACCGCACCAAACATCCGTCCGATGACATCATGACCGATCTGCTCAACGTCGAGTTCGAAGACGAGACGGGCACCGTACGCAAATTGGGCCGCGAAGAGTTGCTGATGTACCTGACGGTCATCGCCACCGCGGGTAGCGAGACGACGACCCGTCTGATCGGTTGGGCGGGAAAGACGCTCGCCGATTACCCCGATCAGCGCGCCGAGCTGGTGGCCGACCCCGGCTTGATACCGCAGGCGATCGAGGAGATCCTGCGCTGGGAGCCGCCCGCCCTGCAGATGGCCCGCTACGTCACCCGCGATGTGGAGTACTACGGGCAGACGGTCCCCCAAGGTTCGGCGATGCTGATGCTGGTGGGGGCGGCCAACCGCGACCACCGCCGCTTCCCGCCCAACGGTGATGTCTTCGACATTCACCGAGAACAGCGCTCGCACATGACGTTCGGCGCGGGAACCCACTTCTGCATGGGCAATGCGCTCGCGCGCTTGGAGGGCCGGATCGCCCTCGAGGAGATTCTCAAGCGGTTCCCGGCGTGGCAGGTCGACTGGCCGAACGCGCGTCCATCGGAAACCACAGCCGTACGCGGCTGGGAATCCATGCCCACCTTCGTATCTGAGGCGTGAGCACCCAAAACCCACCCCACCGACACCAAAGGGATTGAATAGTATGGCAGGACGTCTAGAAGGCAAGGTCGCGTTCATCACCGGCGCCGCGCGCGGGCAGGGCCGCGCCCACGCCGTGCGGATGGCCCAGGAGGGCGCCGACATCATCGCCGTGGACATCTGCAAGAAGATCGACACGGTCGACCTGATCGACGCCTCCACCCCGGAGGACCTGGCCGAAACCGCCGATCTGGTCAAGGGTTACGACCGCCGCATCTACACGGCCGAGGTCGACGTCCGCGACTACGACGCACTCAAGGCGGCGGTCGACACCGGTGTGGAGCAACTGGGCCGGCTCGACATCATCGTGGCCAACGCCGGCATCGGAAACGGCGGCCAGACGCTGGACAAGACCAGCGAAACAGACTGGACGGCGATGATCGACATCAACCTCGGCGGGGTGTGGAAGACCGTCAAGGCGGGGGTGCCGCACATTCTCGAGGGCGGCCGCGGGGGTTCGATCATCCTCACCAGCTCGGTCGGTGGGCTGAAGGCCTACCCGCACACGGGTCACTACGTCGCCGCCAAACACGGTGTGGTGGGCCTGATGCGGACCTTCGCCGTCGAACTCGGCGCCCAGAACATCCGTGTCAACTCGGTGCACCCGACCAACGTCAACACGCCGCTGTTCATGAACGACGGCACCATGCGGCTGTTCCGGCCCGACCTGGAAAACCCGGGCCCCGAGGATATGAAGGTCGTCGGCCAGTTGATGCACACGTTGCCGATCGGCTGGGTCGAGCCCGAGGACATCGCCAACGCGGTGCTGTTCCTGGCCTCGGACGAGGCGCGCTTCATCACCGGTGTGACGCTGCCGGTCGACGGCGGCAGCTGCCTGAAGTAAGGCGGACGAAAAGTGACTGTCGCGGAGCTGTCGCTGCCGCGGGAATGGGAAGAGATCACCCCGGATTGGATGACGGCGGCGCTCGCGCGGGATTTTCCCGGCGCCGTCGTCGATACGGTCGCCGTGGCGCTTCGCGACGACGGTACCAACCGGCGTGCCCGGCTGGCGTTGACGTACTCGGCGGGCTCCGGGCCGGCGACGGTGTTCGCCAAGGCCGTCGACCCGGAGCACGCCGACCTCGTTGCGCTCACCAGTGGGCTGTTCCACGAGCCCCGGCTGTTCATGTCGGGCATCGAGTTGCCGCTGGATCACCCGGCGGTCTACACGGCGCTGATCGACGAGGATGCCAGGAACTTCTTGATGATCATGGAGGACGTCGTCGCGCGCGGCGCCGACCCCCGCGACTCCACGCGGCCGATGACGGTCGAGCAGGTGGCCAGCGGAGTGCGCGGGCTGGCGCGAATGCACAGCCGGTTCTGGGGTGAGCGCTTGGCGACCGAACCGGCACTGGGCTGGCTCGAGCCGTTCGTCGCGTTCGAAGGGCTCGAGCACGCGCCGCTGCACATCGCCCACGAGCGGTTGGGCGACAGCGTTCCAGCCGAGATCCCGGCACTGAGCGGAACCGAATTGTTCATCGACATCTGGGCGCGCTACATCGGGACGCTGACCAGCTCGCCACAGACTCTGCTGCACGGCGATCCGCACATCGGCAACACCTACGTGCTGCCCGATGACGAGGTCGGATTCCTGGACTGGCAGATGGCGCGGCGCGGCAACTGGTCCCTCGACGTCGGCTACTTCCTGCAGGGCGCGTTGACGATCGAGGACCGCCGACTCGCCGAGCGCGACCTGCTCACCGAGTACCGCGACGCGCTGACACTTCCCGCCGACGAGAAGCCGACGGCAGCCGAGGTGTGGCTGCGCTACCGCGCATCCGTCGCGCACGGACTGGCGATCTGGATGGCGACGCTGTCCGGCGGCGATGCCTGGCAGGGTGCCGACATCTGCCTGGCGTTGGCCCAGCGCTACTCCGCGGCGTTCCTCGACCTCGACACCCGCGCTGCCCTCGACGCGATCGCCTAGCACCCAGTCGTTATCGAAAGCCCCCGATCATGATGGTCGGGGTGATTCGATAGAGCCCTCGCGTACTCGTCCGAAGGGCTGGGATGTGAAGCGACTCAATGGCATGGACGCCATGCTCTTGTACACCGAGACGCCGAGCCTGCACACCCACACGCTGAAGGTGGCGATCATCGACGCCGCGGGCTACCAGACCGAACACGGCTCGGAGTTCACCTTCGAGGTGTTCCGCCGTACCGTCGCGCGACGGCTGCATCTGCTGGATCCGCTGCGCTACCAACTGGTCGACATCCCGTGGAAGCTGCACCACCCGATGTGGCTGGAGAACTGCCCGGTCGACCTCGCCTACCACCTGCGCCGCGTTCAGGTGCCCAGCCCGGGCGGCCGCCGTGAACTCGACGAGGTGATCGGTCACATCGCGAGCACAGCGCTGGACCGCAGCCGCCCGCTGTGGGAGTTCCACTTCGCCGAGGGGATGGCCGACGACCGGTTCGCGTTGATCGGCAAGGTGCACCATGCGTTGGCCGATGGTGTCGCCTCGGCGAATCTTCTTGCGCGCCTGATGGACCTGTCGGGTTCCGCGCGTGACGAACACGACGGCTACAGCGCGTGCGAGCCGCCGTCGAAGGCCGAGTTGTTGCGGGCGGCGGGGCGTGACCACGTGCAGCACATAGCCGGGCTGCCCGCACTGGTGCGTGATGCGGTACGCGGTGTGGCGCGGTTGCGTCGGCGACCGCGGCCGCCGACGGCACCGCATGAGACGGCCAAGCTCTTCAAGACACCGTCGACATTTCTCAACCACGTGGTCTCCCCCACCCGCACCTTCGCGACGGCGTCCCTCGCGCTCGCCGAGGTCAAGGAGACCGCCAAACAGCTGAACGTGACGTTCAACGACATCGTGCTCGCCACCGCGGCCGGTGGTTTGCGCGAACTGCTGCTGCGCTACGACGGACGAGCCGACCGTCCGATCCTGGCGTCGGTTCCGGTCTCCACCGACCGCTCCGCTGATCGGGTCACCGGCAACGAGATCAGCGGGCTGACCGTATCGCTGCCCGTGCACATCGACGATCCGCTCGAACGGGTGCGGTTGACGGCGCTGACGACTTCCAACGCCAAGGAGGTTCACGATCTTCTCGGCCCACGGCTGCAGGGCCAGGTAATGGAGTATCTGCCGCCGCCGTTGACACCGGCGTTGTTCCGGTGGCGATCAAAACGTGCCGCACACAACAAGGTCATGAACGTCGCGATCTCCAGCGTGCCGGGCCCTCGTGAGCACGGCCATATCGGCGGTGCCCGCGTCAGCGAGATCTACTCCGTAGGCGTGCTATCCGCCGGCAGCGCATTCAACATGACTGTCTGGAGCTACGTCGACCAGGTCGACATCGCCGTGCTCTCCGACGATCAGACGTTCGACGATGTGCACCAGGCGACCGACGCGATGATCCACAGTTTCACCGAGATCCGGCTAGCCGCCGGACTGAAAGGCCCGATCACCGTCGCCACGGCCATGCCGCCGGCCACCACGTCCGGTTAGGTCACCAGGTCCCGCAGGTCGTTGCGCAGGATTTTGCCGGTGCTGCCGCGCGGCAGTTCCTCGAGAACCCGGATCTCGCGCGGCACTTTGTAATTGGCGAGGTTCTCCCGGACATACTGCTTGAGGTCGTCGGCGGTGACGGTGGCTGAGGGCGCCAAGACGACGAAGGCTGCCAGGCGCTGACCGTACTGCTCGTCGTCGACGCCCAGCACGGTCACCTCGCCCACCTGCGGATGGGCGGCCAGCACGTTCTCCACCTCGATCGGGTAAACGTTCTCTCCGCCGGACACGATCATCTCGTCGTCACGCCCCACCACGAACAGCCGTCCGGCGTCGTCGAGGTAACCCATGTCCCCCGAGGCCATGAAGCCCTCGTGGAAGTCTTTGGTAGTGCCGGAGGTATAACCGTCGAACAGCGTGCCGCTGCGCACGAAGATCTGCCCCACCTCGTTGGTGGGCAGTTCGCGGTGGCTCTCGTCGAGGATGCGGATCTCGGTCCCGTCAGCGGCTTTACCCGCGGTATCCGGTGCGGCGCGCAGATCGGCGGGGGTGGCTGTGGCGATCATCCCCGCTTCGGTGGCGTTGTAGTTGTTGTAGATCACGTCGCCGTATTGGTCCATGAACTTGGTCACCACGTCGGGCCGCATCCGTGAACCCGATGCGGTGGCGAACCGTAACGACTTGCCGCTGTAGCGGTTCCGGATGTCGTCGGGCAGATCCATGATCCTGTCGAACATGACCGGGACGACCGCGAGCCCGGTGGCCTTGTGTTGATCGACCAGCGCCATCGTCGCCTCGGGGTCGAACTTGCGGCGGGTGACTATCGTGCAGGCCAGCAGCGCTGCGAACAACAGCTGCGAAAAGCCCCACGCGTGAAACATCGGCGCGGCGATGACGATGGATTCTTCGGCGCGCCACGGAGTGCGGTCCAGCACCGCCTTGAGATCTCCTGCTCCACCGCTGCCCTCGGAACGCTTGGCGCCCTTCGGGAGTCCGGTGGTTCCGGAGGTGAGCAGGATGATGTCGCTCTTGCGGGTGCTGGGCTCGGGCCGTTCGCCGGCGTGCTTGTCGATCAGCGCGTCCAAGGTGAGCTGGTCAGTCGGGGTATCGGTCCAACCGAGAATCCTCGTTGCGTCGGCATTGTCCGCCATCGCGCGGTCCACGGTGGCGGCGAACTCTTCGTCGTAGATGATGGCGTCGGCGCCTTCACGTTCGATCACCTGCGCCAACGCCGGCCCGGCGAAGGACGTGTTCAACAGCAACACATCGGCGCCGATCCGGTTGGCCGCCACCAGCGCCTCGATGAACCCGCGGTGGTTGCGACACATCACCGCAACGGATTTCGGGCTCCCGCCCGGCAAACCCTGCAACCCCGCTGCCACCGCGTCACAGCGGTCGTCGAGCTGACGCCACGTCAGCGTGCCGCGTTCGTCGACCAAACCGGGACGGTCGGGGCAGCGCTGGGCTGCCACGGCGAAGCCGACCGTGGCGGTCACGCCCACGCGACGCATCGCCGCGCCCATGCGCACGTACTTGTCGGGGCGCATCGGTGCGATCAACCGGGCCCGCCACAGTGTCTGCAGAAGTCCAAAATTGTCGGCCATGGTGCTCATCCCAGCACCGGGAAGCGGCGCTCGGCAGCCAGTTCGTCCAGCGCCGCCTGCATGACCGCTCGAACGTGCAGGTCGACGGCTTCGATGTTGGGATCCTCACCGAACTCCGCGGTGATATCGATCGGATCGAGGACGCGGGTGACGATCTTGGCCGGCAACGGCAGGTTCGGCGGGAAGAACACCGACACCCCGAATGGGAATCCGACACTGATCGGCAGGATCTCGGCGCGTAAGCGCTTGAGTCCGATGCGCCGAGCGATCGAGTCGCCACGCGCCAGGAACAGTTGTGTCTCCTGGGCGCCGATCGACACCATCGGTACGATCGGGACACCGGCCTCGACAGCGGTCCGGACGTATCCCGTGCGGCCGGCGAAGTCGATCACGTTCTCGGTGAACGTCGGCCGGTAGGAGTCGTAGTCGCCGCCGGGGAACACCAGCACCACCGCGCCCTCCCGCAACGCCTTCGCCGCGTTTTCCCGGTTGGCCCCGATGACGCCGGCGCGACGCAGCAGTGTGCCGACCGGTCCGACGAAGATCGCGTCATGCCCGAGCGTATAGACGGGCCGATCGAAGCCGAACTTCTCGTAGAAGGCCGGCGCGAAGACAAGCACATCGGGGGTGAGCATGCCGCCCGAGTGGTTGGACACCACAAGTGCTCCGCCCGCCGCGGGGATGGCGTCGAGGCCGCGGACCTCGGCACGGAAATAACGCCTGACGACCGGGCCGACCCAGTCGGTGATGCGCCGGGTCAACACCGGATCCCACTTGGCGACCTCTGGTCTGCCCGTCCCGCTACTGGTCATGTCCTTTTGTTCCGCTTCTCGAGCCAACCCAAACCTAACCGAACGCCGAGCCTCAACCTGCGGATATGTTACTCTCCGAAAAAGAGAACGCTATAACCCTGGGGGAGTCGATGTCCGACCCGGTGCTCGTCACAGGCGCGTTCGGCCTTGTCGGAACCGCAACCGTGCGGCGGCTGGCCGAATTGGGCCGGCGCGTGGTGGCCACCGACCTGGACACCCCCGCCAACCGCAAGGCCACCTCCAGGCTGCCCCGCGGTGTCGACGTGCGTTGGGCCGACCTGACGGACCGCGACCAGGCCGGCCGGCTCGTCGCAGAAGTCGCGCCCGCGGCGATCATCCACCTCGCCGCGGTCATTCCGCCCGCGATCTACCGCAACGCCAAACTCGCGCGGCGCGTCAACGTCGATGCCACCGCGACGCTGGTCGGAATCGCGGAGTCCCAACCTACCCCGCCGCGATGGGTGCAGGCGTCGAGCAACGCGGTCTTCGGCTCGCGCAACCCCCACCGCTCCGACGAGCCGGTCCGGGCCGACATGCCGATGAAGGCGTCCGACCTCTACAGCGCACACAAGATCGAAGCCGAGCAGATCGTTCGCGCATCGAGCCTGCAGTGGGTGGTGTTGCGGCTGGGCGGGGTGCTCACCGCTGATCCGTCGGCGATGACGTTCTCCACCGACGCACTGTATTTCGAAAGCCTGCTGCCCACCGACGGCAAGCTGCACAGCGTTGATGTCCGCGATGTCGCCTGGGCCTTCGCGGCGGCGACGACGGCTGATGTCGTCGGCGAAATCCTGTTGGTCGCCGGTGACGATTCACACCTGGTCAGGCAGGGCGAGGTGGGCCCGGCGCTGGCGGCTGCGCGCGGCCTGAAAGGTGGGCTGCCGCCGGGCCGGCCCGGCAACCCCGACAGCGACGACGATTGGTTCGTCACCGACTGGATGGACACCGCCAGGGCGCAGGAAGCGCTGGGATTCCAGCACTATTCGTGGGACGACATGGTCGGCGAGATGCGCGCGAACGCGGGCTGGACCCGTTACCTGCTGCGCCCGCTGGCTCCGCTGGTCCGGATGATCCTGGCGCGCCGCGGCGCCTACTGGAAACAACCAGGCCGCTATGCCGACCCGTGGGGCGCCATCCGGCGCAAGTTAGGCGAACCAGGTCCCGACACGCCGTAGGGTGCGCACGTGAACAACTTCGACGGACCCGCAGCGGTCATCACCGGCGGCGCCAGCGGCATCGGTTTCGCCACCGCACGAGAATTCGCCCGCCGCGGAGCACGAATCATGCTCGCCGACATCGACTTGAGCGCGCTCGACGACGCGGTGGCAACCCTGCGCGGCGATGGCATCGACGCCCACGGCGTGCTGTGCGATGTGCGCAAGCTCGACGACGTCACCCGGCTGGCCGACGAGGCGTTCGGCATGTTCGGTGAAGTGCACGTGGTGTTCAACAACGCCGGCATCGCCTACGCCGGCCCGATAGCGCAAGCCAGCCACGACGATTGGCGGTTCGTCATCGACGTCGACCTGTGGGGGCCAATCCACGGCGTCGAAGCGTTTCTGCCGCGGCTGATCGCGCAGCAGGCCGACAGCCACATCGCGTTCACCTCGTCGTTCGCGGGGCTGATCCCCAATGTCGGGCTGGGCCCGTACTGCGTGGCGAAATACGGCGTCGTCGCGCTCGCCGAAACACTTTCGCGTGAGGTGCGCGCCGACGGCATCGGCGTCACCGTGTTGTGTCCGATGATCGTCGACACCAACCTGCTGGCCAACACCGAGCGGGTCCGCGGCGACGACTACGGCCCGGCCACCCCCTCGCCCGCCGACACGGTGCAGCAGTTGGCGTCGAACCCGGCCGACGACTCGGTGCTCGACGTCGACGAGGTGGCTCGGCTGACCGTCGACGCGATCCTGGCCAACCGGCTTTATGTGCTGCCGCACAGCGCGGCACGCGGATCCATTCGGCGCCGCTTCGAACGCATCGACCGCGCTTTCGACGAGCAAGCAGCCGAGGGCTGGACTCACTGAGCCGGCGGCCCCAACGTCGGTCGGCCGGTCTGCGGGTGGTGGTACCAGCCGCCCGCAGCGTGGGTTCCGCCGTCGACGTGGATGGTCTGCCCGGTGATGTAGCTGGCCATGTCGGAGGAGAGAAACACTGCCGCGCCGGCGATCTCGTCGACGTGTCCGGGGCGGCGCATGGGAATCGCCGGTGTGTCGGCGTCGGGCTGCAGCGTCCCTCCCGACAACTGCATCAGGCCTTCGGTCAGCGTCAGGTCGGGGGCCAGCGCGTTGACCCGGATCGAGTGGGCCGCCAGTTCGAAAGCGGCGGTCTGGGTGTAGTTGATGACGCCGGCCTTGGCTGCGGCATACGCCGCGTAGCCGGGCGCGGCGCGCACGCCCTCGATCGACGTCACGTTGATGATGCTGCCGGGCTGTCCGGCGTCGACCAGGCGCCGCGCGATCCGCTGCGTGCACAACAGGACGTGGCGCAAGTTGCTCTTGTACAGTGTGTCCCAACCGTTCTCGGTGGTGTCGAGCAGCGGTGAGAAGAACGTGCCGCCGGCGTTGTTGACCAGGATCGATACCTCGCCCAGCTCGGCGACCGTGCGATCCAACGCGGCGTCGACCTGCGCGCTGTCGCGCACATCGGTGGTGATACCCAGTGCCCCAATGCTTTTGGCGGCGGCGGCGCGGATGTCGGGGTCGCGCTCCCAGATGGCCACCGACGCGCCGAACGCGGCCAGGCCTTCGGCGATGCCCTTGCCGATGCCCGCACCGCCGCCGGTCACGACCGCGACGCGGCCGGTCAGCAGGATGCGGGACGGATTGATGGTCATCGGTCTAGAGTCATCGGTTCGGTGCTATCGCCGAGATTGCAATGAGGGTTGTTGGCTGAACGGTACAGCCCTGACCGCAATGTCGCCCATAGCGTCATCGGGAGGCCTTGCTCGGACCCATCACGACCGCGTTGCCGATCACCCCGCGGTCCTGCAGGTCGGCGATCTCCTCGTCGGTCAGGCCGAGTTCGGTCAGCAGTTCGTGGTTGTGCTGTCCGAGCAGCGGCGCGGACTGCACGTGAACCCGCTCGGGGCCACGCGACATCTTGAACGGCAACGTGCTGTGGGGGGTCCGGGCGTTGACCGGGTGCCCGACGTCCTCGAAGAAGCCCCGCGCGGCCAGCTGCGTCAGTTCGGTCTGGCGATGCGGCTGCATCACCTTGCCCACCGGAACGCCGTGGTTCCACAGCGTTTCGACAATGTCGTCGCCGCTGCGGTCCGCACACCAGGCGGCCAGGTGCTCGTCGATGGTGTCGTGGTGCGCGCGACGGCCCGCCGTGGTGGCCAGTTGCGGCTGCGACGCCCATTCGGGATGGCCCAGCGCCTCGCGCAGGCCTGCCCACTGCTCGTCGTCGGCCACGGCCACCGCGACCCAGCAGTCGGCGCGACCGAACTCGTCGATGTCGTTGGTGCGGTACAGGTTTTGCGGAGCCGCGGTCGGGCCGCGGTTTCCGTCACGTTGCAGCAGGGCGCCGTACGCGGAGTATTCGATGACTTGTTCGGCGGCGACGTTGAGCGCCGCGTCGACCATCGCTGCCTCGACCAGAACGCCGTCGCCGGTGCGGCGGCGGTGTTCCAGTGCCAGCAGCAGCGCGTTGAGCGCATGGATTCCGGCGTTGGGGTCGCCGACCGAGTAGGGCTCGTACGGATTGCGGTCGGGGTAGCCGGTCAGCCAGCTGATGCCCGACGCCGCTTCGATGACGTAGGCGAACGCCGGGTTGTCGCGCCACGGGCCGTCGAGGCCGAAGCCGGGCATGCGCAGCATGACGGTGTCGGGCCGAACCGCTTGCACCGCAGCGAAGTCCAGCCCGATCTGGTCCAGCACCCGCGGGGTGAAGTTCTCGACGATGACGTCGGCGGTGCCGATGAACCGGTTGAGCAGGTCACGGCCGGCGGCGCTCTGCAGGTCCAGCGTCACACCACGCTTGTTGGTGTTGAGGCCGGAGAAGATCGGCGACTTCTCCCACCACTGGTCTTCGGTAACCGGGATGCCGGCGATCAGCCGGGTGCCGTCGGGGCGGCGGGTCGACTCGACGTGGATGACGTCGGCGCCCAGCATCGCCAGCAGGTGGGTGCACGACGGGCCGGCCCAGAAGGTGGTCATGTCGATGACGCGTAACCCCTCGAACGGCAGTTTTGCCGAAATGTCCCGTTCGGCGCGATTTGCGGGGGTCTTTCGTCCCGAAAGTCCCATTGGGCGGTAGTGCTCGGTGTGTTCGCCGAGGCGGGGGGCAGGTTCGGGTGCGCGCAACACGGCCGGCTGCATGCGGTACGGCGGGCCGGGCTGGTCGAAGCCGTCGCCGGGGTTCTTCACAAACGAGCCGCGTTCGCGAAAGTGGTCGAGTCCGACGGCGTTGGCGCCGTTGGCCACCGGTGCGTTCGGGATGCGGAACGCCGTCGCCAGGTCGCGAATCTCGTCGACGGTGTGGCTCTCGACCCACGCGTAGAGTTCGTCGGCCTTCTCGTTGGCCTGCTCGGTGATCGACAGCGGCGACTCCTCGTCGATCCAGTCGTCGTGGCCGGTCATCGCGCACAGGTCGAACCACTGCTGCGCGGTGCCGCAGCCGATGTCGATCAGCCCATCCTTGGCCCGCGCGATCCCGGGTACCGTCAACCGTCGGGCATCGCGCCACGGCCTGCCCAGCATCTCGAAGTAGGACACCGGATAGTAGGTGAGCCCGAGGACCTGGGTTTCCAGCATCGACACGTCGACCAGTTCGGCGCCGCCACGCACCCGCGACGCCAAAGTCGCCGCGCTCGCGTACGCACCCGCGAGGTACTCGCCGACCTGCCCGCCCACATACACCGGGGCGCGGTCCGCTGAGCCGCGGCCCAGCCCGACGATGCCGCCCGACCACGCCTGCAGGGTGAACTCCGTCGCCGCACAGTCGGCCCACGGACCAGACAGCCCGAACGGGGTGATCGACGTGACGGTCAGATGCGGATACGCCGACCGGATCGCCGCCGGGGTGCACACCACGTGTTCGGCCACCGACGATCCGCGCGACCACACCACCGCGTCGGCCTCGGAGAGCAGCGCGTTGACGAAGTCGATGTCGCTGTCCGGGTCGGCCACCACGCTGTGCTTGGCGCCGGCCAGGAAGCTGAACAGCGCACCGTCTTCACCCGACGCGATCTGCGCGCCGGACGCCGACCAACGGCGCAGCCAGTCCCCTTGCGGCGGCTCCACTTTGATCACCTGGGCGCCACCCTCGGCGAGCAGCTTCGTGCAGTAGGCGCCTGCGATGCCCGTGGAAAGGTCAACGACGACGTACCCGTCCAGTGCTGCCACTAGTCCTTCTTGCGGTTGGATTTACTCAGCCGGAACTCGGCGGGGAACCTCATGTCGTTGTCGTTGACCGCGTCGGCCAGCCCGCTGTCGATGGCCTCATGCATGTCCAGATCGTCGGTGTCGTCGTTGGCCGCGCCGCTGCCCATCGACTCGAAGAACGCCGACAACAGGCTGCCCATGTATTCGCCCTGGTGCTGTTTGAACACCTCGAAGAAGATCTTCTGCTGAAAAACGGTGTCGACTGGCCGGTTTCGGGCGCATGCCCGCGCGTACTTGTCGACCTCGGCCTCGAGCTCGTCGCGCGACACCACCTTGTTGAGGAAGTTGCACTCATACATCTCCTCGGCGGTGAACGGGCGTCCGGTGAACACCATCTCCTGGAACTTGCGCAGCCCCATCATCTGCACCCACGTCCACATCCGCGGACCCCAACCGTAGTACCGAAACGAGGGATGCCCGAACAACGCGTCGTCAGACGAGATCACCAGATCCGCATCGGCGCACTGGTAGAAGTGCCAGCCGTAACAGTAGCCCTTGGCCTCCACGATGCTGATCTTCTTGAGCTCCTGCAGCGGGCGGTTACCGGCCTGCACGTTGGCGTACCAGGCGCTGATCGTGGCCCCGTGCCGAAACGAACCTTTCGGCGGGTAGGTGACCTCGCCGACGCCGTCGTCCTCGAGGCGCAGTTCGGCAAGGCGCAGATCGGTGTTGTCGTTGCCCTCCATGAACTCCGGAAGGTCCGCGCCGCTGCCGAGGTTGTCCCCGACGCCGCGGATCACCACCACCTTGACGTCGTTGTCGACTGTGGCCGCGCGCAGCAGATCCGCGTAGCGCAGCCGCGCCGCCGACGTCGGCGCGTTCAGGTACTCCGGCCGGTTGAACGTAATGGTCGCGATCTTGGTCTTCGGGTCCTTGCTGTAGAGGATCAGTTCCTCGGGCTTGGGCCGATTTCCGTTCTCAGACATGTAGTTCCCTTCAGCCGATGCCGACGCCGGCGTTTTCGCCCGCACCCTTGGCCCGAGCGCCCGTCTGCGAAGGGCTGCTGGTCAAAACCTCTGGTTCGTCGGCGGTGACGTGCACTGCCTCGCGTCCGAAGACCGCGCCGACGCCGGCTTCCCACACGTAGGAGGTGACGGCGAGCACCATGCCGGGTTCGAGAATCTCCTGCGCGCAGGTCTGCCGCAGCTGTGGTGTCACCACCGGCGGGTCGAATCCCAGACCGAGTCCGTGGGCCACCGGCATCACCGGCAGCCGCTCCCCCGCCGCCTCGTAGACCGCCAGCAGGTCGCTCGCCGAGGATCCGGGCAGGCAGGCGGCGATCAGCCGCTCACGCAACTCATCCCAGCGATCGTAGAGCGCGGGGACCGCCGAACCGTCGATATCGCCGACCGTCCACGTGCGGCCGACCTCGCCGAGGTAGCCGTCGGCCAGCACACCGGCCGAAAACGCCACCAGGTCACCGTCTTCGATGCGGCCGTCGCTGCGGGCCCGCCGCCACGGATGGTCCTTGCTGGTCGCCCACGCGCCGTCCTGGGTGGCCGGCGTGGTGACACCCCCCGCGGCCATCGACTCCATCAGCGCGCCGGTCAGCGTCTGCTCGGTCACACCGGGCCGCAACTCGGCGCGGGCCGCGTCGAGCGCCGTCTCGCCGACCGCCAGCGCGCCGCGCAGCACCGCGATCTCGTCGGCGGTCTTGATCCGCCGGGCCGCCCGCAGGGCAGGCTCGGCGTCGACGATCTCGGCGTTGGGAAACGCCATCGGCAAAAGCTGCGCGAATGTCGGTGTCAGCGAATCGGTTCCGACACGTTTGACGGTGGCCGCACCCGGCAGCGCCTTGAGCACCTCGACGAGCGTCATCGGGTTCCACGCCAACCCGTAGAGGTTCTCGTGGGGGATCTCGTCGGGGATGCCTTCATCCCAGGTGCTGTTGAGGTAGATCTCCCCGGTCGAGCGGATGACTTCGCAGATCGGCCCGAACGGTCGGGTGCCCGCCACCCACAGTTGCGGGGCGCCGGTCACGTACCGCACGTTGGCCTGGCGGCCCAACACCAGGATGTCGATGTCGCGGGCTTCCATCTGGGCCAGCGCCCGCTCGCGGCGGCCCCGGCGCAAATCGGCTGCGTCGGGCAGAATCTCGAGTGCCATTCAGATCCGATCCTGTCCGTAGGGTGCGTAAGGGTAGTCGGTGATCGACTGGTAGCCGTCCTCGGTGATCACCACGATCTCCTCGCTTCGATAGCCGCCGGTGCCGTCCTCCCACACCACGGGTTCGAGCACCAGCAGCATGCCCGCGGGATACACGAAGTTGTCGTCGAACTCCTCGCCGAGATCGGTTCCGATCATCGGCATTTCTGCGGCGTTGGTGCCGATCCCGTGGCCGAGGTAGAAGTGCGGCAGCCACGGCTTGGCGCCCCCGTTGGCGGCGATCGCCGCGCGCGCCAGATCACCGTTGGTGGCACCCGCCTTGGTCACGGACAGTACGGCGGACATGATCTCGCGCCACTTGTCGAACTGCGCCTGCTGACGCTGCGACGGTTCGTCGCCGACCAGCCAGGTGCGGCCGAAGTCAGAGCAGTAGCCGTGGTAGGTGATGCTGACGTCGGTCCACAGCACATCACCGCGTTCGAGTTCGCGTTCAGTGGTCAGCAGCGGCAAGGCGAGGTCGCCGGTGGTGGTCCACACCGACCCGCTGGTCTTCGTCGTGGGCATCACCTGCCAGATCGCCTCGAGCATGTTGGCCGTCGCGCCCAGTTCGAAGGCCCGCCGGACGAACGCCGCCGACAGGTCGACCTGCCGCACGCCGGGGGCGAGCGCCTTCTGCACGTCGACCATGGCTTCTTCGGTGATGCGGCACGCGTTGCGCACACACGAGATCTGATCGGGCGTCTTGACGAGCTTGGCGGGTCCGACCACCTGCGCGGCATCCGACGGCGGACCGGACGGAAACAGGGTGGCCGACGCGCGCCGCATCGCACCGGTCATCTCGTCGACGGCGACCGTGCCCCGGGCGGGCACCAGATCGGCCAGCACTTTGCCGAACTGCTCGACGCCCTCGTCGAATTCGAGGTACAGCGCGGGATGCACGTGGTCGTCGGGCACCTCACAGGCCGAGGCCGACCCCTCACGCAGCGGCATGAACAGGTGGGGATGCGGATCGTCGGCCAGCACGATCGCCACCGGGCGTTCCACGTGGGACAGGCCCGCATCCAGCAGCGGCCAGCTGACGCCCGTCGCGTAGACGACGTTGCCGTTGCCGATCAGAACCAGTGCATCGACGCCCTTTTCGCGCATGGAGTCGCGCAGCCTGGCCCCGCATTCGCGGTACATGCGGGCCCGGTCGGGAACCTCCGGAATGTCGATCAGGGTGGACTGTGTTGCGAACGTGGTCACGAAATCCCCAGGAAGTTCTTGATGTTGGTGCTGACGATCTTGACGGCGTCCTCGGGCCCGACCGCGTCGACGACGGCCTGCAGCGACTTCTCCGAGTAGCCGAACGTCGATTCGTTGTGCGGGTAGTCCGACGACCACATCGCATTGTCCACGCCGATCTTGTCGATGAGCTCCAGGCCGAGCGGGTCGACCATGAACGACGCGCTCATGTGGTTGTCCCAGTAGTGCCGGACCGGGTGCCCCAGTTCGTGGTTGAACATGTGCCGATACGAGGCGAGCATGTGCTCGGCATCCTGCAGTGCCGTGGGCACCCAGGCGATGCCGCCCTCAAACCACCCGATCTTGAGCGTGGGATGGCGGTCGAGGATGCCGGAGAAGACGTACTTGGCGAACTGTTCGCGGAACGAGTCCACGTTGACCATCATCCCGACCACGACGCTGTTGTGTTGGCACGGCGTCTTGGGCGGCGTCTCGCCGATGTGGTGGCTGACCGGCAGGCCGGCGTCCTCGATCTCGTCCCACACCGCGTCCATGTCGGTGCTGCCGTAGTCGTAGATGTTGCCGTCGTCGTCCTTGCCGGGGTTCAGCGGCAACAGGAATGTCTTGAGGCCCAACGACTTCAGCTCGTCCAGCGTGCTCCTGGTGCCCTTGGGGTCCCACCAGTTGATCAGCCCGACGCCGTAGAAGTGGCCCTTGCTGCGTTCCTGCAGATCGGCGATGTGCTCGTTGTAGATGCGGAACACGCGCTCGCGCAACGACTTGTCCGGGTAGTGGAACAGCGCCAGCACGGCGTTGGGGAACGCCAGCTCCTTGTCGATACCGTCTTCTTTGAGTTCGCGGACCCGGGCGTCGATGTTGTTGGTCGCCGCCCCGGCCAGATCGTCGTACTGCATCAGGACCCGGCCGAAATCGCCGCCGGTCCAGGCCTTGCCCTTCATCCCGACCATGTATGCGCCGTCTTCGTACCAGATCCGGGGTGCGGCGCCCTTGAGCTCGTCGGGAAAACGTTCGTAGAAGATGTCCTCGGCCACCGAGATGTGGTTGTCGGCCGAAAAGATTTCGGTATCGGCGGGCAGTCCGAAATCGCCTGTGGCGTGGCCCTTGCGGTGCTTGGGGGCGCCGAAACCGTCGGGTGGATACAGGGTTGATGTTGGCGTTGACATCGTTGACACTCCAATCGGGCTGTGGGGCTGGGCTGGTGCGGTTACCAGGCCACCGGAAGTTCGTAGACGCCGTAGGCGAGCCGGTCGTGTTTGAACGGCACCTCCTCGATCGGCACGGCCAGCCGCAGGGTGGGGATGCGCCGCAGCAGGGTGTGGAACACGATCTGCAGTTCGGCACGGGCCAGTTGCTGACCGACGCACTGGTGGCGGCCGTAGCCGAAACCGAGCTGCTGGGTGGCGTCGCGGCCGAGGTCGAGCTTGTCGGGTTCCGGATAGGCGGTCGCGTCCCAGTTCGCCGGCGCGAGGTCCAAGATGATGCCTTCGCCCGCGCGGATGGTCTCCCCGGCGATCTCGATGTCCTCGAGGGCCACGCGGCGCTGCCCGTTCTGGATGATGGACAGGTAGCGCATCAGCTCTTCGACGGCGTTGGCGATGAACTTCGGATCGTCGGAATCGCGCAGCTGGGCAGCCTGTTCGGGGTTCTCCAGCAGGGCGAGCACCCCGATGCCGATCATGTTGGCGGTGGTCTCGTGCCCGGCGATGAGCAAGCCGGTGCCCAGCTGCGCGGCCTCCTTGACGCTGATCTCGCCGGCGTTGACCCGTTCGGCGAGGTCAGACACCGCGTCCTCGGACGGGTTTTCTATCTTGGCCTTGACGAGGTCACTGAGGTACTTCGCGAGGCTCATCGCACCCTTCTGACCGTCCTCGGCCGACGCGTAGCGGGCCAGGCCGACGTTGGCGTGGTGCTGGAAGAACTCGTGGTCTTCGTATGGGACGCCGAGCATCTCGCTGATCACCCGCGTCGGCACCGGCAGCGCCAGTTTGGCGACGATGTCGGCGGGCTGCTCGCCGGCCAGGATGTTGTCGATGCACTCGTCGGTCACCTCCTGGATCGCCGAGCGCAGACCCTCGACCCGCTTGAACGTGAACGGCTTGGACAGCATCCGGCGGAACCGGGTGTGCTCCTCGGCATCCGAGGTGAACACCGAGCGCGGCCGCTTGTACACCGTGGACAGCATGTGCTCGTTCCAGTGCGGGAAGCCCTCGATGCGGTCGTCGACGCTGACCCGCGAGTCGGCGAACAACTCGCGGGCGACCGCGTGACCGGTGATCAGCCACGGGGTGGTGCCGTTCCAGATCCGTACGCGCGACAGCGGTTTGGCCTCGCCCATCTTTAGCATCTGGGGTGGCGGGGCGAACGGGCAGCCCGCGTCGCGCTCCATCGGGTATTCGGGGATGTCGGCGGCGGTTTCGGTCGTGCCGGTGGTCAACGTGTCGGACATATGGCCTCTCGTCACTCCTCGATCTGGATGGCTAGTGCAGGGCAGGCGGCCGCGGCCTTGTGGGCGTTGTCGGCGTCGTCGCCGTCGGGGCTGTCGTTGAGCAACACGACGACGCCGTCGTCGTCGCGCTGGTCGAAGACCTCGCCGGCGTTGAGCACGCATTGGCCCGAGGACACGCACTTGTCTCGGTCGACGGTGATTTTCATGTCACATTCGCCCCGTGACGGGGGCGCGCCACAGCCCGACGATCGCGTCGATCAGACCCGATGCCACCGAACGCCAGTTCGTCCGTGCGGTATCGGCGCCTTCGGCGAACGCTCGCTCGAAGTCCGCGCAGGTGTGCATCATCAGGTTTCGCACCATGATGTTGCGTTCGGTGACGACGGTCATCGGCAGGTTGGGCAGGCAGCGGGTGATGCCGACGACCACCTGCTGCAGCGCCGGCGATGCGAGCGCGTCGCGCACGACGATCTTCTGGTAGGCCGGGTCGGCCAACGCTTGGGCCGCGAACCGCGCGTACCAGGTGGGGTTGCCGAGCTGTTCGAGGTGCTCGGTCAGCGAGCACACCATGCAGGCGATCCAGTCGCGCAACTCCGTGGAGTCGGCGGTTTGGGCGACCATGCGCTCCAGCAGTAGCTCGATGGAGATCCGGTGCTTCTGCTCGATCGCGCGCACCAAGTCGAGTTTGGTGCCGAAGTGGTAGCCGACCGCGGCGTTGTTGCCCTGCCCAGCGGCCTCGCTGACCTGACGGTTGGAGACGGCATACACACCGTGCTCGGCGAACAGCCGCTCGGCCGCCGTCAGGATCGCTTCACGCGTCACGCTCGCGCGGTCGGTGCGAACACTGCGGGCTGTGGTCACGGTCACCAGTCAACCGCTCCCTCCGGCTTAAGTCAAGCGACTGATTTAACGCTCCGTTGTCCGGTCGGTGGCAGGCGTGCGCAGCTAGAGTTGCTGGACCATGGCGGTTTCCCGATTCACCGACAACGGTGGCGTCTGGCTGCACTTCGTCGACACCGGGGGCGACGACGGCGGCGCGCCGATCGTGTTCGTGCCGGGTATGACGTGTATCGCCGAGGATTACGACGAAGTGCTGCCGGCCTTCGGCAGGCGCACCGTGGTCGCCGAGCTCAGGGGGCACGGCCGCAGCGCCGCCCCGGCCGACGGTTACGACAGCGCGGTGTTGAGCTCCGACGTCGGTGCGGTCGTCGACGCCGTGACCGGCGGACCCGTTCACCTGGTGACGTTCTCCCGCGGTACGGCGTATGCGCTGGGGTGGGCGCTGCGCAATCCCGACCGGGTGCGCTCGCTTGCGATCGGCGACTACATCCCCGAGGAACGGCCTTTGCCGCCCGGCGCGCCGCGTCGTCTGCTCGATGGGCGCTGGCGGGGCACCCCGGTGCGCGAGCGCCTCGACTACGAGGCGGCGATGAAGACGTTTGCGGCCGCTCGCGCGCGGTCGTTCTGGAATGAGCTTGCCGCCCTGCACCTTCCGTTGCTGGTGGTGCGCAGCGGTGAACGCGGGCTGGTCACCGACGAGCAGTGGTCGCGGTATCGGGACGAGTTCCCCGATGCGACGTTGGTCGAGTTCAGCGATTCGCCTCACGACATCTTCCGCCCGGACCGCCCCAGGTTTCCGCAGTTGGTTCGAGAACATACCGACCACGCCGACGGCGGCTACTAGGCCTCAGTGTCCGATTTCAGTTTGCGCACAATGACTTTGCCCGCAACGGTGCCGCCGTCGACCGGAAGGATCGTGCCGGTGACGTAGCGCGAGCGGTCGGTGGCGAAGTAGAGCGCCGCTTCGGCGACGTCCTCCATCGTGCCTTCGCGCTTCAGCGGACGGTCGTTGCGCATCTGTTCGCGGATCTTGGCCTCGAATTGCTCGAGCTTTTCGCGATCCTCACCGGTGGCCGACTTGCGCACGATGGCGGTGCGTATGTTGCCTGGCGCGATCGCGTTGACGCGTATCTCATAGTGGGCCAACTCGATTGCCGCCGACTTGGTGAACTGGATGACGGCCGCCTTCGACGCCCGGTAGGTCATCACGCCGCCGCCGGCCTGGATGCCGCCGATCGACGTCAGGTTGATGATCGACCCGCCGCCGTGCTGCGACATGTGCCGGGCGGCGTCGCGGGTGCCCGCCATGACGGCCCGTACGTTGATCCTCATCACCTTGTCGAAGTCGGCCAGGTCGTCGTCGAGGAAGCGGCGGTGCATGGTGCCCGACACCCCCGCGTTGTTGACCATGACGTGCAGGCCGCCGAACCGCTCGACCGCCGTCGACACCAGCCCGCTGACCTGTTCGATGTCGGCGACGTCGGCCTCGACGAAGTGGGCGTTGGCTCCGATATCCGCGGCCAGGGCGGTGCCGCCGTCGCGGTCGACATCGCCGATGAGCACCTGCGCGCCCTCGGCGGCGAAACGGCGTGCCAGCCCCTCGCCGAGGCCCGACGCGCCGCCGGTGACGACCGCGACCTTACCCTCGAGCTCACCCGTCATGACCCTCCTCGTTTCCGGCCAGGAACTCCAGCAGCAACGCGTTGACGGCGTCGGGCTGTTCGATCTGCGGACAATGCCCAGCGGCGTTCACCACGGCCGATCGCGCGCCGCTGATCTGCCCGGCGATGTCGGCAGCCCAACCGGGTGGCAGCAGCTTGTCCCCGCCGCCCTCCACCACCAGCGTCGGCACGGTGATGCGCTGGTAGGCACGGGTGCTCGACGGCAACGGTGGAGCCTCCAGCCCAGGACGACGAAACCTCGCCGCCGCCAACGCCTCCCACGCGCCGGGCGCGATGCTGGCCTGGTATCGCCGCTGCACATACGCATCATCGGCCGGATACGCCGGGCTGTAGAACAGCGCTTCGACGATCTTGCGCATGGCGGGTAGCGTGGCGTCGTAGTCGTAGAGCGCCGCCGAAAACTCGTTGCGCTGAATCTCACCACCGCCGCAGATAGCCACCATGCCGCGCACCGGCAAGACCGGCGATGGCGAGGTGATGTCGACGAACAGGTTCACCGCACCCATCGAGTTGCCGACGAAGTATGCGGAGTCGACCCCCACTTCCTCGCAGAACCGTGCGATGTGCCGGATCCGCATACCGCGCCCGTCGGTGAAGTCGACGACTTTGGCCGTGTCGCCGAAGCCGAGCATGTCGGGCGCCAGCACCCGGTGGTGCGCGGCCAAGGCGGCGATATTGCGTTCCCAGCCGAGTTCGGCGCCGGCGCCGAACTCCCCACCGTGCAGCAGCACCACCGGATCGCCTTCTCCGGCCTCGAGATAACTCGTCACGAGCCCGTCGACCAGCACGGACTTGCGGGCGTATTCCGCCACCGAGCCCACCTACTTGATCGCAATCGGGCTGACGGGTGCGCCGACCGCGCCCACCACCTTCAACGGCGGTGCAATCAACTGGAATTCGTACACCCCGTCGGCGGCGCAGTCGGCGGCCAGGCCGGTGAGGTCCCAGTACTCGCCCAGCATCATGCCCATATCGCGCAGGCACAGCATGTGCATCGGTAGGAAGGTGCCCTCCACGCCGTTGGCCGGGTCGGGGTCTTCGACCATGAGGTTGTCGGCGGCCACGGCGGCCACTTCGTGGTCGTGCAACCATGACGCGCAGGTCCAGTCGAGCCCGGAGCCGGGTTCCTCGCCGTCACCGGTGGACAGGAACCGCGTCCACCATCCCGTATGCACGACGACGATGTCTCCCCGCCCGATCTGCACGTTCTGCTTGGCCGCGACGTCGTCGAGTTCGGCTGGGGTGATGGGGTTTCCGGGCTCACAGAACACCTCGGCGCCGCGGTGCGCCACCACGTCGAGCAGCACGCCGCGCGAGGTGATGCCCTTGACGTCGACCTTGTCGATGCCGCAGTGGAAGGCGCCGAAACTGGTCACCGAGTCCGCTGGGAAACCGTTGTAGAGCTTGTCCTCGTAGTAGACGTGAGACAGGGCGTCCCACTGGGTGGCCGCCTGCAGCGGCATCACGATCATGTCGTCGTTGAAGCGGAACGGGTTGTCGGCGAAGAACGAGCTGAGCTGTTGGGCAACGGAGTTGCGCAGCCAATTAGGTGCGTACTGACACAAGGTGTTTGCATCGCCACCGTCGACGGTCATGACGTGGATGGGGTTCTGACGGAACTGGAACGCGCCCTGCGGTCCCGACGACCCGAAGTCGCCACCGAGGGAGATGACCTTACCCTGGCGCACGGTGGCCGCCGCCTCGGCGACCTTGTCCTGGGTGACGAAGTTCAGCGTGCCCAGCTCGTCGTCGTCGCCCCACCGGCCCCAATTGCGAACCTCGTCGGCGACGCGGCGAAAATCCTTCATACTGGCCGTCATTGCTTCCTCGTCATCATTGTCGCAGCACTGACCCGGCGAGGTCGGTCTCGCCGATTGTGCCACCATCCACCCAGATCACCTGTCCGGTGACGTAGCTGGCGGCGCGGCTGTTCAAAAAGACCAGGATGCTGGCTTGTTCGCCGGGTGTCGCGGTCCGGCCCAGAGGCGTCTGAAACGAGTCCAGGAACTCCTGCCCGTAGGCGCTGCGCAATTGGTCGAGGATCGGCGTGTCGGTGACGCCGGGCGCGGTGCAGTTGATCCGGATTCCTCTGGTACCCAACGCCACGACGCTGGCCATGCCGTAGAGGATGATCGCCTCCTTGGACAGCCGGTAACCGCCGCCATCGGCAACGGCTTCGGGATGGCTTTCGCACCACTCGATTCCATCGGCCATCGTCGTGGTGGCCACCAGCCCCGCGGTGACGTCGGCGTTCAGCCGGTAGCCCGACGCCGCCAGCGACGACACGTTCGCGATCGACGACCCCGGCGGCATCGACGGCACCAACGCCTCGGTGAACTTGCGGGTACCGAGGAAGTTGATGGTGACCACCCGCAGCGGATCCCCGATACCCGACGACACGCCGGCGACGTTGAACAGCGCGTCGACGTGACCACCGATCGACGCGACCGCCGCGTCGATCGATGCCGGATCCGACAGGTCGAGCGCGATGTACTCACCGAATGACGCTGCGGGCGGGCTGATATCCAGCCCGATCACCTCGGCACCGAGTTCGGCGACCTGACGCGCGACCTGCTCACCGATACCCGACGAACATCCGGTGACCACGACCCTGCGGCCGTCGTAGCGCCACAAGTCGGCGATCTGCCCCATGGATCAGCTCTGATCGGCAGCCGGGTTGCGGCTCGCCCACCCCTCCCCTGACTTGAGCTTCTTGGCGGCGGCCTCGATGCCCTCGGTCATCTCATCCATCGCCAGCGCGACCTCGTTGGCGGTGTAGTTCTGCCGGCCCGTCGGCAACCCGCCGAAGGCGTAGCTCTCGTCGAACACCGGCGCCGTCGACTCGGGCCGCCGGGCCTCGGCCTTCTCCAGGATCGGTGCCAGACGCTTGGCCTTATCGGCGGTGGCCTTCTCATCGCGTTCGATGAATTCGGGCAGCACCTCCTTGCCCATCAGCTCGATAGACTCCATCGTCTCCTCGTGCCTGCGGGGTGTCAGCAGCAGGATCAGCTCATCCACACCGCTCTGCTCGTAGCCGCGCAGGAAGTTGCGCACGGTTTCCGGGCTGCCGATCGGGCCACGGTCGGGGCCGTAGACCACGCTCGGGTCTTTCTCGATCTCCTCGAGGTGGCGCTTCCACACACCGGTGCGGCCCGGCGTGTGCATCCCGGTCATGTAGTAGTGCATGATTCCGAACGCGAAGAACCCGCCGCCCATCCCGAGCCGTTCGATGGCCTGCTCGTCGGTCGGGGCGACCATCATCGATAAATCGCCGCCGATCGCGAGAATGTTCGGGTTCATCTGCGGTGTCACCGGGACACAGCTCTCCTCGAACTCCGTGTAGTAACCGTTGACCCGATCGGTCAGCGGGCCAGGGCCGGTGTAGGCGAAACTCAGTGCACCGAGCCCTTTTTGCGCCGCCATCGACACCGACGCCGGCCGCGTGCACGCAACCCACACCGGCGGGTGCGGCTTCTGCAGCGGCTTGGGCACGACGTTGCGCGGCGGCATCTCGATGTGCTGGCCGGAATATCCGGTGAACGGTTCCTCGGTCATGCAGCGGATCGAGACCTCAAGGGCCTCCTCCCACATGGCGCGTTTGTCGGCGGGGTCGATCCCGAACCCGCCCAGTTCACCCACCGACGAGGACTCGCCGGTGCCGAACTCGACGCGGCCGTTCGAGATGAGGTCGAGGGTCGAAACGCGCTCGGCTACGCGTGCGGGGTGGTTGACGGCCGGCGGCAGGTGCATGATGCCGAAGCCGAGCCGAATGTTCTTGGTGCGTTGACTGGCTGCCGACAGGAAGATCTCCGGTGCGGTGGAGTGGCAGTACTCCTCGAGGAAGTGGTGCTCGGTCAACCACACCGTCGAGAAGCCCGCCTTGTCGGCAAGCTCCACCTCGTCGAGACCGTCCTGGAAAAGCTGGTGTTCGTCGTCGTCACTCCACGGCCGCGGGAGCGGGAATTCGTAGAACAGCGAGATCTTCATTTGGTTACCTTTCGATCTTTATCGACGTTCGGGGTGCCGGTGTCGGTCGACTGGTCGGCGATGTGTTTTGCCGCGACGTAGCCGAATGTCATTGCCGGGCCGATGGTTGCGCCGGCTCCGGCGTAGCTACGGCCCATCACCGCAGCCGAGGTGTTGCCCACCGCGTAGAGATTCTTGACAACGTTGTCGTCATCGCGCAGCACTCGGGCCTGTTCATCGGTGCGCAGACCGCCGGAGGTTCCGAGGTCGCCGAGGATGATCTGGAACGCGTAGTACGGCGGTTTGCCCAACGGGTGCAGGTTCGGGTTGGGCAGGTTCGGGTCGCCGTAGTAGTTGTCGTAGGCCGATTCGCCGCGGTTGAAGTCGTCGTCGTGGCCCTTGCGCGCCAACTCGTTGAACCGCTCGGCGGTTTCACGTAATTGGCCTCTCGGTACGCCGATCTTGTCGGCCAGCTCTTCCCAGCTGGTGCCCTCTTGCACGACGCCGGATTCCAACCAGGCCTTGGGTACCTTCCACCCGGTCGGTACCGGCGCGAAGGGAATCTTCGGGATCGGCAGGTGCCCGGCGACGACATAGCGGTGAAACGAGCGGATGTCGGTGATCAGCCAGCACGGGATGTGGGTGACCCCGGACTTGTGGCCCTCGATCATTGCGTGCGCGAAATCCATGTACGGCGCGGCCTCGTTGATGAACCGCTTGCCGGCGCCGTTGACCACGAACTGCGACGGCATCATCCGCTCGTTGAGCATGAACTGCAGCCGGCCGTCGGGCCAGCAGATGGCGGGAAACCACCACGCCTCGTCGAGCAGTTCGGTGGCGGCGCCGACCTTTTCTCCCGCGCGGATACCCTCACCCATGTTCGCCGGGTTGCCGAAGCTCCAGTCGGTGCCCCCACCGGCGAGCTCACGGACGCGGTTGAGCACGGGCAGATGCTGGGTGCGCCAGTGCATGTCGTGGTCGAACCCGCCCGCGGCCAGGATGACGCCGCGGCGCGCGCCGATGCGCTGCGGGCGGCCGTTGCGTTCGACCACCGCACCCGTCACGGTGCCGTCGACGTCGGTGATCAGTTCGGTCATGGGCGTGTCGAGCCACAACGGGACGTTCTGCTGTTTGAGGGCCAGGCGCATGCGCGCGGCGAGGGACTGCCCGATGGCGGCCATCCGATCGCCGAAAACCCGGGCACGCACCATCCGCCAGATCAGCTTGACGAGCACAGCCTTGCCCCGCCAGTTCTGCCGCACTTGGTAGAACAGCCGAAGGTCCTTGGGGGCGAACCAGATTCCTTTCGGCGCCAGCGCCAACGGCTGTAGCAGGTTCTGCTCCTCGTCGCCGAGCTTGCGAAGGTCGATGGCCGGCACGTTGATGGTGCTGCCCAGTTCGGATCCGCCGGGCAGTTCTGGGTAGTAGTCGGCATAGCCGGGTTTCCAGACGAACTCGAACCAGGGGCTGAGCTTCTCCAGGAACTCCATCATCTCGGGCGCGGTGTCGACGTACTGGCGTAGCCGCTCGTCGCTGACCAGGCCGCCGGTGATGCGGCGCAGGTACTGCACGACCCCGTCGGGGTCGGGGGTGTAGCCGGCTTTGCGTTGCGCCGGCGCGCCCGGCACCCAGATCCCGCCGCCGGACAGCGCGGTAGAGCCGCCGAAGCGCGGCGACTTCTCCACGATCAACGTGTCGAGGCCGAATGCGTCGGCAGCCAAGGCGGCGGTCATGCCGCCCCCTCCCGATCCGACGACCAGCACATCGACCGTGTGGTCGAACACATCAGACATCGAGCACCGCCGTCCTGACCGCAAAGCCGGCGATCAACTCGGGTGCCGCGCGGTAGAACCGGTGCCCGGTGCGGTAGGGCCCGTGCGCAGCGAGCGCGCCGAAAGCCGCCACCCACGTGCGGATCTCGTGGCCCGAGTGGCCGGCCTCCTTCTCGATCCAGGCGTTGGACCAACCGTCGACCTCAGCCAACCGGTTGGCGTCGATCAACTCGAGGAACCCGGCATCCCAGTCGGGGTTGAGCGGTTGCAGCGGGCTGTCACCCTGCGCGAATGTCTGCGCGGCCGCCATCACCGCAACCTGGCGGGCCTGGCGCTGCTCGGCGCTCATCGGCGCCCCGTGCACGATGCGCTCCAGCGCAGCGGCCGGTGCGTTCGCCAACGTCGGGACGGGCGGATCGTGCGAAAGGCCACCGGATCCCACCACCAGCACCCGCTTGCCCAGCGTCGCCAGATGGGTGCCCACCGCGGCGCCCAGCGCACGTACCCGCCGCAGCGGTCCCAGCGGGACGGCGACCGAGTTGATGAAGATGGGGATCACCGGACGCGCCGTCGCGTCGCCGAACAGCTTCTGCAACGGCTGCACCGTGCCGTGGTCGACGTCCATGCTCGCCGAGATCGCCACGTCGATCCCGGACTCGAGAACCGCTCGGGCACAGTCGGTGGCGATGTCGGCGGGCACGTCGAGCGGACCGGCGTGGGTGCCGTAGTCACCTACGCCCTGCGCGGCAGTGCCGATGCAGAACGGCGGCATGGTCCGGTAGAAGAAGCCGTTGTAGTGGTCGGGCGAGAAGATGACGACCAGTTCGGGGTCGTAGTCGGTGACGAACTGACGCGCTTCGGTCAGCGCTGCGTCGATCTCGTCAAGGAGATCCCGCGACGGTCCCGGAAGATCCAGCAGCGGGCTGTGCGACATACAGCACAGGGCCAGTGTTGCCATGAGAACCTGAACCTCCTCCCTGAGTCAGGCAGAGCACGTCGAAGAGCGATTCGCTGGTCTCGGCCGCACGTTGGGCGATGCAGGCGGCCGCGATGCACCGGTCGGGGCGCAGGAACAACACCGAGTCGGTGTAGGTGTCGAACCAGCCCTTGAGCGCGCCGGTCCTGTCGCCGATCACCGTCACGTCGGCGTCGTCATGGCCCGGCCACGACAGCTGCGTCATCGGCCGCGCCTCGATGAACCGGGCCCCGAGCGCCTTCCAGCGGTCGAACGCCTTGTCCCCCAGGATCGCTCGCAGGTTGTTGCTCCAGCACAACACCGCGAAGCCAGCACCGAGCACGTCGTCGAGCAGCACATTCTGTTGGTCGCGGGTGTCGACGCGGGGCTGGATGAACAGGGTTCCGGTCGGCGAGTTCTCCGCGTCGTGTTCGGCGTGAAAAACCGCGCCCTGCTGGTAGCGCGGCATCGGCTTGAACCGCATCTCGAGCACGTAACGTTTGAGCGTCGGCACCACTGATGCGGCGTGGATGACCCGGTCGCGCAGGGCGGCCACCCGTCGGTTCGTCGGTGAGATGACCCGCCCCACCATGGTGGACAAGTCGATCATGGCCCTGGCGTGTTTGCGGCGCTCGATGTCGTAGGTGTCGAGCAGGGCGTCACCGGCCTGGCCGTTCACCACGGCGGCCAGCTTCCACCCGAGGTTGGCCGAATCGCGGATCCCGCTGTTGTAGCCCTGCCCCTGCCACACCGGCATGAGGTGCGCCGCGTCGCCGGCCAGCAGCAGCCGCCCCTTGCGGAACGACCCTGCGATCCGCGAATGGTGCGTGTACACCCGGTGCCGGATGATGTCTACATTCTCCGGGTGTGGAACCCGCTGCGCCAGCATATTTCTGACGAACACCGGGTCGTCGGCCTGGGCGTCGGTCTCGGTGGGGTGGATCATGAACTCGAAGCGCCGGATGCCGTGGGCGATGGAGATCGAGACATACGGCCGGGCCGGGTCGGCGCCCACCTCGCTGTTGGGATGGCCGAGGGGGTCGTTGGCGACGTCGACGACCAGCCAGCGGGTCGAGGACGTGGTGCCGTCGAACGACACGCCCATCAGCCGGCGCGTCGCGCTGCGCCCGCCGTCGCACCCGACGACGTAGCGCGCGTGCAGGCCGTCCTGCCTGCCGGCGAACTTCACCGTCACGCCGTCGTCGGTTTCCACACACGTCTGCATCTGGTGGCCGAACCGGACGTCGACGGAATCGAAACGTTCGAGGCCGGCGAACAATTCGGCATCGACCATCGGTTGCACGAACCCGTTGCGCTTGGGCCACCCGAACCGTGCGTCGGGCGGCGCCATTTCGGCGAGCAGCCGCCGATTGGCGTCGAAGAACCTCAGGATCTGGTTGGGCACGGTGTGCGGCAATACCCGGTCCACCAGTCCGATGGACTGAAAGGTGCGCAGCGCCTCGTCGTCGAGACCGACGCCGCGCGGATAGTCGATGAGCGTGTCGCGCTCCTCCACAACCACCGTCCGGACACCCTGCAGCCCAAGGATGTTCGCAAGCGTCAGTCCCGACGGTCCGGCGCCGACGATGACGACATCGACCTGCTCGGTCATCCTTGGCGTCCCAGCAGGAAGTCCAGATGCAGGCGGTTGAAGGTCTTGGGATCCTCGTATTGAGGCCAGTGCCCGCAGCCGGGCATCAGCTCGAAGCGGGCGCCGGGAACCATCGAGGCGATGCGCCGGCCCTCGGCGACGTCGGCGGTGGGATCGTCACTTGTCCACACCACCATCGTCGGCGCGGTGATCGACCCGTACTCTTCGGGCCCGAGCAGATTGCGCGCACGGATCTGCGGATCCTGCAGCGCCATGATGTCTTTCATGGCCGCGACGAACCCCGGCTGCCGATATACGCGCTGCCGGCTCGCGACAATGTCGTCGTAGTCCTTGGACTTGTCGGCCATCAACCATTTGATGCGGGCCTGCACGGTCTCCCAGGTCGGGTTCTCCGCCGCGGCCATCGACAAGGTGATGATGCGCCTCATCACCTCGGGATCGGCTTGCGACCCACCCGCGGTGTTGAGCACCAACTTGTCGATGCGCTCGGGGTGATCGACTGCGGCCCTGGCCGCCACCCACCCGCCTAGCGATTCCCCGCTGATGTGGGCCCGCTTCGCGCCGAGTGCATCCAGCACGGCGATCAGATGATTCACGTAGTGGTGCACCTCGAGCGGATGCCCGGGTTTGTCGGTGTAGCCGTGCCCGAGCATGTCGATCGACCAGGTCGAGAAGTGCTCGGCATGGGCTTCGAGGTTGCGCACGTACGCCTCGGCATGTCCGCCGGAGCCGTGCAGGAACACCACCACCGGCTTGTCGGTGTCGCCCGCGTGCAGATAACGGGTGCGCACCCCGCCGGCGTCGAGGTAGCCCTGCGAGAACGCGACACCCTGAAGATCGCTCCAGACGCTCTCGAACTCCGACACGCCTACCCTCTCGACCGCGAGAACTGAATTCTCGTGATTTGTAAGCACTTTGCTCATTTATCGCACATCCACGTGCACTATAGTCAGAGCATCACTCTCGCGAGTGGGGAATGTCAAGGGAAACCCAGGAGGCGACCGCGATGACGCCGGAGTCCAGCGCCATGCCCAACGGTGCTCCCGGATCGCAGACATTGGCGCGCGGGCTGGCCGCGTTGCAGTTGGTCGCGACCGCGCGAGAGGGACTCACCGCCCAGGAGGTTGCCGACAGCATCGGTGTGCACCGGACCATCGCCTATCGGCTGCTATCCACGCTGTCGCAGTTCCGGTTGGTGGCCAAAGGGGAGGACGGGCGCTATCGCGCGGCGGCTGCCCTCGCCGTGCTCGGGGCGTCGTTCGACAACAATGTGCGCCAACTCAGCTTGCCCACGCTGCGCGCGCTGGCCGACGAGATCGGCAGCACCGTGTCGTTGTTGGTCGCCGAGGGCGACCAACAGGTCGCGATCGCGGTGCTCGTGCCGACCAATGTCTTCTACCAAATGTCCTTTCACGAGGGCAGCCGTTATCCGCTGGAGCGTGGCGCGGCCGGGATCGCGCTGCTGGCCAGCATGCCGCCGCGTCCCGGTGAACGCGACCTCGTACCGCTGGCCCGCCAGCAGGGGTGGGTGATCACCCACGGCGAGATCGAGCCGAACACATACGGCCTGGCCGTCCCGGTACGCCGACGGCCCCCGTCGCCGCCCATGTGCATCAACCTCATCTCGCATCGGGAAGACGTCGTGATCGACGGGCGCGATGCAGTGATCAAGGCGGCCAACGATTTATCCGCGATCCTCAGCTGAGGGCCGCGGCAGCCGAAAGGAGCTACCGATGACGGACTGGGATCACGACGTCGACGTCGTCGTCCTCGGCAGTGGCGGCGCAGGCCTGACGTCGGCGCTCACCGCTGCGGTGAACGGCGCTTCGGTGGAGATCTACGAGAAGGCCGCGACGGTCGGGGGCACGACGGCGGTTTCCGGTGGCATCTTGTGGATTCCGGCACATTCGCGCTCCGCTGACGGCGAGCTGACCGTCGAGGACGCGATGGCATATCTGCGGGCGCAGTCGCTGGGGTTCATGGACGACGACCTGGTCGAGACGTTCGTGCGCACCGGTCCGAAGATGCTGGAGTTCGTGGAGTCCAACAGCGAACTGCAGTTCGAGATCGCCGAGGGTTTCCCGGATTACAAGCCGGAGCTGCCCGGCGGCCGACCCAGTGGCGGGCGGTCGCTGAACGCCAAACCGTTCGATCTATCGCGCCTCGGTGAATGGCGCAACCGCATCACGTCGTTTCCGGCGGATTTCAGCAACGTCGGTATCGACGCCGAGACCCGGGCCCGGATCCACGCCTCACTTGACGACGACTCCGGGGACTACTGTGTGGCCGGCACCGCGTTGATCGCCGGGCTGTTGAAGGGTCTACTCGACCGCGGTGTGGTGCCACGGACCAACGCCAGGGCCGTCGAGCTCATCGCTGACGCGTTGGGTATCACGGGGGTGCGGATCGCCCAGGACGGTAGAGATTTCAATGTGCGCGCGCGCCGCGGCGTGGTGCTGGGCACCGGTGGTTTCGAATGGGATCCGAAACTGGTCGAGGCGTATCTGCGCGGTCCGATGCGCGGAGCGGTCTCGCCGCCCAACAACACCGGCGACGGGCTGCGGATGGCCATGGCGCACGGCGCGGACTTGGCCAACATGGGTGAGGCGTGGTGGGTGCCGATCGTGCAGCTACCCGGCGATACGTTCGAAGGCCATCCGCGCAGCCGAAGCGTCCGGCTGGAACGCACCCGTCCGCGCAGCATCATCGTCAACCGCGCTGGCAGGCGGTTTCTCAACGAAGCAGGCGAGTACAACTCGATGGCGGGGCCGTTCCACTACCTTGACCCGCGCCACGGTTACGCGAATGATCCCGCCTGGATGGTGTTCGACGCACAGCATCTCAAGCGGTACGGGTTCCTTGGCGTGGAACCGGGCGCCCAGGCGCCCGAATGGTTTTCGGCATCGGCGGATCTGGCCGAGCTGGAAGCCAAGACCGGTATCGACGCCGACGGTCTGGCGGGCACACTTTCCGCGTGGAACGAGGCCGTCGCTCACGAATGTGATCCTGAGTTCGGCCGTGGGTCAAGTGCTTACGACGGGTACTGGGGAGACGACACGGCACCGACGACAGCGGGCAAGACGCTGGGCCCGATCGACACGCCGCCCTATTACGCGGTGCCGGTGTCGATCGGGGCGATGGGCACCAAGGGCGGTCCCCGCACCGACGCCGACGGCCGGGTGCTGCACGTCAACGGATCGGCGATCCCCGGGCTGTTCGCCGCGGGCAACGCGATGGCCGGCGCCACCGGCAAGGCCTACGGCGGCGCCGGCGGAACCATCGGGCCCGCAATGGTATTCGGCTACCGCGCGGGCTTGGCCGTCTCGGCACGTGCGTAGCCAGCGCTACCGCCCGGTGCCCACCCCGAACAGCCGCTCCGCTGCGGTGTAGGCGTCGTCGTCGCCGTCGGCCACCGCCCGAGCGAGCCGGTCCAGGTCCGGGTGGTTACGCAGCAGCGAATGGGCCAGCGACAGGATCTGCGACCGAGCGCGTGCGGTGCGCCGCTCGGGGTTGTCCGCGCGATGATGGGCCTCGATGGCGTCGACCAGTTCGGCGATGCCATCGCCCTGTGTGGCAACGAGTTTGAGGATCGGCACGCTGGTCTCGCCCCGTAGGTCGCGAATGGTTTGATCGGCGCCCTCGCGATCGGCCTTGTTGATGACCACGATGTCAGCGACTTCCAACAGACCCGCCTTGGCCGCCTGAACCGCGTCACCGCCACCGGGATTGAGGACGACGACCGTCGGATCGGCCACCGCCGCGATCTCGATCTCCGACTGCCCGACGCCGACGGTCTCCAGCACGATCAGGTCGTAGGACAGCGCGGCGAGCAATCTGATCGCGGCCGGCACCGCCGCCGCCAACCCGCCCAGATGACCTCGCGCGGCCACCGATCGGATGAGCACATCGGCGTCGTTGATATGGGCGGCCATTCGGATCCGGTCACCCAGTAGCGCGCCGCCGCTGTACGGCGAGGACGGGTCGACGGCCAGCACCGCGACCCTCATGTTGCGCTCGCGGTACGCGCCGACCAGGACGCCCACGGTCGTCGACTTCCCCGCGCCGGGCGGTCCGGTCAGGCCCACGATCCGCGGCGAGGCGACGGGGCCGAGCGCCTCGAGAACTTCACTGCGCCGAGAACTTTCGACCAGGCTGAGCAGCCGTCCTGCGGCGCGGGCGGATCCGTTGCGCGCCGCCGCTATCAGCTCGTCGATGGTCATGGCTTCCGCAGTCTACGGTGTCGCGACCTCAATCACCGTGGCCGATCCCATTCCCCCGCCGGCACACATCGCGGCAACGCCGATACCCCCACCGCGCCTGCGCAGCTCATGGACCAGCGTGACGAGCATCCGCGCGCCGGTGGCAGCCACCGGGTGGCCGAGCGAACACCCGCTGCCGCTGACATTGACGCGTTCCGGGTCGATGTCGAGCAACTTGATGGTGGCCACGCACATCGACGCGAACGCCTCGTTGATCTCGAACACGTCGACGTCGGCGAGGGAAAGCCGGGCCCGGGCAAGCGCTTTCGGAATGGCCTCCACCGGCGCCAGCCCGGTCGATGCCGGGTCGACACCCACCGAGGCCCACGCGCGCACGGTGGCCAGCGCCGGCAGCCCGAGACGGTCGCTCGCGATCGCCAGCACCGCGGCACCGTCGTTTGCGCCGCAGGCGTTTCCGGCGGTGATCGAGAACCCGTCGATCTCGGGATGCAAGGGCTTGAGCGCGGCCAGCTTCTCGAGGCTGGTGTCGCGGCGGGGATGCTCGTCGGTGTCGAACACGCCGTGCGGCGTCTCGATCGGCACGATCTCATGCTTGAACCGGCCCTCGTCGATCGCCGCGATCGCTTTGTGGTGCGAGCCCAGTGCCCACTCATCCATCTCGGCGCGGCTGACCCCGGCCTTGACCGCGGCATTCCAGCCCACGGTGATCGACATGTCCATATTCGGCGCGTCCGGCCGGTCCGGATGCGTGGGTGGAAACCAATCCACCCAGTCCCCGTCCCCGTCCTGGCGTTTGAACCTCGGCGACGTGGACGCGGAGTTGACGCCGCCGGCGATGACGAGCTGGTCCATCCCCGCGCGGATGCTGGCCGCCGCCCCCTGCACCGCGGCCTGTCCCGCCGCGCAGTGCCGGTTCACCGCGAGTCCCGGCACCGCGGTCAGCCCCGCGGTGATCGCCGCGTGCCGGGCCACCACGCCACCGCCGTACAGCCCCTCGCCGAGCACCACGTCGTCGACCGGATGCGACCCGAGCTCACCGACCGCCGCGCCCACGACGTGCTCGGCGAGCTGGTAGGCGTCGGTGTCACGCAGCGCGCCCTTCATCGCGGTACCGATGGGGGTGCGCAGCGCGGAAACGATGACGGCTTCTGGCATGGGATATCTCCGTTTCAAACAGTACGAGAATGCTATTCTCTCAACTGGAGAGTGCCAGTTGCAAGGAGGGGAACCATATGCACATCGCAGGTAGCTCGGCGATCGTCGTCGGCGGCGCCGGCGGTCTTGGCGAAGCAACGGTCCGGCGCCTGCACGGCGCGGGGGCCAAGGTGGTGGTCGCTGACCTCGCCGACGACAAGGGCAAGGCGCTGGAATCCGAACTCGGTGTGCGTTACGTGCCCACCGACGCCACGTCAGAGGAGTCGGTGAAAGCCGCGATCGCCGAGGCGCAAGCACTGGCACCGCTGCGGATCTCGGTGGACACCCACGGCGGCCCCGCCGGCGGCGGGCGGTTGGTCGGCAAGGACGGCAACCCGCTGGCACTCGACGCGTTCGAGACCACCGTCAAGTACTACCTGACCGCGGTGTTCAACGTCATGCGGTTGAGCGCGGCGGCGATCGGTAGCACCGAACCGCTCGAGGAAGGTGGGCGTGGCGTGATCGTGAACACCGCCTCGATCGCCGGCTACGAAGGGCAGATCGGTCAGCTGCCGTACGCCGCGGCCAAGGGCGGCGTCATCGGCATGACGCTTAACGCCGCGCGCGACCTGTCACCGCTGGGCATCCGCGTCGTCACCATCGCCCCCGGCACCATCAACACGCCCGCCTACGGCCAAGCGGCCGACCAGCTCGAGCAGTACTGGGGTCCACAGGTGCCGTTCCCCAAGCGGATGGGCCGGTCGGAGGAGTACGCGCAGCTGGCGCAGAGCATCGTCGAAAACGACTACCTCAACGGCGAGATCATTCGTCTCGACGGAGCGTTGCGGTTCCCGCCCAAGTGATGCTTGCGGGCAAGGTCGCGTTCGTCGCCGGCGCCAGCCGAGGGATCGGCGCGACGCTGGCTGCTGCGCTGGCCCGTGAAGGCGCGGCAGTCACCGTGGCGGCGCGATCGGAGCACGAGGGCAAGGTGCCCGGAACGATTCATGCTGTCGCCGAACGCATTACGTCTGCCGGCGGGCGCGCGTTACCTGTGCCGTGCGATGTCACCAGCGAAGAATCGGTCGAAAACGCCGTCGCCGCGACGGTTGCCGAGTTCGGCGGCATCGACATCCTGGTCGCCAACGCCGGGGTGCTGTGGCTTGGGCCAATCGAGTCGACACCTCTCAAACGGTGGCAGCTGTGCCTGAACGTGAACCTCACCGGGGTGTTCCTCGTGACGAAGGTCGTCATCCCGCACGTGCGCGCCCGCGGCGGTGGTTCGCTGATCGCGATAACGACCACCGGTGTCGAGATGATCGAACACGGCGCCAACGCCTACTGGGTGTCGAAGGCCGCGGTGGAGCGGTTGTATCTCGGGCTGGCAAGTGATCTGCGGCCCGACAACATCGCGGTGAACTGCTTGTCCCCGTCGCGGGTGGTGTTGACCGAGGGTTGGCAGGCCGGCGGTGGCGGTATGCAGGTACCGCCCGAGATGGTCGAGCCGCCGGAGGCGATGGCCAACGCGACGGTGCGGCTGGCGCAGCAGGACGCCAACGGCGTCACCGGCACTGTCCAGCGGTCGGAAGCCCTCAGCTTCTGACCACCAGCCTTCGTCGGCGAGCGTGCGCGTTCCCCGCACGCTCGCGGAACAAAGGGGGAGCTATTTCTTGTCGATGAGACCGTCGACGATCTTATTGAAGTCAGTCGTGCCGAAGGACACGTACTCCGCGAGGTTCGCGTAATCCAGCGACGCCAGCACCGACTTCTCCAGCTGCAAGTTCATCAGGCGCTTGGTGGCCTCCACAGCCTGGCGCGGCAGCTCGATCAGCTTCTTGGCACACCCGATGGCCTCGGCCAGCGGGTCCACCACCAGGTGGTTGGCCATTCCGAGTTCGACGGCGCGCTGGGCCTTGATCCGCACGCCCGTGAGCGCGAACTCCTTGGCCTGCAGCAGGCTGATTTGAGAACCCCACACGAGCGGACCACCGTCGGCGGCGACGAGCCCGATCGTGACGTGCGGGTCGGCGAAGAACGCGTCTTCGGCGATGTAGACGACATCTGAGAGCGCCGCGAGGCTGCAGCCCAGCCCCACCGCCGGCCCGTTGACCGCGGCGACCACCGGGATGCGGCAGCGCACCATACCGATCACGATGTCACGGCCGTGCTTGATCGTCTTCTGGCGCAGGGCTTCGTCGTTGCGCAACTCGTCGAGGTAGTTGAAGTCGCCACCGGCCGAGAATGCCCGCCCGGCACCGGTGATCACCGCCGCGCGTGCGTCGGCGTCCTCGTTGAGCGCATCCCAGAGCTTCGCCAACCCGACATGCAGGGCGTCGTTGACCGCGTTCAGGTCGTCGGGCCGGTTGAGCGTGATGATGCGCAGCGCACCGTCGGCTTGAACGTCGATTTCGTCTGGCATGTCGTACATCAGGACCCCAATCCGAGAATGCGCTGCGCGATGATGTTCTTCTGAATCTGCGACGTGCCGCCCATGACGCTTTGCGCCCGGCTGTACATGTAGGCACCGAACAACTCCGGGTCACCGGTGCCGACGGTCGCCAGCGCCGCGTGGCCGACTGACTGCTCCACCCAGGTCATCAGCAGCTTGTCGAGTGACCCCTGCGGCCCGTGGGTGACACCGTCGAGCTGCTCCGACAACCGCCTGCGCACATGCAACCGCAACATCTCGGTCTGCACCCACGCCCACGACAGCTCATCGGGCGTTGCGCCATCGACCCGGGAGGCCAACTGCCGGACAAGCTTTCCGTACCGTGCCGAGAAGCCGAGTGTCGACGGCTCGCGCTCGTGGCTGACGACGGTCATCGCCAGCTTCCACCCGTCCCCTGGCTCGCCGACCATGTTCTCGGCAGGTACCCGAGCGCCGTCGAAGGCAACCTGACCGAACTCCTTGGTCACACCGCTGATCATCTTCAGCGGTCGCTGTTCGATGCCCGGCTGATGCATGGGGACGATGAACGCCGAGATGCCTTTATGTTTGGGAACGTCCTTGTTCGTGCGGGCCAACAACAGGCACCAGTCGGCGACGTCGGAGTAGCTCGTCCAGATCTTGTGCCCGGAGATCACGTAAGTTTCTGGGTCGTCGCCACACTGGACCGCGGTGGTGGTCAGCGACGCCAAATCCGATCCCGCACCCGGTTCGGAGAAGCCCTGGCACCACCGCTCGGTGCCGTTGATCATGCCCGGCAGGAACCGTTGCCGTAGTTCCTCGTTGCCGTGGTGGGACAGTCCGACGACAAGGTATCCGAGGCTGGGCCGCGCCGGCGCTCCGGCCTTGGCGACCTCCTCGTCGACGATGACGTCGTACACCGGAGGGAGGTCCTGTCCGCCATACTTTTTCGGCCACGATGTGCCGAAGAACCCGGCCGCATACAGTGCCTGATGCCAGGCGCCCTGTGCGGCCCAGTACTCGTCGCCCGATGTCGGGAACTTACCCTTCTGCTCGGTCAGCCAGTTCCGCAGCCGGGCGCGAAACGAGGCCTCCTCGGGCGAATCACGAAAGTCCAATGGTCAACTCCTCCAGTTTGACAGGCCATGCCTCGGTGGCGACCAGCACCCGCCGCAGGTACACGTGCGCAAGACATTCCCAGGTGTTGCCGATACCTCCGTGCACCTGGATCGACGTCTCGCAGACCGTCAGCGCCGCACGCGCACAGTAGATCTTGGCGACCCGGGCAGCTTCGACCGCCTCGGCCCCAGGCAACTCGTCGACCGCCCACGCGGCGTGGCGCAGCACGCTGATCGAGCCCTCGATGAGCGCAAGCGCGTCGGCCAACAGGTGTCCGACCGCCTGATACGACCCGATCGTCGCGCCGTACTGTTCGCGGACCTTGGCGTACTCCACCGCAAGAGTGTGCGTGCCACGTGCCGCACCGACCAGGTCCGCACACGTGGCGGTCAGCGCCAACGCGTGCCAGCGGGTGGCATCGTCGGCGTCGAGATCACCCAGCTCGGCCGGTGACTCCACCACCCCGGCAAGCGCATTCGTCAGATCGGCGCTGCCCTGCTGCGCGCTCGCCGCCAGCCAGTCGCGACCGAGCCGGCGGCTGAGGTCGTCGGCGAGCACCGGCCCGATGAACGGGGCGTCGACCAGCCCGCGGGCGAATTCCTCGGCGACGATGGCCACCTCCACCCCGGAAGCGCCGTCGGAGCGCAGCGCGCGAAACCCGGTGGCGTCCACCGCTTTCTCCAGCCGCGCGAGCCGGTCTGCATCGTCGAGATCGGCGACCGACCCGGGTCCGAGGTCGTCGGCCAGCGCCGCGGCGGCTTGTCGCAGCTGTTGCTGTTCAGCCGTCAGTCGAACATCCATGCTGCTCCTTCAACACTCGGCGCAATACCTTTCCAGAAGGTAAGCGGGGAATCTCCGGGACGAGAACGACCCGGCTCAAACGTTTGTAGGACGCCAGCCGCTCGCCGACAAACTCACTGAGCTCTTGGGTGTCGACCTCACCTCGCGGCGCTACGGCGGCCACCACCGCTTCGCCGTCGGCGGGATGGCTGACCCCGAACACTGCGCAGTCCTCGACGGCGGGATGCCCATATAAGACCGCCTCGATCTCAGCGGGGGCGACCTGAAAACCACGCACCTTGATCATCTCTTTGGCGCGGTCGGTGATCTGCAGCCAGCCGTCGCCGTCGAGATAGCCGACGTCACCGGTGCGATACCAGCCATCCGAAAACGCCTGCGTCGTCGCTGAATCGGGGAGATAACCGCCCATGACCGAATCGGATCGGGCCTGGATCTCCCCTACCTCCCCGGCCGGCAGCGGTGCGCCGTCCGCAAGTGAGACGACGCGTACGTCGACGCCGGGTACGGGGCGCCCCACGGTGTCCAACCGTGCCCTCTGCAGCGAGTTGCACGAGATCACCGGCAATTCGCTTGTGCCGTAGGCGGTCACCCAGTTCACCCCGGCCTTGTCCGTGACGGCTTCAGCGACGCTCTGGGTCACCGGTGTCGCGCACCACATGATGTAGCGCAACGACGACAAGTCATAGGAGTCCAGGTTCGGGTGGGCGGCCAGCGCCAGTGCGATCGGCGCGACTGCCATTTCGATGGTGATTCGCTCGGCCTGGATGTGCGCCAGCATCGCGTCGATGTCGAAGCGGCGGTGCAGCCGGACCCACGCGCCGGTGTCGAGGGCCATCACGATGTTCAGCAGACCCAGAATGTGCGACGGCGGGGTCATGATCTGCATGCGGTCGGCCGACGAGAGCCCGAGCGCGTCACGCCAGTGCCGCACGGCGACCGCGAATCCGCCGTGGGTGTGCCGCACGGCCTTGGGCATGCCGGTGGTGCCGGAGCTGAACACGAACAGCGCGTCGGCCTCCGGATCGGGCGCCGGCAGCTCGCGTCGCTGCGGCTCCACCGGCTCGTCCAGGTGCAGCATCGGCATCAACTCGGCGAGCACCGGATGGTCGCCGACAGCGTGCGTGGGCGCGGTCAGTGCCAGCGCATGTTCCACCTCGGCGCGCCGCCAGGCCGGGCTGAGCAGCACCGCCGCAGCGCCGAGCCCCCAGATCGCGCGCAACGCGATCACGAATTCGGGCCGGTTCGACGACATCAGCGCGACGCGCTGCCCCGCCGTTACCCCGCGACCTTCGAGCGCGCCGGCCAGCCCCCCGGCCAGGGCGTCGAGCTGCGACAGGGTGTACTCGCGCTCCTCGAAAACGAGCGCGGTCGCCTCACTCACACCCTGTCCTCACTGGCTCCTGCCGAAGTCTCCGACGTATGGAGAATAGCGTATCAGTTAATGAGAATGCTATTCTCTTACGCATAGAATCGATATGCCAGGAGAGGTTCGATGACGGCAGATCCGATGCCTGCCCCACCCGCCGATGAAGGCGACGGACTGGTGACGATCGTCCTGGACCGCAAGAAGGTCTCGGTGCCGCGGGTGGCGAACGAGACGCTGCTGGAAAGCGCCCGGCGGGCAGGCCTGTCCCCGCCGTTCTCATGTGAAGCCGGAAACTGCGGTACCTGCATGGGCAAGCTGATCACCGGCCAGGCCATCATGCGCGTCAACGACGCCCTCGAACCTGATGAGGTCGAAGAGGGATACATCCTCACCTGCCAAGCCATTCCCGAGTCTTCATCGGTCAGCGTCAGCTACGACGAGTGAGCCGCGCGCGGGCCGACGCTGCCGTGCTCGTCGACCCGTGGTGGCGGCCGGTAGTCGGGTTGGTAGCCGGCGACTCGAATGGGGCTGCCCACCAACCGGAAATCGCCCGCCTTGACGACCACCTCGGGTGTCGCCTCCAGCGCCTCGGGCAGCGTGCGCACCGCTGCCACCGGAATGCCGAGCGGACGCAGTCGCGCCTCCCAGCTGGTGGCGGTGTCGGTGGCCAACGCGGCTGACACCACCGCCAGCACCTCGTCACGCCTGGCCGCGCGCTCGGCCATCGTCGAGAAGCCCTCGATCCCGGCCTCCGCGCAGAAGGACTGCCAGAACGCGTCGTGGGTGATGAACAGTGCCAGATATCCATCGGCGGTCAAGAACAGTTGAGCCGGAACGTAATACGAATGCGCACCCATCGGATAGCGCAACGGCGGCGCGCCGTCGTTGAGATAGGCCGACGCACGGTAGTTCAACTGCGACAACATCACATCGCGCAGCGACACGTCCACCTGACCGCCGCGGCCCGACACGATCTGGGCCAGCAGCCCCAGCGCCGCGGCCAGCCCGGTGGAGTTGTCCGCCGACGAATAACCGGGCAGCGTCGGCGGACCGGCCGGGTCACCGGTCATCATCGCGACCCCGGTCGCCGCCTGGATGACGTAGTCGAACGCCGGGTCGTCACCGCCGTCGAGGCCGAAGCCGGTCATCGCCACGCAGACGATGCCCTCGTTGAATTGCCGAAGCGACTCGTAGGTCAGCCCGAGCTTATTGATCGCCGACGGCTTCATATTCACCAGCAGCGCATGGGATTCCGCGACGAGCTCGCCCAGCCGCCGCCGTCCGTCCGCCGAGCGCAGATCCAGTACGACGCTCTGCTTGTTGCGGTTCAGGCTCGCGAAGTAGCTGTCCGATACCTGCCGGGAGATCTCGCCGCCGGGCGGCTCGATCTTGATCACCTCGGCGCCCAGATCGGCCAGCAGCATCGTCGCGTACGGACCGGCCAGCATGACGCCGACTTCCAAGATGCGGATACCGGCCAGCGGTGCGCCGGTATTCACCGCACAGCCTTGGCCAACTCCGCGATCACCTCGCGGGTCCGGTATTTGGAGGCGATCAGCTCGTCGCGGTTGTTCCCGATCGGCAACAGCCGCACCGACAAATCAGTGACACCGGCATCAGCGAACTGCTTGAAGCGCGCGAGGATTGCATCTTCGTCGCCCGCCGCGCAGAGGTCGCCGACGTTGCGGGCGTCGCCGCGGTCGAGCAGCCGCTGGTAGTTCGGGGACGTCTCGGCCTCCGCCAGGATGCGGTTGGCACGGTCCTTGGCCGCATCGATCTCCGAATTGGCGCACAGACACACCGGGATGCCGGCCACGATGCGCGGGGCCGGGCGGCCCGCCTCCGCGGCGGCCTTGTTGATCTTCGGCGCGATGTGCTCTCCGATGGCCTTCTCGTCGGCCATCCACAACACCGTGCCGTCGGCGTGCTCACCGGCGATCTGCAGCATCACCGGCCCGAGCGCGGCGACAAGCACCGGCATCGGCGACTCGGCGCCGAGCACGGTCGGGTTGTGCACGGTGAATGTGTCGTTCTCCACGTCGACGTCCCCGGGCCCGGACAGCGCCGCGTTGAGCACCTCGAGGTAGTCGCGGGTGTAGGCGGCGGGCTTGTCGTAGGCAATGCCGAGCATGTCGCGCACGATCCAGTGGTGCGACGGCCCGACACCCAGCGCCAGCCGTCCGCCGGTGCCGGCATGCACCGACAGCGCCTGGCGCGCCAGCGCGATGGGATGCTGCGCCTGCAGCGGCACGACGGCGGTGCCGAGTTCGATACGCGACGTGCGGCTGCCCATCAAGGCGACCATGGTCAGGCAGTCGAAGTCGTTGGGCACCTGCGGCATCCACGCGGTGTCCATTCCGGCGGCCTCGGCCCACTCGATGTCGTCGAGCAGCTTTCTGACCTTGCGCGCCATATCGCCGCGCTCGGCCCCGATCATCACGCCGAGCCGCATCTAGCCCTCCCTCCGGGAGTTCCGCGCCGAGGGTGAAGCCTCGGCGAAGAAACCACCAAACGTCGCCGTCGTATCACACTCGGCGAGACCATCAGCTCTCCACCTGAGACCCGGCGGTCAGTTTGCGCACCTCGTCGACGAGTGCGTCCAGCGGCGTACCGGTGGGAAAAACCGCGGCCGCACCGGCTTCGACCAGTTTGGGTACGTCTGCCTGCGGGATCGTGCCCCCCACGACGACGGCGATGTCGCCGGCATCCGCGGCGCGCAGCGCATCGACGGTGCGGGTGGTCAGCGCCACGTGCGCGCCAGAGAGAATTGAAAGCCCCACCAGGGCCACGTCTTCCTGCAAGGCAATCGAGACGATATCCTCGATGCGCTGCCGGATTCCGGTGTAGATCACCTCGAATCCAGCGTCGCGCAGCGTCCGCGCGACGATCTTGGCGCCGCGGTCATGCCCGTCCAGGCCGGGTTTGGCCACCAGCACACGGACCGGGCTCGGCGCTGCGGACGCCATCAGAACACCACCGGCTGCTGGAACTCGCCCCATACCGACTTGAGCGTGGACACCATTTCACCGACGGTGCAGTAGGCGTTGGCGCAGTCGACCAGCTTGTGCATCAGGTTGTCATCGCCTTCCGCCGACGTGGCCAGCGCAGCGAGGGCTTCCTTGACGGCCACATCGCTGCGCTCGGCCTTGACCTTGGCCAGCCGCTTGAGCTGCAGATCGCGCCCCTCCGCGTCGAGTTCGTAGGTGGCGATCTCCGGCGGCGGCTCGTCGGCGACGAACTTGTTGACGCCGACGACGGGTCGCACACCGGACTCGATCTCCTGGTGGATCTTGAACGCCTCGTCAGCGATCAGGCCCTGCAGGTAGCCGTCCTCGATGCAGCGCACCATGCCGCCGTGGGTTTCGAGATCGTGCATGATCTCGATGATCTTCTCCTCGGTGGCGTCGGTGAGCGCCTCGACGAAGTAGGAGCCGCCGAGCGGGTCGGCCACCTTGGTCACACCGGTCTCGTACGCGAGGATCTGCTGGGTGCGCAGGGCAAGCGTCGCCGACTCCTCGCTGGGCAGCGCGAACGGCTCGTCCCAGGCCGCGGTGAACATGGACTGCACACCGCCGAGCACCGAAGCCATCGCCTCGTAGGCGACCCGCACCAGGTTGTTCTGTGCCTGCGGTGCGTACAGCGACGCCCCGCCCGACACGCAGCCGAACCGGAACATCGACGCCTTGTCGGTGCTGGCGCCGTAGCGCTCCCGCACAATGGTGGCCCAACGCCGCCGTCCCGCACGGTATTTGGCGATCTCTTCGAAGAAGTCACCGTGGGTGTAGAAGAAGAAGGAGATCTGGGGGGCGAACTTGTCGATCGTCATCCGGCCGCGCTCGACCACGGTGTCGCAGTACGTCACACCGTCGGCCAGGGTGAACGCCATCTCCTGCACGGCGTTGGCGCCCGCGTCGCGGAAGTGTGCGCCAGCCACCGAGATCGCGTTGAACCGGGGCACCTCCGCGGCGCAGAACTCGATGGTGTCCGCGATCAGCCGCAACGACGGTTCCGGCGGCCAGATCCACGTGCCGCGCGAGGCGTACTCCTTGAGAATGTCGTTCTGGATGGTGCCGGTGAGCTTCTCGCGCGGCACACCCTTCTTCTCCGCGGCCGCGACATAGAAGGCCAACAGGATCGCAGCTGTGCCGTTGATCGTGAAGCTCGTGGAGATCTGATCAAGGGGAATGCTGTCGAACAGGATCTCGGCGTCGGCCAGCGTGTCCACGGCGACCCCGACACGGCCGACCTCCTCGCCGTACTCCGGGTCATCGGAGTCATAGCCGCACTGGGTCGGCAGGTCCAGCGCCACCGACAGCCCGGTACCGCCCTGATCGAGCAGGTAGCGGTAGCGGCGGTTGGACTCCTCTGCCGTCCCGAACCCCGAGTACTGCCGAAACGTCCACGTCTTGCCGCGGTAGCCGCTCGCGAAGTTGCCCCGGGTGAACGGATAGGTGCCCGGCGCAGGCGGGTCCGCCGCCCGGTCCCCGGGGCCGTAAACGGGCTCCAGCGGGATCCCGGACGGGGTCTGTACTGGCTCGCTCATCACTGGATAACGTACTTGCAAAAAATGAGAATGCCAATACCGAACGAGGCAAACGCGCACGGAGTGAGGCCGACACGCGACCGGCGGACGTGTACCGACGACCCTATACACAGCGGTTATGGCACTTGCGTAAAATGAGAACGCCACTACCGGCGCAGCGCGTGTCGGGTAGCATCGAGGCCGGCCATCCGAGGAGGTCCATGTCCACCTTCACAGACCGCACGCTCGTGGTATCCGGCGGCAGTCGCGGCATCGGGTTGGCGATCGCGCTCGCCGCCGCCCATCGCGGCGCGAACGTGGTGTTGTTGGCCAAGACGGCCGAGCCCCATCCCAGACTGCCCGGCACCGTGCACACCGCGGTCGCCGAGGTGGAGGCCGCGGGCGGCAAAGCCGCCGCGGTCGTGGGCGATGTGCGCAAGGTAGAGGATGTGCAGCGCGCGGTCGACACCGCCGTGGAGCGCTTCGGCGGCATCGACATCGTCGTCAACAACGCCAGCGCCATCGCCACCGAACCGACCGAGCAGCTGAGCGCCAAGAAGTTCGACCTCATGATGGACATCAACATTCGGGGCACATTCCTGCTCACCAAGGCGGCGCTGCCGCACCTGCGCAAGTCGGCCGACGCGCACGTGGTGACGTTGGCGCCACCGCTGAACATGAACCCGCACTGGCTGGGCGCCCACCCGTCCTACACGCTGTCCAAGTACGGCATGACGCTGTTGTCGCTGGGCTGGGCGGCCGAGTACGCCGATCAGGGCATCGGTTTTGCCTGCCTGTGGCCCGAGACCTATATCGCCACGGCCGCGGTGTCCAACCTGGCCGACGGCGCGCACCTGGCGGCCCGATCGCGCGACCCGCAGATCATGGGCGATGCGGCCGTCGAGATCCTGTCCCGCCCGCCCGCCGACGTCAACGGTCAGTGCTACATCGACTCCGCGCTGCTCGCCGATGCCGACCTGTCGCACTACGGCGGCGGGGACGATCCCATCCTTGATATCTTCGTCGACAAATGAGCATCTCCCTGCTGCTCGAGATGGCGTCCTCGAGCGATCCCGACCGCACCGCCGTGGTGTCCGATGAACTGCGCCTGACCACAACCGAACTGAGCGAGCTCGCCGACGGTGGCGCAGGTGTGGTGGCCGCCTCCGGCGCATCCCACGTCGCCTATGTCGGTACCGGCGGTTTCATGTTGCCGCTGTTGCTGTTCGCGGCCGCGCGGGCAGGCGTGGCGTTCACACCGCTGAACTACCGGCTCAGCGCCGACGGGTTGCGCGAGCTGATCGACCGGTTGCCCGCACCGCTGGTGGTCGCCGACAGCGAGTACCGCGACGCCATCGCCGGCGCGGGTAAGCAAGTGATCGACTCCGCCGAGTTCGTCGCCGCCGCCCGCAGTGCCGAACCCGCCGCGGAGTTTCCCGATCCTGACGACGTCGGCGTCGTACTGTTCACGTCCGGAACCACATCGCGCCCCAAAGCCGTTGAGCTGACGCACAACAACCTGACCAGCTACGTCACCGGCACCGTCGAGTTCGCATCGGCAGAGCCCGATGACGCCGCGTTGATCTGCGTGCCGCCCTACCACATCGCCGGTGTGGGCGCCGCGCTGTCGAACCTGTACGCGGGCCGAAAGATGGTCTACCTGCGCCAGTTCGACGCGCACCGGTGGGTGCGGCTGGTGTGCGACGAGGGGGTCACGACGGCCACCGTGGTGCCGACCATGCTCGACCGCATCGTCACGGCGCTCGAAACCGAACCGACCGAACTTCCCACCCTGCGCAACCTGGCCTACGGCGGCTCCAAGGTCGCGCTTCCGTTGGTGCGCAAGGCACTTAACCTGCTCCCCAACGTCGGGTTCGTCAACGCGTACGGGCTCACCGAGACCAGCTCGACGATTGCGGTGCTCTCCCCCGACGACCACCGCGCCGCCCTCGAGGCCGACGACGACGCCGTTGTGCGCCGGCTCGGCTCGGTCGGGCAGCCGGTACCGGGGATCGAGGTGCAGATCCGCAGCGAGAACGGCGATCTTCTCGGGCCCGGCGAGACGGGCGAGTTGTTCGTCCGCGGGGATCAGGTGTCGGGCCGCTACGCCGAGATCGGCTCGGTGCTCGACGCCGACGGCTGGTTCCCCACCAAGGACATCGCCATGCTCGACGACGGCGGATACCTGTTCATCGGCGGCCGCTCGGACGACACCATCATCCGGGGTGGGGAGAACATCTCTCCGGCCGAGATCGAAGACGTTCTCGTGGAACATCCGCTGGTGCACGATTGCGCCGTGGTAGGACCCGAGGATCCCGAGTGGGGCCAGATCATCGTTGCGGTGGTGGTGCCCGCCAGCACGTCCGATGGGCGGGCGAACCCCGACCCCGACGAGCTGCGTGAGTTCGTGCGGCGACAGCTGCGCGGGTCCCGCACACCGGATCGGGTGGTGTTCCGAGACGCGCTACCCACCAACGCGACGGGCAAGGTGCTGCGCCGCGAACTGGTCGATGAATACTCGCCGACGAGCGCGAAAAACTAAGGAGCCGAACATGATCAAGAACGGCACACGATTGCAGAGCCAGGTCTGCGACACCCAGGTAATCGTGGTGCGCAGCGCCGACAGCCTCGACGACCTGCGCGCCGGCGGGATCCCGATGATCCCGTTGGACGGCGAAAAGGATGCGGGCGCCGCACTGGACCCAGAGTTCTCCGAAGGCAACGCGATGGGCAAGCGCTACGTCGACGACAACGGCGCCGAGGTGCTCGTCACCAAAGCCGGCGCGGGCACGCTGAGCGTCGGCACGACACCGTTGTCTCTCAAGGAAGCCAAGCCGCTGCCCGCGAGCGACTGATACCTTCCACTTTGTGAGGCCACGCCGCCTGCTCGCCCGCTACGCGGCAGGCCTTACGTTCGCCTATCTCCTGACGGTCGCCGAGGTCATCGCGATCGTCTTGGCGCTCACCGCGGGACGTACCGCCACCACCGAGAACATCCTCACCGCGGCGGTGCTCATCTGCATCGGAACGGCCACCACCGCCGTGGGCGCCGTGCTCATCGTCGCGCCCACCCTGCGCTGGGTCGGTTCCGGCCGGGCGCCGACTGAAGCCGAACGGCAAACGGCCCTCAAGACGCTGCAACGCCAGTCCATGATCGCCGTTGCGCCGTGGGTGCTCACCGCCGCAGTGCTGGTCCCGCTCAACCTCGACGCGGGACCCGAGGTGAAGGTGGTCATCGCATCGGCCATCGTGTTCGGCGCTATAGCCACCGTGCCCACCGGCTTCCTCTTCACGCTGCGGACTCTGCGTCCGGTACTGGCCAGCGTGTCCCCGGATCCGGCGCTGCGTGGGCTGATAGCCCCCGGCGTGCGGGCCCGGCTGGTGCTCGTGTGGACGGTCTTTACGGCGTTGCCGGGCTTGACGATCGCGTTGCTGCTGATCATGCGGTCTCGCGGCTGGCTCACCACGCAGAGCACCTCGATCGACCTGGCCCTGTTGGTGCTGGCGCTCGTCGCGGTGGTACTCGGTCTGCGGGCGATGATCCTGGTGTCGATGTCGATCTCGGATCCGGTGGGCGAGGTCGTCGACGCGATGGCCGAGGTCGAGCGGGGCAGGATCGACCACGCGGTCGACGTGTACGAGTGGTCGGAGATCGGGCGCCTGCAACGGGGTTTCAACAGCATGGTCGCCGGACTTCGCGAGCGTGACCGGCTGCGGGATCTGTTCGGCCGTCACGTCGGCGAGGAAGTCGCGCGCCGTGCCATCGACGCAGACGAGTCGTTCTCGGGTGACGAGCGCGAGGTCACGGTCCTTTTCGTCGACCTGGTGGAGTCGACACAATTGGCGGCGACGCGGGAACCGCACGAGGTGGCCGAAGTGCTCAACGACTTCTTCCGGATTGTCGTCGACGAGGTCGACGCCCACCACGGTCTGATCAACAAGTTTCAAGGTGATGCGGCGCTTGCGGTGTTCGGCACGCCGCTGCGTATCGACGATCCAGCGGCGGCCGGTCTGACCACCGCGCGTTCCCTGCGGCGCCAATTGCGCAGTCTTCCAGTGGACTTCGGCATCGGTGTCTCGGCGGGTCCGGTGTTCGCCGGCAATATCGGCGGACAGAACCGCTACGAGTACACGGTGGTCGGTGACGCGGTCAACGAAGCGGCCCGGCTGGCCGACCTCGCCAAGGAGTACCAGAGCCGGGTGTTGTGTTCGGCCGCGGTGCTCGAATGCGCAGGTGAGGCCGAGCAAAGTCATTGGTCGGCAGATAATTCAGAAGTATTGCTGCGGGGCCGCACGTCTCCCACACAGCTATGGGCGCCGAAACGGAACGATGTCTGCGACTGATACCCCTGCGACGAGCTCTCCGACGCGGGTGGCGTTCGCCAGCTTCATCGGCACCACCGTGGAGTTCTACGACTTCCTCATCTACGGCACGGCCGCCGCGTTGGTGTTTCCGAAGCTGTTCTTTCCGGAGGCGTCTCCCGCGCTGGGACTGCTGTTGTCGTTCGCGACGTTCGGTGTCGGCTTTGTCGCCCGTCCCCTCGGCGGCGTGGTGTTCGGCCATTTCGGTGACCGGGTGGGTCGCAAGAAGATGCTGGTGTACTCACTGCTGCTGATGGGCACTACGACGGTGTTGATGGGCTTGCTGCCGACTTACGCCCAGATCGGTATGGCCGCGCCGATCCTGTTGACGCTGTTGCGCCTGGTGCAGGGCTTCGCCGTGGGTGGGGAGTGGGGTGGCGCCACGCTGATGGCGGTCGAGCACGCGAGCACCGACCGCAAGGGTCTCTACGGCGCCTTTCCGCAGATGGGTGCGCCGGCGGGCACCGCGACCGCGACGCTGGCGTTCTTCGCGGTGTCAGGTCTGCCCGATCCGCAGTTTCTCGCATGGGGTTGGCGCATCCCGTTTCTGGCCAGCGCGGTGCTGATCGCGATCGGCCTGGTGATCCGGCTTTCGATCACCGAAAGCCCCGATTTCGATGTCCTGCGACAGCGTTCACAGGTAGTGCGGATGCCGATCACCCAGGCGTTCCGCAAGCATCCCCAGCAGATTCTGTTGGTCGCGGGCGCCTATCTGTCCCAGGGGGTGTTCGCCTACATCTGCGTCGCGTATCTAGTGTCGTATGCAACGAGGGTGGCCGGGATCGACCGCACTGCAGCACTTTTCGGGGTTTCGGTCGCTGCTGTCGTGGCCGTGGTGACCTATCCGATGTTCGGTGCGCTATCGGACCGGGTGGGCCGCAAACCGGTCTTCGTCGCCGGGGTGGTGGCGATGGGGCTCTCGATCTGGCCCGCCTTCGCGTTGATCAACACCGGTAGACCGGCATTGTTTCTGGCCGCGTTGTTGTTGGTGTTCGGCTTCGCGATGGCACCGGCCGCCGGTGTCACCGGGTCGTTGTTCAGCCTCTCGTTCGACGCCGACGTGCGCTACAGCGGGGTGTCGATCGGCTACACGCTGTCGCAGGTGGTGGGTTCGGCGTTCGCGCCGACGATCGCCACCGCCCTCTACGCCGCGACGCAGACCAGCAACGCGATCGTCGCCTACCTGGTGGTGGTGTCGGTGATCTCCGCGGTGTCGGCGTGCTTTCTGCCCGGCGGGTGGTCGCGCACGTCACGCCACGACATCGAACTCGACCTGCAGGGCGGTCGGTCCGCTCATACCGAGTAGCGGCTTCCACGGCGCCTGCCCGACGCGCCGCACGTTCGGTATCCGGCGCGCCAGGATGGTCAGCGCTTCGGCGAGTTCGCGGCGGGCCAGGTTGGCGCCTAGGCAGTAGTGCGCTCCGCCGCCGAACGTCAGAATGGCGGGCGGGTCCCTTCGGGTGATGTCGAAGCGGGACGGATCATCGTAGATCGTCGGGTCACGGTTGGCCGCATACGTGTTCACGATGATGAACGTGCCTGCGGGAAAGATGTATTCGCCGACCGTGACGTCGTCGATGGCACTGCGCACGGTGCTGCACATCGACGGAGAGTGGCGCATCGTCTCCTCGACGGCCGGCATCGCCAGTTCGGGGCGGTCCTGGAGCAACGCCCACTGGTCGGGGTGGTCGCAGAGCACCTGCATGGACGCGGCCAGTTGACTTCGGGTGGTGTCGGTACCGGCGACCAGGATGCTGAACGCCAGCATGCGCAGTTCGCTTTGGTTGAGTCGGTCGCCGTCGTGCTCGGCGCGGATGAGTTCGGACAACAGGTCGTCGGTGAGTCGGTTCCGCCGCCGCTCGATCATCTCGTCGATGTAGTCGTCGAATTCACCCCACGCCGCCAAGATCACCGGCTGTTCTGCGGCGAGGTCGCAATCGAAGCTGACGATCTTGAAGATGTCCTCGGCCCATCGCGAGAACTGCTGCCAATCTTCGGGTGGCGCACCGAGTAACGCGCAGATCACCGGTATCGGGTACGGCTTGGCGATGTCGGCGACGAACTCGCACCCCCCTTGGTTGGCGACCCGGTCGATGAGCTCGTTGACCACGGCGTGAATGGTGGGGTCCATGCGCGCGGCGCCGCGAGGGGTGAAGGCCTTCGACACCAGGCCGCGCAGTCGCCGGTGCTCGGCGCCGTCCATATTCAAGATACTGCGGGTCACCCTGTCCCACAGCGGCCCCGACGTGATCCCGTGGGCCGACAGGTGGATGCCCTGCGGTATCCCGAACCGCGGGTCGCGCAACACCGTCCTGGCCATCTCATACGAAATCACTTCGGGGCCAATGGGTCCCAATGCGATGGGCGCGACCTGCTGGGCGGCCCGGAACTGCGGATAGATCTGTTGCGGCGTGGCGGTGAGGTCATAGTCCAGCGTCGGGAGCCCGGCCTCGAAGACACTGGGTTTCGCGGCCCCGACCGTCATGGCTTTCTCCTCCTGCTGGCGCTACGCGTTTGCACCGAGCCGCAACGGCAGTTGCGGCAGTGTGCAGGTGGCCGACGGCCACGTGATCTCGGGGATGTAACCGGGTGCGAGTTCGAAATCCGGTATCCGGTGCAGCCATTCGGTGACGACGATTTTCAGCTCCATGCGGGCCAGGTACGAACCGAGGCAGCGGTGCGGTCCCCCGCCGAACCCCCAGTGCTTGTGCACCTTGCCGTCCATCACGAGGTCGTCGCCGGAGGTGGCATCGCTGCCGTCGCGGTTGATCGCGCCCAGACACAACCGGACTTCCGCTCCGGCGGGCAGCGCCACGCCGGCGACGGTCACCGGTCGGGTGGTACGTCGGCCCATTGTCGGTGCCGGCGGCTCCAACCGGATCATCTCCTCGACGAAACCGTCGATATGGCTTGGTGTTTCGCGGAGCTGCGCGCGCAGCTCGGGCCGTCGGGCCAGCTCGAGGATGGTGAAGCCGATAGCCGAGGTGACCGTGTCGAGCCCGGCGAGTACGAAAACCAGCGAAAGCCCGGTCGCCTCCTCGTCGGTCAACGGGTCATCGCTGTGCAGCAACTGCGACAGCATGCCGTCCTGCGGTTCGCGCCGTTGCCGGTGCACGGCCTCGGCGAGGTAGGCGAACAACTCCGCCGCCGGGGTCAGGTCGACGCTGGTCGGGTCTTTGGCCAGGCTGACGGCGATGATCGCGTCCTTCCAGGCGATCAGCCGCTTCCGGTCTGCGAGGGGCAGCCCAAACAGGGTGAGGAACACCTGTGAGGGGTAGGGCGTAGCGAGGTCGGCCATGACCTCGCACTCGGCTCGGTGCGCGATGCCGTCGATGATGTCGATGGCCTGCGCCTGCAACGATGGGAGGACGGTGCTCAGTTTCTGTGGGCTGAAGAACGGATGCAGGATGCGGCGGTAGCGCGTGTGTTCGGGCGGGTCGAACCCCAGCGGCACCATCGGTACCGGGCTGATCATATCGTCATAGCTGGTTTGTGACGAGAACGTCTCGTGATCGCGTAGCGCGGCAAGAACATCCTCGCGGCGGGTGAAGTAGTACGAGTCGTCGCCGTACAGCACCGGTCCGAGGTCGCGAAGTTTGGCCCAGCCCGCGCCGCGGTCATGCGACATCGGCAGGTCTTCGTAGCAGACGGGTGGCGGCAGGTTGGCAGAGATTTCAGTCATGTCACATTCGTTGCTAGCAGGGTAATTGGCAGGTTGAGCACCGAGAGATCGATTTCGTCGAGATAGGAACCTTTTCCGGAGAAGCCTTGGCGAAACCGGGTGACCGAACCGTACCGGTCGGTCACTGCCTCGGCTGCTGCGGCGTCGGGCACCCGCAGCACCACCGTGTACACGCCGTCGCCGTGGGTGGTGAGAAAGTCGTTAACCGACAACGCGACCGACGCCGTGGACCCCGGTATCGGGCTGATCAGTTCGAGTCCGCCGTCCCAGTCCAGTTGCACGGTCACGCCCAACTCGGTCAACTCGGCGGGGTTGAAGGTGAAGCCGAGTTCGGTGAACATCCGGATGACGTCGGCCTGCCGTTCGGCGGCCACGGCGAAGACCACGTGGTGCAGCCGGGAACCGTCGTCGCTCATTTGCGTACCAGACCGCGCGGTCGAACCAGTCCGAGGTCGTGGTGGGTGAGCCAGCCCGGCGCGGCGTCGCAGACGTCGGGGATCGTGTTGATGGCGCCCATCGCGGTCCAGTCGTAGCCCGGGTGGACCATGGTGCCGTCCGGCCGGTCGACACCCTGTAGGGTCAGTTCGGTCGGCGGGTCGCCTTCGATCACGATGCGGTAGCGGGTTTTACCCCAGTCCCACGGCGGATCCAGCTGATCGCGCCCCGCGGTCAGATAGATGGCGTGGTACACGATCAGCGGCTTGCCATCGGCCCATGCGGTCCACTCGTGATGCTGGGCGGCGACAGTGCCCCGCGGGATGACACCCAGTTCATGAGGTATGTCATCGGTCGAAACGGCCGCGCGCAGATCGGCTTTCACCTCGTCGATGTCCACCCCGAGGCCGTCGGCGACCATGTGCATGGATTGGGCAAAAAATGACACGCCGAGACCCAGAATCGTTGGTTCGGAGAGGAACTTGTCGCGGTCTTTGCCGAACCCCATCCAGTCAATGTGGTCCAGGGGCGCATCGGTGAGGACGTTGACGACCTCGTAGACCTGGATCTTGTCGATCCGGCTGACGACACGGGCCAGGGTGAGCGGCAGGATGTCACCCGCATAGCCGGGGTGGATACCGCCCGCGGAGAACGACGTCCCGCCGTCCTGGCACGCAGCGCGGACCTTGTCCCCCGGCTCGCGGAAATCGTCTGTGGGATAGAACAAGCCGCTTGTGGTCACGACGTTCTTGCCCGAGCGCAGGAGCCGGCACACGGTGTCGACGTCCATGATCACCGGTGTGTAGAACACGCAGTCGGCGTCCATGGCGATCAGCGATTCGACGTCGTCGGTTGCGGTCACCCCGATCGGTGGGATGCCTGCGATCTCTCCGGCGTCCTTGCCGACCTTGTCCTTGTTGTGCACCAGAACCCCGACCAGGTCGAAGACCGGGCACTGCGCGAAGTGCCGCACGCCGACCTGCCCGACATCTCCCGTCATCCACTGGATCACCCGATACGTTTTCTCAGACATGGAGGACTCCCCGCGGAAGTAGCAGTGGTAGATCGTTATACGTGGCGATGCCTGCAGGTGCCGCCACAACGGCAGGTATCGCCGTGACCGCAGGCATCGCGACGATCGACAGTCCCAGCATGATGTAGTCATCCAACGTTTCGCCGACGAAGTCGACAGGTGGCAGGAAGCTCAGCGTGGTCTTGATCGTCGGTGTGCCGCGGACCTCGACCGTGTAGCCCATGTCGAGTTCCCAATCCGGGTCCAGTGTCTGGCCCTTGCGCCAGCGTCCGCGGATCTCGATGACCTCTTTGCCAGCGATGATTCCCAACCAGGCGACGTCGACGCCGGCGACACAACCTTTCGCGATCGTCCAGTCACCAGGCAGGTGCAGGTCATCGGTGGTCTGGGCGTACGCGACGTCGCAACGCACCTCGTCGAGTTCGACACCAAGTGCGTCGGCGACCAGGCGGACACCGTCACCGAAGATGGCTGAACCTTTCTCGGTGATCGCGGGCAGGTCCGGCTGGTCGATGGGATAGCCGAAGCCCATCGGCTTTTCGGTGGCCGGCGAGTCGTAGATAGTGGTGTCAATGGCCTCTGTGACGCTGACCTTTTCGACGCGCTCCGACAGGCCTGCCGAGACGATCGCGAAGAGCTGGATGAAGCCGGGGTTGATGCCGCTGCCGAAAACGGTCGATCCGCCCTGTCGGCATGCTTCTGAAATGCGGTCGCGGCCCTCTCCCAGGAAGTGGCCGGTGATGAACTCCGAGGTGGACACGATGTTGATGCCCGAGCTCAGAATCCGGACCATCTCGTCGACGTCGGCGAACATCGGGTTGTAGACCACGCAGTCCGGCTCGAGCGCCAACAGGGCGTCGACGTCATCGGTGGCCGCCACACCCGCGGGTTCGATACCGCACAGCTCGCCGACGTCTCGGCCGACCTTGTCCTTCGACCATGTGTAGCAGCCAACGAGCTCTAGCTGCGGGTTGGCCACGACGGCACGCACGGATCGCTTGCCGACGTTGCCCGTCGTCCACTGGATGATGCGGTAGGTCATGCCACTAACCGTTGTGCTGGCTCGAAAACCACGGGCACCGAACGGTATCCCCGGGTGACCGAGCTGCCGTGAAAGTGCGGTTGACGGCCGGGGTCGAGGTGGAAGTCCGCCATCCGCACCAGTACCTGCTCGAGACCGACCTGCAGTTCGAGGCGGGCGAGGTTGGATCCCAGGCAACGGTGCACGCCGGCGCCGAACCCGAGGTGCCGGTTTTCGCGCCGGTCGAGGATGCACCGATCGGCATCGGGGAACACCTGTTCGTCACGGTTGGCCGACGCGTAGTTGACGATGACCGATTCTCCGGGGCAGAACGTCTGCCCGTTGAGTTCGACCTCGTTGGCGACCGTGCGCGGGATTCCGTGGATCGAGCCCCCGAAGCGGATGAACTCCTCGACTGCGCGGCCCATGATGTCGGGCTGGGCGATGAGCCGGTCGCGCTCACCGGGGTTGGTCGCCAGATAGTGGAAGGCAAACGACATGGCGCTGGCGGTGGTTTCGAGCCCGGCCTGCACCAGCAGCATCGCATTGGCCACCACGTCGCCGAACGGGAGCCGCTCGCCGTCGATCTCGGCCGTCAGCAGCACGTCGATCATGTCGTCGCGCGGCGGTTGAGTGGTGCGCTCGCTCACCCCGTCGTGCAGATGTTGATACAGCCCGCCCCAGGCCGCCATCCGGGTTTCCTCGGTGGCACCGTTGAGCGCGGAGTCGGTGAGCTCGACGCACAACGGGACGTCCTCGATCGGCATGCCGAGGACATATTTGAAGAAGACGATTCCCGGCTGGCGCCACGCCACATCGGCAAGGTCACCGCTTCCTGCTTCGATGAAGCTGTCGATCAGCCGGTCGGACTCCTCGCGGATCTGCGGACGCAGCGCCTTCATCCGCGCGGGTGAGAAGTACGGGTTGAGCACCTTGCGGAACTTCTGCTGCCGCGGGGGATCCAGGGTGATCACCAGATCGCCCGCCAGTTGCTCGCTTGCCTCCGGTGTCGGGTTGCTGGAGAAGTGCTGCCAGTCCTGCAGGATCCGGTAGCACTCCTCGTAGCGCACCGCCACCCAGGCGCCCCCGGGGGTCGCACTGAGAAACGGCGTGTCGGTGTGGACGAACGGTGCAGTCCGCCGCATCACCGAGTACACGTCGTAGAGGAAGTCGTTGTCGTTGAAATCCTCGTGGCGCAGATCCCAGTTACGGGCATGCTGTCCGGGCGGCTTTGAACTCACTGGGCTGAATCTTCATGCTGCTGAGCGGCTTTGCGCGCTTCGCTTTCTTCGTGGATCCGCACAAGCTCGCGGAACCCGATCCGGTCGTACTTCGGCACCGGTTGGATCCCCCACTCGTCCTGTGCGGTGTCCTTGCCCTCGGCACCCTCCGGGGGACCGAGCGGCGGATACGGAACCTTGCACTCGAGGGTGTCGTCGGAGTAGCGGACCTTGAGCAGACCGCTGCAGATCTCGGTCAGGCTCAGCGTCGGGTACCCGTACCACACCGCCATGAACGGCAACGTGAACGCACCCTCGATGACGAGCGCGATCAGGCAGACGAGCACCGCACGCTTGATGTATTTGTGCATCCGCGCGTAGTAGGGCGTTGTGCCGGGCGGCAGGTCCTCGGCGGGGTCCTTTTCGTCGGTGGCCGACGGATCCGATGGTGACGTCATGAGGTGCTCCTTAACCTGTTCAGTCGGAGAAGATTTCGCGGTTGACCGTGTGTAGGTACGGGATGGCCAGGAACGGCGTGATGTAGAAGATGTCGTAGATCCACCAGCCGATGACGGGGAACAGGACACCTGCGTAGCGGACGTCGGCGTACATCGTCATGTTGAATACGTACGCGCACCAGATCACCACGCCCATCCAGCAGGTGATGATCATCCACTGGTGGCCCCAGCGCTTCATCTGCAAAAAGCCGATCGCTGCGGCGCAGCGCATCGCGAAGACGGTGAGGATCAGGCCTGCGACGTAGGCCTTTTCGCCGGGCACCGCGGAACCGCCCACCCATGGTTCGTTGTAGTGCCAGAAGTACGCGGCGTCGAACATGTGGCCCCACCCGATCATCAACACCCGGTTGATCAGCGTGTGGTTGGCGACCAGGTCCAGCGCCCAACCGAGGCTGTTGAGCATGCCGTCGATCAACACCAGGTACCCGATGAGGGTGACGATCATCGGTCGCACCGACAGTCCGGCGCGGGCAGCCTGCCGTTGCAGCCAGACTCCGCGCATGAAGATGGGGAACCCGATGATGCCGGGCGCCCACATACCCATCAGTGCGGCGCCCACGATCATCCACTTGTCGGCCCGACGTTGAGCGACGCGCGATTCTTCGTGATGATCTTCGAGACTGACTGTGGCCGTCGCACTCACAGCGACCACCAGCCACGCTCGAACGACATGTAGAGCTGGATGAGGAACATCGCCAGCAGATAGCCGTAGATGACGATCTGCAGGATGATGAGCGCCTTCTTGCGCTGCTTCTCCTTGGGGTCCATCACAACTCCCTTTCTCAGTGCGGCTTGCTCGAGTTGCCGGCGGCGGCCAGGCTGGCCACGGCCACTTCACGTAGGCCGTCGGTCACCGCACCGTCACTGGACAACGGCGCGAGAATGCAGGCTTCGGCGGCATCCAATTCCGTTGCACCCGCGGCGATCAGGTACGCGGCGGTGACCAGGACGCGGGTGGACGGGGGTTCGAAGTGAAACGCCTCGTCGGCGGTGCGGATCGCGGTGGCGCACGCGACGAGCCGCGTCGCCGTCTGCAGCGGGATGCCGGTTTCGGCGACGATGACCTCGGCCTCACGTTCGGGCGAAAGGTATCTCATCGGCAGGGTGACGAACCGCTGCCGAAACGATGGCTTGAGTTCCTTCAGCGAGCTTCGGTATGCGGGGTTGTACGAGCACACGAGCATGAAGGTCTCCGGCGCTTGGACCACTTCGTCGGCCCGGTCGAGATAGAGCGTGCGTCGGTGATCGGTCAACGAATGCAGCACGGCCAGTGAGTCGTGGCGTGCCTCCACCACCTCGTCGAGATAGCAGATCGCGCCGGCTTTGACGGCCCGGGTCAGCGGTCCGTCGGTCCACACCACGTCGCCACCGGTGACCATGAACCGGCCGACGAGGTCCGAACTGGTCAGGTCGTCGTGGCAGCTGATCGTGACGACCGGCCGGCGCAGCAGCACACCCATGTGCTCGACCAATCGCGTTTTTCCACAGCCCGTCGGCCCGGTGAGCATGACGGGCAGGCGCTGGTGGTAGGCCTGCTCGAACAACTGGACCTCGTTGCTGTTCGAGTAGTAGGTGTCGGTGGTCATCGGTGGTTCGAGCTCCCTCGGGTTGATGATGCGGTCAGGCGGCGACGAGTTCGCGGTGGACGTGGGCGAGCACCCGTGGCAGGTCCTCAACGCGTCGGATGCGTTGGGACCGGCGAGCTCCGAAGACCTCGGGAAGCGGGTCGACGCGGGTCGGTCCGACGCCGACGTAGTACATCGAGACGCCCGCGTCGTTGGCCTCCTCGACCGCATGTGCTGCGTCGGCCCACGCGTAGCGGCCTTCGTATCCTTCGTCGGAGATCAGGCCGTCACCGATCACGATCAGCAGCCGACGTTCCGACGGCTGCGCTAGCAGGCGGCTTGTCAGGTGCCGCAACGGTGCCCCGAGCCGGGTATAGCCACCGGCCGACAGGCCGAGCCGGCCGGGCGGAACGAAGCGCCGGTCCTCGAAGTCCTTGAGGCAGTTGACCTCGACCCGGTGCCGGGTGTTGCCGGTGAACACGAAGATGCCGTGGCGTTCGCGGGCCAGTGTCATGGCGCGTGACAGTGCGTCGGCACAAGCTAATTCGAGTTTGAAGACCCGGCCGCCGTGTACCCCCAGCGACGAACTGCCGTCCAACAGCAGCGCGGTGGTGACGTCGCGGCTGCTGGGCAGCAGTTCTCTGAAGATGCGGGGTTCGATGGCCTCGCCGGTTGTGAGGTCGATGTAATGGTTGACATACTGCTCGACGTCCAGGTCGGAACCGTCTTCGAGGCGGTTCTTCATCGAACGGTGGGTGTGTTCGCTGAACCACTTGCGCAGATCCGCCGACACCGTTCCGGGCTGCCGGTTGCGGCTGGCGTGCGCACGTTCGAGGACAGCGACGTGGTCGGCCATGAAACTCTTTGTCCAGGCGTTCCATTCCGGATAGGGAATGCCTGGCCGGTGATCCGGCGTGAGATCCAGATCGTTGTCCTGCGGGCGGCTGGGCGGCGGCAGGTTGGGGTTGCGGACTCCCCCGTCGCCGCCGACCGGAACGGAGTACGGTCGCGGCAGCCGCTTTTGCGTCGTGGTCCACGGCATCCGGCCGAAGCTGCGCCGCAGCTTGTCCGACAGGCCCTGCGGCACCGTGTAGGCCAGCGGCAGCCTGCCCACGACGGCGGGGACGTCGCCGACCGGCTGGCCGTTGCGCGTCAACGAGATCGCGCGTTCGAGCATCGCGTCGGCAGCCATGTCGTCGGGCAACGCCTCGAGATCGGGCAGCAATCGCTGCGCCTCGACCACCAGCCCGGGCCAGTTGACCGCGACCCAACCCAGTGCGACGCCGGCCTCGACCAGCGTGAGCGCGCGAAGCTCACGCGCGGTGAGTTCGTTGAGCCGGAAGTGGGCGAGCCGCTCCTTCGACGGTGCACACTGCAGCGCGACACCGCACGTCAGGGTTCTGCGGGTCCAGTCCGGCGCCAGGGACGGATACGGCACCAGCACGTAATCCAATCCCGCGTTCAGGCTGAACTGGCGATGTTCACCGGTCACCAGGCGTACGCCCTCGCGGCGCTGGCCGCTGAGCGCGACAGCGGTGACGGCGCAACTGCGTTCGACCGCCAGCGCGTGAGCGTCGGACAGATCAGTCATGGCTGGCCTAAAACGTGCCGAGGCTGGAGAACATCCAGTACCAGAACCAGATGACCAGCGCGGCGCCACCCCACGCCCCTACGTAGCGCAATATCTCCCATATCCAAGCCCACACGTCGATCTCCTCGGTTGTTGTGTCGTTGCCAGTGCGAACCGGTCATCGCACTGCCAAGCCGCGAACGGCGGTCGAGACCAATTTGGCCAGCATGATGTCGCGGGTGTTCGGGTTGGCCGTGGTTGTCAGCACGCCGTAGATGCCGAGCAGGAAGAACGTCGCGCTGTAGAAGGCGTCGACCTCGGGATGGACTTCGCCGTCGCCGCGGGCACGTTCCAGTTCGCGGACCAGCAGGACGATCACCGGGTGGTCGGTCCATTCGTCCTTGTGCGGCCGTGTCGGTGAAAAGTGCAGTGCCAGCAGTTCCTTGAAAAGCACCGGGCCGAACCGGTGTTCCAGATCGGTGACCAGATCGACCACCGCGGTCAATGTGGTGACCAGATCGTGGCGGTGCTCGATGAACTCCGCGAACTCCGTCGCGATGCGTGCCTCTTGGCGGCTCTCCAGCTCCAGGAGCACATGCTCCTTGCTGGGGAAGTGGAAGAAGAACGTGCCGTGCGCGACACCGGCCGCCGCCGCGATCGCGTTGACGTCGGCGCCGGCCATGCCGGACTTCGTGAACTCGGTGATCGCCGCGCCGAGGATGCGTTCGCGCGTCTGCAGCCGTTGCGCTTTGCGCGCCGACGCCTTCACCTGTGCGGTCATGATTCGCTCTTTGTAACGCAGGGGCTGACTGAAGTCAATGAGTTCAGTCAGTCGAGGTCAATCGGAGAAGATTTCTCTGTTCACCGAGTGCAAATATGGAATCGCGAGGAACGGGGTGATGTAGAAGATGTCGTAGATCCACCAGCCGATGACGGGCAGTATCACTCCGGCGTAGCGGACGTCGGCGTACATCGTCATGTTGAACACGTACACGCACCAGATCACCACGCCCATCCAGCAGGTGATGATCATCCACTGATGACCCCAGCGCTTCATCTGCAAAAAGCCGATGCCGGCGGCGATGCGCATGCAGAACACCGTGAGGATCAGACCGACTTCGAGCGCCTTCTCCCCCGGTCCGGCAGCACCGCCGAGCCACAGTTCGTTGTAGTGCCAGAAGTATCCGGCGTCGAACATCGCACCCCAGCCGTTCAACAACACTCGGGCCAGGATCGTGTGGTGGGCCACCAGGTCCAGCGCCCAACCGAACACGTTGATCGCGGCGTCGACGATGACGCAGTAACCCAGCAGCGTCACCAACATCGGCCGCACGGACAGCCCGCTCCGTGCCGCCCTGCGCAGCAGCCACACCCCCCGCAGAAAGAGAGGCAGTCCGAAGATCCCGAGCGCCGCGGTGCCGATGAGCACACTGCCCGAGATCAGCCACTTGTCGGCCTGGCGCTGGGCCTGCCGCGAGGCCTCCGCATGTTCGTCGAGTCCGCTTACGGTTGCGGTCATCGCGGGCGGGTTCACAGGCACCTCCTGAAGCGGGCGTGGTGCCATGAGCTTGTCAGCGACGTTGACTCAAGTCAATCAGTCAGCGGACCTCGATGCCGCGCAGTGTTCTGGCGATGTAATCGTCGAGCATCGCACTCCGGGTGGGCCACTCGGACGTGGTGGTCAGCAAGGCGTACAGGCCGAGCAGGAAGAACACCGCGCTGTTCATTGGATTGACGTCGGGGGCCACCCGACCGGCCTGTTGGGCGCGTTCGATCTCCTGGGCCACCCTGACGATGACCGGGTGCTCCTGGCTTTCGTCGGTAGGCCGACTCTGCGAGAAATGCAGGGCGAGAAAATCTTTGAACAGTACCGCGCCAAGGCGACGTTCCAGCCCCAGCACCAGTCGAACGGCCTCTTTGAGGATCGCTGGCAGCGTGCGCCTGGATTCCGCGAACCGGCCGAGCTGTTTGGCGATGCGCTCTTCCTCGCGCCGCTCCAACTCGAGCAACACATGCTGCTTGGTCGGGAAATGGAAAAAGAAGGTGCCGTGGGCAACTCCGGCGGCGGTCACGATCGCGCCCACGTCGGCCTCGGCCATACCTGCCCGCTTGAACTCGGCAATGGCCGCACCCATCAGTCGCTCTCGGGTCTGTAGCCGCTTGGCCTCACGTGCCGATGGCCTTTCCACCACTGCCATACCTTGACGATAGCAACACTTTTCTTGGCTCGACATCTGTGATTGACTGCAGTCAATTTCACGGAGGAGTTCGCATGGCGTTGGAACAGTTCAACCTCGACGGCCAGGTGGCGATCGTCACGGGCTCGGGTAAGGGTGTCGGACAAGGGATCGCCAGGGTGCTTGCCGAAGCGGGGGCGACGGTGGTCGGCACCGCGCGCACCGAGTCCGACATCGACGCGACGATCGCCGGCATCGAGGAGAACGGCGGCAAGGGGTTGGCGCTCGTCGCCGACGCGACGAGCCGTGCGGACGGTGAACGTGTGGTGAACACGGCGATGAAAGAGTTCGGGCGTATCGACATCCTCATCAACAATGTGGGTGGTTCGACGTTCGGGTCGTTTCTCGACATCACCGACGAGGACTTCCGGCACACCTTCGACTGGTGTGTCACGTCAGCGTTCATCATGAGTCAACTCGCCGCCCGTCACATGATCGAGGCCGGACACGGCAACATTGTCAATATCTCCTCGGGCTCAGCACGTTTCGGCATCCGCGCACTTACCGCGTACTGCGTCGCGAAGGGTGGGCTCGAAGCACTCACTCGGGCGATGGCCCAGGAGTTGGCACCGAAGATCCGCGTCAATGCCATCGCACTCGGCTCATTCGCCACCGAGGGACTGCAAAGCGGCCTCGATATGATGCCGGGGGCACTGGACACGATGCTCTCACTCACGCCGCTGCATCGACTCGGCGACGTCGATGATCTCGGTCGGCTCTGCGTCTACCTATCGACCAAGGACTGCTACGCGACCAACGCCATCTTCCACGTCGACGGCGGGATCGACTCGAATAACCTGCCACTGCCCATCCCCGACTACTGACCGAGAACGGATACCAGATGCGCAGAGTAGTCCAGTTTTCCACCGGAAACGTCGGGCAGCACTCGTTGCCTGCGCTGATCGGGCGTCCCGATCTGGAGCTCGTCGGGGTGCACGCCGCCAGCCCCGCCAAGATCGGCAAGGACGCGGCCCAGCTGTGCGGGCTGAGCGAACCGACCGGGGTGATCGCAACCGATGACATCGACGCGCTCATCGCGCTGAAGCCCGATTGCGTGGTGTACACCGCGCTGGGTGAGACGCGTCCGATGGAGGCGATCGAACAGATGGCGAAGTTCCTTGCCGCGGGCATCAACGTCGTCGGCACGTCGATGGTGTGGTTGGTGACACCGAACCAGGCCGACGACTGGCTTCGGACACCGTTGGAACAGGCTTGTGAGGCAGGTAATTCGTCGCTCTACGTCAACGGCATCGACCCCGGCTACTCCGGGGACACCGCAGCGCTCGCCGCGCTGAGCCTGGTCACCCGCGCAAAGTCCGTCGCCGTGCAGGAGGTCTTCGACTACGGCAACTACGATGACTACGAATACACAGGCACTGCAATGGGTTTCGGTGCCGGCCCGGACGATGAGCGGCCGATGGCGTTTCAGCCCGGCGTCGTCGCGTCGATATTCGGCGGGCTGGTGCGCAACCTCGCGCACCATCTCGGCGTCGAACTCGACGAGGTCACCGACCGCTACGAGCCCTGGTACACCGACAAACGCATCGAGTGCAAGATGATGACCGTCGAGCCCGGCCGGCTGGCCGGGGTGCGTTTCGCTGCAGAAGGGGTACGCGGCGGAGTTCCGATCATCACCGTGGAGCACACCACCCGGCTCACCCCCGACGCGGCACCGGATTGGGAGTATCCGCCCAAGGGCCACTCCGGTGTGCACAAGGTGATCGTGGAAGGTGAACCGCGCATCGAGATGAGCACCCTACTGTCCCATCCGACGCTCGACGTCACCGAGGCCGGCTGCGTCTCCACCGCCGCCCGCGTCCTCAACGTGATCGACTGGGTATGCCGCGCCCCCAAGGGAATCATTGCCGTGGAGGACGTCCCGCCGGCCGAGATGGTCCGCGGGCTGATGTGGTGAACAGCCTCGTACCGCCCACGGTCCGTCAGGCGCGATGGCTGATACTGGGCGGCGTATTCGCCATCGCGATGGGCGCACTACGCGGCTACGCCTTTTTCACCAACGGCGGACTGATGTTCCTGCTGATGGCTGTGGCCTTTCTGGCCATCGGCGTGGCATCGGTTCTCGCCTCGATGCAGCGGCTCAGGCTCGGAGATCCACCACGCGGCGACGCAGACCGACGCTGATCACATCACGCCTTGGCGAGCTGCTTCTGCTCGTAGAGGCGTGCCCACTCCTTGCGCGGGCGGATCGACACGTCGACGTCAGTGGCCTTGGCGCGCAACGCCCCAACGGTCGCCTGCTCGCGCGGGGTGCGCGCGAACGGATCCCAACCGAAGAACCGGCATGAGTTCTCCCAGGTGATCTTGTTGATATCGCTGTCGTCGGCGCCCGCGGCGTTCAACTCGGCCAGCACCTGCTCGGGCGCATCGGGCCAGAAGCAGTCCGAATGCGGGTAGTCGCACTCCCACGCGATGATGTCGATACCGATCTCGTGCCGCAGCTTCAACGACGTCTTGTCGGTGACGTAGCAAGCCAATGAGTGCTCGCGGAACACCTCGGAGGGCAGCTTGTCACCGAAGTCTCGGCGCAGCCACTTCTGGTTGGTGTAGTGCCGGTCGCTGCGGTCCAGGTAGAACGGGATCCAGCCGATACCGCCTTCGGAGAACGCGAATTTCAGGTCGGGGTAGTTGCGCATCGCCGGACCCCACAACAGATCCTGCGCGCACATCGCCGACACCTGGGTGGCCAGGATGATCAGGTTGTCGATCGGCGCGTTGGGCGCCATGCTGATCGCGCCGAAGCCAGTGCCGATGTGCAGACACATCACCACGTTCTCCTCGGACAGGGTGCGAAACACCGGGCCCCAGTAATCTTCGTCGTGGTAGCTCGGCAGCCCCTCCAGGTGCGGCAGTTCCGGCATCGTCACAGCGCGGCAACCCTTGGCGGCCACCCGGCGGATCTCGGCACACATCCCCTCAGGAGTCCACGTCGGCAGGATGGCGATCGGGATGAACCGGTCCGGATACGAGCCGGCCCACTCGTCGATATGCCAGTCGTTGTAGGCCGACACCATCACCAGCGTGACGTCTTCGCGTGTCATGTTGAGGTGGCGCGCGGAGAAGCCGGTGAACGTCGGAAAGCACATCGAGGCCAGGATGCCGTTGCGGTTCATGTCGCGGACCCGCTCGTGCACGTCGTACACCCCCGGGCGCATCTCGGCGAACCCAGCCGGATCGCGGCCCCACTCCTCAGCGGGCCAGGACACCACCGCGTTCAGCCCGCTGACACCTTGCGGGCGGCCCTGATACATCCACTGGTCGACGCCCTTGTCGTCGGTCACCACGATCGGCGCCTCGGCCTTGTACTTCTCCGGCACGTGCCGCAGGAACATGTCGGGAGGCTCCACGACGTGGTCGTCAATGCTCACCAGGATCAGGTCGTCAGGTCGCATACCTTCGCTCATACCCCCAGTAGTACCGTCTAATGGTGTGACCGTCTCTGCGCTATCGGACAGAGTATTGACTGAATCGGCCAACGACGTGGCTGCGGCCTCGCGCCGGGTAATCGACCTGCGCCGCGGCGGACGCGCCTTGCGCGGCAGCTACCTGTACCACGGCGACGCACTGATCACCGGGTGGCACTCCCATGACGTGCACCAGATCGAGTACGCGGTCGGTGGCGTCGTCGAGGTGGAGACCGACTCGGCGCACTACCTGCTACCACCGCAACAGGCGGCCTGGATCCCCGTCGGGCTGGAACACCAGGCGACGATGAACCCCGACGTGCGCACCGTCGCGGTGATGTTCGACCCGCTGCTGATCCCCGACGGCGGTGACCGCGCCCGGATCATCGCGGTCTCGCCGCTGATCCGGGAGATGATGCTCTACGCGCTGCGCTGGCCGATCGACCGCCCGGACGGCGACGACATATCCGACGGCTTCTTTCGCACCCTGGCCAACTTGGTCAGCGAAGCGCTGGATCACGAGGCACCGCTGAGCCTGCCGACCTCCGAGCAACCGATCGTCGCGGCCGCCATGGCCTACACCAAGGAGCACCTCGACACCGCCACCGTCGAAGACGTCAGCCGCGCCGTCGCCGTATCCGAGCGCACACTGCGGCGATTGTTCCACGACACGCTCGGAATGCCTTGGCGAACATACCTTTTAAACGCACGGATGCTGCGCGCCATGGCGCTCCTGGCAGCACCGGGCCAATCTGTGCAGGCGACGTCGTCGGCGGTCGGCTTCGACAGCCTCAGCTCGTTCACCCGCGCGTTCGCCCAGTTCTGCGGTGAGACACCGACTACCTACCGCAAAAGAGTTGGTAGCGACCGTCTTTAGTCGCGTATCTGCCCGTCGCGCAACAGCCCGTCGACGGCGTTCTGCCAACGCTGCAGCTGTGTGGGCGTGGTGAACGGTTCGGGCAGGTGCCGCTCGATGTGCGCGCGCAGGATAAAGGTGCCCAGCGCGAGTACGAGCGGGTTCAGCGTCGCCCACGTCGGGTCCAGATCGGGCCGGGTCAGCCCCAACTCGGTGCGCTGTTGCCAGCGGGCCGCACCCATGGCCGCCAGTGCGTCGAACAACTTGCGCCCCAGCGCGCTGCCGTCGGTCAGGGCACGCCCGACGTAGTCGATGACGTCGGGGTGCTCGTTGACCAACTGGGTGACCCGCTGCCCGATGTCGGAGATCGAATCGCTGGGCGGTTCGGGGACGGGCTCCGACAGGGTCGCGTTCACCACCGACATCACGTAGTCGTCGACGGCCTGGATCAGACCGGCCTTCGTCGTGAAGTGGTGCTGGACCAGACCGAGGGACACGCCGGCAGCCGCGGCCACTGCGCGCAATGACGTCATCCCCGTTCCGGTCGTGGCAAAACTCCGCAATGCCGCGTCACGGATTTTCTCGACGCTCGACCGTGTGCTCGTGTCGGCGGTCACTGTCACCGTGGCAGCGTAGCAATACGCCTGTATCGTCAGTTCCGATACACGTGTATTGTCGGCTTGCCGGCGGTCTGAACCGGCGACATCGGAAGGCCAACAGATGCAGAACCGCGAAGGGGTCAATGCGCGGCCACCTGGGGTGGTCGCGTGGCCGGGCAACACGCTGGCCGATCGGAAGACCGCCGATGAAAGCCCGCTCGGTGCCTGCACGCGCGATCCGGACCGCTGGACGATGAGCGCCGACGAGGGTGCCAAAGCGATCTGTCGCGCCTGCCCGCGACGCTGGCGGTGCGCGCAGGAGGCGTGTGAGACGCCGGCGGCCGAGGGCATATGGGCAGGCATTTTGATCCCGGAATCGGGTCGTGCCCGGCGGTTCGCGCTGAGGCAACTGCGCTCGCTCGCCGAACTCAACGGCTTCCCGGTGCGCCATCGCCAGGACACGATCGAGCACTCCGCCTGACGTTCTCTCGGCATCAACGCGTTTAGAAATTTCCTGAGAGGTCAATTCATCGGCAACTGAGTTGGATCGCCGATGGGAGTGCTGATGCACGGGGGGACCTCCGCACCTTCTGACGACATGAAGTCCGAGGCATGGTCGGAGGCCATCGCGACAACGGGACTGTTCCTCAACATCGCAGGGGTGATCGCGATCGCGATAGCGCTGGCCAGCTGGACGGTCGGGGACGGGATGCTGGCCCTGGTGTTCGGCTCGATCGCCGCGGTGAGCACCGGGGGCAGCATCGTCTGTTTCGTCAGGCAGTCCGCCGAACCGGAGATCGTTTCACCGAGAACCTAGGCGGCACAGCAAACCGTCGGCTCCTGCCGATTTCTACGCGGCGGTCGCTCGAACATCGTGCGGGCGGTGGGACTCGAACCCACAAGCTCTCTCGAGCAATGGCACCTAAAGCCATCATGTTTGCCAATTTCATCACGCCCGCGGCGTGGCGATCGTACCGCCCTATGCCTTCGCAAAGATGTCGGCCGTGCCGCATACCTTGATAGCAAACACACAAGGTAGGGGCATAGAACGTGCGGTCAGCAGAAGAATTTGAGGCCGCGATGCGGCTCATCGCATCCGGTGCTAACGATTGCGAGGTCGCCCGTCAACTAGGTCTACCACGCTCGACGGTACGAGACTGGCGGAACAAACCGCAGATGGCGGTGAGGCCCACGGGGACAAGCGAGTGCGGTGCTGTCCACGACTTCGCGGCTCTGTCCCCCGCAGCGTATTGCTATCTGCTCGGCCTGTACCTCGGGGACGGGTCCATCTCACGAGCACGTCGAGTTTGGCGTCTGCGAATCACCCTCGATAAGAAGTATCCGTCGATTATTGACCGGTGTTGCTACGCCATCGAAATGCTGATGCCAGGTCAACGAGCGGGTCGTGTGCAGCGTGTTGGCTGTGTCGATGTTTCTCTCTTCTCGAAGCACTGGCCCTGCCTCCTCCCGCAACACGGGCCGGGCAAGAAGCATGAGAGGTCGATCAAACTCGAGCCCTGGCAAGAAGCGCTCGTTGACCAGGCGACCGAGGAGTTCGTTCTCGGCCTCATCCACAGCGACGGCTGCCGCGTCGTCGCCAACGATCGCGGGGTTCGCAGCATCCGGTACCACTTCACGAACCGATCCGAAGACATCCTGGGGCTGTTCACCGCCGCGCTCGACCAGCTGGACATCCCCTGGACCCGGTCGAGTAAGTACATCGTCTCCATTTACCGCAAGGCGGCCACCGCTCGGCTGGATGAGTTCGTCGGGCCGAAGGCCGTCGCGGTACCGTTGAATGGTGTCCACTACACGGCGTAGCAGACCGGCGCTCATCGCATTGGTGATCGTCGGCGCCGCCGGCTGCCTGGCCCTGGCGTGGTGGCAGTGGACCCGCTTCGAGTCCACGGCGGGCGACTACCAGAACCTCGGCTACGCCTTGCAGTGGCCCATGTTCGCGGGTTTCCTCGTGTACGCCTACTACAAGTTCGTCCGCTACGAAGAGGCGCCGCCCGAGCCGACCAGCCGCGATACCGTCACCGAGATCCCCGCCGGGTTGCTGCCCGAACGACATACGCCGGAGCCCGCCACAGACGGCGATCCAGCGTTGCGGGAGTACAACGCCTACCTCGCCGAGCTCGCAGAGAAAGACTCCGCAAAGAAAGACAAGGAACAGCCGACGACATGACCGAAACGCCTGCGCCCACTACCCCGATCGACGCCATCCGCAAGGCGCTGCTCGGCTACCGCATCCTCGCCTGGACGACGGGTATCTGGCTGATCGCGCTGTGCTACGAGATGGTGATGAAGTACGTGTACCACGTCGAGGGCTTGAACTGGATCGCCGTCGTGCACGGCTGGGTGTACTTCGTCTATCTGCTCTTCACCGCCAACCTTGCGGTGAAGGTGCGCTGGCCGATCGCCAAGACCATCGGCGTGCTGCTGGCCGGCACCATCCCCCTTGTCGGCATCATCGTCGAGCAGGTGCAGACCAAGGAGATCAAGGACCGCTTCGGCTTGTAACCGGTTCCCGCATCGGGGCGGCGGATTCGTCGACGCCACCCACCCCAGCCGGAATCAACACGGCAAGCAACGCGGCGAGTGCGGCCATGGCGGCGGCGATCACCAGCGCGATCCGCAGGGCGGTCAGCGTCGGATAGGCCTGGCCCGCGACCGAGATCGTCATCCCCGCAAGGACCGCACCCACGACGGCGCTCGAGATGGACGTTCCCAGCGACCGCGCCAGCGCGTTGATACCGTTGGCCGCAGCGGTTTCGGAGATCGGCACCGCGGCGTTGATCAAAGCGGGCATCGACGCGAACGCGAACCCCACCCCGATGCTGACCAACACGTTGAACACCGACACCTGCCACGCGCTGCCGATCATCACCAAACCGGCCAGATACGACCCGGAGACGATCAGGCTGCCGACGATCAACGTGAACTTCGGGCCGCGCGCCGCGGCCACTCGAGACGCGATCGGCGCCGAGACCATCATCGCCAGACCCCCGGGCGCCAACCACAGCCCGGCCTGAAACATGCTCTGGCCCAACCCATAACCGGTTGCCGGCGGTAGTTCCAGGACCTGCGGTCCGATCAACGACATTGCGAACAGCGCGAAACCCACCGCGATCGACGCCACGTTGGTGCTGAGCACGGGCCGCTTCAACGTGGTGCGCAGGTCGACGATCGGCGCGGCGGTGCGGAACTGCCACAGCCCGAACAGGCCGAAGACGACGAACGACGTGATGAACATCCCCAGCGTCGTCGCACTCGTCCAGCCCCAATCCCCGCCCTTGGAGATGCCGAGCAGCAACGTCACGAGCCCGACACCGAGGCCGAGCGCGCCGAGCGGGTCGAACCGGTCGGTCGACGTCGGCGGTATCCGCGGAACCAGCGCCGCGAACAGCAGACCCGACGCGATACCCAGCGCGGCGGCGAACCAGAACAGCGCGTGCCAGTCGAAGCGGTCGGCGATGATCGCCGACAGCGGAAGGCCCAGGGCTCCGCCCACACCCAGTGACGAGCTCATCAGTCCCATCGCGGTGCCCACCCGGTGCGGCGGTACCGACGCCCGCAACACGCTGATGCCCAACGGAATGATCGGGATGCCGAACCCCTGCAGCGCGCGGCCGATGAGCACCGGAAGCAACGCGCTCGTCGTCGCCGCGATCAACGAACCGACCGTCAGGATGACGGCGCAGAGAAGAAGAATCGGCTTGGGGCCGTACATGTCGCCGAGCCTGCCGAACACCGGGGTCGCCACCGACGCGGTGAGCAGCGTCGCGGTGATCATCCACGATGCGTTCGCGGCGTTGGTGTGCAGCAGCATGGGAAGTTCGGGGATCAGCGGGATCACCAGGGTCTGCATCAGCGACACGCTGATACCGGCGGCCGCGAGCACCGCGACAACGATCGCGGGGTGCCGGGTGCGCGGGCCCTCGGCACGTGAGGTAGCGAAGCGGCTGCGCACCTCGGGCATGCTACCGATTAGATCAGCTATACAAAATTCGGCTAGCCGGCCAGTTCACGCAGCACCGGCAGCAGCGCGGCCAACGCCCGCCCGCGATGCGATACGGCGTCCTTCTCCGCCGGGCTCAGCTCCGCGGCGGTGCGCGTCGCACCCGCCGGTAGGAACACCGGGTCGTAGCCGAAGCCGCCGTCGCCGCGCGGTTCACGCGCGATGCTGCCGGGCCAGGTCCCACGTACGACTGCTTCTCTTTGGCCGCCGCCCGCGTCAAACACCAGTGCGCACGCCGACACGAACGCCGCACCGCGCCGCTCGTCGGGCACGTCGCGCAATTGCGCCAGCAGCAACGCGGTGTTGGCTTGGTCCCTTTCGGCGGCACCGCCGGCCACGCCCGACCACCGCGCCGACAACACCCCCGGCATCCCGTTCAACGCGTCGACTTCCAGCCCGGAGTCGTCAGCAACCGTGGCCAGCCCGGTGGCCCGAAATGCGTCGCGCGCCTTGGCCAATGCGTTCTCTTCGAACGTCGCCCCGGTCTCCGGGGCTTCGTCGAACGGCGCCACGTCGTCCAGGGACAGCAAGGTCAACCCGGATACCCCCGCGGCGTCGAGCACCCGGTGCAGTTCGGCCAGCTTCTTGCGGTTGCGGCTGGCCACCAGCAGCGTGGTCAGCTTCCGAACGCCTTCTTCGCCGGCTCCGCAGATTCGGGCAACTCCGTGGGATAAGGCAATTCCAGTGCCTGGCGCTGGATTTCGAAGATCTGTTCGCAGGCCGCCATCGCGGCGTCGAGCATCTTGTCCAGCGTCGATCGCGGGAACGTCGCGCCTTCCCCGGTGCCCTGGATCTCCACGAGCGTTCCGGTGTCGGTGGCGACGACGTTCATGTCGACCTCGGCGCGGGAGTCCTCGGTGTAGGGCAGGTCGACGCGGATGCGACCGTCGACGACGCCGACGCTGACCGCTGCGATCGCGCACGACAGCGGCCGCGGGTCCGACAACTTACCGGCCGCCGAGAGGTAGGTCACCGCGTCGGCCAGCGCCACGTAGGCGCCGGTGATTGCGGCGGTGCGAGTGCCGCCGTCGGCCTGCAGCACGTCGCAGTCGATCGCGATGGTGTTCTCCCCCAGCGCCCCCAGGTCGATGCACGCGCGCAGCGACCGGCCGACGAGCCGGCTGATCTCTTGCGTGCGCCCGCCGACACGGCCCTTGACCGACTCACGGTCCGAGCGTTCGTGGGTGGCCGCGGGCAGCATCGCGTATTCGGCGGTCAGCCAGCCCTGCCCAGTGCCCTTGCGCCAGCGCGGCACACCTTCGGTGACGCTGGCGGTGCACATGACGCGGGTCTCGCCGAACTCCACCAGCACTGACCCGGCGGGATGGGTGGTGAAACCGCGGGTGATGCGCACCGGCCGCAGTTCGTCGTCGCGTCGGCCGTCTTCTCGTGTGGACACGGGCCAACCCTATCGGGTGCCACCGTCATCGCCGAGGTCGACGTTTTGTCGCGCCCGCTTGTCCCTTTGGGCGGGAAAAGCTCACTTGCGGGGGACGTCGAACGTCTCCCCGCACACCACCGCGTGCACCGGGCCGTTGAACTCCGCCTTCGCTTCGCTGATGACGTCCTCACGCGACGTCCACGGCGGGATATGGGTCAGCAACAGTTCGCCGACGCCGGCCTCGGCGGCCGCCCGCCCGGCCTCGGTGCCCGACAGGTGCAGGTTGGGCGGCCGGTCCTCGGAATGCGTCCACGACGCCTCGCAGAGGAACACGTCGGCGTCGCGGGCCAGGTCGATCAGCGCTTCGCAGTAGCCGGTGTCACCGCTGTAGACGAACGTCGCACCAGACGGATCGGTGAAGCGCAGACCGTAGGACTCGGTCGGGTGACAAACAAGATGAGGCGCCACGGTCAGTGCGCCGATCGTCACCGGCTCGTCGTGCACCCAGTGGCGCACCTCGAAAACGTCGGAGAAATCGTCGATCTCACCGCCCTCCGGCGATGACGCTGCGCCGAGCCGCGCCCACGTGTTCGCCGGCCCGTACAGCACGCCGGGCTCCTGGGCCGGCGCCGGGTGGTAGCGGCGCCAGACGAACAACCCGGGAAGGTCAAGGCAGTGGTCGGCGTGCAGATGCGAAAGCAACACATGCACATCGTTGGGATCGGCGTAGCGCTGCAGCGCACCCAACACGCCGCCGCCGAAATCGACTACCAGCGGCGGGGTATCCGGAGCCGTGATCAAATAACCAGACGCTGGCGAATCAGGTCCGACGACACTGCCGGAGCAACCGAGTACGGTGATTCGCACGCTCTCTAGCTTGCCATGCCCGTCACTCATGTGACGAAGACATGGCGCGTTTGCGCTTCTTTCCTGCGGTAGATCACTTCCCGGCCCCGACGTGACGTTGAACAGGTCGAACACCGTCCAGTGACGGACCGAGAAACCGGGCGGCAAGTGCGGTGAACGACTCAGGTTCACCGGTCGCCTCGAAGATCCGCTGCGCACCGCGGCCGTCCGGCTGCTCGCGGTGGGGACGCAGCAGATCCAGTTCGGTGAGCACCCGTAGCAAGTCCTTGGCAGTCTCCTCCGCGCTGGACACCAGCGTCACATGATCACCCATCGCCAACTGGATCAGCCCCGACAGCATCGGATAGTGGGTGCAGCCCAACACCAGGGTGTCGACTTCGGCGCGTTGCAGCGGTTCGAGGTAGCCCTCGGCCAGGCCCAGCACCTGGCGCCCACTGGTCACACCCCGCTCGACGAAGTCAACGAACCGCGGACACGCCACCGCGGTCACCTCGGTGTCGCGCGCGGCCCCGAAGGCGTCCTGGTAGGCCCCCGACGTGATGGTCGCCTCGGTGCCGATGACCCCGATGCGGCCGTTGCGGGTTGCGGCCACCGCACGCCGCACCGCGGGCAGGATCACCTCGACGACGGGCACCGGCGCGTAGCGTTCCCTGGCGTCGCGCAGGCACGCCGCCGACGCGGAGTTGCAGGCGATCACCAAGGCCTTGACGCCATGCGCCACCAGGTCGTCGCCGATCGCCAGCGCATGCGCGCGGATCTGTGGAATGGTCAGCGGCCCGTAGGGTCCGTTGGCGGTGTCGCCGACGTAGACGATGTCCTCGTCGGGTAGCTGGTCAATGATCGCGCGGGCGACCGTCAGCCCGCCGACCCCCGAATCGAAGATGCCGACCGGCAGAGCCGCGTCCACCGAAGGTCCGGTCACGTCAGCCGCGGCGGCTCGACCGGCCGTCGCAGCGCCCGCGCCTTACGTTCGGGCCCCGACAGCACGTAGGCCGCGATGACGCCGGCGACCGCCCCGCTCAGGTGGCCCTGCCAGGAGACGCCCGGGGTGCCGGGCAGCACGCCGAGCAGAATGCTGCCGTAGAGCAGCAACACGACCACGCCGATGACGATCTCCCAGATCTTGCGGGTGAAGAAACCGAACACGATCAGAAACGCCAGCCAGCCGAAGATCAGCCCTGACGCGCCGATGTGATTGGTTTCGCAGCGCACGTACGGGCAGTACGTGCCGACATTGCCGATCAACCAAGTGCCGAAGCCGCCGAGGATCCACACGATCGCGGTGGCGAAAATGAACCGCGACATCCCCGCCAGCGTCATCAGGAATCCGAGGACCAGCGCGGGAATGGAGTTGGCGATCAGGTGATCCCAGTCCGAATGCAGCAGCGGGGCGAACAGGATGCCCAGCAGCCCGTCGCTTTCCAGCGGTCGAATTCCGTTGTCGTCCAGGCGATGTCCGGTCAGCGAGTCCCACAGCTCGATCAGCCACAGCAGCACCACGAAACTGACGATGGTCAGGCCGCCGACCAGCCAGGCGGGGCGCTTCTTTGGCTGCGCGGGCCCGGGTGCGCCAGGGTATCCGCCCGTGCCTGTCATGCCCACAGCTGTCCTTCCAACGCGTCTTCAGCCTCATCCAGGCTACCGGCGTAGGCACCGGTCGACAGATACTTCCAACCGGCGTCGGCGACCACGAATGCGATGTCGGCGCGCTGACCTGACTTGACCGCCTTGGCGGCCATGCCCAGCGCGGCGTGCAGCACCGCGCCGGTGGAGATGCCGGCGAATATGCCCTCGACCTGGACCAGTTCGCGGGTGCGTTTGACGGCGTCATAGGAGCCGACGGAGAAGCGGGTGGTCAGCACGTCGGGGTCGTACAGCTCGGGGATGAACCCCTCGTCGATGTTGCGCAGCGCGTAAACCCCTTCGCCGTAGCGGGGTTCGGCGGCCACGATCTGCACGTCGGGGACCTGCTCACGCAGATAGCGCCCGGTGCCCATCAGCGTGCCCGTGGTGCCGAGGCCTGCGACGAAGTGGGTGATCTCGGGCAGGTCGGCCAACAGCTCAGGCCCGGTGCCCTCGTAGTGCGACAGGGTGTTGGACGCGTTGCCGTATTGATAGAGCATCACCCACGACGGGTTCTGTTGCGCAAGCTCTTTCGCGTGCGCCACCGCGGTGTTGGATCCGCCTTCGGCCGGGGAGAAGATGATCTGCGCGCCGTAGAGCTCGAGCAGCTGACGGCGTTCGATCGAGGTGTTCTCGGGCATCACGCAGATCATTCGGTAGCCCTTGAGCAGCGCGGCCATCGCCAACGAAATCCCGGTGTTGCCGCTGGTGGGCTCTAGGATCGTCGCGCCGGGCTGCAGCAGGCCGCCGCGTTCGGCGTCTTCGATCATCCGCAGCGCGGGGCGGTCCTTGATGGAGCCGGTGGGGTTGCGGTCCTCGAGCTTGGCCCACAGCCGCACGTGCGGTGCGCCGTCGGGCGCGTCGTCCCAGCACGGCGACAGCCGGCGCAGCCCGACCAGCGGGGTGTCACCAAGCGCGTCGAGCAGTGACTCGTAACGGGTCATCGGGCGCCCACTCAGCCTCCTGCCACGGCGGGAAGGATGGTCACCGAGTCGCCGTCGGATATCGAGGTGTCCAGCCCGCCGGAGAACCGCACGTCCTCGTCGTTGACGTAGATGTTGACGAAGCGGTGCAGCTTGCCGTTATCGACGAGCCGTTCGGCGATGCCGGAGTAGTTCGTCTCGAGGTCGCTGATGACGGCGGCCAAGGTGTCACCGGATGCGGTCACCCGCTTTTCACCGCCGGTGTGGGGGCGAAGGATGGTTGGGATCGAGACGTTCACGGTCATGGTTGCTCCTCGTACTGCTTGACGATCTTGACGGGTTCCTCGGTGACGACGCCGTCGACGATGCGGTAGCTGCGCAGTTCGTGCGCGTCGGGATCGCGGGTCGACACCAGCACATAGTGGGCGTCGGGTTCGAAAGCGAGAGAGATGTCGGTGCGGCTGGGGTACGCCTCGGTCGCGGTGTGGGAGTGGTAGATGACGATGGGCGTCTCACCGGCCTCCTCCATCGCCCGCCACACCTTCAGCTGCTCCATCGAGTCGAAGCGGTAGAAGGTCGGGGACCGTTCGGCGTTGACCATCGCGATGAACCGCTCGGGACGATCGGAGCCCTCCGGTCCGGCGATGATCCCGCACGCCTCGTCGGGGTGGTCGGCGCGGGCGTGCGCGACCATGGCGTCGACCAGGTCGGCGCGGATCACCAGCACTGTCATTCCCTTTCTACGGGCCCTGTTCGTGGACGGGTCACCCGAATGCTCCGGGCAACATGTCCCGGTACGTCGGTATTCCGGCCACCGACTCCGCCGCCAGCACACCCGCCAGCACCGCGCGGGCCAGACAGTCCGCGGCGGCCGCCCCGATCGCGGTGATCAGCGGCGTCTCCGGCGACATCGAGGCCGGGGTGGTGGGGTCCAGCGGTACCTCGACAGCACCGGTGGCCAGCGCAAACACCGTATCGCCATCCAACGGGGTGTGGCACGGGCGGATGGTGCGGGCCAGACCGTCGTGCGCGGCGACGGCGACGCGCCGACACCCCGCCTTGCTCAGGACCGCGTCGGTGGCGACTACGGCGATCGTGGTGTTGAGCGGGCTGAACTCCTGGTGCCTTCCGGCGTAGGCGGCGATCTGGTCGTGCGGCGGCGCTACCAGGCCCAGTTCGTCGACCTGGTCGGCCAGCCACGGCAACCCGGTCGCCGGGTCCACCACGTCACCGGCGGAGTTGACGATCACCAGCGCCCCGACGGTCACGCCCGATTCGAGCGTCGTCGACGCCGTGCCGACGCCGCCTTTGAGCACGCCGGCGCGCGCTCCGGTGCCCGCGCCGACGGTGCCGAGCGCCACCTCGGTGCCTGCGCTCTGGGCCGCGGTGTAGCCGAACTCCGGCGTCGGCCGGCACGCCCAGCCGCCGACGGGCAGGTCGAAGACCACCGCGGCGGGCACGATCGGCACCACCCCGCCCTCCATCGCCACCCCGCGGCCCTGGTCCTCCAGGAACCGCATCACGCCGTCGGCGCTGGCCAACCCGAACGCGCTGCCACCCGACAGCACCACGGCGTCGACGTGGCGCACCGAGTTGCTCGGGTCGAGCAGGTCGGTCTCGCGGGTGCCCGGGGCACCACCGCGGCCGTCGACGGCGCCGACCGTGCCGGGCGGCGCCAGCACCACCGTGGTGCCACTGGCCCATCCGGACCCGAGCGTGGCATCGGCGTCGATTTGATGGTGCTGACCGACGAGGACGCCGGCGACCTCGGTGATCGAACCCGTCACTGTTCTCTCTTTCCGCCAATGGCGCTCATCAACGCGACTTGCCCATGAGCCCGAGGACCAGATATTCCTGAAGCACGGTCAGCCACTGGTACACGTCGAGGTGCCCTGCCAACGGATGGTCGTCGGGCAGCGCGTCGGGTCCGCCCGACGCGACTCCGAGCATCGTGCCCAGCGCCAGCCGCATGTCGTTGACCGCGGCCGACCACGCGTGGGCGTCGTCCTCGGTCAGCTCGAGCTTGCCGCCCGCCTGCGGAACGGTGTCCAGAAGCCGCTGTGCGGCTTGACGTTTCGCGTCGATGATCTCGGGCTCGTGCAGGCTGCGCAACGCGCTGTTGAGGGATTCGGCCGTGCCCGAACCAGCGGGATGGTCGGTCTGGGACCGGTAGAAGTCGGGCAGCAGGCGTTTCATCGTTTCGTCCTGCGGCGGGGCGGAGTTTCCGGTGCGGATACCGGTGATCTGTTCCAATTCATCTGCGGGAGCGGTGGATTGGCGCTCATCGAGCATACCGATCATCGAGGTGGCGAGGCTGTGCAGCAACGCGGCCTCATGCGCGGCCAACGCCGACCGGAACCGCGGGCCGTCGGGAGTCTCGACCCGCTTCCATTTACGCACTGCTCTGTCAGCGGTCCTGTTGCATGGTCGCCCACAAGCCGGCGGCATGGAGTTTGGACACATCGACCTCCATCGACTCACGGCTGCCCGCCGACACCACGGCCTTACCTTCGTTGTGCACTTGCAGCATGAGTTTGGTCGCGTGCGGCTCGCTGTAGCCGAACAGCTTCTGGAGAACGTACGTCACATAGGTCATCAGGTTGACCGGGTCGTCCCAGACGATCGTCACCCAAGGGACGTCGGCCGCCTCGTGCGTGGCGACGTCACGCTCCTCGCGGGTTCCCGGTCGAGCCTTGGCCGGCGTAACCATGTTCTTCAGGATAGCCGGGGCATATCGAGGGCCTTTAACTACTACGGTTGCGGTGTGACCCGGCCGGCTGTGGCGTTGTTTACCGACAAGTACGAGCTGACGATGCTCGCGGCCGCCCTGCGCGACGGCACTGCGCGCCGGCGGACGACCTTCGAGGTTTTCGCCCGACGTCTGCCCGAGGGCCGCCGCTACGGCGTGGTCGCCGGTACCGCCCGGTTCGTGCAGTCGTTGGCGCAGTTCACGTTCGACGACGCCGCGCTCGCGGCGCTTTCGGACTTCTGCGACCCCGAGACGCTGGCCTACCTCGCCGACTACCGGTTCCGCGGCGACATCGACGGGTACGGCGAGGGCGAGCTGTATTTCCCGGGCTCGCCGGTGCTGTCCGTGCACGGCACATTCGGCGAGTGCGTGGTGCTGGAAACCCTTGCGCTGTCAATCTTCAACCACGACAGCGCAATCGCGTCGGCGGCCGCGCGCATGGTGTCGGCGGCCGAGGGCCGCTCGCTGATCGAGATGGGCTCACGGCGCACGCATGAGCAAGCCGCCGTCGCCGCCGCCCGGGCGGCCTATCTCGCCGGGTTCAGCGCCTCGTCCAACCTCGAGGCGCAGCGCGTCTACGGGGTGCCCGCCGCGGGCACCAGCGCCCACGCGTTCACGCTGCTCTACACCACCGAGCAGGGGCCGAACGAGAAGGCGGCGTTTGCGGCGCAGGTCGAGGCGCTCGGCGTGGGCACCACGCTGCTGGTCGACACCTACGACATCACCACCGGCGTAGCCAACGCCGTCGAGGTAGCCGGGCCCGAACTCGGTGCGGTCCGCATCGACTCCGGTGACCTGGGGGTGCTGGCGCGTCAGGTCCGCGAGCAACTCGACCGGCTCGGTGCGCACCGGACCCGCATCGTGGTCTCCGGCGATCTCGACGAGTTCGGGATCGCCGCGCTGCGCGCCGAACCCGTCGACATGTTCGGCGTCGGCACCTCGCTGGTGACCGGATCGGGCGCACCGACCGCAGGCATGGTGTACAAGCTCGTCGAGGTCGATGGGATGCCGGTGGAGAAGCGCAGCAGCCACAAGGAATCCCACGGCGGACGCAAACAGGCGACGCGGCTGGCCAAGACCACCGGCACCGTCGTCGAAGAGGTCGTGCACCTGTACGGACAGCCGCCCGCAGACGAGCGGGGGCTGGTCGAGCGGCCGCTCACCGAGGCGCTGGTGCGCGACGGCGAACCGGTCGGCGACCTCAGGCTGGAGACGGCGCGCGACCGGGTCCGCGCCGGGCTGGAAAGCTTGCCGTGGCATGGTCTGGCGCTGTCCCGCGGTGAACCGGCGATCCCGACCCGCATGGTTTCGCGCGCAACTTAGGAGGCACCACGGCTTCGGAGGGTAGGAGCGCTGGGCCCACGCGCGCAGCGCAGGGGACGACCCGGGAACAGCGGCGGGTCACCGACCTGCTGGCCGCGGCCGTGTCCTCGTTGGGCGGCAGCCAGCGCAGCGGTCAGATCGAGATGGCCGAGGCGGTGGCGCGCGCCTTCGCCACCGGTGAGCATCTGGCGGTGCAGGCCGGAACGGGCACCGGCAAATCGTTGGCCTACCTGGTGCCCGCGATCGCACGTGCCCTCGAGATCGAGGAACCGGTCGTGGTGTCGACGGCGACCATCGCGCTGCAACGCCAACTGGTAGACCGCGACCTGCCGCGGCTGGCGGAGTCGCTGGCCGACGCGCTGCCACGGGCCCCGGAGTTCGCGTTGCTGAAGGGCCGGGGAAACTACCTGTGCCTGAACAAGATTCATAACGGGTCGGCTGCGGCCGAACCCGAAGACCGGCCGCAGGAGGAGCTGTTCGAGCCGATGGCCGCCAGCGCTATGGGCCGCGATGTGCAGCGGCTCATCGCGTGGTCGTCGAACACCGACACAGGTGATCGCGACGAAGTGACCCCGGGGGTTCCGGACCGGTCGTGGTCGCAGGTCAGCGTGTCGGCGCGGGAGTGCATAGGGGTGTCGCGGTGCCCGTTCGGCACCGACTGCTTTTCCGAGCGGGCCCGCGACAAGGCCGGGCACGCCGATGTTGTCGTCACCAACCACGCGCTGCTGGCCATCGATGCGATCTCCGATGCGGCCGTGCTGCCCGAGCACCGCGTGCTCGTCGTCGACGAAGCACACGAACTGGTCGACCGGGTGACGTCGGTGGCCACCGGCGAGCTCTCGGCCACGTCGCTCGGGGTGGCGCAGCGCCGCGCGGCGCGCCTCGTCGACGCCGAACTCGCGCAACGGCTGGAGGCCGCGACCGCGACGATCTCGTCGGCGATCCACGACGCCACGCCCGGGCGCATCGACATGCTGGACGACGAGTTGGCGACCTATCTGACCGCGTTGCGGGACGCCGCGCACGGGGTGCGTTCGGCGATCGATACCAGCCCGGCCGACCCGAAGGCCGCGTCGGCGCGCGCGGAGGCCGTCACCGCGCTGACCGACGTCGCCGACACCGCGTCGCGCATCCTCGACTCGTTCGTGCCGGCCATCCCTGACCGCACCGACGTGGTGTGGTTGGACCGCGAGGACAACCGCGGCAACGTGCGTGCGGTGCTGCGGGTGGCGCCGCTTTCGGTGGCAGGGTTGTTGCGCGGCAGGCTTTTCGAGCATTCGACGACCGTGTTGACCTCGGCGACGCTGACCATCGGCGGCACGTTCGACGCGATGGCCGCGGCCTGGGGGCTCGGCGAGGACACCAAGTGGCGCGGTATCGACGTCGGGTCGCCGTTCGAGCACGCGAAGTCGGGCATCCTCTACGTCGCCGCGCATCTGCCGCCGCCGGGGCATCGCGGCAGCGGGCCCGGAGGCGCGGAGTCGGCGACAATCAACAACCCCGAACAGCTCGACGAGATCGCGGCGCTGGTGACCGCGGCGGGCGGGCGCACGCTGGGCCTGTTCTCGTCGATGCGGGCGGCCAAGGCCGCCGCCGAGATCATGCGCGAGCGCCTCGACACCCCGGTGCTGTGCCAGGGTGAGGACACCACGTCGGCGCTTGTGAAGCGGTTCGCCGAGGATCCCGAGACGTCGCTGTTCGGCACGTTGTCGCTGTGGCAGGGCGTCGACGTGCCGGGCCCGTCGCTGTCGCTGGTGCTCATCGACCGCATCCCGTTTCCGCGGCCCGACGATCCGTTGCTCACCGCGCGCCAGCGTGCGGTGGCGGCCCGCGGCGGCAACGGGTTCATGGCCATCGCCGCCAGCCACGCCGCGTTGCTGTTGGCTCAGGGCGCGGGCCGGCTGCTGCGCACCGTGGAGGACCGTGGCGTCGTCGCGGTGCTCGACTCGCGGATGGCCACTGCCCGCTACAGCGGCTACCTGCGCGCGTCGCTGCCGCCGTTCTGGGCGACGACCGATCCGACGCGGGTGCGCCAGGCGCTGCAACGGTTGCGCGGCGCCTGACCCGCTTGCGCCGAAATCGACGTATTGGCGAAATTCACTCGCACTTTCGCGCCCAAATGTCCCATTGGGCGAAACTTGGCGTATTAGGTATATCTGCATGGGTCGACGACACCTGGTGGGCGCCGTGCTCGCTGCGGCGTCGGCGCTGCTCGTCGCGGCATGTACGGCGACATTGCAGGGCCAACCCGTCTCGGTGTTCGCCGACCCGTTCCGCGTCGCGGGTATGCCGGCGACCGACGGACCGACCGGGCTGCGGCCCGACGCCGCCGAACCGACCCGCAAGGTCCACGGCACCGACGGCGGCGACGTCGACGAACTGGCCCGCCAGGCCGTCAGCGACATCGAGGAATTCTGGTCCGACGCCTACCGCGAGCCGCTCGGCGGCGCGTTCCGCCGGGTGAAGGCCCTGATCTCCTGGGACGCCAACGGATTCGACAGCATCGAGTTCTGCGGCGGCGACACCTACGGCCTGGTCAACGCCGGCTTCTGCCACGACGACCAGACCATCGGCTGGGACCGCGGCGAACTGCTGCCCGACCTGCAGCACGCCTACGGCGACATGGGCGTCACGATGGTGCTCGCCCACGAGTACGGCCACGCCGTGCAGCGACAGGCCAAGATGGTCGGCGATATCACCCCCACCTTGGTCGCCGAACAGCAAGCCGACTGCCTGGCCGGGGTCTACATGCGCTGGGTGGCCGAGGACCACTCGCCGCGGTTCACGCTGTCCACCGGCGAAGGCCTCAACAACGTGCTGGCCGCGGTGATCGCGTTCCGCGATCCGCTGATGAGCGAGACCGACCCGGACGCCGGGGTCGACGCGCACGGCTCGGCGTTCGAACGGCTCTCGGCGTTCCAGTTCGGCTTCACCGACGGCGCGGCCGCATGCGCCTCGATCGACATGCGCGAAATCGGCCAGCGCCGAGGCGATCTGCCCGTGCTGCTCGACGAAAACGAGACGGGCGAGTGGGAAGTCAGCGAGACCTCGGTGCGCGCCATCATTGACGTGCTGAACATTCTCTTCGAGCCCGCCGATCCGCCGCGGCTGAGCTTTGCGGTCGCCGACTGTCCCGGCACCCGACCGAGCCCGCCGGTGGCGTACTGCCCGGCCACCAACACCATCGCCGTCGACCTCGACGAGCTGGCCCGGATGGGCACGTTAGACGTCACCAGCGGCGGTGTCGGGCTGGCCACCGGCGACAACACCGCCTACTCGGTGCTGGTGTCGCGCTACATGCAGGCGATCCAGCACCAGCGCGGCGGCGTCGCGCTCGACGACGCCGAGGCTGCGCTGCGCACCGCCTGTCTGACCGGTGTGGCCACCACGATGCTGTCGAAGTCGGTCACCACGCCCGACGGCAACACCGTCGCGCTGACCGCGGGCGACGTCGACGAGGCGGTGTCGGGCATCCTCACCAACGGCTTGGTCGCCAGCGATGTCAACGGTGAGTCGGTGCCATCCGGGTTTTCCCGGATCGACGCGTTCCGCATCGGGGTGCTCGGCGATCAGGACCGCTGCTTCAAACGCTTCTCATGACAGCGGGTTGCTCGCGGCTGAGCTGAGCCGCTAAATGTGTTTGGTCACGCCGTACCAGGCGACGATCGCCTCCGACATCTCGGTGGAGCGAGTCAAGAACGCATACGAGCGGATGAACGACTCGCCGACGCAGCCGTCGATCTTGACCCGGAAGTCGCTCACCATCACCCACGGCTCGGCGCCGGTGAACTCCTTTTTCGTCACCGGAACCACGTTGATCAGACCGGGTTTGAGGCCGACGGTGATACCGCCGCCGATATTGCCGCCGACGCTGGGCAATACCCCGAGCTCCACCGGTCCGGCGGCGTCGATGCCCAGAATTCCCAGCGACGGGTTGATGCCCGCGGTGCCGGTCAGCGAGACGCCGTTGGACGTGCTCATGTCGATGCCGCAGCCGATCTCGTAGCCGACCTCGAGGGTGCCCCCCGGAGTGCTGCCGTCGTCGGGACCGCTCAGCTTGCCGGTGTAGGTGCCGCCGACCACGTACTCGCGCGACGACAGCGCCGTCGTCAGCGGAGGAACCGGGGCCTGGGTCTCGTCCCTGGCGCCCAGTTCCAGACGCCAACCGTCGGGAGCCTCCTTCACCACCGGCGGCGTGGATGCGACCGCACCGTCGTCGTGCGGCCGTGGCGCGTCAGGTGCGAGTGCGCCCTCTGGTGGCGGTGCGGCGGGCGCCACGTCGACGACGGGCTCGATCGCCGGTTCGGCCGACGCCGTGGCAGCTGCCAGCCCTCCGAGCAGCCCGCTGATCGCCAGGAAGGTGATGGCGCCCCGCAACCCATGTCCAACCGTCACTGCTGAAGTCCTTCGCCACGCGTCGCGGTAATTGACGCACTGGAGGGCAACCTACCTGGGCCGCCGCGGCTGCTGTACGAGTGTCCGGATAATTGCGCGGCACAGGTCTCAGGTCGGCATCCGCAACACGTAGCCGGCCTCCAGCGCGACCCACGGTGCGCCGTCGGGGCCGATCGCCAGCCCGTGCGGCTCGCTACCCTGCGGGAGGTCGATGACGACGATCTCGCCGTCGCCACCGACCCTGGCGATCTGATGCGACCCCCACAGGCTCACCCACACGCCGTCGTCGGGATCGGCCACCACCGCGTGTGGTTTACCGGGCAGGTCGATCTCCTGGATCGCGTCGTCAAGCGGGATGCGGCCGAGTTTCTCGGCGCGGATCTCGGTGAACCACACCGCGTCATCGTGCGTTGCGGCGATTCCCACCGGACCCGCTGCAGCAGTGGGTAATTCGCGCACGGTCAGGCCATCCGGCGGCGACAGCCGACCGATCGCGTTGGCCTGGTTGAGGGTGAACCACAACGCGTCGTCGGGTCCGGTCGTGATCATCGCCGGCGCGCCGCCGACCGCATGGCGATCGGTCACCTGCCCGTCGAGCGAGATCCGGCCGACCTCACCGGAGGCCATCGCGGTGAACCACAGCGCTTCGTCGGGTCCCACGGTGATGCCGTAGGGGCCGCGGTCCTCGCCGAGCGCAACCGCGCTCAACTCCCCCGCCGTGGTGATCCGGCCGATACGGTGGTCGCCGGCGCGGGTGAACCACAACGCGCCGTCGGGACCCGCGGTGATGAGCGACGGGCGACTCTGCACGTCGACGGGGAACACCGCGACCTCACCTGTGGTCGTCACCCGCGCGATCGCGCCTGCGTGCACCAGCGTCACCCACAGCGCACCGTCGGCGCCGAGAGCCAGTGCGTAGGGCCCCCCGTCGAGCGGGACCTTCAGCGCACCCGTCATGCGGAGGTGACGAGGCCGAGTTCGTTGTCGCCGGCCAGCAGCGGGTGGTGGGGCAGCACCCGCACCGTGTATCCGACCGGACCGGCGGCCGGCAGCGGCGTCGTCGTCGAAAAGATCGCATTGCCACCGTCGGCCGTGCCGGTGTGCTGCATCGGCACGGTCACCGGATCCACCAGGGTGTTGCTGGCGTCGACGCGACCCAGCACCGCCTGCACGGTCACCTCATCGGGTCGCAGGTCGGCGAGTTGCACCTTCGCGGTCAACGTGAGCTCGGACCCGAGCAGCGGGGTGTCGGGCAGCCCGGAGCTGTCGACATCGGTGATCTGGATTTTCGGCCAGGCGTCCTGGGCGCGCCGCCGGTAGGCCGCGAGGTCGCAGGCCGCACCGAACGGTTCACCGTTGGAGTTGGGTTGCACTGTCTTACGCAAGGATTGGGCGGCGGGCGCGTAATACTTCTCGGTGTAGTCGCGAACCATGCGCGACGCCAACACCTTCGGTCCGAGTGCGATCAGCGTGTGCCGCACCATCTCCACCCACCGCATCGGGATGCCGTGCTCGTTGCGGTCGTAGAACTTCGGCGCCACCGATTGCTCGAGCAGATCGTAGAGCGCGGCCGCCTCGAGGTCATCGCGTCGCTCTTCGTCGGCGAGGCCGTTGGCAGTCGGGATCTCCCAACCGTTTTCGCCGTCGTACCACTCGTCCCACCAGCCGTCGCGGATCGACAGGTTGAGCCCGCCGTTGAGCGCACTCTTCATCCCCGAGGTGCCGCACGCCTCCAGCGGCCGCAGCGGATTGTTCAGCCATACATCGCATCCCCAGTACAGCTGGCGGGCCATCGACATGTCGTAATCGGGCAGAAAGGCGATGCGGTGCCGCACCTCGGGCCGGTCGGCGAACTTGACCACCTGCTGGATCAGCGCCTTGCCGCCCTCGTCGGCGGGGTGGGACTTGCCCGCCACGATCAGCTGGATCGGCCGCTGCTCGTCGAGCAGCAACCGTTCCAGGCGTTCGGGGTCGCGCAGCATGAGCGTCAGCCGCTTGTACGTGGGAACCCGCCGGGCGAACCCGATGGTCAGCACTTCCGGGTCGAACGCCGTTGCGATCCAACCGAGTTCGGCATCGGCTGCGCCGCGTTCGGCCCACGACCGGCGCAGCCGCACCCGCACGTCCTCGACCAGCTGATTGCGCAGTTGCGAGCGGATCCACCACATATGGCCGGGATCGACCTGATGCAGCCGCTCCCACACCTCGGGCTCCCACACCGCGGGCTCACCACGCGAGCCGGCGCCGATCAGTTCGCGACCCAACTCCAGCCACTGCGGCGCCGCCCACGTCGGGGCGTGCACGCCGTTGGTGATCGAGCCGATCGGCACCTCGGTGGGGTCGAACCCCGGCCACAGCGCGTTGAACATGTGGCGGCTGACCTTGCCGTGCAGCAGCGATACACCGTTGGCCCGCTGGGCTAGCCGTAGACCCATGTGGGCCATGTTGAATTTCGCCGGGTCCTCTTCGGCGCCGAACGCGACGATGCGGTCCAGCGGGACCCCGGGCAGCAGCCGCGAGGGCGGACCACCGGCCGGCTGCCCGTCGTGCGCGGGCGCATCGGCGCCACCGCCGAAGTAGCGCCTGACCATTTCCACCGGAAACCGGTCGATGCCCGCGGGCACCGGCGTGTGGGTGGTGAACACCGTCGACGAGCGCACCACCGTCAACGCGGTGTCGAAGTCCAGCCCGGCGTCGACGAGCTCCCGGATGCGCTCGACACCGAGGAAGCCCGCATGTCCCTCGTTCATGTGGAACACCTCGGGAGAGGGGCGGCCCTCCATTTCGATGAACGCCCGGATCGCGCGCACCCCGCCAATGCCGGCCAGGATCTCCTGCTTGATTCGGTGTTCCTGGTCGCCGCCGTAGAGCCGGTCGGTCACCCCGCGTAGCCGGTGGTCGTTTTCCGGAATGTCGGAATCCAACAGCAGCAAGGGAATTCGGCCCACCTGAGCGACCCAGATCCGTGCGCGCAGCTGGTTTTGCTCGGGCATCGCCACGTCCACGAGCACCGGCCTGCCGCTGCGGTCGGTGAGCTGTCGAAGCGGAAGGCCCTGCGGATCCAGTGACGGGTAGCTCTCGTGCTGCCAGCCGTCGGCGGTCAACGACTGACGGAAGTAGCCCGAGCGGTACAGCAGCCCCACCGCGACCAGGGGCAGGCCCAGGTCGGAGGCTGACTTGAGATGGTCACCGGCCAGGATGCCCAGGCCGCCGGAGTAGTTCGGCAGCACCTCGGCCACCCCGAACTCCATCGAGAAGTAGGCGATGCCGTGGGGTAGTTCGGCGCCGTGGTCAAGCTGCTGCTGATACCACAGCGGGCGGGTCAGGTAGTCGTCGAGATCGGCGACGAGCCCGTCGAGGCGACCCAGAAACGATTCGTCGACCGCCAGCTCATCGAGGCGCTTCGGGCTCACCTGCCCCAGCAGGGCGACCGGGTCGCAGCCGACCTGCCGCCACAGATCCTCGTCGATGGTGGCGAACAGGTCCTGCGTGGGTTTGTCCCACGTCCAGCGCAGGTTGATGGACAGCCGTTCGAGCGCGGCCATCCGATCGGGGAGGTGGGCGCGCACGGTGAACCGTCTCAGGGCTTTCACGCGAGACAACCTTACTGATCTGTCACACCGGCGCAGCTGGGAACCCTGTTCGCTTCGGCGCGAGGGGTTGGGCCGCGCATTACGGTGGGTATAGGGCGGCAGAGGGTTCTCACGAGGCTGTTAGGCACAGGGCCGCGACAACGTTAAGGAGTGGTGGGGTGGCCGGTCGGATCGCAATCGACGACGTCGCACCTGTCATTTCCGGCGGTCGGTACCCGGCCAAGGCCGTCATCGGCGAAATCGTGCCGGTGACGGCGACGGTGTGGCGCGAGGGCCACGACGCCGTCGCGGCCACGCTGGTCGTGCGCTACCACGGCCGCGGCTACCCGAAGCTGGTCGAGGACCCACCCGGTTTGGTGCGGGCGGCCGAAGCCGTGCCGATCGAGGAGGTCGTCACCGGAGCCTCACGAATCAAACCGCAGCGGCTGCCCATGTCGACGGGCACGACGCCGGACGTGTTGCACGGTCAGTTCACCCCCGACGCGGTCGGTCTGTGGACGTTCCGGGTCGACGGGTGGGGCGACCCCATTTCGACGTGGCGCAAGAACGTGACCGCGAAGCTGGACGCCGGGCAGAGCGAGGCCGAACTGTCCAATGACCTGTTGGTCGGCGCCACTCTGTTGGAGCGCGCCGCCGCCGGGGTGCCCCGCCAGGATCGGTTTCCGCTGATCGACGCGGCGGCCCGGCTGCGGGAACCCGGCGATCCGTTCGCCCGTGCGGGTGCGGCGCTGTCCCCCGAGGTGGACGAGTTGTTATCGCGCTATCCGCTGCGCGAACTGGTCACCCGCGGCGAGCAGTACGGCGTGTGGGTCGACCGCCCCCTGGCGAGGTTCAGCGCCTGGTATGAGATGTTTCCGCGGTCGACGGGCGGGTGGGACGCCAGCGGCAACCCCGTACACGGCACGTTCGCCACCGCCACCAAGGCGCTGTCGCGGATCGCGCGGATGGGGTTCGACGTGGTGTATCTGCCGCCGATCCACCCGATCGGCAAAGTGCACCGCAAGGGCCGCAACAACAGCGTCACCGCGGCGCCCAACGACGTCGGCTCACCGTGGGCGATCGGCAGCGACGAGGGCGGCCACGACGCCGTGCACCCGAGGCTGGGCACCATCTCCGATTTCGACGATTTCGTCGCCGCCGCCCGTGACGAGGGTATGGAGGTCGCGCTGGACCTGGCGTTGCAGACCGCGCCCGATCATCCCTGGGCGCGTGAGCATCCCGAGTGGTTCACCGTTTTACCCGACGGGACCATCGCCTACGCGGAGAACCCGCCCAAGAAGTACCAGGACATCTACCCGCTGAACTTCGACAACGATCCGGCCGGGCTGTACCAGGAAGTGCTGCGCGTCGTGCGGTACTGGATTTCACACGGCGTGAAGGTGTTTCGCGTCGACAACCCGCACACCAAGCCGCCGGACTTCTGGGCCTGGCTGATCGGCGAAGTGAAGAACGACGACCCCGACGTGCTGTTCTTGTCCGAGGCCTTCACCCGCCCGGCCCGGTTGTACGGGCTGGCCAAACTCGGCTTCACCCAGTCTTATACGTACTTCACCTGGCGCACGGCGAAGTGGGAGCTGACCGAATTCGGCGAGCAGATCGCCGAGCACGCCGACTATGCGCGGCCCAACCTGTTCGTCAACACCCCCGACATCCTGCATGAGAGCCTGCAACACGGCGGGCCCGGCATGTTCGCGATCCGGGCGGTGCTGGCGGCGACGATGAGCTCGTCATGGGGGGTGTATTCGGGCTATGAGCTGTTCGAGCATCGGGCCGTGCGCGAGGGCAGCGAAGAATATCTGAACTCCGAGAAGTACGAACTTCGGCCGCGCGACTTCGAGGCCGCGGTGGCCGACAGCGAATCGCTGGAGCCGTTTTTGACTCAGCTCAACGAGATTCGGCGCGTCCACCCGGCGCTGCACCAGCTGCGCACCATCAAGTTCCACCACCCCGACAACGATGCGCTGCTGGCGTACAGCAAGTTCGACCCCGCAACCGGCGACCAGGTGCTGGTGGTGGTGACACTCAACCCGTTCGGCGTCGAAGAGACCACCTTGTGGCTCGACATGGCCGCGCTGGGTATGGAACCCTACGACCGGTTCTGGGTGCGCGACGAGATCACCGGCGAGGAATACCAGTGGGGCCAAGCGAATTACGTCCGTATCGATCCGGCCAGAGCCGTGGCGCACGTGCTCAACATGCCTCAGGTTGCGCCGGAGCACCGACTGAACCTGCTGCGTAGGGAGTGACCGACATGACGCAGACCAATCCACTCACCAGCCCCCATCTGAGGCCACACACCGCCGACCTCAACCGGCTGCTGTCCGGCGACCATCACGATCCGCATTCGGTTCTCGGCGCCCACGAGTACGACGACCACACCGTCATCCGGGCCTACCGGCCGCACGCGCTGGAGGTGGTCGCGCTGATCGGCGACGCGCGGTATCCGTTCACCCATATCGAGGCCGGATTGTTCGCGGTGGCGCTGCCGTTCACCGACCTGGTCGACTACCGCCTCGAGGTCAGCTACGCCGGCCAGGACGGCAAGACCCATCGCCACACCGTGGCCGACGCCTACCGGTTCTTGCCCACGCTCGGCGAGATCGACTTGCACCTGTTCGCCGAGGGCCGCCACGAGCGGCTGTGGGAGGTGCTGGGCGCCCACCCGCGCAGCTTCACCACGCCCGACGGTGTGGTCGACGGGGTCTCGTTCGCGGTGTGGGCGCCGAATGCCAAAGGTGTCAGCCTGATTGGTGACTTCAACCACTGGGACGGCACGGAGGCTCAGTTGCGGGTGCTGGGCTCCACCGGTGTGTGGGAATTGTTCTGGCCCGGTTTCGAGATCGGGGGCCTGTACAAGTTCCGGATCCACGGCGCCGACGGCTCGGTCAGCGACCGCGCCGATCCGATGGCGTTCGCCACCGAGGTGCCGCCGCAGACGGCGTCGAAGGTGACGCACAGCGAGTACCGCTGGCGCGACGGCGAATGGATGGACCGGCGGGCCGATCTCAACCCGGTGTTCGAGCCGATGAGCACCTACGAGGTGCACCTCATGTCGTGGCGGCCCGGGCTGAGCTATCGCGAGCTGGCCGAGCAGCTCACCGAATACGTGGTGGCACAAGGCTTCACCCATGTCGAGTTGATGCCGGTGGCCGAACATCCGTTCGGCGGCTCGTGGGGTTACCAGGTGACGTCGTATTACGCGCCGACGTCGCGGCTGGGCACCCCCGACGAGTTCCGCTTCCTCGTCGACACCCTCCACCAGGCCGGCATCGGCGTGATCATGGACTGGGTGCCCGCCCACTTCCCCAAGGACGCGTGGGCGCTGGGCCGCTTCGACGGGACAGCGCTATACGAGCACTCCGATCCGCGTCGCGGCGAGCAACTCGACTGGGGCACTTACGTATTCGACTTCGGCCGCGCCGAGGTGCGCAACTTTTTGGTGGCCAACGCGCTGTACTGGTGCCAGGAGTTCCACATCGACGGTCTGCGCGTCGACGCGGTCGCCTCCATGCTGTACCTGGATTATTCGCGTCCCGAGGGCGGCTGGACGCCGAACATCTACGGTGGCCGGGAGAACCTCGAAGCCGTGCAGTTCCTGCAGGAGATGAATGCGACCCTGCACAAGGGGGCACCCGGCATCGTCACCGTCGCCGAGGAGTCGACGTCGTGGCCGGGCGTCACCAGAGCGACAAATCTTGGCGGCCTTGGGTTCTCGATGAAGTGGAACATGGGCTGGATGAACGACACCCTGGAGTTCGTCAAGCGCGACCCGATCCACCGCAGCTATCATCACCACGAGATCACGTTCTCGATGCTGTATGCGTTCAGCGAGAACTACGTGCTGCCGGTCAGCCACGACGAGGTGGTGCACGGCAAGGGCACACTGTGGGGCAGGATGCCCGGCAACGACCACGTCAAGGCGGCCGGGCTGCGCGGCCTGCTGGCCTACCAGTGGGCGCATCCGGGCAAGCAGCTGTTGTTCATGGGCCAGGATTTCGGCCAGCGTGCCGAGTGGTCGGAGGAACGTGGCGTCGACTGGTATCAGCTCGACGAGAACAGCTACTCGACGGGCATCCAGCGCATGGTGCAGGACATGAACGCCATCTACGGCAGCAGGCGGGCGCTGTGGTCGCGCGATACCAGCCCCGAGGGCTATTCCTGGATCGACGCCAACGACTCGGCCAACAACGTGCTGAGCTTCTTGCGCTACGGCGATGACGGCTCCGTGATGGCGTGCGTCTTCAACTTCTCCGGCGCCGAGCACACCCGCTACCGGCTGGGCCTGCCGCACACGGGCACGTGGCGCGAGGTGCTCAACACCGACGCCGACATCTACAACGGCGCCGGGATCGGCAACTACGGTGCGGTCGAAGCGACCGACGAGCCGTGGCACGGCCGCCCCGCGTCGGCGGTCATGGTGCTACCGCCGCTGGCCGCCCTCTGGTTCGAACCGGCCTGACACATTCACGCCCAAAGGCACAAACGGGCGGAAATGTGCGAGTAAATTCCGCCATTTCGTCGATCTCGGCGGAAGCTGGGTGCCCTCGGCGCCAGGTGCGCGGAGCTAGTAGAGCGCGTTGGCGAGCTTGCGCCGGCCCGCGATCACCTCGGGGTCGGCGGCGTCGAACAGCTCGAACAGCTCGACGAGCCGCGTGCGGACCTTGGCGCGGTCCTCACCGGCGGTGCGCTTGACCAACCCGACCAACCGGTCGAAGGCCGCACCGACGTTCTGCTGCAGGATCTCGACGTCGGCGGCCGCCAACGCCAACTCGATGTCGTCCGGCTGGGCATCGGCGGCGACGATCGCGCCGGGGGCACGCGTAGTCGCCCGCTGAAGAAAGCCGATCTGGCGCACCGCGCCCTTGGCCTCGGCATGGGCTGGGTTGGCGTCCAAGATTGCCTGATAGGCCTTGCCCGCCGCGTCGAAGTCACCGGCGTCGAGGTGCGCGCGCGCCTGCGCGAGTTCGGGATCGACCTGTTCGGGTTGGTCGGGATCATCACCGCCGGGGAGCTTGCCGGCGACCGCGTTCAGCAGTGAATCGATCCACTGCCGCAGCTGCTCGGGCGGTTGCACGCCCTGAAAGCTCGACAACGGTTGGCCGGCGCCAAAGGCCACGACCGTCGGGACGGCCTGCACGCCAAACATCTGCGCCACCCGCGGAACCGTGTCGACGTTGACCGTCGCCAGCGCCCACTTACCGCCGTCGGTCGACGAGAGGTTGGCAAGCGCATCACCCAACTGGATGCTGGCGTCGCTGCGCGGCGACCACAACAACACGACGACGGGCACCTGCCCGGAGCGGGCCAGAACTTCTGCTTCGAGGTTGGCCTCGGTGATCTCTACCCCACCCGATGGGGCTGCCGAACCACCGTCACCCGCGGACGCCCGCTGCTTGAGCGCTGACAGGTCAACCGCACCGGCCATCGAGGCCGCAATTGAAGGTCGAGGACGAGTCACGCTACAAGTTTGTCACGTCGATTCGGGTGCGGTCAGGCCCGGCTGGGCAACGGGCCCGGCGACCGCGCCGACGCCGATCCGCCCGGTGCGATCGGCCCATATGACGAAGATCACACTGCACATCGGCAGAATGCTCGACAACGCCGCCAGCAACCAGGTGCCGTACGCCCATTTGAACACCAGTCCGGCCAGCAAGGCGACCGCAACAAAGGCCACGAAGATCGCCCCGTGCGCCGCGCCGAACACCTTGACCCCGATCTCGGTCCGAGGCGTGCCCAGGTACTTGAAATACATCCCGATCAGCAGTCCGGCCCAGCTGATTGCCTCAAGCAGGGCGACCAATCGGAACCATCGAGCGACGGACCGAGGATCGAGCGCACGGGTCATGGCCGCCATTGTGCCCGAAACCCGAGCCGATTACTACGCAGCGTCGTAGGCGCTACCCGGCGCGCAGAACCAGCGCGTCGCCTTGGCCGCCCGCCCCGCACAGGGCCGCCACGCCGTAGCCGGAACCTCGTCGCGCCAGCTCGAGGGCCGCATGCAGGGCGATCCGAGCCCCCGACATCCCGATGGGATGGCCGATGGCGATCGCGCCACCGTTGACGTTGACCTTGTCCAGATTCACGCCGAGTTCCTTGGCCGAGGCCAACGACACCGCGGAGAACGCCTCGTTTATCTCGATCACATCGAGCTGATCAACGGAGATGCCTTCGCGCGCAATGGCCTTCTTGATGGCGTTGGCCGGCTGGGACTGCAGGGAGGAGTCCGGGCCTGCGACGACGCCGTGGGCGCCGATCTCGACCAGCCAGGTCAGACCCATCTCGACGGCCTTGTCCTTGTTCATCACCACGACTGCGGCCGCACCGTCGGAAATCTGCGACGCGGAACCGGCGGTGATGGTGCCGTCCCTGCGGAAGGCTGGCTTGAGACCCGCCAGCGACTCGGTAGTGGTATTGGCCCGGATGCCCTCGTCCTCGGCGAACTCGATCGGGTCACCCTTGCGTTGCGGTATCTGCACGGGCACGACTTCGTCGGCGTAAACGCCGTCTTTCCATGCCGCAGCGGCCCTTTGGTGCGAGCGCGCGGCGAACTCATCCTGCTCGGCGCGGGTGAACTGGTCGACGTCGTTGCGCTGCTCGGTGAGCGCGCCCATCGGCTGGTCGGTGAACACGTCGTGCAGGCCGTCGTAGGCCATGTGGTCCAACACCGTGACGTCGCCGTACTTGTAGCCCGAGCGGCTGTTCATCAACAAATGGGGCGCCTGCGTCATCGACTCCTGACCCCCGGCGACCACCACGTCGAACTCGCCGGCACGGATCAACTGATCGGCCAATGCGATCGCGTCGATTCCGGACAGACACATCTTGTTGATGGTCAGCGAGGGCACGTCCCAGCCGATACCCGCGGCGATCGCGGCCTGGCGGGCCGGCATCTGCCCGGCACCGGCGGTCAACACCTGTCCCATGATCACGTACTCGACGGCCGAGGCTGGAAGCTTGGATTTCTCCAGTGCCCCGGCGATCGCGATGCCGCCGAGGTCACTGCCGGAAAAATCCTTGAGCGAACCCATGAGTTTGCCCACCGGAGTGCGTGCTCCAGCAACAATCACCGACGTTGTCATTTAAATCCTCCCAGCCATGGGTACACACATATGTGGCCCATGACACATTCCGCAACCAGTTGTCTCAAGGTTACCGTTACGTTATGACCACCGAACAGGTTGATGCCCGTCCGGCCCTCGCGAGCGCGTTGGTCACAGCAATCGACCATGTCGGAATCGCGGTGCCCGATCTGGACGCAGCGATCAAGTGGTACCACGACCACCTCGGAATGATCGTTCTGCACGAAGAGATCAACGAGGACCAGGGCGTTCGTGAAGCCATGCTGTCCGTGCGGGGTGCCCCCGTCGGCAGCGCGCAGATCCAGTTGATGGCTCCGCTCGACGAGACCTCCACGATCGCGAAGTTCCTCGACAAGCGCGGCCCCGGTCTGCAGCAGTTGGCTTATCGCGTCAGCGACATCGACGCGCTTTCCGAGCGGCTGCGCGCTGACGGCGTGCGGCTGATCTACGACGCACCGCGGCGCGGCACCGCCAATTCGCGGATCAACTTCATCCATCCCAAGGATGCCGGCGGAGTGCTCATCGAGTTGGTCGAGCCCGCTTCAGACGACGCCGCCGACTAAGACCACTTCCGCGTCGGGCTACGCGTATTGCGGTGCGTCCAGCACGGCGTGTGCCAGTGCCGACGGTCTTCGATCGCTCCGCCGCCCTCGGCTGGGAAAACGACCAAATGTGGTGTGCCGGGTTGGATTTCGTGATCGCACCCCGGGCACCGGTATGTCTTGGTGGCGCGCGAGGCCGGAACCGGTCGAACTTCGTATTCGTATCCGTCCGGGCCGATCTCGATGCGACGCGGGACAGGCATCGGCGTCGACGGCGCCGGTCGCCGCCGCGAGGGCCTGCCGTGCCGAGCCATCAGAACAGCCGGAACTCGTTGCTGTCCATACCGCGCATCTGGTCGTAGTCCAAAGTCACGCAGCGAATCCCGCGGTCAGTCGCCAGTGTCCGCGCCTGCGGTTTGATCTGTTGGGCCGCGAAGATGCCGGCCACCGGCGCCAGCAGCGTGTCCCGGTTGAGCAACTCGAGGTAGCGGGTGAGCTGTTCGACCCCGTCGATTTCGCCGCGGCGTTTGATCTCCACGGCGACCGATCCGCCGTGCTCGTCACGGCACAACAAGTCCACCGGTCCGATCGCGGTCATGTATTCCCGGCGCACCAGCGTGTAACCGGGGCCCAGCAGCTCGACGTGTTCGGCCAGCAGTTCCTGCAGGTGGGCCTCCACCCCGTCCTTCACCAACCCCGGGTCCACACCGAGTTCGTGGCTCGAGTCGTGCTCGATCCCTTCGATCGTGATACGCAACTGCTCGCCAGCCTTGTTCTCCACCACCCAGACCGGCACCGGCCCATCGAGGTTCTCGGTCAGCCGGCACGGCGGGGTCATCCAGTTCAGCGGCTTGTAGGCGCGGTCATCGGCGTGCACACTCACCGACCCGTCCGCCTTGATCAGCAGCAGGCGACGGGCCGACGGCAGATGTGCCGTGAGCCGTCCAACGTAGTCGACGGTGCACTGGGCAATGACAAGACGCACCCGAACCACATTAAGGGGCGGTCCGGGCGATTTAGGGTGGGGCCAGATGAACGCCAACAAGAGTACCCTCGCGCGCCGACTGGGCCGTATCGCCGAAGCCGTCACCCGGCAGAGCGGACGGCTACCCGACGGTCCGGAGTACGGGTCCTGGCTGCTCGGCAAGTCGACGGAGAACCAGCTACGCCGTCGGGTGCGCATCCAGATCATCCTGACGGTGCTGGTCTTGTTCTGGAACTTCCTCGGCATTGCGGTGTCGACGCTGTTGGTGGCGGTCGCGTTTCCGGTGCCCAGCGTGTTCACCGACGCTCCGGCGTGGCTGTCGTTCGGAGCCGTGCCGGCCTACATCGTCGGAGCGTTGGTGGTCGGCGTCTTCTGGATCACCAGGCGCACGGTCAACGCGCTGCGGTGGGCCATCGAAGAACGCCGGCCCACCGCCGAGGATCACCGCAACGCGTTCGTGGCGCCGTGGCGGGTGGCGTGGGCGCTGATCGCCTTGTGGGGTGTGGCTACGGCGCTGTTCACCACGCTCTACGGCATCGTCGATACGGTCTTCATCCCGCGGTTCCTGTTCTCGTTGGCGTTCCCCGGTGTCATGGTCGCCACGGCCGGCTATCTCACGACGGAGTTCGCGTTGCGGCCGGTGGCCGCGCAGGCGCTGGAGTACGCCCCGCCGCCGCGGCGGCTGAGCGGCGGACTCATGGGGCGCACGATGACGGTGTGGCTGCTCGGCTCGGGCGTACCGCTGATCGGCATCGTGATCACAGCGCTGTTTGCGCTGGTGTTGCAGAACCTGTCGGAAACGCAGTTCGCCGTCGCCGTGATGATCATCTCGCTTCTTGGGTTGATGTTCGGTTTCCTTCTGATGTGGCTGCTGTCGTGGCTGTTCGCGACGCCGCTGCGGGTAGTGCGCGCGGCCCTCAATCGCGTCGAAGAAGGCGACCTGAACTGTGAAGTGGTGGTTTTCGACGGCACCGAACTCGGCGAGTTGCAGCGCGGCTTCAACCGGATGGTCAACGGGCTGCGCGAGCGGGAGCGGTTGCGCGACCTGTTCGGCCGCCACGTCGGCCGAGATGTCGCAGCCGCCGCCGAGAAAGAGCACACCAAGCTCGGCGGCGAGGAACGTCACGTTGCAGTGATCTTCGTCGACATCATCGGTTCCACACATCTGGTGACACAACTGCCCGCGACCCAGGTCGTCGACCTTCTCAATCGGTTCTTCTCGGTGGTGGTCGAGGAAGTCGACCGCCATCGCGGGTTCGTCAACAAGTTCGAGGGCGACGGCGCATTGGCCGTCTTCGGCGCGCCCAACCACCTGCGCTCCCCCGAAGACGCGGCGCTAGCCGCGGGTCGGGCCATCGCGCGGCGCATCGGTGATGAGACTCCCGAGTTCGGCGCCGGCATCGGGATCGCGGCGGGAGAAGCGGTCGCCGGCAATGTCGGTGCCCGAGAACGGTTCGAGTACACCGTCATCGGCGAACCCGTCAACGAGGCGGCGCGGCTGTGCGAACTGGCCAAGACCAAGCCCTGTCACCTGCTGGCGTCGTCGGCGGCCGTTTCCAATGCATCCGAAAGCGAGCGAGCGCATTGGACATTCGGTGACACCGTGACGCTGCGTGGGCACGACGAGCCGACCCGCCTGGCGTTACCCGTCTGACGTGCGCCGTGCCGCGACGGCTTTCTCCGCGGCCCGCAACGCATCATCGAACGTGCCGAAAACTTGCGCTTTAGACTCCGAAACATCGGCCACCCGCAACGTATCGTCGGGATCGACCAGATAACCTTCTTTGCCTGCCGCCGTGAGGAACTCGCGCATGCCGGCAAGCATGCGCCGGGAAGTGGCGTCGATGTCGTCCACCCGTGACACTTCCAGGATGGCCACGTCGAAGTCGTCGTATTCCCGCTCGATGTTGCGCAGCACCTGCTCGGTTCCTGCGAACAACAGGTCGCCGTGCAGTTCGTAGATCCGGATGCCGGGACGGGCGTCGTAGGCGGCCCGGACCGTCGAGAGTGACTCGCGGGTGACCGACATGAAGTGCATTCCCAGGTTCGCGGACAGGCTGCGGCACACCTCCACGCCACGCACGCTGTGACCTTTGGCATCCAGCCGCGGCGAGTAGACCCCGATGCCGAGCTGACCAGGAAGGACGGCGGTAATACCGCCGCCCACACCACTTTTGGCCGGCATACCCACCGCGCTCACCCAGTCACCCGCCGCGTCGTACATCCCGCAGGTGACCATCACGCTCAGCGTGCGGGTGACCACAGCGGCGTTGGTCACCCGCCGCCCCGATTGGGGTTCGACACCGCCGCGGGCAAGCGTCGTCGCCATCCTGGCCAGGTCGGTGCTCGTCACGTTGATCGCACACTGCCGGAAATAGACGTCGAGGATCTCGTCGGGATCACCCTCGAGGGCGCCGAAGCTCTGCAACATGTAGGCGATCGCACGGTTTCGGCTGCCAGTGGCTTTCTCCGATGCGTACACGTCGTGATCGACCGTAAGCTCTCGACCCGCGAACTCCGAATAGAACTCGAGTATCTGGTTGAACCGGTCCTCGGCGCTGACGCCGGGGATCAGCGAAACCGCAGCGATGGCACCCGCGTTGATCATCGGGTTCTTCGGCTTCTTGGTGGTTCGGTCGACGCTGATCTCGTTGAACGCCTCGCCCGATGGCTCCACGCCGATCCTCGCATCCACCGCTTGCTGGCCAAAACGGTCGAGCGCGAGCGCGTACGTGAACGGCTTCGACACCGATTGGATCGTGAACTCCGTTGCGGCATCGCCGCATTCATAGACATATCCGTCGGCCAGCGACAACGACAGCCCAAGCGCGTCGGGGTTGACGCGGGTCAGCTCGGGAATGTAGTCGGCCAATGCCCCTTCGGTGTTGGGGAGGTGTTCGGCACAGATTTGGTCCAGGTACTCCTGCACCAGTTCCGCCATGGCGAAATCCTAACGACGAGGCGTTGCGTTCACAGGCCCAACTCGGTGAGCCCGGCGTGGTCGGCCGGTCGCGGCCCGCTTCGGTCCCAGCGAAACAGGCGATCGGCCTCGGTGAGAACGACGTCGTTGATGCTGGCGTGGCGTGTCCTCATCAGCCCGTCGGCGTCGAACTCCCAGTTCTCGTTGCCGTACGCGCGAAACCACTGGCCGGAGTCGTCGTGGTACTCGTATGCGAACCGCACGGCGATGCGGTTGTCGCCGTAGGCCCAGATCTCCTTGATGAGCCGGTATTCGAGTTCGGTTGCCCACTTTGCGGTGAGGAAGTCGACGATCTGCGCCCGCCCCTGCACGAAGGTGGACCGGTTGCGCCACCAGCTGTCGGGGGTGTAGCCGTTGGCGACGCGTTCGGGATCCCTGGTGTTCCAGAGATCTTCGGCGACACGCACCTTCGCGGTGGCGGTATCGAGGGTGAACGGCGGCACGAGCGGCATGGTTGGCGTCATGATCCCTCACTTCCTGACAAAGCACCTTGCGAGCCTTTTTGGTCACATCCCGGTAGAGATAGGTGATACCGCGCGTCACATTAATTAGACTCGACGGTATGGCCGCTTCCACCGACCATAGAGGTCTGCTGCAGATCGAGGACTGCCTGGATGCCGAGGGCAACGTCGTTCTGCCGCCCGGCGTCACGCTGGTTTCGCTCATCGACCGCAACATCGCCAACGTCGGTGACGCGGTCGCCTACCGGTACCTGGACTACACGGGATCGGCAGACGGTCGGGCCATCGAGCTGACATGGAACGAACTGGGACGTCGTATCAGGGCGATCGGTGCGGCCGTACAACGCGTCGCCTCGCGGGGTGACCGGGTGGCCATCCTGGCTCCGCAGGGCCTCGATTACGTCGCCGGGTTTTACGGCGCGGTCAAGGCGGGCATGATCGCGGTTCCGTTGTTCGCCCCCGAACTCCAGGGCCACGCCGAACGGTTGGACACCGCCCTGAGCGACGCCCGGCCCGCGGCGGTTCTCACGACGCGCGCGGCCGCCGACGCCATCGAGGCGTTCCTGATACAGCGCACGTTGCGGCCCCGCCCCGTACTCATCGTCGTCGACGAGATACCCGATTCCGTGGGCGAGACGTTCTCACCGGTCAATCTGGATGTGGACGACGTCGCGCACCTGCAGTACACCTCCGGATCGACGCGGCCCCCGGTCGGCGTGGAGATCACCCACCGGGCGGTCGGCACAAACCTGATCCAGATGATCCTGTCGATCGACCTGCTGGACCGAAACACCCACGGGCTCAGCTGGCTGCCGCTCTACCACGACATGGGTTTGTCGATGATCGGCTTTCCCGCGGTCTACGGCGGCCATTCGACGCTGCTGGCGCCCACCGCGTTTCTTCGGCGGCCCGAGCGCTGGATCCGCGCACTGTCCGACGAGTCGGGCCGCGGCCGGGTGGTCACCGCCGCGCCGAACTTCGCCTACGAGTACACCGCCCAGCGCGGCGTGCCCGCCGCGGGCCAGGACATCGACCTGCGCAACGTGGTGATGATCGTCGGATCCGAACCGGTCAGCATGGACGCGATCACGACGTTCACCGATGCGTTCACGCCGTACGGGCTGCCTGCAACGGCGATCAAACCGTCCTACGGCATCGCGGAGGCCACCCTGTTCGTGTCGACCATCGCGCCCGACGCCGAGCCGTCCGTGGTGTACCTCGATCGCGCGCAGCTCGCCGATGGACGCGCGGTGCGGGTGCCAGCCGACGCGAAAAGTGCGCTGGCGCAGGTGTCCTGCGGTCAGGTCGCGCGCAGCCAGTGGGCGGTGATCGTCGACCCCGAGGGCCACGAGGAAGTCGCCGACGGTCGGGTCGGTGAGATCTGGTTGCACGGCGACAACGTTGCGCGGCGGTACTGGGCCCGCCCGCAGGAATCACAGCAGACGTTCGATGCCACGCTGGACTCGCGGCTGACGACGGCCAGCCACGCCGACGGGGCACCGGGCGACGCCGCTTGGATGCGCACCGGCGACCTCGGGGTGTATCTGGACGGGGAGCTTTACGTCACCGGCCGCATGGCGGATCTGGTGACCGTCGGTGCGCGCCAGCACTATCCGCACGACATCGAGAACACGGTGGCGCTGGCGTCGGCGATGGTGCGCCGGGGTTACGTGGCGGTGTTCACCGTCGGCGATGACGACGTGGTGGTCATCGCCGAACGTGCGTCGGGTACCCGCCGCGCCGACCCGCTGCCGGCGATCGCCGCCATCCGCGCCGCGGTCGCGGATGTGCACGGCCTGTCGGTCGCCGACGTCCGCTTCGTGCCCGCCGGTTCGATCCCGCGCACCACCAGCGGCAAGCTGGCTCGACGGGCCTGCCGCGACGAGTACCTGCGCGGTGGGGTACGCGGCTAAGCCTGTGCCACCAGGCCTTAGCTGCTGCTGTCGCCACCCACCTCGGCGGGTAAGGGCGGCGGCAGCGGTGTCGTCGGCGTGGCGGTCGCACTCGGCGCTGCCGGCGAGGCGCCCGGGTTGCCCGACGGTGCTGAACCATGGAAGTCGACCATGGTCTCCTCCCGGATCACCTTCGTGCCGGACGTGATGGTCAAGGCGTCCGCGGTCACCGTGTAGGTGATCCCGTCGTTGTCGGCGCTGAAGCCGCCGTCGTCCGCAGGCGAAGCCGGCGCGATCAGCTTGGCGCCGTCGCGCACCCGCACACCGCGGTACTCGTAATCGCCGTCGGTAGACATACAGATCGCCACCCGCGAACTGCCGGTGCTGCCGAAGACCACCGCGGTGCTCGGCGGGGCACAGCGCGCGGTGGAGTCGACGTAGCCGCGGCTGTCCGACGTGGGCGCGGCCGCCGCCACTGGTACCCCGAAAGTGAGCAGCGCGGCTCCCGCCGTCGCGGCGGCCAAGAAGGACAATGCGGACGGCTCATGTGTTGACATCGCCACCACCAGACCACGGCTGAGGCCCGTGGGCGAGGCGCACCCGCGGAATTGACGAGATCGTTAGGACTTTGATATCTGCGGGCTATGACCACGCGAAGACGGGTTGTTCGAGCGTGTCGACGGGGTCGCTGCGGCCTTCCAGGGCCAGCCACCGCAGCTGCAGCAGCACCGCGCCCGTGGGGGCGTGGATCAGGTCGTTGCCGAGAGGTATCTGCACGACGGGGCGCGGACTCTCCGGGATGCTGACGAACCGCGGGGAATCGCCGCGCTGAAGCTGGTGCAGGCCGACGCGGTAGACCGCCACCACCTCGTCGGGCGCCGGGCGCAGGTCGAGTCGTCCACCGCCCCAGATCACCACCGGAGTGATGATGTAGCCCGACCGGGTCGGATAGTCGTCGAGGATGCCGAGCACCGAAGAGTCGGACAGCCGGACCCCCACTTCTTCGTCGAGTTCGCGCAATGCGGCGTCGATGACGGTCTCGCCCGGGTCCACGCGCCCGCCGGGCAGCGCCCATTGCGCGGCGTGAGTGGATAATCGAGACGCCCTGCGGCACAGCAGAAACGCGGCACCGCCGGAGACGTCGACCATGCGGCCGTCGAGCCCGGCCTCCGGCATCGGCCGTCCGTCGATCCAGTCGTCGACGGGCGCCGGGTCCACCCGGTCCTCGCCGAGCGCAGAGTCGACGAGAACCACCGCGACCGCGGCGCGGCGCTTGGCGGGATCGCTCGCGGTGCGGCGGCGGTGGCCTGCCATCCGTTGCCGAATCTGTTCGCGCAGGCCGTCGTCGTAGCTGATCGTCACCGTTTGACTGTAAGCCAACCGCTCATCGCGACAGCCGGTCGAGCCACTCGACGAGCAGCGCCGTCTCGGCTTCAGTCAGCACGCTGGCATCACCCGTTTCCAGTACTGACTTCAGCGCTATGGCGCGTGCCGCCGTGCGGGTGTCTTCGAGTCGACTGTCCGGGCGGTCGGTCGTGATGGCCGCCAGCATGGCTTCTCGGGTGGCGTTGGACAGGCCGGGGTCGCGAGCCTGCGGCGGCTGCGAGACGAGCGTGAGCGTGACACCGCGGCACGCCGAATGAACCATATCGGCGGCGCGGTCGACGCGTACCCGCAGTCGGCCGGCTTGTGCGATCCGCTGCATCATCCCCTTGAGGATGGCGTCGCCCTCGGCGACCGCTCGGGGTACGGCGTCTGGTCGCGGATCGCCGTAGAGCACCGCGTACGTCGCGGGGTTGGCGAGCCCGAACTCGACGTGGCGGTCCCAGCCCCCGCGCAGGTCTTCGACGGGATCGTCGGTCCGCGGCTGACGGCGTTTGACGGCGAGATACTCGGCCATGCCGAGGCTGGCCGCATCGTCGATCAGCTGGCGCATATCGCCGAAGTGCCGGTAGATCGTGGGGGCTTGAACCTGCGCCGCCGTGCTGACATTTCGGGTGGTCACAGCCTCACGCCCATGCCGGGCGAGGATGTCGGCGGCCGCGCGCAGAATGCGCTCCCGCGGCTCGAGCTGTGGCTTAGCGACCCCCGACATGTTATCGACGATAGCACTGTTGGCATTCTGGTGATAACATCAGCGCTATCGTACTTTTGCTATCACCTTTAACGAACGGAGGGCCCGGTGGAGTGCACAAGCGACAAGGACGAAGGCGAACCGCGTCGGCTGTCCCGCCGGTCGATGCTGGCAGCGACTGCGGCAGTGGGCGTCGGCGCTTCCGGTATCGCCGGCATCGCCGCCGCAACCATGGGCGAGGACCGACCCTCAACCGGCAAGTCGGTAATCGTCACGGGCTCGTCACGCGGCATCGGCGCTGCGACCGCGCTGCGGTTGGCGCGCGACGGTTACGCCGTCACGGTCAACTGCGTGGTCAACCGGCACCTGGCCGCAGACGTCGCCCGCGAGATCGAGGCCGGCGGTGGACGGGCGATCTGGGTACAGGCCGACGTCAGCGACCCGCTGGCAGTTCGCCACCTGTTCGACCGACACGAAGAAGCCTTCGATGGCGTCGACGTGGTGATCGCCAACGCCGGGATCATGCACCTCGCCTCGATGGCGCAGATGGCCGACGCGGACTTCGACCGCATGTTCGCGGTCAACACAAAAGGCAGCTTCAACACGCTTCGTGAGGCGGCGCGGCGCGTGCGCGACGGCGGCAGGATCGTGACGCTGTCATCGAGCATCACGCAATTGCGTACGGCCACATACGGTCCGTATGCGGCAACAAAAATGGCGCAAGACATGTATGCGGCCGCGCTGGCCAAAGAGCTTGGCAGCCGACAGGTCTCGGTGAACGCCATCGCCCCGGGCGTCGTCAATATGACCTTGTTCACCGACGGAAAGAGCGCCGAGCAGATTGCGGGTTTCGCGCAACGAACACCGCATCAGCGGCTCGGTGAACCAACCGATATCGCCGACGTCATCGCCGCGTTGTGCAGCGGTGACGGCGGCTGGGTCAACGGCCAGACCGTTTTCGCCAACGGCGGCCTGGTCTAGGAGGGAAACA
>NZ_JBEFTH010000013.1:0-94871 GCF_053483935.1 Mycolicibacterium sp. XJ879
TCGGGTCAAACTCAACGGAGCGCAAATCGGCACGGTGGCCGCGATCGACGCGTTGCCCGACGGGAAGGCCGCCATTCGCCTGGCGTTGGAACCCTCTGCGCTGGAACTGATCCCAGCCGACGTACGGGTGGATATCACCTCGTCCACCGTCTTCGGCGCGAAGTACGTCGCGCTGGTCCCGCCGGACAATCCGTCACCGCAGCCGTTGCGGTCCGGTCAGGTGCTCGACTCACAGCATGTCACGGTCGAAATCAACACGATCTTCGAACAACTCGTCACGGTGCTGAACAAGATCGAACCGACCAAGCTCAACGAAACCCTGCGGGCGCTCGCCGCTGGACTCGACGGGCGCGGGCAGAAGTTCGGCCAGACGTTCACGGATCTGGACGCGCTGCTGGCCAAGATCAATCCCAGTCTGGACAACCTCGCCCACGACATCGCGGTCGCACCCCAGGTGCTCGACGCGTACGCCGATGCGGCGCCGCACCTTCTGACGATCGTCGACAGTGCCACCGCGATGAGCGACACCATCGTCGACAAGCAAAGCGATCTGGACGCCTTGCTGCTCAGCACGATTGGGCTGGCCGAGACCGGCAACGACGTGGTCGGCACCAACCGGCAGGCGATCACCGACGTCGTGCACCTGCTGGCGCCCACGACCGACTTGACCAACGAGTACCACACGGCGCTCAACTGCGCGCTGGCCGGCATGGTGCCGTTGGCCACTGCGCCGCCGCCACCGGTTCCCGGTGTGCTGCTGCTGGACTCGTTCGTGCTGGGTTCCGAACGCTACCGCTACCCCGGTAACCTGCCCAAGGTCGCGGCCACCGGTGGGCCGCAATGCGGTCAGTTGCCGGACATCGGTTACGCAACGCGCGCACCGTATGTCGTTTCCGATATGGGCGCCAACCGTGCGCAATACGGTAACCAGGGCATCCTGCTCAACTCGGACGCGCTCAAGCAGGCGTTGTTCGGTCCGATCGACGGGCCGCCGCGCAACACCGCACAGATTGGACAGCCGGGATGAGGCTGTTGGCAACCGCGGTCAAGTTCGGCGCCTTCGGCGGCGTCATGGCCCTGATGACCGCCGCGCTGTTCGCGGTCTTCGGCGAATATCGCTCCGGGTCGGCACACGCCTACTCCGCGGTGTTCGCCGACGTGTCGAGCCTGGAACCCGGGGATTCGGTGCGGGTTTCGGGGATCCGGGTCGGCACGGTAACCGACATCGCGTTGCAACCCGACAACAACGTCGTGGTCCGATTCAATGCAGACCCCGACATCGTGCTGACCACCGGCACCCGGGCGGCGGTGCGCTACCTCAACCTGGTGGGGGACCGCTATCTCGAACTGCTCGACGGCCCCGGCTCAACCGAGATTCAGTCCGCCGGTACCCAAATCCCCAGTGAGCGCACCGAATCGGCGTTGGACCTCGACCTGCTGCTCGGCGGCCTCAAACCGGTCATCCGCGGATTGGACGCCCAGGACGTCAACGCGCTGACCAACTCGCTGATCCAGATCCTGCAGGGCCAGAGCAGCGATGTGGAGTCGCTGTTCACCAAGACCGCGTCATTCACCAACGCGATCGCCGACAACGGCCAGACGGTGCGGCAACTGATCGACAACCTCGACGCGGTGATGACCACCGTGGCCAAGGACGGCGACAAGTTCTCCGACGCCGTCGACCAACTCGAACAGTTGATCACCGGCTTGGCCGCCGACCGAGACCCCATCGGCGAGGCGATCACCGCGCTCGACAACGGCACCGCATCGCTGGCCGACCTGCTCGACAACGCACGCCAGCCGCTGGCGGGCAGCATCGACCAACTCAACCGGGTGGCGCCGTTGCTGGAGGACGGTGAGCCGATGCTGGATATCTCACTGCAGAAGCTTCCCGAGAACTACAAGAAGGTGGTGCGTCTGGGCGCCTACGGAAGCTTCCTGAACCAGTACCTCTGCGGAATCTCCGTGCGCGTCACCGATCTGCAGGGGCGCACCGCGCACTTCCCCTGGGTCATTCAGAACACTGCCCGGTGCGGGGAGCCCTGATGCTGAAATACCGGCAATCCTCGTTCATCCGCACCGGGTTCATCGGTGCGATCCTCATCGTGCTCGTGTGCGTGGTCGGGCTGCAGTCCGAGCGGCTGTTGGCGATGGCGACTTCGGTGAAGTACCAAGCGCTGTTCGCCGAGGCCGGCGGGCTGACGGCAGGTAACGACGTGAAGGTGTCCGGCATGAAGGTCGGTTCGGTTTCCCAGGTCACTCTGGACAAGGGCAAGGCGTTGGTGACCTTCACCGTCGACAGCAGCGTGCGGCTCGGCTCCCAGACCACGGCCCACATCCGCACCGGAACGTTGCTCGGCGAGCGCATGATGACGTTGGAGCCGGACGGCGACGTCAAACTGGGCCCGTCCGAAGTGATCCCGCTATCGCACACCTCTTCGCCGTACTCGTTGACCGAGGCCGTCAGCGAGTTCACGTCGAACACCGCGAGCACCGACACCGCCGCGCTGAACCAGTCGCTGGACACGCTGTCGGAAACCATCGAGCGAATCGCGCCGCAACTGGGACCCATGTTCGACGGGCTGAGCCAGCTGTCGCAGTCACTGAACGGACGCGACGAGTCACTGGGCAACCTGCTCGACAGCGCCGCCGACGTCACCGGAGTCCTCTCCGAACGCAGTCAACAACTCAACACGCTCATCCTCAACGCCAACGACTTCATGGGCGTGCTCGAGCGGCGCCGCCACGCGATCGTGAACCTGCTCGCCCAAACCTCGGCCGTCGCACAGCAACTGACCGGCCTGGTGCATGACAACGAAGCCGAGCTCGCCCCGACCCTGCAGAAGTTGAACATGGTGTACGACATGCTCGAGCGCAACCGCGACAACATCGCCACCGCGCTCAGCGGTCTGGCCAAGTACCAGGTGACCCAGGGTGAGGCGGTCAACAACGGGTTCTACTACAACGCATTCGTCGGCAACCTGCTGCCCGGGCCCGCGCTGCAGCCGTTCCTCGACTACCTCTGGGGCTTCCGGCGCGGCGTCGACGCCGGACAGCCCCCGGACAACGCCGGGCCGCGCGCAGAATTCCCGTTCCCGTACAACGGAATCCCCGGAGGGTCCCGATGAACGGCCGTACGCGGGCGAGGGCCGCACTGTCCGTTGCGCTGGCGGGACTGCTCATCGCGGGGTCGGCGGTGCTGGTGTACCAGAACTTCTTCGGCGCGAAGATCATCACGGCCTACTTCACCTCGGCCACCGCGATCTACCCCGGTGACGAGGTGCGGGTGTCCGGAGTCAAAGTGGGCACCATCAAATCCATCGAACCGGTAGGTGCCGAGGCACGGATCACGCTCGCCGTCGACCGTGGCGTGCCCGTGCCCGCCGACGCCAAAGCGATCATCGTCGCCCAAAACCTGGTCTCCGCACGCTACGTGCAGCTCACACCCGCCTACGAGACCAGCGGACCGACGATGCCCGACGACGCGGTGATCGGCGTCGACCGCACCGCGGTGCCGGTCGAGTGGGACGAGGTCAAGACGCAACTGACGCGGTTGGCAACGGAGTTGGGGCCCTCCAGCGACATCTCCACCACCTCGATCGGACGTTTCATCGACAGCACCGCCAACGCGATGCAGGGCAACGGGGTCAAGTTGCGCGAGACCATCACCCAGCTCTCACAGGTCGGGCGCATCTTCGCGGACGGCAGCACAGACATCGTCGACGTCATCAAGAACCTGCAGACCTTCGTTGCGGCCCTGCGCGACAGCAACATCCAGATCGTGCAGTTCCAGGACCGGTTGGCCACCGTGAGCAGCGTGGTGGATGCCAGCAGGTCCGACCTCGACGCTGCGCTGACCTACCTGTCGGAGGCCGTCGTCGAGGTGCAGCGGTTCGTGGCAGGCAGCAGGGACCAGACCGCCGAGCAGATATCCCGGTTGGCCGGCGTGACGCAGAACCTCGCGGACAACCGGCTGGCGTTGGAAAACGTGTTGCACGCCGCGCCGAACGCCATCGCCAACGGCTACAACATCTACAACCCCGACACCGGCACGATGATCGGTAGCTTTGCGATGTCGAACTTCGCCAACCCCGCACAGCTGGTCTGCGCAGCGATCGGAGCCGTCGAAAACGCCACCGCGGCAGAGTCATCCAGGCTCTGCTCGGAGTATCTGGGACCCGCGCTGCGGCTGCTCAACTTCAACTACCTGCCGATGCCTTTCAACGCATACCTGCAGAAATCGCCGAGCCCGGGCAACCTGATCTACTCCGACCCCGCGCTGGCGCCCGGCGGCACAGGTGGCCGCCCGTCACAACCGGAACCGGCGCCCGCGGTGTCGGCCTACACCGGCATCGGCGACGTCGCGCCACCGGCGGGTTGGGGCCCGGCACCGCCCCGACCGCCGGGAGCATATGCCCCCAACGGATTACCCGCACACCCCCAACCCGCGCTGTTCCCCGGTGCGCCGATTCCACCCGGGGTTCCCGCGCCCACAACCCTTTCGGACATGTTGCTTCCCGCCGAAGCGCAGCCAACCGCGCAGGAGCCCCCATCATGACCATCGGTACCTCGCTGCGCCGCCTGGCCGTGCTCGCCACCGGCGTCGTCCTCGCGGCCACCGGATGCGCCTTCCAGGGACTGAACTCTCTCGCACTGCCCGGCACCGTCGGACGCGGACCCGACGCGTCGACCTACCGGGTCATCATCGCCAACGTCGGCTCGCTGGAATCGAATTCGCCGGTCCTGGTCGATGACGTCGTGGTCGGCAGCGTCGGACGGATGCGCGTGAACAACTGGCACGCCGACGTCGAGATCTCGGTGAGACCCGATGTGGTCATACCGGCCAACGCGGTGGCCACCGTCGGGCAGACGAGCCTGCTCGGCTCCATGCACCTGGCCCTAGACCCCCCGGTGGGCCAACCCGTCAGCGGCAGACTGCAACCGGGAGCGACCATCGGCCTGGAAAACTCCTCGACGTATCCGTCCACCGAACAAACCCTGGCGTCCCTGGCCGTCGTCATCAACGGCGGGGGGCTGGGGCAGGTGGGCGACATCGTCAGGGAGTTCAACGCCGCGCTGAACGGGCGCGAGACAAATATCAGGAGCCTGCTGACACGGTTGAACGACTTCGTCGGCATGCTCGACACGCAACGGGACGACGTCAATGCGTCCATCGCCGCGATGGACCGGCTGGCAACCACGTTCGCCGGTCAGCGCGACGTGATCAGCGCTGCGCTCCAGCGGATTCCGCCGGCACTGGACGTGCTGGTCAGGGAACGCCCGCGCATCACCGAAGCGCTGGACAAACTCCGGCGCTTCAGCGACACCGCCACCGGGTTGATCAACGACTCCCAAGCCGACCTGGTGCGCAACCTCGAAAACCTCGAGCCGACCTTGCAGGCGTTGGCCGATGTCGGACCCGACCTCGGCACGGTGCTGGCGTACGCGCCGACCTTCCCTTACACGCAGAGCTTCATCGACCGCGCGATCCGCGGCGACTACATGAACCAGTTCATCGTCTTCGACTTCACCATCCCGCGGCTCAAGAGGGGATTGTTCCTCGGGACCCGCTGGGGACAGGAGGGCGCGCCGATGGTGCCCGCGCCGGGGGATCCGTGGTATCTGTCCTACACCTACGACCCGCTCAAGGCGCCGATCACCCCGACACCTCCCGAAGTCGCCGACCTGCCGCCCCTGATCGATGCACCGGCCGACGCAATGGCTGAGGGCGGTCGCTGATGCTGTCCCGCTTCGTTCGAAATCAGTTGATCGTCTTCACGATTGCCTCGGTCATCGCCGTCTCGGTGATGCTGTTCACCTATATGCAGGTGCCGACGCTGTTGGGCATCGGGCGTATCACGGTGAAGTTGGAATTGACCGGCACCGGCGGCCTTTACCGGTTCGCCAACGTCACCTACCGCGGGGTGCAGGTCGGCAAGGTGATGGAGGTGCGCCCCACCCGCGACGGTGCTGTGGCGACCCTGTCGCTGGCCACATCGCCGAAAATCCCGGCCAGCTCCCACGCCGCCGTGCGCAGCGTCTCGGCCGTCGGCGAACAGTACGTCGACCTGATGCCCCCCAACGCCGACGGCCCGTACCTTCAGGACGGATCGGTCATCTCGAAAGCCGACACGTCAGTTCCGCAAGCCGTCGGACCCATGCTCGATCAGGTCAGCGCGTTGGTGGACAGTGTGCCCAAAGACAAGATCCACGCGCTGCTCGAGGAATCGTTTCAAGGCCTCGACGGGGCCGATTACGAGATCGGGTCGCTGGTGGATTCGGCGGCGACGATCGTCGGCGACGCCGATGCCGTCGCGGACCAGACCCGGTCGCTCATCGACGACAGCCGCCCGTTGCTCGATGGTCAGGCGCAGTCTGCCGACAGCATCCGGACCTGGGCGCGCAGCGTGGCAGGAGTCACCGAACAGCTCGCCGCCAACGACCCGCAGATGCGCACGTTGCTGGACGCCGGTCCGGGCGCGGCCGACGAAGCCTCGCGGTTGCTCAACGACGTCAAGGCGACGCTGCCGGTGCTGCTGGCCAACCTGACCACGATCGGCAAGATCGGCGTGACCTATCACGCGTCCCTGGAACAACTGCTCGTGCTGTTTCCGCCCTATGTCGCGGCCACCCAGACCGTCGGCGTCTCGCGAAACAACCCGACCGGAATGTCGTTGGGCGACTTCACGATGGCGATGAACGATCCACCTGCCTGCACCGTCGGGTTCCTTCCGCCGAACATGTGGCGCTCACCCGCGGACACCTCGATCGTCGACACCCCCGACGGGTTGTACTGCAAGCTGCCGCAGGACTCACCGATCGGCGTGCGCGGCGCACGGAACTACCCGTGCATGGGGAAGCCGGGTAAGCGCGCACCCACGGTCGAGATCTGTGAAAGCGACAAGCCCTACGAACCGCTGGCGATGCGCCAGCACGCACTCGGCCCGTATCCGATCGATCCGAACCTGATCGCTCAGGGAATCGCACCCGATGACCGGGTGGACTTCGGAGATCGCATTCACGCGCCGGTCGAGGGGACGCCGCCGCCGCCGGAGACGGCGCCTGCGGCAGTGCCGCCCACCGGGCCCTCGGTTGCGGCCGCGATCTACGATCCGCAGACCGGCCAGTACGCCACGCCGGACGGGAAAGTCTTCCGCCAAACGGATCTCGTCACGCCGGCAGGTCCACGACCCTGGCAGGACCTCTTCACCCACGGACGGTGACGGTCAACTTCAACCGTCGACCTTAACCAGCTTGAACGGCATGGTGATGAACACCGGCTTACTGACCCCGCAGGCGCCGCTGACCCCCGTCGTCTGGTCCTCGCCGGCCAGCGTCGTCGACGCGGGATCGGTCATGCTGCCGTCGTCCACGACCGGTACGAACCGAAACACCTGAAGTCCGGGCGCCGCCGTACCGTCCGGGCACGGCACCCAGTTCTCGATGGTGTGCTTGACGAACCAGACGCCGCCGGTCTTGTAGATCGGTGCGCGCCAACCGAAGTCGCTGACCACGGTGCCCGTGCATTCGGTCGGGTAACTGCAGTCCGTCGAGATCGTCCAGGTGCTGCGCAAGCTGTCGAGTTCGCGGAACCTGTCGTTGGTCTTGGCCCATTCGCCGTTCGACGTGGCGGTGTAGGCGCCGTTGAGACCCCACGAGTCCTCGGACGCGTGGGCAATCGGCGCGGACCCGGCGATGGCGAGCCCAAGCGCCAACGCCGTCGCGCAGCCCGCCCAATCGGAGATACCCAACACAGCCTCCTCGCCGCGACCGGTCGGCCAGGACTCAACGTAGCGGGGCGTTCGGGGCGCGGCGCGGCCGTCGCCCGCTCAGCGGGAAATCCCGCCGATGTGCTGTCCCGCTTGCAGGGACACACCGAGGTACGGGTGCACTTCATCGACGAGAATCAGGCGCAGCCGAACTCAAGCCCGGAGAAACCCCATGAAAGCCGCCCTGGTCGCCGCCGCGTTGACCCTCGTCGCGTTGATGTGTCCGGCGCCGGCCGCCGCCCATACCCCGTACGGCAACTTCGAGCTGCGCATCGACGGCCGCTACGACTTCCACACCTGGCTGTGGGCGATCTCGCGCTGCCCCGGGGAGTGCCTCCAGATCCAGGCGATACCGCAACCCAACGCGAAGGCGTTCCCGTACCGGGGGACCGCCCAGCTGGTGGACGGCCGGTACACGATGGCCGTCGACGTCCCGGACGGTTTGCGGTGCGGCAACGTCTATTACGGGCCGGTCATCGCGACGCGCGACGTCTATTCCTGGGATGCGACGACGCGCTCCGGCACCCTGGAGTCGTCCTTCGCCGTGGGATGTGACGGTGCACCGGGCGGCACGTTCACCTACCCGTTCACGCTCGTGCGGCTGTAGCCGGCCGCGGATCGAACTTTTCGGCGCCCGCATTCGTGACCTGAGAAATCCGGTCACAACCTGTGGGGGTCGAGATGCGTGGTCGCGTGCAATCAGGTCTGGTGGCCGCGGTCACCGCCATCGGCGTCGTCGCACCGATGGGCGTCGTCCCCGCACCACCGCCACCGACGTGGACGCCGCGCGCCGAGATTCACGACGTGCGGCTCGCCGCGGCCGCGCCACCCCTGGGTGCGATACCGCTGGCGTTCATCCGCAACCAGTTCCAGTACTGCAGCGTCATCTGCCCCCACGTCGTCGCGGGGCTGGCCACGGTGCCCGTCGCTCTGGTGATGGCGCCGGTGACGTTTTCGGGCGCCCTCGGTACGACCGGGTCACCGTTGCGGGCGATCGGTGCCGCCGCGGCTTCGGTGACCGGGGCGGCGAACGCCGCGCTGACGCCGGTCATCGAAAACGATGTCTATCGCGTGGTGCCGAAGGCGTTCAACAATCTCGAGGTCGCGGTTGTCGAGTTGGTCAACGTCGCGTCGGCCGTGTTGCGACCCGAGGAGTTTTTGCGCGTGTTCGACACCGCGCGGGCCAACATCCTCGCCGCGTTGAATCAGCCGTTGCCGCCGCCGGCGCCGACCGAAACCGGGGCGAAGACGCTGCCGCAGGTGATGGCCGTGGAGGCCATCAGGGTGTTCGCGGCCGTTGCGTTCCAAGCCGGGGAAATGCTGCTGCTCGGCGTCGTTCAAACGGCGGATGCCGCGGCCCAGGAGCTGGCCCGGTCCGGCGACCCGTTCGCGGCGATCGCCGCGGGCACCGCAGCCGCGGCCGGGTCGCTGACCACCGCCGGCCGCATCGTCAACGACGCCGCCGACACCGCGGTCACCAATGTGCGCGCCGCGCTCGCGGACCCGTTCCCGCCCACCGCATCCGCCGTTCACACCGAGGATGCGCGGGACGCCGACAGCCCACCACCTGAGCCTGACACCCAGCCGACGGCCCAACCATCACGCGCGGATGCGCACGAAACCCAACTCGACCGTCGCCAGCGGATGGCCGACTACGACGACGATTCGTTCTCCTCGACCGACTCCTCGGCCACGTCTTCCGCCGGTTCGTCGGCGACCTCTTCCGATGGCTCCTCGGCGGGCCCCTCGACATCGCCGGACCGACCCGACGGTCCGGACGCCACCGACGACGGCACATCCACGGATAACGCGACGCCGAGCGCGACGAAGAACGCGATGAACAACGACCCGCCGAGGTAGGCGTTCATCGGCCCGCCCGGTGAGATGAAGCTGCCCGGCGGGCCGATGATCGTGATCGTCTCAATCAACTGCTCGACGGTGAACACCGCGGCCGCGATCCCCAACCAGCGCGGAAACCGGTCTTCGTTGGCCGCCCAGAGTATTGGCACCGCCACCATGATGTTGGCGACCGTGAGCATCGGCGCCGACATCGCCACGATGTCGCCGATCGTGCGCGCTGTCGCCGAACCGAGTTGACCGGGGTGTAGCGCGAAACCCGCGGTGAACCAACTCGCGACGAGGATCTGGACGAGTACCAGCGCTGAACCGATCGTGCACACGTACGCCGCCGGGCCGGTCAGCCGGTCACGGGCGTGGCCGAGCACCACCACCAACGCCAACGACCCGAACGCCACCAACAGCGCGTGCGCCCGCATCGCGGACGAATGTTCGTTGACATGCGAGACGATGTCGAAGCCGGGCGCTTCGATACCCGGCATGGTCGGCACCATCACCAGCGCTATGGCGAACAGAACGCCGAACGCGATGCCGGCGATCATCGGTGTACGACGATCCATTGCTGCGCTCCCTAGGTGCCGTGGCGATGCGTTGCGCGGGCGCCGGCGGACGACCGTTGACCACACCGTATCCACAAACGCGAATTCATCCACAGCCCACACGGCGTGTCACCGCACATGACCGAATTGGTCGTGGCCGCGCCCTACCTTTCAGCGCATGCGAACCGAATTGCCTGCCGAACGGCTGCAGCGTCGACTGGGCGCCGAAACGGAGTTCGACGCGCGTGACGGCGATCCACCTGCCGACGGCCACCCACCCGACACGCTGCTGTCGCGGTGGCTTCCCGACACCAAGGCGGGCGGCGCCGCCGGCTGGATGGCTGCCGTGCGCGCGGACCCGGGCCGAGCCGGTGCCGTGGCATTGGCCGCGGTGGGCATCGTCGCGGTTCTGGTCACGGTGTTCGCCATCGTCCGCGACCGGCCGCCGCCGGTGACATCGGCGAATCTTCCTCCGGTGCAGATGGTTTCGTCAGGCAGCCCGACACCGAGCGGTGCACCACCTGCGGCTGAGCAGCCCGTCGTCGTCAGCGTGGTCGGGTTGGTGCATGAACCCGGGCTGGTCACGCTGGATCCCGGTGCGCGCATCGCCGACGCGCTGGGGGCCGCCGGAGGACCGCTCGACGGCGCCGACCTGCTCGGGTTGAACATGGCCAGGCGTGTGGCCGACGGTGAGCAGATCATCGTCGGCATCGCGCCGGCTCCGGGGACACCGACCGCGATGGGCAGCTCGATCACGGCGGACAACGCCACCGCCGCACCGGCCGACGCCTCAGCCCCCGCTGACGGCACGGCGGGGCCCGACGCCGTCGTGGACCTCAACACCGCGACGGTCGAACAGCTCGAGACGCTGCCCGGAATCGGGCCGGTGACCGCGTCGGCCATCGTGGCGTGGCGCGAGACCAACGGGCCGTTCAGCAGCGTCGAACAGCTCGGTGACGTGGACGGGATCGGCCCCGCGCGGCTGGAGAAGCTTCGTGACCGCGTCCGTGTGTGAGCCCAGTGGACGCCGGCGTCTTTCGGCTCGATCTGCGCTTAGTGCCCGCGGCGCTGACCAGCTGGGCGGTGACCGCGGCCGGGATCCTGTGGCATATCACGGGTTTGGTCGCGGCAGTGATCGCCGCGGTGGTGCTGACGGCAGCAGCAGGGTGGTTCGGTCATGACCGCAGCGACACCGACGCCGACCGGGGGTCGGTCCGGGCCGGCGTGGTCGCCGTCGCTGTGGTCGGTGCGACGTTTGCCATCGCGATCGGGCTGCGGGTCGACGAGCTGCAAGATCATCCAGTCACGCTGCGCTACGGCACGGTCGCCGCCGTCGTCGTGACACCGAGCGAAAGCCCACGCGTGCTGGGCGGTAACCGGGCGATGTTCCGCGGATCGCTGGTGGCGCTCAACGGACACGAGATGACCGGCCGGGTAGTCGTTTTCGCCTCGGCGGTCGCGGTCGCCGACCTGGCCGCAGGACAACCCGCCGGGTTCCGCGCGCGCATAGGCCGGCCGACGCGCCGCGACCTGTCCGTTGCGGTGCTGTCGGTCAGCGGCGACATGTCGCGAGGGGAGGCGTCGCCGATGCACCAGGCCGCACACCGGGTCCGGCGCGGGTTCGCCGACGCCGCACGGCGAGTGCTGCCCGCCGATCAGGCGGCGATGCTGCCCGCGCTGGTGTTGGGCGACACCTCGGCGGTGAGCGCGCGAACGACCGGCGAGTTCAAGGCGTCGGGTCTGACCCACCTGACCGCGGTATCCGGGGCCAACGTCACCATCGTCTGCGGTGCGGTGCTGCTGGCCGCGGGGCTGATCGGACCGCGCGTGGCTGTCATGTTGGCTGCGGTAGTACTGGTGGCGTTCGTCGTCGTGGTGCAGCCATCGGCCAGCGTGCTGCGTGCGGCGGTCATGGGTGGGATCACGTTGCTGGCGTTGGTGACCCATCGCCGCCGCCAGGCCATGCCCGCGTTGGCGGCCAGCGTGCTGCTGCTGATGGTCGTGTCGCCGGAGTTGGCGGTCGACGTCGGGTTCGCGCTCTCGGTGTCGGCGACGGCGGCCCTCGTCGTCATCGCCCCGCACTGGTCGCGATGGCTCGTCGGGCAGGGCTGGCCCAAGCCGCTGGCCGACGCGGTGGCCGTCGCCGTGGCTGCGCAGTTGGTCACCGCCCCGTTGGTGGCCGGGATCTCGGGCAAGTTGAGCCTGGTCGCCGTCGCCGCGAACCTGGCTGCGGCCCCGGTTATCCCGCCGATCACGGTGGTCGGCACCGCGGCGGCAGCGCTGGGCGCGCTCTGGGCCGACGGCGCCCAACTGCTGATCCGGTTCACCGGGCCCGAGCTGTGGTGGTTGCTGGGTGTCGCGCGGTGGGCCTCGGCTGTTCCCGGTGCATCGCTGCCGGTGCCGTCCGGCCTGCCGGGTGTGGTGACGATCGCGGTGACCGGTGTCGCCGCCGTGCTGGCGTGGCGGTGGCGCGCGGTGCGGGTCGCGGTGTGCGTCGTCGCGATCTGCCTGCTCGCGTGGACGGTGTCGGGTCTGTCGGCCGGGCATGACACGATCGGGGAGTGAGCCAAGAGGTTTCGCGACTGCACCTGGTCCTCGGCGACGAAGAACTGCTGGTCGAACGCGCTGTCGCGGCGGTGCTGCGGGCCGCCCGCAAGAGCGCGGGCACCGATGACGTCCCCGTGGACCGGTTGCGCGCCGGCGAGGTCAGCACCAGCGAACTCGCCGAGTTGCTCAGCCCATCGTTGTTCGCCGACGAGCGGGTGGTGGTGTTGGAGTCGGCGGGGGAGGCGGGCAAGGACGCGGCCGCCGTCGTCGCCGCCGCGGCCGCCGACCTGCCGCCGGGGACCATGCTCGTCGTCGTGCACTCCGGCGGAGGCCGCGCCAAAGCCCTCGCGGACCAGATCAAAAAGCTTGGGGCACAAGTGCATCCGTGCGCCAGGATCACCAAGCCGCGCGAGCGCGCCGACTTCGTGCGAGCCGAGTTCCGCGCGTTGAAAATGAAGGTCGACGACGACACCGTCACCGCTGTGCTCGACGCCGTCGGCTCCGACATCCGCGAACTGGCGGCGGCCTGCTCACAACTGGTCGCCGACACCGGCGGCGCCGTCGACGCCGCGGCGGTGCGCCGCTACCACTCCGGCAAAGCGGAGGTGAAGGGCTTCGACATCGCCGACAAGGCGGTCGTCGGCGACGTCGCCGGGGCGGCCGAGGCGCTGCGGTGGGCGATGATGCGCGGCGAACCCCAGGTGGTGCTGGCCGACGCGTTGGCCGAGGCCGTGCACACGATCGCGCGGGTGGCCCCGCTGTCGGGTGATCCGTACCGGCTGGCCTCAGAGTTGGGCATGCCGCCGTGGCGGGTGCAGAAGGCGCAGAAACAGGCTCGGCGGTGGTCGCGCGCATCGGTGGCCGAGGCGATGCGCCTCGTCGCGGCGCTCAACGCCGATGTCAAGGGTGCCGCAGCCGACGCCGATTACGCGCTGGAATCCGCGGTGCGCAAAGTCGCCGAACTAGCGGCGGACTGAAAAGCTCAGAGCTTGTTCAACGCGCGGGCCAATGCCGACTTGCGGTTGGCCGCCTGGTTCTTGTGGATGACGCCCTTGCTGGCCGCCTTGTCCAACTGCCGGCTGGTCGACAGCAGCAGCTCGTTGGCCTTCTCCTTGTCGCCGGCCTCCACGGCCGCCCTGAATCCGCGCACCGCGGTGTGAAGCGACGACTTCACCGACTTGTTGCGCACCCGGCGCTTCTCGTTGGTGCGGTTGCGCTTCATCTGCGACTTGATGTTGGCCACGCGGATAGTCCTTCGCAAATCTCGATTGGGTTGGGCAAAGTGTGTGGGTGCCCGAACTAGGGCAGCGACTGATCAGGGTACCAGCGAGCGCCCTGATCTCCCAAAGCGAGGCCCGCTGGCCTGCTGATATGAGAACCCGCTCAGCTGGACTTCACCGCGACGCCCGGGTGCACCTCGACGCGGTGCAGGTCGTCGCCCAGCTCGATCTGGCGGTCGAACTTCGAGGCGGCCAGTGCGCGCCATTCGTCTTCCTGACCGGGTTCGATGCCTGGCACGTAATGGGTGAGGATGAGGATGCCCACCCCGGCGCGCGCCGCGGTGTCCGCCGCCTCCTCGACCGACGAGTGGTAGTCGCAGATGTCGCGGATGCGCTGCATCGGCATCGCTTCGACCAGGTCTTTGCGGATCACCGTGTGCACCATCGCGCCGGCCCCGGCGGCCAGCTTGTCGAGGCTTTCGCACGGCACCGTGTCGCCGGCCAGCACCACCGACGCGTCGGCGTGTTCGACGCGGAAACCGATCGTGGGGGCGACCGGGCGGTGATCGGTCGGCGCCGCGGTGATCGTGACGCCGTCGCGGTCCCACACCACCCCCTCGGTGTACTCGTGCACCTCGAGCGGCGGTGGGGTCTTCAGGTCGTCGTGGTGGGCGATCCGATAACCGATGTCGAAGCCGAACGCTTTGAGCGTGGCGTCGACCACCTCCGCCGTGCCCGGCGGGCCGATGATCTGAAACGGCGGCTGTTCGGGGGTGAACGTGGTGACCCAGCGGCTGATGATCATGTCGCCCAGATCGGCGATGTGATCGCTGTGTAGGTGCGTCAGCAGCAGCGCGGTCAGGCCGTTGGCCGCCGCGCCCGCAGCGGTCAACCGCTGCTGGACTCCGCGGCCGCAGTCGATCAGGAACGTCTGCCCTCCCGCCCGCACCAGCGTCGACGGGCCCGCACGGTTCGCGTCGGGTATCGGACTTCCAGTTCCGAGCAGCGTCACCTCGATCATGGCCCCACATATACCTGACGGCGGCGTCGAAAGTGCGCTATTGACCGGATCGAAATCCGCTGTGGTGACGAACAATTCGACCCGCACGCGGCGACGGCGCAGCGTAGGGCGCATGCAACGCACGGTCAAGAGGGTCCGGAGTTTCGCCGCGGTTCTGGGACACCGATGCCAAAAGCTCCCACTTTTGGCCGCGCCGACCTAGCCTGGTGTGAGAAAGATCACTGGAACGGAGGCATCGATGCGGATCGCGGACGTATTGCGCAGTAAGGGTGCGTCGGTGGCGACCATCACCCCGGAGACTTCGGTCGCTGGGCTGCTGACCGAGCTGAGCGTGCACAACATCGGCGCGATGGTGGTGGTTGGGCAGGATGGCCTGGTCGGCATCGTGTCAGAACGCGACGTGGTGCGTGCACTGCAGAAAAGAGGCGCCGAACTGCTCACGCAGCCGGTGTCGGAAATCATGTCCACGCTGGTGGCGACCTGCTCACCCAACGACTCGGTGGACAGCCTCAGCGCGTTGATGACCACCAACCGGGTGCGTCACATTCCGGTGATGGTGAACGGTCGCCTCGCCGGAATCGTTAGCATCGGCGACGTGGTTAAGACGCGCATGGAGGAACTCGAGGCACAACAGGAGCACTTGGAGGCCTATATCACCCAGGGCGGCTGATGCCATTCGCGATCGACGTTCGTCCCCCGCAGAAGGGCGATATCCGGCCGTTGGCCCTCACCCTGGGCAGGGCTTTCTACGACGACCCCCTGATGAAGTGGATGCTGGCCGACGGCAGCCGCCGCACCAAGGGGTTGACGCGGATGTTCGCGACGATGACCCGGCATCACTTTCTGGCCGGCGGAGGCGTCGAGGTTGCGCTCGGAGCCGACGGCATCGGTGCGGCCGCGCTGTGGGATCCGCCCGGCCGGTGGAAGCAGTCGCCGGTGCAGGAACTGCGGATGATGCCCAGCTTTCTTCTGGCGATGCGCGCGGGGGCAAGACGAGGTCGTCAGGTCAGCGAGCTGATGAAGGAATGCCATCCCGAAGAGCCGCATTGGTATCTCGGTGTGATCGGCAGCGACCCCACCGTGCGCGGCGGCGGGTTCGGGCGGGCGTTGATGCAGTCGCGGCTGGACCGCGTCGACGCCGAACACGCGCCGGCCTACCTCGAGTCCAGCAACCCCGACAACATCCCCTACTACCAGCGGTTCGGCTTCGAGGTCACCGGCGAGATCACGCTGCCCGACGGTGGCCCGAAGATGTGGCCGATGTGGCGAAACCCGAGGTAGGTCACCCCTGCGGCGAGCGTGCGCAAACTCCGGCTGAACCGCGGCGCGTCGCCCTCGAACACGCACGCTCGCGGCGTAAAAATTAGCTCCAGGAGTATTCCGCGCGTAGCCGGGTGGCGACCAGCTCGAACTTCTCACGCTCGAGGATCGCGCCTTCGCGTCGGATGCCCTCCTCGGGCACGTCGAGCACCCGGTCCAGCCGCACCCAACTCTGCCTGCTCTCGAAATCCCAGCTGCCGGCGCCGATCGCCACCCAATTCGGATCGTCGCCGTGGTGGTCGCGGCTGGAGAGCATCAACCCGAGCAGAGTGGACCGGTCCCTGCCGACCACCAGCACCGGACGGTCCTTACCGCGGTCCGGATCGTCCTCGTAGACCACCCAGGTCCAGACGATCTCGCCGGGATCGGCGCGGCCGTCGAGGTCGGGGGCGTAAACCAGCTTGCGGGCCCGGTGCGCGGTCGGTACGAAGGTTCGGCTGACCGGGCGTCCCGCGGTGATGGCCGGAGCCTCGGCCTCGGTCGGACCCACGATGACGTCCATGCCGATCTTGATGCCCTGTTGGATACCGCGCTGCAGCGTCGGCGAATTCTGCAGCTGACGGACGAACTTGGGCGCCTCGTTGAACACGAGGTTCTCCGCGAAGCGCTGAAAAGTCTTCCATGGCGGAGCCATATTGCCGAGCATAAGTGAAGTCGCCTGGCCACGATTGTGTCGACCGGCGCCTCCCTCGATACGCTGGTGGCACCCACTGCCCGTCTCACCAGGAGATTCCCATCAGCAGCTTCGCCGACCAGACCTTCACCGCGCCGGCGCAGATTCGGAACTTCTGCATCATCGCCCACATCGACCACGGCAAGTCGACGCTGGCCGACCGGATGCTGCAACTCACCGGTGTCGTCGACGACCGCACCATGCGTGCGCAGTACTTGGACCGGATGGACATCGAACGCGAGCGTGGCATCACGATCAAGGCCCAGAACGTAAGGCTGCCTTGGGCCGTGGAAGAGGGGCCCGGCGCCGGCGACTACGTGCTGCACCTGATCGACACCCCCGGCCACGTCGACTTCACCTACGAGGTGTCGCGGGCGCTGGAAGCCTGCGAGGGTGCGGTGCTGCTGGTCGACGCTGCCCAGGGCATCGAGGCTCAGACCCTGGCCAACCTCTACCTGGCGTTGGACCGCGACCTGGTCATCATCCCGGTGCTCAACAAGATCGACCTGCCCGCCGCCGACCCGGACCGTTATGCCGCCGAGATCGCCCACATCATCGGCTGCGAACCCAGCGACGTCCTGCGCGTGTCGGGCAAGACCGGCGACGGGGTCGCCGACCTGCTCGACCACCTCGTGCGTGAGGTGCCGCCCCCCACCGGCGACGCCGACGCCCCCGCACGCGCGATGATCTTCGACTCGGTCTATGACACCTACCGCGGCGTGGTGACCTACGTCCGCGTCGTCGACGGCAAGATCGTCCCGCGCGAGCGGATCAAGATGATGTCCACCGGTGCCGTCCACGAACTGCTGGAAGTCGGCATCATGTCCCCGGAACCCAAACCCGCCGACGGCCTTGGCGTCGGTGAGGTCGGCTACCTGATCACCGGCGTGAAGGACGTGCGTCAGTCCAAGGTCGGTGACACCGTGACGACTGCGCGCGGCGGCGCCACCGAAGCGCTGACCGGCTACCGCGAACCCAAGCCGATGGTCTACTCCGGGCTGTATCCGGTCGACGGCTCCGACTACCCGGATCTGCGTGACGCGCTAGACCGGCTGCAGCTCAACGATGCCGCGCTGACCTGGGAACCCGAGACGTCGGTGGCGCTGGGGTTCGGTTTCCGCTGCGGCTTTCTGGGCCTGCTGCACATGGAGATCACCCGCGAGCGCCTCGAGCGCGAATTCAACCTCGACCTCATCTCCACCTCGCCCAACGTCGTGTATCGCGTTGTGACCGAAGACGGTTCGGAACTGATGGTGACCAACCCGTCGGACTGGCCGGGCGGCAAGATGCGTGCTGTGTACGAGCCCGTCGTCAAGACGACGATCATCGCGCCCAGCGAGTTCATCGGCGCCATCATGGAACTGTGCCAATCGCGCCGCGGTGAACTCGGCGGCATGGACTATCTGTCTCCCGAGCGCGTGGAGTTGCGCTACACGATGCCGCTGGGCGAGATCATCTTCGACTTCTTCGACTCGCTGAAATCCCGCACCCGCGGATATGCCAGCCTCGACTACGAGGACGCAGGCGAACAGGAAGCCGACCTGGTCAAGGTCGATATCCTGCTCCAGGGTGAGCCGGTGGACGCGTTCAGCGCGATCGTGCACAAGGACGCGGCGTATGCCTATGGCAACAAGATGACGACCAAACTTCGCGAGTTGATCCCGCGCCAGCAGTTCGAAGTTCCGGTGCAGGCCGCGATCGGGTCGAAGATCATTGCTCGCGAAAACATCCGCGCGATCCGCAAAGACGTGCTATCGAAGTGCTACGGCGGTGACATCAGCCGTAAGCGCAAGCTGCTGGAGAAGCAGAAGGAAGGCAAGAAGCGGATGAAGACCATCGGTCGGGTCGAGGTGCCGCAGGAGGCGTTCGTCGCAGCCCTGTCCACCGACTCGTCTGCCGACAAGGCCAAGAAGTAGGCAGCCGATGCGCTCGCGCGGGGTGGCCGTCGTTGCGCTGAGCGCCGGTGTGGTGCTTGCCGGGTGTACGGCCCAGGTCGCCGACCCGCCCACGTTGCGGATCGCCGAGGTCGTCAAACCGTCGCCGGTGCGTGCGCTCGCCCAGATCCTGCCCACCGCCGACGAACTGGCCGCGATGCTGGGCACGACGGGCTTCTCGGGCCAGCTCGTCGAGGGCGGTCCCGACCTGCTGCTGCAGAGCGTCGGGGAAGGTCAAGCGACGCCCGCCGACTGTGTGAGCACCGGTTACCGGTTGCAGAAAACGGTGTACGACGCCGATCCGGTGCGCACGGTGGCCAGCCAGTCCTGGGTGGGCGGCGACGCCACCGGTCCGTCGTCGTCGGGTTTCTTCGGTGTCGTGCAGTTCGCCACCGCTGACGCCGCCCAGGAGTTCTTCGCCGCCGCGGCCGAGAACTGGCACCGCTGCAACGGCGAGACGCTGGTGCTGTACCGGCCCGGCTCGCACACCTCGGCCGTCAGCAGGATCACCGGCGTTGCCGTCGATCAGAGCACTGTGTCGGCCGTCGTGCTGCACGACGCCGGCTCGACAGTTCAGCGCGCGCTGGGCATCGCCGCGGATTGCATTGTGGACGTGGAGATTTCGGATGCGATGGGTGCGCAGGACGCGGTCTCGGTCGCCAACCTGATGTTGGACAAGATCGGTTAGATATACATGGCGGGATCGATGTAGCAGGTAGGGTCGACGGCCTGCTCGCGTTCTCTTTCGGTGCGATGCCGCACGACCGCCGGTATGCCGGTCGCGATCGAATCCGCCGGAACATCGTGGGTGACAACGGCATTGGCGCCGATCGCGCTGTCGTCACCGACCGTGAGCGGACCCAGCACCTTGGCGCCAGCACCGATCGTGACCCGGTTGCCGATCGTAGGGTGACGCTTGACCCGTTTGAGGGTGCGCCCTCCCAACGTCACCCCGTGGTAGATCATCACGTCATCGCCGATTTCGGTGGTTTCGCCGATCACCACGCCCATGCCGTGGTCGATGAAGAAGCGCCGGCCGATGGTGGCGCCCGGGTGAATCTCGATCCCCGTGACCGCCCGGACGATCTGCATCAGCACGCGGGCCGGTCCACGCAGCGCCGGACGCGCCCACATCCGGTGCGCCACCCGGTGGGTCCAGATCGCGTGCAGACCGGAGTACACCAGCGCGTTCTCCACGTCCCCGCGCGCGGCCGGATCGTGGGCACGGGCGTTCTGCAGGTCCTCCCGCAGGGTGGCGAGCAGCGCCATGACGGTCTCAGTCCCGGATGTGCTCGAACAGCGGCGTGGAGACATAGCGTTCACCGAAGTCGGGGATGACCACCACGATCATCTTCCCGGCGTTCTCCGGCCGCTTGGCCAACTCGAGCGCGGCCCACACGTTGGCCCCCGCCGAGATGCCGCCCAGGATGCCTTCCTGGGTGGCCAGGGCACGGGCGACCGTGATCGCGTCGTCGAATCCGGCGTCGATGATCTCGTCGTACACCTCGCGGTCGAGCACCTCGGGGATGAAGTTGGCCCCGATGCCCTGAATCTTGTGCGGGCCGGGTTCGCCGCCGTTGAGGATCGGGGAGTCTGCCGGTTCGACGCCGACGATCTGCACCCCGGGCTTGCGGGATTTGAGTACCCGGCCGACGCCGGTCAGCGTGCCGCCGGTGCCGATCCCGGCGACGAAGATGTCCACCGTTCCGTCGGTGTCGGCCCAGACCTCCTCGCCGGTGGTGCGTTCGTGGATGTCCGGATTGGCCGGGTTGGCGAATTGCTCTGCGGCCACCGCGTTCTCAGTCTCGGCGATGATCTGTTCGGCGCGGGCGACGGCACCGGCCATGCCCTCGGCGCCGGGCGTCAGCACGATCTCGGCGCCGAAGGCCCGCAGCATCACCCGGCGTTCGGTCGACATGGTGTCGGGCATGGTCAGGATCACCCGGTAGCCGCGCGCCGCGCCGACCATCGCCAAGGCGATACCGGTGTTGCCGCTGGTGGCCTCCACGATGGTGCCGCCCGGCCGCAGCGCGCCGGCGGCCTCCGCCGCGTCGACGATCGCTACCCCGATCCGGTCCTTGACGCTGTTGGCCGGGTTGTAGAACTCCAACTTGGCGAGCACCTGCGCCTGCAGGCCCTCGGTCATACGGTTGAGTCGGACCAGCGGGGTCCGTCCCACGATCTCGCTGACGTCGCTATAGATGTTGCCCATACCGCCCTTTGGTCAAGCCCATTTGTCAGACCGAGAGTAGCGGTAACGCACCTCGGCTACATCGGCGCGTTGGCGGGCACGAACCCGCCGGAGCTGTCGGCCTCCTCTTCGGCGCGGATCACGTGCACCACCGCGTTGATCAACGCCAGATGGGTGAACGCCTGCGGGAAGTTGCCGAGGTGGCGGCCCGTGCGCGGCTCGATCTCCTCGGCGTACAGGTGCAGTGGGCTGGCGAACGACAGCAGCCGCTCACACAGGTGTTTTGCGCGGTGGATCTCGCCGATCTCCACCAGCGCCGACACCAGCCAGAACGAGCAGATCGTGAACGTGCCCTCCTCGCCGGCCAGGCCGTCGTCGGTCTCCTCGACGCGGTAGCGCAGCACCAGGCCTTCCTCGGTGAGCTCGTCGGCGATCGCCAGCACGGTGGCCCGCACCCGCGGGTCGTCGGGCGGCAGGAACCGGGTCAGCACCGCCAGCAGCAGCGACGCGTCCAGCGCGTCGTGGCCGTAGCGCTGGGTCAGCACCCCGCGCGAGTCGACGCCGTTCTTGAGCACATCGGCCTTGATCTCCTCGGCGATGGCGCGCCACTGCTGGGCGTAGGACTTCTCACCCTGCAGTTCGGCGAGTTTGGAGCCGCGGTCCAGCGCCACCCAGCACATGATCTTGCTGGAGGTGAAGTGCTGCGGTTCGCCGCGTACCTCCCAGATGCCGCGGTCTGGCTGGCGCCAGTGCTTGATCGCCTCTTCGACCTGTTGTTTGAGCACCGGCCACAACGTGTCGGAGATCTGCTCCCGCGACTTCGCGTGCAGATACACCGAGTCCAGCATCGTGCCCCAGATGTCGTGCTGCATCTGGTTGTAGGCGCCGTTGCCGATGCGCACCGGGCGGGCGCCGTCGTAGCCGGACAGGTGGTGCAGTTCCTCCTCGACCAGGGTGCGCTCACCGCCGACGGCATACATCACCTGAAGCGGGTGGCGTTCACCGTTGTTCGCACCGGACACGTCGGCGATGAACGCGAAGAAGTCGTCGGCTTCACGGTCCAGACCCAAGGTGTACAGACCCCACAGCGCGAACGTGGAGTCCCGCACCCACGCGTAGCGGTAGTCCCAATTGCGCTCGCCCTGTGGGGTTTCCGGCAACGACGTGGTGGGCGCCGCCAGTAGCGCACCGGTCGGGGAGTAGGTGAGCCCCTTCAGCGTCAACGCGCTGCGCTGCAGGTAGGCCCGCCACGGGTGGTCGGGGAAGTTGCCGATGTTGATCCACTGCCGCCAGCATTCGCTGGTCTGCCACATCTTGTCGGCGGCTTCCTCGTAGTTCTGCGGCGCGGGGTGTTTGGACCAGGACAGCGCGACAAACGCGTTGTCGCCCTCCTTCATCCGGGTGCGGGCGCGGGCCTCGTGGCCTTCGAGCCCGAGTCGCAGGTTGGTGGTCAGCCTCAGCGTCGGATGCGCATCGGGGTCGCGGCGGGCGCGGGCGATCGCCTCCCCGTAGGCCTGGGCCGAGTACTCCCAGGTGGCCGGGATGCGGTGGTAGTCGAAGGCCGGTTCGCAGTTCAACACCAACTCGACCGTGCCGCTGACACAGCGCACCGTGCGCAACAGGATGTGCTCGGCGTCCCAGTCCATCGGGGTGCGGCGGTGCGTGCGGGACCTGGCGTCGAGGTCATGCCACGGTCCCATCACCAGCGCGTCGCGCACGATCAGCCAGCCGGTGTGGGTCTGCCAGGTGGTCTCCAGGATCAGGCTGCCCGGGAGGTAGCGGCGGGCGGCAGGCACCGACACCCCGTAGGGGCCCAGCCGGAAGTGGCCTGCGCCGCGGTCGAGGATCGCGCCGAACACGCTGGGGGAGTCCGGACGCGGTACGCACAGCCATTCGATGGAGCCTGCCGACGAGATCAGGCAGGTGTTCTCGCAGTCGGACAGAAACGCGTAGTCGGCGATCGGCGGAAAGGGGTTCCGCAACGACGCGGATGGCGCGTAGGGCATCGGCCCGGTCATCGTCAGTGGGGCGTTCGGGTCGCTGCGGCGGCCCGACGCGGACCCGTTGTCGGTCTCCGATGGCACTTCGGACGGCTCGATGTGTGGTAGCACCATGCCGACATCATCGACTGCGGACCTGCTCGGCGTCCACCGAATCGTTCCCGTGTTCCCGCGCACCGGCCCTCAGCGGCGGGCGAACGCCGGCACGTGTTCGGGCAGCGGGCCGATCGCGACACCGTAGGCCGCGACCCGGCGCAACAGCGGCGCGCGCGCGGCGATCCGGACCAGAAGCGGTGGTTTGGCCGGACCGGTCGCCCCCACCGCCACCGCGATCACCCGCGCGTGGATCAGCCGCTGCACCGCCTGGACCAGCGCCGCAGGCAGCCACCGGCGGGCCTGCACCCGCGCCAGGTGCCGGGTCGAGACCGTGCCGGTGCGCAGCGGAGCGGCCAGCATCCGCCCGGCGGCGACGGCGTCGGCCACCGCGAGATTGATCCCGACGCCGCCGACCGGCGACATCGCGTGGGCGGCGTCACCGATGAGCAACAACCCGTCGGTGTACCAGCGGCGCAGCCGGTTGAGCGCCACGTTGAGCAGCTTGACCTCGTCCATCGACGTCAGCGCCGCGGTGTGCTCGGCCAGCCACGGCACCAGCGCCACCACGTCACGGCGCAGCGCTTCGACGCCCTCGGCGCGAAGGTCGCTGTCGCGGCCCTTGGGGATGACGTAGGCGCATTGGTAGTACTCACCGCGGTCGATGACGATCTGGGCGTGGCCCGTCCCCAGCACCCCGGCCAGCCCGTGCGGGTCGTCGGGGCGGCGCGGCAGCCGAAACCACCACACGTCCATGGGCGTCCCGAAGTTCTTCGGCGTCAGCCCCATCGCCGTGCGCAGCGTCGAGGACCGGCCGTCGCAGGCGACGGTCAGCGGCGCGTGCATCGCGCGGACCTCACCGTCGGCGGTGCGGTACCGGACCCCGACCACGGTGCTGCCGCGCACGATCGGCCCCAGCACCTCGGTGTTGCGCAGCAGTGTGAACGTCGGCTCTTTCTCCGCTGCCGACGCCAACAGCTCGAGGAAGTCCCACTGGGGCACCAGCGCAATCTGCTTGTGCGGACCGGGAATCCGCCGTAGATCCATCCTCACCTCGGTGCCCTGCACGTTGAGGGAGAGCTGTTCGATCTCCCGGTGCGGCAGCTGGGCGAACTGCTCGGCGAGGCCGAGTTCGTCAAGCAACCGCAGCGTGCTGGCGTGCACCGTGTCGCCGCGGAAGTCACGCAGGAAGTCCGCGTGTTTCTCCATGACCGTGACGTCGACGCCGGCGCGGGCAAGCAGCAGGCCCAGCATGATTCCCGCGGGACCGCCGCCGGCGACGATGCAGCCGGTACTGTCGGTGCGCTCCTCGTCCTCGGGCACGGCGCAATCTTTACATCACATACGCTGGCCGGGTGGACGGCTTCCTCAATTGGTGGGACGGCGTTGAGCTGTGGCTCACCGGGCTGCCGTTCGTAGTGCAGACCGCGGTGGTGATGCCCGTGGTGGTCGCGCTGGCGTTCGGCATTGCTGTGGTGCTCGACGGTGCGCTGGGCAACAGCATTCGGCTGGTGCGGCGGGTGCGCCATCTCGACCAAGACGACGACCGATGAGGGGCGGTATGCCACCGTCGCGGGTGACGATGGCGCTGGCTTTCCTGGTGGTATTGGTGCTCGTCACCTGGCTGGTGACGCGTCAGGGCGGCTGATCGACACCGTGCACAACCGGCCGGCTCTGTTATTCTTTGCGCCATGCGTTCGGCGACCGGCAACAAGGGCGGCCACGTCTTGGCCCTCATCGCCGTGGGACTCGCTGCCGTCGCTGATGTCTGCTGTTGTTGCTGACTCCTTTCCCGTCCGCGGTTTTAGTGTGTCGGCGGCAACTGTTCTGAGCCCGAATGCTGCTCGCGCCTTGCCGACGTGACGGATCGTCTTCGTTAGCGTCCCTGCAAGGAAAGGTCATCAATGCGTGATCACCAGAAGTTCTGGCGCACCGCCGCCGTCGTCGCCGCCGCGAGCCTGGTCACCGCGTGCGGCGGCGGATCCAGCGACGTCGTCGGCGGCGCTCCGGAGACCGGTGGCGGCGACAGCACGCTGACGCTGGTCGCCTACGCGGTTCCCGAGCCCGGCTGGAGCCAGATCATCCCGGCGTTTGCGGCTACCCAGGAAGGTGATGGCGCCGCGGTGACCGCGTCCTACGGCCCCTCGGGCGATCAGTCGCGCGCTGTGGTCGACGGTAAACCCGCCGACATCGTCAACTTCTCCGTCGAACCCGACGTCGCCCGGTTGGTCAAGGCGGGCAAGGTCGCCGAGGACTGGAACGCCGACGCCACCGGCGGTGTCCCGTTCGGCTCCGTCGTCACGCTCGTGGTGCGCGAGGGCAACCCGAAGAACATCAGGGACTGGGACGACCTGCTGGCGCCGGGCCTCGAGGTGGTGAGTCCGAGCCCGCTCAGTTCGGGATCGGCGAAGTGGAACCTATTGGCGCCGTATGCCGCCAAGAGCAACGGCGGTCAAAACCCACAGGCCGGGCTGGATTTCGTCAACGAGCTGGTCACGGATCACATCAGGACCCGGCCGTCGTCCGGGCGCGCGGCCAGCGACCTGTTCCTGCAGGGCACCGGCGATGTGCTGCTGAGCTACGAGAACGAGGCCATCCACATCGAACGGCAGGGCGAGCCCGTCGAACATGTGAACCCGCCGCAGACGTTCAAGATCGAGAACCCCGTTGCGGTCGTCACCTCGAGCCCGCACCTCGAGAAGGCCACCGCGCTCAAGAACTTCCTCTACACCCCTGAGGGGCAGAGGATCTGGGCCGAGGCCGGTTTCCGGCCGGTCGATCCCGGGGTTGCGTTGGATTTCGCGGACGATTTCCCCGCCCCGGAGAGACTGTGGACGATCGCCGATCTGGGTGGCTGGCAGAGCGTGGATGCGGCATTGTTCGACAAGGACAACGGCACGATCACGAAAATCTACAAAGAAGCCACGGGATGACAGCTGGCCTGGACGCGAAAGGCCCGCGGCTCCCGCAGGAGCCGTTCGACGATGCCGGGACGCCCAAGGGCTTTTTCATCAGCCGCTACGGCAACACCAAGCTGCGCGTCGGCGTGGCCACCACCTGGTTGTCGATCATCGTGCTGCTGCCGCTCGCCGCGATCGTGTGGCAGTCCGCCGGTGGTGGGTGGGACGCGTTCTGGCAGGCGGTGACCTCCACCGGCGCGATCCAGTCGTTTCAGGTCACGCTGACCGTCTCATTCGCGGTCGCGGTGATCAACCTGTTCTTCGGCCTGCTGGTGGCGTGGGTGCTCACCCGCGACGACTTCGTCGGCAAGCGGTTGGTGGACGCCATCATCGACCTGCCGTTCGCATTGCCCACCATCGTGGCCAGCCTGGTGATGCTGGCACTCTACGGGCCGAGCAGCCCGGTCGGGATCCACATCCAGCACACCAAGTGGGGGGTGGGCATCGCGCTGCTGTTCGTCACCCTGCCGTTCGTGGTGCGCTCGGTGCAGCCGGTGATCCTGGAGTTGGATCGTGAGGTCGAGGAAGCCGCGGCATCGCTGGGCGCCGACAACTTCACGATCTTCCGGCTCGTGATGCTGCCCGCGCTGCTGCCGTCCCTGCTCTCCGGTGCCGGGCTGGCCTTCTCCCGCGCGATCGGTGAATACGGTTCGGTGGTGCTGATCGGCGGCGCGGTACCCGGTGAATCCGAGGTGTCCTCGCAGTACATCCGCACCCTGATCGAGTTCGACGACCGCACCGGTGCGGCGGCGGTATCGATTGTGCTGCTTACGATTTCGTTCGTGGTGCTGTTCATCCTGCGCACCATCGGCTCGCGGGTGGCCAAACGCCAGGAGTTGACGACGTGACGTTGTCGCCTGCGGTTCGCTACCTGCTGCGTTTTCTGGCGCTGGGCTATCTGGCGGTCTTGCTGGTGGTGCCGGTCGGCTTGATTCTGTGGCGCACCTTCGAACCGGGTATCGGCGAGTTCGTCGGGTCGATCACCACGCCGGCGGCCATCTCGGCGCTGCAACTGTCGCTGATCGTGGTGGCCATCGTGGTGCCGCTCAACGTGATCTTCGGGGTCCCGACCGCTCTGGTATTGGCGCGCAACAAGTTTCGTGGTAAGAGCATGCTGCAGGCGGTGATCGACCTGCCGTTTGCGGTGTCGCCGGTGGTGGTCGGTGTCGCGCTGATCCTGCTGTGGGGCTCGGCCGGTGCGCTGGGCTTCGTCGAGAACAACCTCGGCCTCAAGATCATCTTCGGGTTCCCGGGCATCGTGCTGGCCAGCATCTTCGTCACCGTGCCCTACGTGATCCGGGAGGTCGAACCGGTGTTGCACGAGTTGGGCACCGACCAGGAGGAGGCCGCCTCGACCCTGGGTTCCAGCGCGTGGCAGACCTTCCGGCTGGTCACGCTGCCCTCGATCAAGTGGGGTCTGATGTACGGGGTGGTGTTGACCGTCGCGCGGACGCTCGGCGAGTACGGGGCCGTGATCATGGTGTCGTCGAACCTGCCGGGCCAGTCGCAGACGTTGACGTTGCTGGTGTCCGACCGCCACGCGCTCGGAAACGAGTATGGCGCGTACGCGATCTCGACACTGTTGATGAGCGTCGCAGTGATCGTCCTGATCGTGCAGGTGATTCTCGACGCCCGCCGCGCGAAACTGGACACCTGAGCCATGGGCGATGAGGAGACGACGGCTGTGACCACCAGCACGACCAACGCGATCACGGTGCGGGGCGCCAACAAGCGCTACGGCGACTTCGCCGCGCTCGACAACGTCGACTTCGACGTGCCGTCGGGGTCGTTGACGGCGCTGCTCGGCCCCAGCGGTTCGGGTAAATCCACCCTGCTGCGCGCGATCGCCGGGCTGGACCAACCCGACACCGGAACCATCACGATCAACGGCCGCGACGTCACCAACGTGCCGCCGCAGCGACGCGGTATCGGGTTCGTGTTCCAGCACTACGCGGCGTTCAAGCACCTGACGGTGCGTGACAACGTGGCCTTCGGCCTCAAGATCCGCAAACGGCCGAAGGCCGAGATCAAGGAAAAGGTCGACAACCTGCTGGACGTGGTGGGGCTGACCGGCTTTCAGACCCGCTACCCCAACCAGCTGTCCGGGGGACAACGCCAACGCATGGCGCTGGCCCGCGCGCTCGCCGTCGACCCGCAGGTGCTACTGCTCGACGAGCCGTTCGGCGCACTGGACGCCAAAGTCCGTGAGGATCTGCGGGTCTGGTTGCGACACCTGCACGAGGAGGTCAACGTCACCACCGTGCTGGTCACCCACGACCAGTCCGAAGCGCTGGACGTGGCCGACCGCATCGCCGTGCTCAACAACGGCCGTATCGAGCAGGTCGGTTCTCCGACACAGGTTTACGACCAACCCGCCAACGCGTTCGTGATGTCGTTTCTGGGTGCGGTGTCGTCGCTGAACGGCAGCCTGGTGCGCCCCCACGACATCCGCGTCGGACGCACCCCGGAGATGGCCATCGCGGCCAGCGAAGACTCCATCGCCGCCACCGGCGTGGTACGAGCCACCATCGACCGGATCGTCATGCTGGGCTTCGAAGTTCGCGTCGAACTCACCAACGCCGCATCGAACACCTCGTTCACCGCGCAGATTACCCGCGGTGATGCCGAAGCACTCGCCTTGAAAGAGGGCGACACCGTCTACGTGCGCGCCACCCGCATCCCCGCGATACCGGCAGGCTCCGAAGTGCCCGCAGCCGACACCGCCGACGAGCGCGCAGTCGAAAGCCTCAGCTAGGCTAGGCCGCCACGGAGGCGGCGGTGAGCGCGTCGAAGCGGTCCAGTACCGTCGCGGCGACCAGGTTGTGCGATCCCAGCGGCTCGGCCATCGAGATGTCTTGTGCGGCGGCGTAGTTGGCGACGCGATCGGTGATCCGGCCGTGCGCCAGGAACCACGGGGCGATCACCAAACGGCGCGCACCCTTGGCGCGCAGCAGTTGTGCGGCGTCGTCGACGCTGGGATGCGGGCCGGTGGCGAACGCGACTTCGGCGCCCGCCCAACGGGTTCCGGTACCCAGCGTCCGCGCCACCGAGGTGGTGCGGGCGTTCGCGGTAGCGCTCGACGACCCGACGGCCACGACCAGCACTCCGAGGCCGTCGTCGTCCGGAGACGCACCGCGTTCGGCGAGGCGCTGTCGCAACACCGACAACAGCGCCGGATCCTCACCCAACACCCCGGCCTGCTCGACGTCGGCTCCCGAGGCTTCGATCACCGCGGGCAGGTCGATGCGGGCGTGGTAGGCGTCGGCCAGCAGGAACGGCACGACGACGCCGCGGCCGGGCATGTCGGCCAGCACGTCGCCCAGGCTCGGTGCGGCGTTCTCCAGAAACGCCGCACGCACATCCAGCCACGGCCGCAGTCGTCGGATCCGGCCCGCGACCGCATGCGTCACGGCCGCTGAGCGCGGATCGACACTGCCGTGCGCGGTCAAAATGAGCGTCACGAGGCGTGCAGCCCGCATTCGATCTTGCCGGTGCCCGCCCAGCGGCCGCTGCGCGGATCGGCACCCTCGACGGGCTTGGCCGTGCACGGCGCGCAGCCGATCGACGGATAGCCCTCGTCGACAAGCGGATTGACCAACACGCCGTTGGCGTCGATGTAGCGCTGCATGTCGTCGTCGGTCCACGCCGCCAACGGGTTGATCTTCACCAGCCCGAACGCCTTATCCCAACTGATCAGCGGCGCGTTCGCGCGCGTCGGCGCCTCCACCCGCCGGATGCCGGTGACCCATGCCGCATATCCGCTCAGCGCCTTGCTCAACGGCTCGACCTTGCGCGTCCGGCAGCACTCGTTGGGTTCACGAGCGAACAGATCCTTGCCGAAGAGCGCATCCTGTTCGGCCACGGACTTTTCCGGGGTGACGTTGACCACGTTCACGTCGTAGACCGACGCGACCGCGTCACGGGTGCCGATCGTTTCGGCGAAGTGATAGCCGGTGTCCAGAAACAGCACGTCCACACCGGGGCGCACCTTGGCGGCCATATCGACGAGGACCGCATCCTGCATGTTGGACGCCACGATGTAGTTGCCTGCGAAGTTCTCGTCGGTCCAGCGCAGCAGGTCGATGGCGCTGGCACCGTCGAGTTCCTCGGCGGCCCGCTCGGCCAGCGCCTGCAGGTCGGTGTCGGATAGAACGTCAGTCACCGCAGATCCGCCTCCTCGGCTCGCATCGCCCACGTAGCGAAACGCTCGCCGTCCTCGCGTTGTTTCACGAAGTTGCGGACCACCCTGTCGATGTAGTCCCCGACGTCCTTGGACAGCACCTTGTGCTGGCGCAGCTTGCGGCCGAAACCGCTGTCCAGCCCGAGGCTGCCGCCCAGGTGCACCTGGAAACCCTCTTCAGGGCCGTCGCCGTCGTCGACCATCTGGCCCTTGAAACCGATGTCGGCCACCTGGATCCGCGCGCAGGAGTTCGGGCAGCCGTTCAGGTTGATCGTGATCGGCACGTCGAGCTGGGCGTTGATGTCCTCGAGCCGCTTCTCCAGCTCGGGCACGAGCGCCTGTGCGCGGGTGCGGGTCTCGGTGAACGACAGCTTGCAGAATTCGATGCCCGTGCAGGCCATCAGGTTCTTGCGCCAGTGCGTCGGCTCGGCGGGCAACCCCAGCTGCGCCAGCCCGGCGGTCAGGTCGTCGAGCTTGTCGTCAGGCACATCGAGGATGATCAGCTTCTGATACGGGGTGAACCGCGCGCGGTCGGAACCGGCCTTCTCCATCAGGTCGGCCACCGCGGTCAGGATCGTGCCCGACACCCGGCCGGCGATCGGGGCGACGCCGACTGCGTTGAGGCCGTTCTTGAGCTTCTGGATGCCGACGTGGTCGATCGGATGCTTGACCGGCTGGGGCGCCGGGCCGTCGATCAACGGACGCTTCAGATACTCCGTTTCGAGAACCTCGCGGAACTTTTCTACACCCCAGTCCTTGACCAGGAACTTCAGCCGCGCCTTCGACCGCAGCCTGCGGTAGCCGTAGTCGCGGAACACCGAGGTGACGGCCTCCCACACGTCGGGCACCTCGTTCAACGGCACCCACACGCCGAGCCGTTGGGCCAGCATCGGGTTGGTGGACAGGCCGCCGCCCACCCACAGGTCCAGCCCGGGCCCGTGCTCGGGATGGTTCACCCCGATAAACGAGATGTCGTTGACCTCATGGGCGACGTCCTGCAGACCCGAGACCGCGGTCTTGTACTTACGCGGCAGGTTGGAGTACTCGGGGTTGTCGATGTAGCGGCGGACGATCTCGTCGAGCGCCGGGGTCGGGTCGATCACCTCGTCGTGGGACAACCCGGCCAGCGGCGAGCCCAGCATGCCGCGCGGGCAGTCACCGCAGGCCTCGGTGGTCTGCAGCCCGACCTCATCGAGCCGACGCCAGATCTCGGGGACGTTCTCGATCTCCAGCCAGTGGTACTGCAGGTTCATCCGGTCGGTGATGTCGGCGGTGTCGCGGGCGAAGTCGGTGGAGATCGCCCCCAGCGTGCGCAGCGCGGCCACCGAGAGCGCCTTGCCGTCGCAGCGGACCCGCATCATGAAGTACTTGGCCTCCAGCAGATCGGCGTTCTCGTCGCCGGTCCAGGTGCCGTCGTAGCCCTGCTCGCGCTGGGTGTACAGACCCATCCAGCGGAAGCGGCCACGCAGGTCGGACGTGTCGATACCGTCGAATCCCGTCTTGGCGTAGATGTTGACGATGCGGTCCCGCACGTTGAGCGGGTTGTCGTCCTTTTTGAGCTGCTCGTTGCCGTTGAGCGGTTCTCGGTAGCCGAGGGCCCACTGGCCTTCTGCGCGTGGCTTGCGGGCCGGTTTGGCTTTTGCCTGAGTCATTCGGTGTTGGCTCCTTCGTGGAGCCGGCGTTCAGATCGCGCGTGTCACCGGAGAGCTGTCCGGCGGCGCAGATCCGGCGGCCAGCTAAAAGGGATTGGTGGGCTGGGGTCCGTAATCAGCGCGTCAAGGCAGACAGCAACAGGTACAAACGCGCTTGTAATCGACATGCCGACGCGCCACCAGCGAAATGCGGGGGAAGATGCGTGCAGCAGTCACGACGCCAATTGTGCCATGAACTTGGGCCAACGCCCTAACCGGCCCATATTTGCGCTCAGGGCGAGCAGAACTCTTCTGGGAAGCTGGACCATATGACCGTGCGAACGGCGCCCGCGGCGCTGCCGAACCTCAGGGCCACCCCCGGCCGCGCGTTCGGCGTCTACGTCCACGTGCCGTTCTGCGCGACGCGCTGCGGTTACTGCGACTTCAACACCTATACGCCCACGGAGCTGGGCGGCGCCACCCCGGACGGATACCTGGCCGGGCTGCGCACCGAGCTTCGGCTGGCCGCCGCGGCAATGGGTGCGCCGCCGCCGGTCGACACCGTGTTCATCGGCGGCGGAACCCCGTCGTTGCTGGGCGCCGACGGCCTGGCCACGGTGCTCGACGCGATCCGCGCGCATTTCGACTTCGCGCCCGACGCCGAGCTCACCACTGAAGCCAATCCGGAGTCGACGTCGCCGCGGTTCTTCGACCAGCTGCGCGCCGCCGGGTACACCCGGGTGTCGCTGGGCATACAGTCCACGGCCGCGCACGTGCTGGCGGTGCTGGACCGGGTGCACTCACCGGGGCGTGCGCTGGAGGCGGCCCGCGAGGCCGGCGCCGCCGGGTTCGAGCACCTCAACCTGGATCTGATCTACGGCACACCCGGAGAGCGCGACGAGGATCTGCTGCGCTCGATCGAGGCCGCGCTCGACGCCGGCGTCGACCACGTCTCCGGGTACGCGCTGGTGGTCGAGGACGGCACCGCGATGGCGCGCCGGGTGCGCCGCGGCGAGCTCACCACCCCCGACAACGACGAGTTGGCGCACCGCTACGAGCTGCTCGACGCGCGGCTGTCGGCGGCCGGCTTCGACTGGTACGAGCTGTCGAACTGGTGTCGGCCCGGCGGCGAGTGCCGACACAACATCGGCTACTGGAACGGCGGTCAGTGGTGGGGCACCGGACCGGGCGCTCACGGCTACCTCGGCGCGACGCGGTGGTGGAATGTCAAGCACCCCAACGCTTATGCGCAAACCTTGAGCGAGGGCCGGCTTCCGGTCGCCGGTTACGAACTGCTCGATGCCGAAACCCGCCACACCGAGGATGTGCTGTTGGGGGTGCGGCTGCGCGACGGGCTGGCGATGGACCTGCTGAGCGAGGCCGAACGCCGCCGCGCCGCGACAGTGGTCGACGACGGGCTCGCGATCGTGCGGTCCGACCGGCTGGTGCTCACCGACCGGGGGCGGTTGTTGGCCGACGCGGTGGTGCGCACCATCCTTGATTAGCGCCGAACGTGGGTTACCCGCACGGCTTTTTGGCGTTTGCCGTCACACCAGCCCACATTCGGCGGCAGCATGTACGGGTGACCGAGCCCGACCAGGCGGCGCTGCTGCGCGCGATTTCCGATGCGCACAGCCAGGCGCTGCTGCGCTACGTCATGCGGCTCACCCGCGGAGACCGGCCGTTCGCCGAGGACGTGGTGCAGGAATCGCTGCTGCGGCTGTGGCGTAAACCCGAGATCCTGCAACAGCCCAGCGAATCCGTGCGGGCGTGGCTGTTCACCGTGGCCCGCAACCTGGTGATCGACGACCGCCGTAGCGCACGGTTCGCCCGCGAGCTGCAGACCGACGACGTCCCGGAACGGCCGTCGCTGGACGCGATCGGCCCCGCGGTCGACAAATGGATCCTGACCGATGCGCTCAAGTCGCTCAGCGCCGAGCACCGCAGCGTGATCGTACGCGCCTACTACCTCGGCCAGACCGTCGCCGACATCGCGCAACAGGAACAGATACCGGCGGGCACGGTCAAGTCCAGGATGCACTACGCGCTGCGCGCGTTGCGAATTGCGTTGCAGGAAAGGGGGATTGTCCAGTGAGCAAGCCCAGCGGTGCGTCCGACGACGACTTTGCCCGGTGGGACGCCGCCTATGTGCTGGGCGCGCTGAGTTCCCAAGACCGGCGAAGCTACGAAAACTACCTCGCCGCCAACCCCGAGAAGGCCGCCGAGCTCACCGAACTCGCCGAGATGCCGACCATCCTCGAGGCGCTCAGCCCCGACGAAGCCGCGGCGCTGATCGAACCGGTCGGCGCGGCCTCACTGGCGGAAAAGCGGCAACAGCGGTCGCGGCGCGCGATCCTGATGAGCGCGGTCGCCGCGGCGGCCGCGTTGGCGATCGTGGGCGGCGTGATCGGCGCGACGGTGTTCCCCCGCACCACCGATGGGGTGCAGACGGTGGCGATGGCCCCGATGCAGCCGGGCCAGCGCGAGGGACTGACCGCCCAACTCGCGGTCACCGAGAAGGGTTGGGGCACCGAGCTGAACTGGTCATGCGAGTACACCAAGGACTGGGCGCGCAACGTCGCCAGCTACGACATCGTGGTGACCACCCGCGACGGCACCCAGACCGTCGTCGGGTCCTGGCGGCCCGCCGGCGACGAGGCGACCGGGCTGTCGGCGGCGACCAGCATCCCGACGCCACAGATCCACACCGTCGACATCCGGGTCTCCGGTGACGATCAGCCGCTGGCCGTGAAGACGCTGTAGGAACCACAGCACCCCGCCGACGTCAGCGGCACCACGTCGCCCCGCTGTCCCTACTTCCCAAATGTTCGCCGGGATGTGCCAATATTGGCGCCATGGCGCGTTGCGACTTAGGCAAGGCTATCCAGACCAGTGGGGCTTCTGGTGCCCGTCGGACTCTTTCGTGAGCGCAGCCTCCGAGCCCGTCGCGGTGGTCGGCATGGGGTGCCGGCTGGCCGGCAACATCACCACGCCCGCCCAGTTCTGGCGGTTTCTGTGCGACGGCGGCAGCGCGGTCAGCGAAGTGCCCGCCGAACGATGGGAGCCGTACCTGCGCCGCGATCCGCGTAACGCCGCGGTGTTGCGCGACGTCACCCGCTTAGGCACCTTCCTCGACGATCTGCCCGGCTTCGACGCGGAGTTCTTCGGTGTCTCCCCACGGGAGGCCGAGTTGATGGATCCCCAGCAGCGCCTGGCGTTGGAGGTCAGCTGGGAGGCGCTCGAGCACGCCGGGGTGCCGCCGAGATCGCTGGCCGGTAGTGACACCGCCGTGCTGATGGGCGTCAACTCCGACGACTACGGCAAGTTGGTCATGGAAGACCTCCCCGGCATCGAAGCCTGGACGGGAATCGGCACCTCGTTGTGCGGCATCGCCAACCGCGTGTCGCATCTGCTCGATCTGCGCGGGCCCAGCGTGGCGCTGGACGCCGCGTGCGCCGCATCGCTGGTAGCCGTGCATCAGGCCTGCCAGATGTTGCGCGCGGGGGAGACGGCGCTTGCGTTAGCCGGCGGGGTCAGCGCGCTGATCGGCCCCGGCCTGACCCGGGTGCTCGACGTCGCCGGTGCCACCGCACCCGACGGCCGATGCAAGACCTTCGACGCCGCCGCCGACGGATACGGCCGCGGCGAAGGCGCCGCCGTCGTGGTGCTCAAGCGGCTCAGCGACGCGCTGCGCGACGGCGACCACATCTACGCCGTCGTGCGCGGCGGGGCAGTCGCCCAGGACGGCCGCACCGTCGGCATCATGTCGCCCAACGGTGCCGCGCAGGCCGAAATGTTCCGGCGCGCCTGCGCATCCGCAGACATCGCCCCGTCCAGTGTCGACTTCGTCGAAGCTCACGGCACCGGTACCCCGACCGGAGACCCCACGGAAGTTCGTGCGCTGTCGGAGGTTTACGGCGTCGACCGGCCCGCCGACGCGCCGTGCCGCATCGGATCGGTCAAACCCAACGTCGGCCACCTCGAGGGCGGCGCCGGAATCGTCGGCCTGATCAAAGCCGCCCTGGCGCTGCACTACGAGGCGATCCCGCCGACCGCGGGCGTGCGGTCGTTGACCCCGGCGGTCGACTGGGCCAGCAGCGGGTTGCGGGTGCCCACCGAGGTCGAGCAGTGGAAACGCGCCGAGGACGCGCCGCGACGCGCCGCGGTGTGCAGCTACGGCTACGGCGGAACCATCGCCCACGTCCTCCTCGAAGAAGCGCCGCAACGCAAACCCGAAACCACCCGGACACAACACCATCCGGCTGTCATCCCGGTGTCGGCGCGGTCCACCGCACGGCTGCGTGCCCAGGCCGCGGCGCTGTCGGCGCGCCTGCGTGTCGGCGACGTGGCCCTGCCGGAGGTCGCCGCGACGACGTGGCTGCGCCGCTCGCATGAACCGGTGCGGGCCGCCGTCGTCGCCGACGACGTCGACGGTATTGCGGCCGGGGTCGATGCGCTGGCCAACGCGATACCCGACGCCTCGGTGGTGACCGGCACCGCGCTGCCGAGCGCCGCCGACGGCGCGGTGTGGGTGTTCTCCGGGCACGGCTCGCACTGGCCGGAGATGGGCCGCGAATTATTGGCTGATGAACCGCATTTCGCGGCGGTGATCGACGCCGTCGAACCGGTCTTCGCCGCCGAGCTGGGCTTCTCGGCGCGCGACGCGCTGCGCACCGGCGACCTCGGCGGCACCGACCGGGTGCAGGCGTTGACGTTCGCCATGCAGGTGGGGTTGGCCGCGGTGCTGCGGGCCCGCGGCGCGGCGCCGGCGGCCGTGATCGGCCACTCCGTCGGCGAGGTCGCCGCCTGCGTGACGGCGGGGGTGTTCGACCTGACGGTGGGCGCGGCGGTGGCCTGTTACCGGGCCCGCGGGTTCCGCACCGTGATGGGCCAAGGGGCGATGGCCTTGGTGCGGCTTCCGTTCGCGGAGACCGAAATTCGGCTGGGTGCACGCTCCGAGGTGGTGGCCGCGATCAGCGCGTCACCGGAGTCGACCGTGATTTCCGGCGCGATCGACGTCGTCGAAGAGGTCTGTCGGTCCTGGACCGACGAAGGTCTGATGGTGCGCAGGGTCAACACCGACGTGGCGTTTCACAGTCCGGCCATGGACGCGCTCACCGGTGAGCTGGCCCGACTCACCGCGCAGCTACCGCCGACCAGAGCACCCCGGATCCCGCTGTACACCACCGCATTGGCCGACCCGCGCTCGACCGCGCCGCGCGACCAGCACTACTGGGTGGCGAACCTGCGCGGCCGGGTGCGCTTCGCCGAAGCGGTCACCGCCGCCGTCGGCGACGGGCACCGCCTGTTCCTGGAGGTGTCCGCCCATCCGGTGGTGGCTCATTCGATCGTCGAAACGCTGACGGTCTCGGGCGCCGACGAGCACGCGGTCGTGCCATTGCTGCGCCGTGAGCGGCCCGCGATGGCATCGGTGGCCACCGCGCTGGCCGCGTTGCACTGCAACGGCGCACCGGTCGACCACGGGATCGACGTCGCCGCGCCGTGGGCCGACGACCTGCCGGTGACCCAATGGCAGCACCGCCGGTTCTGGCGCACCCCGACGCCGCCGCCGGGCGGGCGCGGCGTTCACGACGTCGATACCCACACCCTGCTCGGCGGCCGCATCGAGGTGACCGGTGCGGTGGCGACGCGCATGTGGCAGACCCGCGTCGATATGGACACCCGGCCCTACCCCGGCGACCACCCGGTAAAGGGCACCGAGATCGTCCCTGCCGCAGTCCTTTTGAACACCTTTCTGGCCGCCGCCGACTCCGACCTGCTCGACGTGCGACTGCGGACGCCGGTGGCGCCCGGTCGCGCCCGCGACGTCCAGGTGGTGCTGCAGGACCGCACGCTGACCCTGTCGACCTGCGTTCTCGACGACGACACCGCCGAGGACGGGTGGCTCACCCACAGCAGCGCCGTGGCCGCCGTCGATGCCGACATCACCGATCTGCGCGGCCACACGATCGACGAACCCGCGATCCGGGTCCGCTGCCCCGAGCCGTTACCCGCCGAACACGTGGTCGACACCCTGGCGTCGCTGGGCGTGGCCGCAATGGGATTCGATTGGCAGATCACCGATGTGCGTCGCGGCGGCGACGAAATGCTGGTCCGGGTCGCCGCCCGGCCCGACGGATCGCAGCCGGCGACCTGGGCCGCACTTCTCGACGCGGCGACATCGGCAGCCTCGACGGTCTTCGACGGCCCGCCGCGGCTACGGATGCCCGCCCACATCGAACGGGTGGCGGTGCACGGCCGCCCACCCGCGGTGGCCCTGCTGCACATCCGGCGCCACGCCGCCACCACCGCCACCGACGTGCTGATCGCCGAGGAGTCCGGGCAGGTGCGCGCGTCGCTGACCGGGATGGCGTTCGAAGAGCTGGAAAGCCCGACGGGCAGCGATGTTTCGCGGATCGTGCACCGGCTGGCATGGCATCCGTTGCCGTGGCGCCAAGACAACCGTCCCGCGGCGGTGATGCTCGTCGGCGGCGACGCCGACACGCGGGGGTTCGTCACCCGCGACCTCGCCGCCGCCGATGTGCCGTATGCGATGTGCGCCGATCCGGACGAACTCACCACGGTTGCCGAACTGGACCGCGACGCGGTGGTGCTGGTGCTGCCTGCCAGCCGCGACTCGCCGCAGAGATCGGTCGACCTCGTGATGCGCACGCTCAAACAGCTGCTCGCCCAGGGCGGCAAGGCGCGGATATGGGTGCTCACCGAGGGGGTGCACGAAGGGACGAACGTCGTGCACGCCCCGCTGTGGGGGCTGGCCCGCGTCGCCGCAGCCGAACACCCGGAGGTCTTCGGCGGGGTGCTCGACGTGGCCGACGCGCACCTTCCCGTCGGCGCGTTGGGGTCGCTGCCCGGCCACTCCGTCGTGGTGGTCCGTGACGGCGTCGCGACCGTCGCCCGGTTGGCCGACGCGGGCCATGGCACCGGGGCGCCGATGCAGTGCGGCGCCGGCGGCACCTACCTCATCACCGGCGGCACCGGTGTGCTGGGACTTCGCATGGCCCAGCGGCTGGCCGACCTCGGGGCGCGGCGGCTGGTGCTGCTCTCGCGCTCCGGCATGCCTGAGCGCTCCCAATGGCGCGACGCGGGGGACTCCGAGCTGGTCTGCACCGTCGAGGCCCTCGAGGAGCGCGGGGTGTCCGTTCACGTCGTCGCCGTCGACATCGCGGCGCCCGACGCCGCCAACACCCTGCGCGCCGCCCTGCGCAACCTGCCGCCGGTGCGCGGCGTGATCCACGCCGCGGGTGTGGAAGCCGGTGCGCTGCTGGTCAATACCGGCCAGGGCGATATCGAGGCCGCCATGCGACCCAAGGTCGACGGCACCGCGACCTTGCACGAAGTGTTTGCGCCCGGGCAGTTGGACTGGATGGTGCTGTTCTCGTCGTGCGGCTATCTCGCCGGCTTCCCGGGGCAGGGCGCGTACGCCTGCGCGAACTCCTACCTCGACGCCATGGCCCGCCACCGCACACGGCTGGGGGACCGCACCGTCAGCGTCGCGTGGACCGCGTGGCGTGGTCTGGGCATGGGCTCGACGTCACGGTTCGTCGCGGCGCAACTCGACGCGCTGGGAATGGACACCGTCACCGCCGACGACGCGATGCGGGCACTGGATATTGCCATGCGACTCGAGGACGCGAATGTAGTTGTGCTGCCGCTGCTTCCGCATGCCGCCGCCGTGCCGATGCTCGCCGACGTGGCACCCGCCGAGACCGGTACGGAGACGCTGCCGGGGGAGGTGGTCGGTGTCGACGCCGATCCGGAGCAGGTCAGCCAGCGGGTGGGGGCGGCCGTCGCAGGCCAACTGGGGCTACCCGAGGACGCCGTTGACATGAGCCGGCCGCTGGTCGAGCTCGGCGTCGATTCGATCATGACGGTCGGTCTGCTGCGCCAGCTGGAGAAGCAGACCGGTCTGTCATTACCGCCGACCCTGCTGTGGGAGTACCCGACGGCCGGCGCGGTATCTGACCGGATCGTCGAATTGGTCAGGGCCGCACGCGAAGAGGTCCCCGCATCCTGAGCGGGCCAGCCGTCAGGACAGCAGCTGCGCCACGACCTTTTTCTTGTCCACCTTGCCGACCGCGGTCTTGGGCAGCGACGGCAGCGGCGCGAGCATGTCGGGCCGGGCGTGCGCCGACACGCCGCGCCCGTCGAGGAACTCGTTGAGCTCGGCCAATGAAATCGGTGCGCCGTTGAAAACCACGGCAGCGCAGATCTTCTCGCCGAGATAGTCGTCGGGCACCGCGACGGCCGCCGCGGCGTAGATCGCCGGGTGCGCGAACAGGTGCTCTTCGAGGTCGGACGCCGAGACCGTCTCGCCACCGCGGTGAATGACGTCCTTGATGCGGCCGGTGACCTCGACGTAGCCCGCCCGTGGACCGTCGGCGAAGATCCGCACCCGGTCGCCGGTGCGGTAGAACCCGTCGGGGCTGAACGATCGGGCGTTGGCCTCATCAGCACGGTAATAGCCGTTGAGCGTGTAGGGTCCGCGCACCAGCAGCTCACCCTCTTCGCCCGGCGCGACCGGGGCGCCGTTGTCGTCGACCACCAGCATCTCATCGTGCGGGGACATCGGCCGGCCCTGCGTGTGGAGCACGATGTCGACGGGGTCGCCGAGGCGGGTGAAGTTCAGCATGCCCTCGGCCATCCCGAAAATCTGCGACAGCCCCGGCGTCAGCCCCGCGTAGATGTAGCGTGCTTCCTCGGGGGTCATCCGCGACCCGCCGACCTGGACCAGCCGTAACGATTTGGGCAGCACCGGTTCCCACTCACAGGCCTGCGTCCACATCTTGGCCAGCGCGTTCACGATCCCGGTCACCGTGATGTTGTGACGGTCGATCAGCGCGAACGCCGACTCCGGGCTGGGATCGGTGGTGAACACCGTCGGGGCGCCGACCGTCATCGACCCGAGCAGGCCGGGACAGCCCAGCGGGAAGTTGTGACCAGCGGGCAGTACCACCAGGTAGGTGTCTTCGGCGGTCAGCCCGCACGCTCGTGCACTGGCGACCGCGTTGTAGACGTAGTCGTTGTGGGTGCGCGGGATCAGCTTGGGCAGCCCCGTCGTGCCGCCGGACACCAGCAGCAGCGCCGGCAGATCCGGGTCGACGGGCACCGGCTCAAAGTCACCGTCGAAATCGCCCAGCTGCGACCAGGATCGGAACGGACCGGGTTCACCGTCGACGAACACGTGACGCAACGCCGGATGGTCGTTCACCAGACCTGCGGCCATATCGCGGTAGTCGAAGCCGGCGATGACGTCGGGAATGACCAGCCCCACCGCGCCGCTGACCGCAGCGAAGTGGCTGAGTTCGGCCGAGCGGTGCCCCGGCAGGCACATCACCGGCACAGCGCCCGCACGCAGCAGGCCGAACAGCGCCACCGCGAACTCACACGTGTTCGGAAGCTGCAGCAGCACGCGGTCGCCGGCGGCGATGCCGCGGTCAGCCAACGCGGCGGCGATCCGGTTCGCGCGCGCGTCGAGTTCGGCGAACGTGTAGGTGACGTGCGCGTCGAGCACCGCGGTGCGGTCAGGCCAAACGGTCACCGCGTCGGTGAGGATCGAATCGAGCCGCCGGTCGGACCAGTAGCCCAGTTTGCGGTACTTGTCGGCCCGGTCGGCGGGAAACGGCACGAACCCTGTGGCCAGGTCGCTGAAGTCGGCCCGCGGCGGCGTGAAACCGGTGCTCATGAACGATGTGGCCCCTCTGGTCGGCGTGTGCGGTGCCTCGAATATAAGGTAGCCTCCACCGGGTTAGTTAGGGCAGCCTGTACTAATTTGGAGGACAGCGTGGGTGATGCGGCGACCAGGTCCGATACCGTGCGCGCGGAGGTCGCCGAACTCCTCGGCGTCAGCCCCGACGCCGTCGACCCCGACGCCGATCTGATCGCCTCCGGACTGGATTCCATCCGGATGATGTCGCTGTCCGGGCGCTGGCGTAAGCAGGGCATCGACGTCAACTTCGCCGCGCTGGCGGAGAACCCCACCATCACCGCGTGGTCGGCGCTGGTCGGCGACCGCACGGCCGAGCCCGACGCCCGCGGCGTTGAAGCCACCGAGGACGGCGAGGCTGACAGCCCGTTCCCGCTGGCACCCATGCAGCACGCGATGTGGTTGGGCCGCAACGACGATCAGCAGCTCGGCGGGGTGGCCGCGCATCTGTACGTCGAGTTCGATGGCACCGGCGTAGACCCGCAGCGACTGCGGGATGCCGCTGCGAAACTCGTTGCGCGCCACCCGATGCTGCGCGTCGAGATCCTGCCCGACGGCACCCAGCGGATCAGCGACCGGGACCTGCCGGTGTGGGTGTATGACCTGCGGGACCTGGCCGAGGACGCCGCGGCCGCACGGCTCGACGCCATCCGCGACGAGAAGTCGCACCAGATCCTCGACGGCGACGTGCTGGAACTGAGCCTGTCGCTGTGCCCCGGTGGACGCACCCGGTTGCACGTCGACATGGACATGAACGCCGCCGACGCGGTGAGCTACCGCAAGTTCATGGCCGATCTCGCGGTGTTCTACCGCGGGGGTGAGCTGCCTGAGTTGGGCTACACCTACCGCGAGTACCGCGCTGCCCTGTCGGCGTCGGACACCGGCCCGACCGAGGAGGATCGGCGGTGGTGGGCCGAGCGGATACCGGAGCTGCCCGAACCGCCTGTGCTGCCGCTGGTTCCACCGGTCGAACAAGCCGATCCGCGTCGCAGCGTCCGGTTGTGGCACGTCTTCGACGTCCCCACGCGCGACGAGCTGTTCGCCGCCGCGCAGCGCCGCGGCCTCACCCCGGCGATGGCGGTGGCGGCGTCGTACTCCAACGCCCTGGCGCGCTGGTCGACGAACGCGCGCTTCCTGCTGAACCTTCCGATGTTCGGCCGCGAGCCGTTCCATCCCGATGTCGAGAAGTTGGTCGGGTGCTTCACCTCGTCGCTGATGCTCGACATCGACCTCAGCCAGACCCGCACGCCCGCCGAGCGCACCCGCGCGGTGCAGGAGACGTTGCACAGCACCGCGCGGCACTCCAGCTACTCCGGGTTGTCGGTGCTGCGCGACCTGGGCCGGCACCGCGGCACCCAGACGCTGGCGCCGATCGTGTACACCAGCGCAATCGGTCTCGGTGATCTGTTCGCGGGGGAGGTGACCGATCAGTTCGGCGCACCGGTGTGGACGATCTCGCAGGGCCCGCAGGTGCTCATCGACGCACAGGCCACACCGCTGGCGACCGGCCTGATGATCAACTGGGATGTCCGCGTCGACGCCTTCCGCCCCGGTGTGGCCGATGCGATGTTCGCCTATCACGTCGCCGAGCTGGCCAGGCTTGCCACCGACGACGCGGCCTGGGAGGCCCCGGATCCGCCCGCGGTTCCGCAGGCCGCGCGTGCAGTGCGCGCTGCGCTGAACGCGACAATGGCGACACCGAGCGGGGAAGCGTTGCACGACGGCTTCTTTCGTGCGGCGCAGGCCACGCCGGATGCGCCCGCGGTGTTCAGCGGCGACGGTGACCTCAGCTACGCCGAGCTGCGCAGCCAGGCGCTTTCGGTGGCGCAGACGTTGCGCGACAATGGGGTCCGGTCGGGTGACCTGGTCGCGCTGGTCGGGCCGAAGTGCGCCGAGCAGATCCCCGCGGTACTGGGCATCCTGGCAGCGGGTGCGGCCTATCTGCCGATCGGCGCGGACCAACCGGCGGACCGGACCGCGCGGATCCTGCAGTCCAGTGACGTTGCGGCAGTGCTGTTGTGCGGAGACAGCCGACCGGGTGCCGAACTACCTGACGTGCCGACGATCCCCGTCGCCGATGCGACCGGTCGCGACGCGCCCTTCGAACCCGACGCCGTCGACCCGTCGGCGTTGGCATACGTGTTGTTCACCTCGGGATCGACGGGCGAACCCAAGGGGGTCGAGTTGACCCACGACGCGGTGCTGAACACCGTCGAGTTTCTCGCCGCGCACTTCGATCTCGGGCCGACCGACCGCAGCCTGGCGTTGGCCTCGCTGGAAGCCGACATGTCGGTGCTGGAGATCTTCGCGGTCCTGCGCGCCGGGGGCGCGGTCGTCGTCGTCGACGAGCAGCAGCGCCGCGACCCCGACCGATGGGCCGAGTTGATCCAACGCCACGGGGTCACGTTCTTGAACTGGATGCCGGGCTGGCTGGACATGCTGCTGAGCGTCGGCGGCGCCCGGCTGTCGAGCCTGCGGGTGGTGCTGCTCGGCGGTGACTGGGTGCGCCCCGAACTCATTGTGGCGCTGCGAAACGCCGCACCGGGCGTGCGTGCGGCGGGGCTGGGCGGTGCGACCGAGACCGCGGTGCACGCCACGCTGTGTGAGGTCGGCGAGCCGCCGCCGCACTGGAACTCGGTGCCCTACGGCACACCGTTTCCGAACAACGCGTGCCGCGTGGTCGCCGCTGACGGTTCGGACTGCCCGGACTGGGTGCCCGGGGAGCTGTGGGTCGCCGGGCGCGGCATCGCGCGCGGTTACCGCGCCCGCCCCGACCTGACCGCGCAGAAGTTCGTCGAACACGACCGCCGGGTCTGGTATCGCACCGGTGATCTCGTGCGCTACTGGCCGGACGGCACGTTGGAGTTCGTGGGCCGCATCGACCACCGGGTCAAGATCAGCGGATACCGCATCGAGCTCGGTGAGGTCGAGGCGGCGCTCAAGCGCGTCGCGGGCGTCGACGCCGCCGTCGCCGCCGTGCTGCCCGGCGAGCCCGACGTGCTGGCCGCGATGGCGCGAACCACCGACCCGGCCGTCGACTCGCACACGGTCGCGGCGAAGATGGCTGAACTCGTTCCGGCACATATGGTTCCGAAAGTTCTGGTGGTGACCGACCGGATCCCGTTCACGGTAGCGGGCAAGATCGACCGGGCGGCGGTGCAGCGCCAACTGGCCGAGGCCGAGGTGCCCGCCGAGAACGCTTACCGGGCGCCGGCGAACCCGTTGGAGTCGGCGCTGGTGGCGATCGTCGCCCGGGTGCTCGGCGTGGATGAACCGCAGGTTGGCGTCGACGATGACTTTTTCGCGCTCGGTGGTGATTCGCTACTGGCGACTCAGGCGGTGGCCAGGGTTCGCGAGTGGCTGGACACGTCGTCGGTGATGGTCACCGACATGTTCGCGGCGCGCTGCGTGGCGAAGCTGGCCGAGCGGTTGCGCGCACGTGAACGCGACAGCGAGCGGCTCAACGCGGTCGCCGAGGTGTACCTGGAAGTCGCGCAGCTGGACAGCGCCGAAGTGCTTTCCGAACTCAGCTAGCTCAGCGCCGCGGCCAGCCGACGCCACTGCTCGCGGGGGAACTCCCTCGGGTCGGCAGTCAGCACCTGCACGCACACATGGTCGGCGCCGGCATCGTGGTGCTCCTTGACCCGTGCGAGCACCGTCTGCTCGTCGCCCCAGGCGATGATTGCGTCGAACAACCGGTCGCTGACCGAGGCCACATCCTCCTCGGTGAAGCCCGCCCGCAGCATGTTGTTGGCATAGTTCGGCATTGCCAGATACGAACGCAGCCAGCCCTTTCCAAGCGCGTGCGCCTCGTCTCGATCGTCGGTGAGCAGCACGGTCTGCTCGGGCAGCAGCAGCGGACCCGCACCTAGCACCTGGCGGGCGCGACGGGTGTACTCGGGTGTGACGAGATACGGGTGGGCACCGCGCGACCGCGTCGCCGACAGCTCGAGCATCTTCGGGCCCAGCGCCGCGAGCACCCGGTTGTCGACCGGCACCGGCGTGTCGGCCGCGTCGATGCCGTCGAGGAAGGCGCGGGTGGCCGCCAGCGGCTTGCGGTAGCGACCGGGCTCCTTCGAGTCGATCAGCGGGGCGTGGCTCACCCCGATGCCCAGCAGGAAACGCTCACCGTGCTTCGCCGCCGAGGCCGCATAACGCGCCGCCACCTCGGCGGGCTCGTGCATCCACAGGTTCAGGATGCCGGTGGCGATGACGACGTCCTTGGTCGACGACAGCAGATGGTCGACCGTGTCGAGGACGGGTCCGCCGACGTCGGGAATCCACAGCGCCGAAAAGCCCAGGTCCTCCAGTTCGGCCGCCGCCTCTGCGGCCTCACCCTGGTCGCCGTAGCGCAGCTGAGAGCTCCAAATGCCGACGCCTGCCAAATCCATGACCTGTCCTTTCGAACGAACCAATGGCACCCACGTTACGCAGACACCGGATGCGGCCAACGCGTCGCCACGTACGACACGCTCGCGCCTGGGCCAGCTGCTGGCCCCCCACCCCGGGTTGCCGCCACCGGTTGAACGATGGCCGTCCAGGGCTGAACGGAAAACAAGCCGCACGTTAAGTGGTCGACATCACCGGATAGCACTCGGAGCGTAGGCGTGTTCGGCGAGCCGAAGATAAGGTAACGTCACGGCCAACTTAGGGCAGCCTGGGCTAATTCACGTGGAGGGATGATGAACGTTATCGCCGCGGCGAATCAGGCTGTCCACTGCCGTGGAGCCGATGCGACGCCAGCGCGCCGATGATCGATGAACAGCGCCAACGAACTTTCGCGCCCTGGATCAAACGCTCGCCCGGCCAGCGCGCCGACGGCGCGACGGTGGTCTTCCCGCACGCCGGCGGTGCCGCGGCGGCCTACCGCGGGTTCGCGTCGGCGTTGGCCGCCCACGGCACCGACGCCTTCGTCCTGCAGTACCCGCAACGCGCCGACCGGCTGTCGCATCCGGCCCCCGACACCGTCGAACAGTTGGCCGCAGACCTGTTCGCCGCAGGCGACTGGACGCGACTCGGGCCGCTGCGACTGTTCGGCCACTGCATGGGCGCGATCATCGCGTTCGAGTTCGCCCGTGTCGCCGAAGCCCACGGTGTCGACGTCGACCAGCTGTGGGTGTCGGCCAGCCAGGCGCCGCACACGGTGGTCACCTCACCGCGGTTGCCGACCGCCGCCGCCGAGGTGGTCGCCAACATGGTCGACCTCGGCGGCACCGATCCGCGGCTCCTTGACGACGACGAGTTCATCGAACTGCTCGTCCGCGCCGTGCGCGCCGACTACCAGGCGTTCAACCGATACGCGTGCGGGCCCGACCGCAAGATCCGCGCCGACATTCACCTGCTCGGCGGACACGACGACCACCGGGTGAGCCAGGACATGTTGCGCCGCTGGGAAATCCACACCGAGCAAGCTGTCACGCTCACGCTGTTCGACGGCGGCCACTTCTACCTCGACAAGCACATTGACACGGTGGCGGAGCTGGTCAATGACAGCTAACGACCCTGTCGTCATCGTCGGTATGGCGCTCGAGGCCCCCGGCGGAGTCGAAACCGCCGACCAGTACTGGGCGTTGCTCGCCGAACAACGCGAAGCGCTGAGCCCGTTTCCCCGCGACCGCGGCTGGGCGGTCCGCAACGTACTCGACGGGTCACGGCGCGACGGGTTCAAGCCGATTCAGGATCTGGGCGGATTCCTCACCGCCGCCGCCACCTTCGACCCCGAGTTCTTCTCCATCTCACCACGTGAGGCCGTCGCGATGGACCCGCAGCAGCGGGTCGCGCTGCGGGTGGCCTGGCGCGCACTGGAGAACACCGGCATCAACCCCGACGACCTCACCGGCGCCGACGTCGGCTGCTACGTCGGCGCATCGACGATGGGGTACGGACCCGACCTGGCCGAGTTCACCGACCTCACAGGCCATCTCATGGCCGGCACCGCGCTGGGGCCGGTCTCGGGCCGGATCGCCTACACGCTCGGGCTCGCCGGGCCCGCACTGACCATCGACACCTCGTGTTCGTCGGCGCTGGCCGCGATCCACGTGGCCAGCCAGGCCCTGCGCTCCGGCGACTGCGATATGGCGCTGGCAGGCGGTGTCTGCGTGATGGGCTCACCGGGCTTCTTCGTCGAGTTCTCCAAGCAGCACGCGCTTTCCGACGACGGCCACTGCCGCCCCTACAGCGCACACGCCTCGGGAACCGTGTGGGCCGAGGGGGCGGCGATCTTCGTCCTACAACGCCGCGCCGACGCGCTGCGCGACGGACGCCGGGTGCTGGCCGAGTTGCGCGCCACCTGCCTGAACCAGGACGGCCGATCGGTCGGCCTGACCGCCCCGAGCGGAGCGGCCCAAGCCCGGCTGTTCCAGCGTGCCATCGACCAGAGCGCCGTGTGTCCGGAAGACATCGGGATGATCGAAGGCCACGGCACCGCAACCCGTCTCGGCGACCGCACCGAGCTGATCTCGCTGGCGCAGACCTACGGCGCCACCGCACCCGGCCGCGGCGCGCTGTTGGGCTCGGTGAAGTCGAACATCGGCCACACCCAGGCGGCCGCCGGCGGGTTAGGTCTGGCCAAGGTGCTGGTCGCCGCCGCGCACGCCGCCGTGCCGGCCACCCTGCACACCGACGACGCCAGCCGCGAAATCGACTGGGACAGCCAGGGTTTGCGGCTGGCCACCAAGCTAACCCCCTGGCCGACGGTCAACGGTCACCGGCTGGCCGCGGTGAGCGCCTTCGGCATGAGCGGCACCAACGCGCACGTGATCGTCTCGATCCCCGAGCGCGGAAACGAGGCGGCCTGATGCAATGTCGCAGGCTCCCCGACGGGCGGGTGCCCGTGGTGCTCAGCGCGCACGCCGAAGAGTTGATCGCGGCCGACGCCGAGGCGGTGCTGCACTACCTGGACCGCGGCCCCGAGCTCGCTGCGGTCGCCGCCACCCTGCTGCGCACCCGCAGGCTGCGCAGACACCGCGCGGTGCTACGCGCGGCCGACATCGACGAGTTGGCCGACGGGCTGCGGGCGCTGAGCGCGGGTGCGGACCATCCGCTGGTGGCCCGGTCTTCGGAGATCTCCGCCGCCCGAACGGCGTTCGTTCTCCCCGGGCAAGGCAACCAATGGCCGACGATGGGCGCAGAGGCCTACCACCAGTCACCGGTGTACCGCGCGGAAGTCGACCGGTGTGCCGTGGCGTTCGTGGCCGCCCGGCAACCGTCGCCACTGCCGTACCTGATCGCCGACACCGAAGGCGGCGCATGGTCACAGGTGCAGATCCAGGCGGCGCAGTTCACTCACGCGGCGGGGCTGGCCCAGGTGTGGCGTTCCTGCGGCATCGAACCCGCTATCGCGGTGGGACACAGCCTCGGCGAGATCGCAGCCGCCTACATCGCGGGCGCGATGACGCTCCCCGACGCCGCGGCCGCCGTGATCGCCAGGGCCGAGGTGGTCGATACGCTGTCGGGCGACTACCGCATGGCGGTGCTCGGCACCAGCGTCGAGGACGCCCAGCACCTCATCGCCACCGTCGACGGCTGGCTGGAGATCTCGGCAGTCAACTCCTTGTCCTCGGTGGTGGTTTCGGGGCACACCGCCGCCGTCGAGACGCTGGTGGTCGCGGCCACGCAACGGGGGTTGTTCGTGCGTACGCTCGACGTCAACTATCCCGGCCACACCAGTGCGCTCGAACCGCTGCGCGACGCCCTCACCGCGCTGCTGCCGCACGGCCAATTCGATTCTGGCGCCGCGGAGTTCATTGGTTCGGCCACCGCAGACATCGTGCCGGCCGGCACCGACTTCGTCGACTACTGGTACCGCAACCTGCGCAACACCGTTCGCTTCGACCGCGCCGCTGTCGCGGCTCACCAGCGCGGGGCGACCAGGTTCGTCGAACTGTCGGCGCATCCGTCGCTGCTGTTCGCGCTCGGCGACCTGTTCGCCGACGAGGACCCGCCGTTCATCGTCGGGTCGGGCCAGCGCGGTGCGCCGTTCGGCGACGCCATGGCGGCAGCCGTCATCTCCGCCGCCGTCGCCGACCCGGCCTTCCGCTGGGCCGACTTGGTCAACACCGATATCCCAGTGCAAACCGGCTTTCCGAACGCGCCGATGCGGTCTGTGCGGCTATGGGCGACGCCGCAACCGCTTGCCCCGATACCCGGGATCACCGTCGCGGACGAACAGTGGGTCCCGAGGGCAACCGCACCCGCCGGTGACGCGGTGCGGCGTATCGCCGTGGTCGAGTTGGTGGGCCCCACCGGGCATCTTGGCGACCGGCTGCGCGACGCGGTCCACCGTCATCCCGGCGCAGAGCCCGCCGCACCCGCCGATGCCGACGTGCTCGTCGCCGTCGCTCCCGTGCTTGACCACCCCGGCGCCGAACTGGCCGCACAGGAGATCGGCAACCTTGTCGACGCCGGGTTGCTCGACTACGTCGAGGCCGCCGGGTCAGGTTGTGCGACCGTGTGTTTGGTGACCGTCGGCGGCGAGCACGTTCGGCCCGACGAACCCGTGGGCCTGCCGGCCCAGAGCGCGCTGGCCGCGATGCACCGCAGCATCGGTCTCGAACACCCCGACCAGACGTTTCGGCGCATTGATCTGCCGTCCTGGGAGATTGACGACGCCACCGCCGCGGCCGCGGTCGATGCGGCGCTCGGCGACGGGCAGGACGCCGCGGTGCGCGACGGAACGACGTACGTGCGCAGGGTGACGGAATCCGCGCAGGCCGCGGTCCCGTGGCCACTGGGCGACGGTGTGCTCGACGACGTGGTGATCACCGGTGGTAACGGAAACGTCGGCCTGCACTTCGCCCGTCATCTCGCCGAGCGCGGTGCCCGCCGGATCGTGCTGGTCAGCCGCAGCGGCATCGACGAGACCACCCGGGCCCGACTCGGCCCGTCCGGTGTCGAGATCGTCGATGCGCGATGCGATATCACCTCCGCTGAGCAGCTATCCGCCGCAGCCCAAGAGCACGCGGGAGCGGGTGCGACGCTGCTTATCCACGCGGCGGGTGCTGCCACGTTCGCCGAACGCACCGGCATCACCGGCGCCGCGTTCGCCGACACCGCGGCGGCCAAGGTCCACGGGCTGGCCCGGATGATGGCGAGTTGGCCGTTGCGTACCGACGCACGAATCGTGCTGTGCTCGTCGATATCCGGCGTGTGGGGCGGCCGGGGCCACGGCGCCTATTCCGCGGCCAACCGGATGCTCGACGTGATGGCCGGCCAGCTCCGCGCCAAGGGCCAGCGCTGTGTGGCCGTGCGATACGGGCTGTGGCACGGTGATCCGCGACGCGGCAGCGGTATCGCCGGACTAGCCGGGGTGAGCCATATCGAACGCGCCGGACTGTTGCCGATGGCACCCGAGATGGCCGTCGCGGCAAGCCTGTGCGACTACGACGCCGATCCGCTGCTGATGGCCGCCGATCCCGAGCGGCTCCGGGTCTTCCTCGACAACAGCGCGGTCGGCGAATCACCCGGAGCGGCAGCCGAATTGGGTGCGAAAGCGGGTGTCGCCGACCGCGTGGTGGCCGCGCTGACCGCCGTGCTGAAGACCGAGACGATCGACCCCGACATGTCGCTGCTGGACCTGGGCCTGGATTCACTTCTGGCGCTGGACCTGCGTAAGCGGCTGCTGCGCACGACCAATACGAAGGTGGCGCTGGCGACCCTGCTCGGCGGCATCACAGCCAGCGAACTCATCGACAGCCTGGACTCTCGGACAGGCACAGAGAAGGTGGAAACCACGCGTGACTGAGACAGTTGATATCCGCGACGACATCGACCAGCGCCGGCTGGAGTTGTTGCGGCGCAGGCTCGCCGAACGGGGTCTGCGGTCGACGAACCAGCAGACCGGCGCGGCCGGACTGTCCGACGGCCAGCGCCGCATGTGGTTCGTCCAGATGGCCGATCCCACCGGCGCGATCCTCAACATCTGCCTGTCCTACCGGCTCATCGGTGCGCTCGACGTGTCACGGCTGCACGACGCCGTCGACGCCGTCGCTGCCCGCCATCCGGTGCTGCGCAGCACCTTTTCCGCCGACAATGACGGCGAACCGCAGCTGACCGTGCACGATGAGCTGACGCCGGGTTGGTCGGCGCACGACCTCTCCCAGCTTTCCGAGCACGCCCGCCGACTGCGCCTGGAGGTACTGGCGCAGCGCGAGTTCAACGCCCCGTTCGACCTCAGCACCGATGCGCCGTTGCGCATCACGGTGATCCGCACCGCCGCCGACGAACACATCATGCTGCTGGTCGCCCACCACATCGCGTGGGACGACGGCTGCTGGCCGGTGTTCTTCGCCGACCTGACCCGCGCCTACAGCGGCGAGCCGCTGCCCGCCCCCGCCGTCGTGCCCGCCGTGGACGACGAACCCAGCGCCGAAGACCTCGACTACTGGCGCGCGGTGATGGCCGATCCGCCCGAACCCCTCGAGCTGCCTGGACCCAACGGCTCGGCGGTCCCGATCAGTTGGCGCTCGCAGCGCAGCACGCTCACGCTGTCCCAACAGACCACCGAGCGGGTAGCCAAACTGGCCAAGGAATCCGGAGCCACGCCCTACATGGTGCTGTTGGCTGCTTTCGGTGTGCTGATGCACCGCTACACCCACGCCGACGACTTCCTGGTCGCCACGCCGGTGCTCAACAGGTCCGCCGAACTCGACGACGTCATCGGCTATTACGGCAACACCGTCGCGTTGCGGCTGCGCCCACAACCGCGCCAAAGTTTCGGCGACGTACTCGCGGCCGCGCGCGACGCCGCCGTCGGCGCGTTCGCACACCAACGCGCCAACCTCGACCGGGTGGTGCGGGAACTGAACCCCGACCGCCGCCACGGCGTGGAGCGGATGACCCGGGTGGCGTTCGGGGCTCGCGGCGCCGACGGTGCCGGCTTTACCCCGTCGGGCATCACCTGCGAACGTGCCGAGCTGCGTGGTCAGTTCACCCAACTGCCGCTGGCTTTCATGGTCGAGTTCGACGGTCGCCATGTGGTGGTGGAGGCCGAGTACCTGACCGAGGTGCTTGACGCGACGCTGGCCCGCCAGCTGCTGGACCACTACGCCGTGCTGCTCGATGACGCGTTGACCAACGCCGGGAAGCCGATCAGCGAGCTGACGCTGATGGGTCCCGGGGACATGGCATGGCTGCGTGACGTGTCGGCAGGAGACGAATTCCACACCCCGGCAAAGACGTTGACCGAGCTGGTGGAGGCGCAGGTCGAGCGCACCCCCGACGCGGTGGCCGTCGTCTACGAGGGCCGTCAGTACACCTACCGCGAGATCAACGAATCGGCCAACCAGATGGCGCACTGGCTGATCGAGAAGGGCATCGGCGCCGAGGACCGCGTCGCGGTGCTCCTGGACCGGTCACCGGAGCTGGTGATCACCGCGCTCGGGGTGCTCAAGGCGGGCGCGATCTACCTGCCCGTCGACCCGACCTACCCAGATGATCGGCTCACGTTCATCCTGTCGGACTCCGACCCGAAACTCGTGCTGCGCGAACCGATCACCGAGCTCGACGGATACCGCACCGACAACCCGGCCGACACCGACCGGGTGCGCGCACTGAACCCGCAGAGCACCGCCTACCTGATCTACACGTCGGGTTCGACCGGCCTGCCCAAGGGCGTGCCGGTGCCGCACCGCCCGGTCGCCGAGTACTTCGTGTGGTTCGCCGACGAGTACGAGATCGACCATCGCGAACGGCTGCTGCAGGTGGCCTCACCGAGCTTCGACGTGTCGATGGGCGAGATCTTCGGCATGCTGGCATGCGGTGGGCGGCTGGTGATCCCGCGTCCCGACGGTCTGCGCGATATCGGTTATCTCACCGACCTGCTGCACAACGAAGGCATCACCTCGATGCACTTCGTGCCGTCGCTGCTGGGGCTGTTCCTGTCGCTGCCGGGCGTCAACCAGTGGCGCACCTTGCAGCGGGTGCCGATCGGCGGTGAGGCGCTGCCCGGTGAACTCGCCGACAAGTTCCACGCCACGTTCGACGCGTTGCTACACAACTTTTACGGCCCCACCGAGACGGTCATCAACGCCAGCCGTTACAAAGTGGAAGGCGCCCAGGGCACCCGCGTCGTGCCGATCGGCACCCCCAAGATCAACACGCAGATCCATCTGCTCGACGCCGCGCTGCAGCCGGTGCCCGTCGGCGTCATCGGTGAGATCTACATCGGTGGAACCCATGTCGCGCTTGGCTACCACGACCGTCCGGCGCTGACGGCCGAGCGGTTCGTCGCAGACCCGTTCACACCCGGCGGCCGGCTGTACCGGTCCGGCGACCTGGCGCGCCGCAACGCCGACGGTGACATCGAGTTCGTCGGACGCGCCGACGAACAGGTCAAGATCCGTGGCTTTCGCATCGAACTCGGCGAAGTGGCCGCCGCGATTTCGGTGGACCCCAGCGTCGGTCAGGCAGTGGTGCTGGCCTGCGATCTGCCGGGGCTGGGCCGAAGCCTGGTCGGCTATCTGACCGCCAACTCCGACGCCGAGGTGGTCGACGTCGATCGCATCCGCAACCGGGTGGCCGCCGCGCTGCCCGAGTACATGACACCGGCGGCATACGTTGTGGTCGACGAGATCCCGATCACCGCCCACGGCAAGATCGACCGGGCCGCGCTGCCCGAACCGGATATGGGCGCGCTGGCCGGTCCCGGCGCCGAGTACCGTGAACCCGCCGGCGAAACCGAGCGACGCGTCGCGCACCTGTTCGCCGAACTGCTCGGCCGTGAGCGGGTGGGCGCCGACGACTCCTTCTTCGACCTGGGCGGGCACTCGTTACTGGCCACCAAACTCGTTGCGGCCGTGCGCTCTCAGTTCAACGTCGACATCGGTGTCCGCGAGGTGTTCGAGCTCGGCACCGTCGCCGCGTTGGCCGAGCGGATCGACGCGGCGACATCGGCGGGCTCCGCGCGCCCGCCGCTGGTCGCGATCCCGCACGACGGCCCGCTGCAGCTGTCGGCGTCACAGCTGCGGATGTGGTTCCAGTACCGCATCGACGGACCCAACCCCGTCAACAACATCCCGTTCGCCGCCCGCATCAGCGGTCCCTGCGACGCCGACGCGTTCGTGGCGGCGGTGCGCGACGTTGTCGCCCGCCACGAGGTGCTGCGCACCACCTACCGCGAGATCGACGGTGTGCCTCACCAGATCGTCACCGACCCCGGTGAGGTGGCGGTGCGCCGCGCGCAAGGCGCCGACGACGCCTGGCTGCAAACCGCACTCGACCACGAGCGGCGCCAGATCTTCGACCTCGAACGCGACCTACCGGTGCGCGCGGCCGTGTTGTCGACGCCCGACACCCACGTGGTGTCGCTGGTGGTGCATCACATCGCCTCCGACCACTGGTCTGCGATGGTGTTGTTCACCGACCTGTTGAGCGCCTACCGGTCCCGCCGGGCCGGCCAGGCGCCGAAGTTCGCGCCGCTGCCGGTGCAGTACGCGGATTACGCGGCGTGGCAGGCGAGCCTGCTCGCCGACACCGATGGTCCGGCGGCGGCGCAGAAAGAGTATTGGTGCGCCCAGCTCGCCGACCTGCCGCAGGATCCCGGTCTGGCACCGGATTTCCCGCGCCCGCCGGTGCTCAGCGGCCAGGGTGATGCCGTCGAGTTCCACATCGACGCCGCGACCCGCGCGAAGTTCACCACGCTGAGCCAGGACCTCGGCGTCACTGAGTTCATGCTGTTGCAGTCGGCGGTGGCCGTGGCGTTGTACAAAGCCGGTGAGCGACCGGATGTTCCGCTGGGCACTCCGGTCGCCGGGCGCACCGAGGCTGAACTGGATCAGCTGATCGGGTTCTTCATCAACATCGTGGTGCTGCGAAACGATCTGCGCGGCAACCCCACGCTGCGCGAAGTGCTGCGCCGCTCCCGCGATACCGCGTTGGAAGCCTATGCGCACCAGGATCTTCCGTTCGATCAGGTGGTAGACGCGGTGCGTCCGACCCGGTCACTGTCGCGTAACCCGCTGTTCGGTGTCGTCGTGCACGTGCGGGACGGGCTGCCCGTCGCCCAACCCATCGAGTCGACTGCCGACGGCGACACCACGTTCACCGCGCTGGAGCCACCGTTTGACGTCGCGCACGCCGATCTGTCGGTCAACTTCTTCGCCGTCGACGACGGCTACCGCGGCCACGTCATCTACCGCACCGACCTGTACCGTCGCGAAACCGCGCAACGGCTGGTGGGCTGGTTGGGCCGTGTGCTGGCCGCGTTCGCCGACGATCCCGACCAGCGGGTGCGCGACGTGCAGATCGCTGACCGTGCCGAGCTGAGCCAAGTCCACCAGTTCAGCGCGGCGGCACAAGTGAGCATCCTCGACGACTGGCGTGACCCGGTGGCGATCGGGGTCGTCGGCGACGTCTACGACCACGTCACCGAAGGAAACGGCACGCAGCTTCAGGCCCGCGGCCGGCGGGGCCGGTGGGTCGAGGACGGTTCCGTGCAGATCGTCGACGAACCCGAGGTGCGGGTGCCGTCGGCCCCCGCCCGGCCCGACGAACCGGCGCGCACCGACACCGAGCGGGCGCTGGCCACGATCCTGGCCGAGGTGCTCGGCGTTGCCGAGGTCAACCGCACCGACGGCTTCTTCGAACTGGGCGGCGACTCGATCCTGGCCGTGCAGGTCGCCGCCCGCGCCCGCGACACCGGGTTGGCGCTGACCGCGCGAATGGTCTTCGAGCACCCCACCGTTTCCGAACTGGCCGCCAAGGTCGACGAGGCCGCCGGCACCCCCCAGGCCGTTGGCACCCATCACGAGCCAATGTCGGCCTCCGGGCTGTCGCCGGACGAACTGGCGGCCGTGACGTCGATATGGGCGGCGTCGCGCGACGGTGCTTCGTGACGACGACGAACGCCGAGGCGGCCATTGAAGATGTGATGGCGCTCAGCCCGCTGCAACAGGGGCTGTTCTCGATGGCGAAGCTCAGCGCCGACGACGATCCGTACGTGATGGCGATGGCCGCCGACATCAGCGGCACGCTGGACACCGCGCTGCTGCGCGACTGCGCGGCGGCGATGCTGGGCCGCCACCCCAACCTGCGAGCCAGTTTCCTGCAGGTCAATTCGAGTAAGCCGGTGCAGGTGGTGCCCAGCCGCGTCGACGTGCCGTGGCGGCAGATCACCGCCACCGCCGACGCCCTCGACGCTCTCGACGCCGACGAACGGCGCCGCCCGTTCGACCTCGAGCGCGGACCGGCCATCCGGTTCCTGCTCATCGAATTGCCCGACGCGCGTTGGCGTCTGGTCATCGTCGCCCATCACATCATCATCGACGGCTGGTCGCTGCCGTTGTTCGTTGGTGAACTGATCACGTTGTACCGCGCCGGCGGCGACCCCGCCGCGCTGCCGCCACCCCCGCGGCCGTACCGCGACTACATCGGCTGGCTCGCGGTCCGCGACCAGGACGCCAGCCGGGCGCTGTGGCGCGAACACCTCGGCGGTCTCGACGGCCCGACGCTGTTGACGCCCGCGCTGGCCGCAGCTGAGCCGCCCGCCGGAGCGCCCCGGCGCACCGAGCTCAAGCTGGATAGCGAGGCCACGGCCACCCTTGCCGACGCCGCGCGCAGCCGCCGCGTCACGGTGAATACTTTGGTCCAAATGGCCTGGGCCACACTGCTGTCCGCGTTCACCGACCGTAGCGACGTGGTGTTCGGGGTGACGGTGTCGGGCCGACCCGGCGAGCTCACCGGTGTGGAGACGATGGTCGGCCTTTTCATCAACACCGTGCCGCTGCGCGTGCGGCTCGACCCGGTGGCGTCGGTCGGTGCGCAATGCGTCGCGTTGCAGCGCGAAGCCGCTGCGCTGCGCGATCACAGCTACGTGCCGCACGCGGAACTGCGCGCGCTGGGCGGCATCGGCGAGATGTTCGACAGTCTGCTGGTCTACGAGAACTTTCCGCCGGGCGGGCTGTTCGGTGGTGGCGACTTCACCGCCAACGGCGCCACCTTCCGTCCCGCTGCGCTGGAAAGCCTGTCCCATTTCCCAGTGACCATCGCCGCGCACATGCTCGACAACCAGCTCACGGTGCTGGTCGAGGCGATCGACGGTGCGCTGGGCCCGATGAGCGCCGAATCGCTGGGACAGCGGCTGCTGACCACCGTGCAACGCCTGGTCACCCACTGGGACAGCCCGCTGCGCGACGTCGGCGTGCTGCTCGACGGTGAGGACCAGCGGTCAGCCCAGACCGTCGACATACCAACACAACTCGGCGTGCACACCACCTTCGCCGAGGTCGCTCGCAGCCGGCCCGCATCACCCGCGCTGAGCTGGTCCGGCGGCGAATACACCTACCGCGAACTCGACGCGGCGGCCGACCGGCTGGCCGCCGCGCTGGCCCGGCGCAACGTGGGCGCCGAACACCCGGTCGCGATCAACCTGTCCCGCGGTCCGCAGTATGTGGTCGCGATGCTCGCCGTGTTGAAGGCCGGCGCCGTGATCGTTCCGCTGGACCCGTCGATGCCCGCCGACCGCATCGCCGACATTCTGCAGCAGTGCAGCGCGACGGTGGTCGTCGACGACGCGCTGATCGCCGCAGCGGCCGACGAACCCGCCAGCGACTTCGCGCCCGCGGCCGTGCACCCCGGGCAGGCCGCCTACGTCGTGTTCACCTCGGGTACCACCGGCACGCCCAAGGGAGTGGTCGGCACCCATCAAGCCGTGCTGGCCTATGCCGGCGACCACATCCGAAACATGCTGCAGCCGACCGCAACCCGGCTGAACCGCCAGCTGCGGGTGGCACACGCCTGGTCGTTCACCTTCGATGCCGCCTGGCAACCGCTGGCCGCGCTGCTCGACGGGCACGCCGTGCACATCGTCGACGACGACGTGCAACGCGACGCCGAGGCGCTGGTGCAGACGATCGGGCAGTACGGCATCGACATGATCGACACCACACCGTCGATGTTCGCCCAACTGCACGCCGCGGGGCTGCTCACCACCGTGCCGCTCGCCGTGCTGGCGCTGGGCGGGGAGGCCGTCGGAATCCCGGCGTGGTACCTGATCCGCCACGAATGCGCGCGCACGAAGATGGCGGCCTACAACTGTTACGGCCCGACCGAAACCACCGTGGAGGCGGTCGTCGCCACCATCGCCGATCACGAGCAGCCCACGATCGGGCGGCCCACCGCGCCCAGCCGCGCCTACGTGCTGGACTCCTGGCTGCGTCAGGTGCCCGAGGGCGTACCGGGTGAGCTGTACCTGTCCGGCGCCCAACTGACCCGCGGATACCTCGGCAGGCCGGGGGAGACCGCAAGCCGGTTCGTCGCCGACCCGTTCGTGCCCGGCCAGCGCGTGTACCGCACCGGCGATGTCGTGCGCCGCCAGGCCGACGGCGCGCTGCAGTTCCTCGGCCGCTCCGACGCCCAGGTCAAGATCCGCGGTTTCCGCGTGGAGCCCAGCGAGATCGCCGCGGTGCTGAACAGCCACCCGGCCGTGCGCACCGCCCATGTCGCGGTGCGCCAACAGCGCCGGGGGCCGCGGTTGGTCGCCTACGTCGCCGCCGAACCCGCACCCGCGGTTGCCGAGCTGCGCGACCTGGTGGCAAAACGGTTGCCCCGCTACATGGTTCCGCACAGCATCGCCGTCGTCGACCAGCTGCCGCTGACGGCACACGGCAAGGTCGACGACGCCGCGCTGGCCGCCATCACCGTGGACGACGGCCCGTCGGCCGCACCCGAAACCGAAACGGAAACCGCGCTCGTCGAGCTGCTCGCCAAGCTGTTGGACGGCGCCGAAATCGACGTCGCCGCCGACTTTCTGACGCTGGGGCTGGACAGCATCGTGGCCCTATCGGTGGTGCAGGCCGCGCGGCGGCGCGGAATTGCGTTGCGCGCCCGGCTGATGCTCGAATGCGCCAACATCCGCGAACTCGCCGCGGCCATCGACAACGAGTCGGCCGGCGTCGAGCACGACGACGACAACGACACCGGGCCGATCCCCGCGCTGCCCAACGCGCACTGGCTCTACGAATACGGCGATCCGCGCAGGCTGGCGCAGACCGAGGCGATCTGGCTGCCCGACACCGTCACCGGCGAACAACTGCGCGCGATGCTGCGCGCCGTCATCGACGGGCACGAGGCGCTGCGCTGCCGACTCGACGTCGACACGATGACGCTGAACGCCCATGAACCGGGCGAGATCCTGACCGAGGTGTCGGTCGACGGCGACCTGACCGAGGCGGTCGCCCGCCATACCGAGGAATCCGTGCAACGCCTTGATCCGCAACTCGGTTCGATGCTGCGCGCGGTGTGGCTGCGACAACCCGACGGTCCCGGCGTGCTGGTGCTCACCGCCCACGTCCTCGCGCTGGATCCGGCGTCGTGGCGGATCGTGCTGGGTGAGCTCGACGCCGGATGCCACGCCGTCTCCGCAGGTAAGGCGCCGGCGCCGAACCGCGAACACACCACCTTGCGCTGGTGGTCGCGCCTGCTCGCCGAACGCGCGAAAGGGCTGCAGACATCCGACTTCTGGGCCGCCCAACTCGACGGTGACGACCCGGCTCTCGGCACGCGCCGGGTGCGCCCGCAGACCGACCGGGTCGGTGACGTCGTCGTCACCGTCTCGGTCGCCGGCGCCGACGTCAGCGCTCGACTGTTGTCGTCGGGCGTGCCGACGCCGCACCTGCTGGCCGACGCCGCCGCCAGAACCGTCACTCGTTGGCGACGGCACCGTGGACAGCACACGTCACCGCCGCTGCTGGCGCTGGAGACCCACGGCCGTGCCGACGGCATCATCGCCGGCGCGGACACCTCCGACACCGTCGGGCTGCTCACCGCGATCTATCCGCTGCGGGTGCAGTCGGCGCGGGACCTGACCGCGATACCGGGCGACGGCATCGACTACGGTCTGCTGCGATATCTACGCCCGGACACCGCGCAACGGCTGCGCGGCTACCGCGAACCACAGCTGCTGCTGAACTTCCTGGGCCGCATCCACGTCGGGCTCGACGGCGGTGTGGTCAGGCTGGATCGCGAGCTGTTGGAAGGTGTGTCCCCGTTGCCGGAACCGGATCTCGCGGTGCGCCATGAGCTCACGATCGTGGCGGCGGTGCTCGGCGAAAGCGATGCCCCGGTGTTGGCCACGCAGTGGCGCACGTTGCCCGACATCCTGTCGGCCGACGACGTCGCGACCCTTCAGTCGATGTGGCAGGAAAGTCTAGGAGAGGTGGTGTGATGACCCCGACATTGGCGGTCGTCGGTGCGGGAGCCAAGGCGGTCGCAGTCGCCGCCAAGGCCGCCGTACTGCGCGACATGGGTGTCGCGGTACCCGACGTCGTCGCCGTGGAACGCACGGGGGTGGCGGCCAACTGGCAGGCCGACGGCGGCTGGACCGACGGTCAGCACCGGCTGGGCACCGGACCCGAGAAGGACGTCGGCTTTCCGTACCGGTCGTCGTTAATACCGCGGCGCAACGCCGAACTCGACGAGCGGATGACCCGGCACAGCTGGCAGTCCTACCTCATCAGCACCGGCCAGTTCGCCGAATGGGTGGACCGCGGCAGGCCCGCCCCCACCCACAAGAAGTGGAGCCAGTACCTGCGCTGGGTCGCCGACAACATCGCGATGAACGTGGTCTTCGGTGAGGTGCAGCAGATCTCGGTCGACGACGGCACCGACGGGCGGAGGTGGGCGCTGCGCACCGCCGAGCAGACCGTGCACGGCGACGCCCTGATGATCACCGGACCGGGCCAGCCCGAGCGGTCGATCCTGCCCGGCAACCCGCGGGTGCTGTCGATCGCCCAGTTCTGGCACCGCGCCGCCCAGTGCGAGCTGATCAGCGCCGAGCGCGTCGCGGTGATCGGCGGCGGTGAAACCGCGGCGTCGATGCTCAACGAGCTGTTCCGGCACCGGGTTTCGACGATCACGGTGATCTCACCGCAGGTCACGTTGTTCACCAGGGGCGAGGGCTACTTCGAGAACAGCCTGTTCTCCGACCCCACCGGCTGGACCAGCCTGACGATGGCCGAACGCCGCGACGCGATGATCCGTACCGACCGCGGGGTGTTCTCCGCGCGGGTGCAGGAGGCGCTGCTGTCCGACGACCGGATTCGGCATCTGCGGGGCAGGGTCGCACACGCCGTGGCCCGCGACGGACGAATCCGGTTGACGCTCAACACCAATCAGGGCGGCGAGAACCTGGAGACAGTGCACGGTTTCGATCTGGTGATCGACGGCTCGGGTGCCGACGCGGCGTGGTTCGTACCGCTGCTGAGCCAGGACGCGCTGGACCTGCTCGAACTCGGCCTCGGCGGGCCGCTGACCACCGACGCGCTGGCCGAGTCCATCGGCCACGACCTCGCGGTCACCAACGCCACCCCGAAGCTGTTTCTGCCCGGCCTGTCCGGGCTGACCCAGGGTCCCGGTTTCCCCAACCTGTCGTGCCTGGGGCTGCTGTCTGACCGAATCCTCGGCGCCAAGTTCGCCGCAGCCGACGCGCGTGCCGACCGATCAGCGAGGAGCAGCGATGAGCACCAACCCATTCGATGACGACGACGCCACGTTCGTCGTGCTCGTCAACGACGAGGACCAGCACAGCCTGTGGCCCGCGTTCGCCGACGTGCCCGCCGGATGGCGCCTCGTCTTCGGCGAGGGCACCCGTGCCGACTGTTTGGCCTACGTCGAGCAGAACTGGACCGACATCCGCCCGCGCAGCCTGCAGGCAGCGACCAACGCGGGGTAGCTGCTCTAGGTTGGTGCGGTGGCAATTGCGACGCGGCGCACGACGGTTGGGGTAGGCGCGGCGTGTTGGATGGCCGCGGCGCTGGGCTACGTCGTGCTGGAGGCGCTGGCCGCCGCGGCGCTGCCCGGCTACAGCTACACCGAGCACTACATCAGCTCGCTGGGTGTGCCGGCGTGGTCGCCGCGCGCGCACCTGATGAACGCGGCCTTCTACCTGCAGGGTGTGCTGTTCCTGCTCGGCGCGGTGCTGGTCGCCAGGGCGGTGCGGGGCCGCATGAGCGCGGTGTTCGTCGTGCTGGTGGCGCTCAACGCCGCCGGTAACTTCCTGGTCGGGGTGGTGCACGGCGGCTCCCCGCTGTGGACGAACGGCTACGAGTGGCTGCACGTGCTGGGCGCGGTCCTGGCGATCCTCGGCGGAAACGCTGCGGCGCTGGCCGGTTCGGCGGTGGTGGCGCGCGCCATTACGGCTCGGTGGTACCGGCCGGTCGGGCTGCTGATCGGGACCGCGGGGATGGTGATCTTCGCGATGCTGCAGAACTACAACGACTGGGCGGTCGACTACGCGCCGGTCGGGCTTGTCGAACGCGCCTGCGTGTACACGATCCTGCTCTGGCAGCTGCTCAGCGCCCTGGTGCTGTGGATGCGGTCAGATCTGTTGCGCTAACGGCATGTCCATGTCGAACACCCGCGCATGCAGCACGGTGCGGTTGCGCAGCGCCGCCCGCACCGCCCGGTGCAGCCCGTCCTCCAGATAGACGACGCCCCTCCAACGCACCGCGTGCGGAAACAGGTCGCCGTAGAACGTCGAGTCCTCCGACAACAACCGGTCCAGGGCCAGCACGGTCGTCGTCGTCACCAACTCATCGAGCCGGATCTGCCGCGGCGGAATCTTGGCCCACTGCCGATGGGACAGCCCGTGGTCGGGGTACGGGCGGCCCTCGCGCACCCCTCTGAAGATCACCGCCGTGCCGTCCTGCGCGTGCACGCTTTGGGCCACCGCTTCACGCTGCGAAGGTTATCGCACGGCAGCGGTTGGCCATGCCTGCTGCGCCGGCGGCTATCACCGCTGCTGATGACCGTAAACTGGAGGCCGATTGGAGGTGAACCATGGGGAGTGCCGACGAGCGTCGGTTCGAGGTGCTGCGCGCCATCGTCGCTGACTTCGTGGCCACCAAGGAGCCGATCGGATCCAAAGCCCTCGTCGAGCGGCACAACCTCGGGGTGTCCAGCGCGACGGTCCGCAACGACATGGCCGTCCTGGAGGCCGAGGGCTACATCGCCCAGCCGCACACCAGCTCGGGCCGGGTGCCCACCGAGAAGGGCTACCGCGAGTTCGTCGACCGGATCAACGAGGTCAAGCCGCTGTCGTCGGCTGAACGACGCGCGATCCTGTCGTTCCTGGAGTCCGGTGTCGACCTCGACGACGTGCTGCGCCGCGCCGTGCGGCTGCTGGCGCAGCTCACCCGGCAGGTGGCCGTCGTGCAGTATCCGACGTTGACGACGTCGACCGTGCGCCGTCTGGAGGTCGTGCCGCTGACCCCGGCGCGGATACTGCTGGTGGTGATCACCGACTCCGGCCGCATCGACCAGCGCATCGTCGAGCTCGGCGACACCATCGACGACCACGAGCTGGTTCAGCTGCGCGACCGGCTGGGCCAGACCCTGGAGGGTAAACCGTTCGGCGCCGCATCGGCCGCCGTCGCGGAGCTGGCGGCGCAGCTCGACGGCACCGGGGGCCTGTCCGACGCGATCGGGCGGGCCGCCACCGTACTGGTGGAAACCCTCGTCGAACACCGCGACGAGCGGCTGGTGCTTGGCGGCACCGCCAACCTGACCCGCAACACCGCCGACTTCGGCGGTTCGCTGCGCTCGGTGCTTGAGGCGCTCGAGGAACAGGTCGTGGTGCTGCGGCTGCTGGCCGCGCAGCAAGAGGCGGGCAAGGTGACCGTGCGCATCGGCCACGAAACCGAGGCTGAGGAGATGTCGGGCACCTCCGTGGTGAGCACCGCCTACGGTAGTGCGGGCAAGGTGTACGGCGGCATGGGAGTGTTGGGACCCACCCGGATGGACTATCCGGGAACTATCGCTAATGTCGCTGCGGTTGCTCTCTATATCGGTGAAGTCCTAGGCAGCCGATAGTTTCGGCACCAACAGAGGCATAGAACAGGCAGGTCAGGCGTGGCACGCGACTACTACGGGCTGCTCGGGGTGAGCAGAGGCGCGAGTGACTCAGAGATCAAACGCGCCTATCGGAAGCTGGCTCGTGAACTGCATCCCGACGTCAACCCCGACGAAGAGGCCCAGACGCGGTTCAAAGAGATCAGCGTCGCCTACGAGGTTCTGAACGATCCGGAGAAACGCCGCATCGTCGATCTCGGCGGCGATCCGCTGGAATCCGCGGGCGCCGCGGGCAACGGCTTCGCCGGGTTCGGCGGGCTGGGCGATGTGTTCGAGGCGTTCTTCGGCGGCGGGCAGGCCACCCGCGGCCCGGTGGGCCGGGTGCGGCCGGGCTCGGACTCGCTGCTGCGGATGCGGCTGGACCTGACCGAATGCGCCACCGGCGTGACCAAGCAGGTCACCGTCGACACCGCGGTGCTGTGCGACCTGTGCCACGGCAAGGGCACCCACGGCAACTCCAGCCCCGCCACCTGCGACACCTGCGGTGGCCGCGGCGAGATCCAGACCGTGCAGCGCTCGCTGCTCGGGCAGGTGATGACGTCGCGGCCGTGCCCGGTGTGCGGCGGGATCGGTGAGGTGATCCCCGACCCCTGCCACCGTTGCGGCGGCGACGGCCGGGTGCGCGCGCGGCGCGAGATCAGCGTCAAGATCCCCGCCGGTGTCGGCGACGGGATGCGGGTGCGGTTGGCCGCCCAGGGCGAGGTCGGCCCCGGCGGCGGGCCGGCCGGTGACCTCTATGTCGAGGTGCACGAGAAGCCGCATGACATTTTCGTCCGCGACAACGACGACCTGCACTGCACGATCTCGGTGCCGATGGTCGACGCCGCGCTGGGCACCACCGTCACCGTCGACGCGATTCTGGACGGCCCGACCGAGATCACCATCCCGGCGGGCACCCAGCCCGGTCAGGTGACGACGCTTCGCGGCCGCGGCATGCCGCATCTGCGGTCCGGGGTGCGCGGCGATCTGCACGCCCACATCGAGGTCGTCGTGCCGTCGCGGCTGGACCACGAGGACATCGAGTTGCTGCGCAAGCTGAAGGAACACCGCGCCAAGGACACCGCCGAGGTGCGCTCCACCAACGGCGCCGCGGGCTCGTCCGGCGGCGGGCTGTTCTCCCGGCTGCGCGAGACGTTCAGCGGCCGCTGACGCGGTTGTGGACCGCGAAATCCACACCAGCGTGGTGATTTCGGCTTCCCAGCGACCCTGGCGCAGGACTCGGCGAAAAAGCGTATGACCGACGCGCTGTTCTACGTCGATACGCTGCCCGGCGTCGGTGAGCTCGCAGTCGTCGACGGTGACGAGGGCTTCCACGCCGCCAACGTGCGCCGCATCCGCGTCGGCGAGCACCTCCACCTCGGCGACGGCGCCGGCGAGGTGGCGCAGTGCGTCGTCGAGGAGACAGCCAAGGGCAGGCTGACCGCGCGAGTGCTGGACCGCCGGTTCGTGCCCCCGCCCGCGCCGACGGTCACCGTCGTGCAGGCGATACCGAAGTCCGACCGCGCGGAGCTGGCCGTCGAACTGGCCACCGAAGCCGGAGCCGACGCGTTCGTGGCCTGGCAGGCGGTGCGGTGCGTCGCGAGATGGGACGGCGCAGCCAAGATCGACAAGGGGCTGCGGCGCTGGGCCGCGGTGGCCCGATCGGCGGCGCGGCAGTCGCGACGCCCCCACATCCCGCAGGTCAGCGGCGTGGTGTCGACGGCCGAGCTGGTCGAGCGGTTCGCCGCCGGCGACGCCGTCGTGCTGGTCCTGCACGAATCGGCCACCCAGCCGCTCACCGACGTGCCGGTCGCCGACGCCGAAGCGGTGTACCTGGTGGTCGGGCCGGAAGGCGGGCTCACCGACGACGAGGTCGCCGCGCTGGTCGGCGCGGGTGCGACAGCGGTGCGCATGGGCCCGACGGTGCTTCGGACGTCGACGGCCGCGGCGGTCGCACTGGGGGCGCTGGGCGTGCTGACGCCGCGGTGGCGGTGAGCCGGCGTCTGGGCTAATCATTGGGAAGCGTCACCGCCCGGCGGTAAACTGGGTGTTCTTGACAAACCAGCAGGCCAGGACACAGAAAGCAGGCACTGAACCCTCTTGACGCCCCGCGAGACGACCGCTGACTCGTCGCAGGCTGAGTCGGTACGCAGCACGATCAATGTTCCGCCCGACCTCGTCGTGGGCCTCCTGGGTTCCGCCGACGAGAACCTGCGCGCGCTCGAGCGCGTCCTGGCGGCCGATATCCATGTGCGCGGCAACGCGCTGACCCTGTCCGGCGAACCCGCCGACGTCGCGCTGGCCGAACGCGTGGTGTCCGAGTTGATGGCGATCGTGGGCCGCGGGCAGTCGCTGACCCCCGAGGTCGTACGGCACAGCGTGAGCATGCTCACCGGCGCGGGCAACGAGTCGCCGGCTGAAGTGTTGACCCTCGACATTCTGTCGCGGCGCGGCAAGACGATCCGGCCCAAGACGCTGAACCAGAAACGCTACGTCGACGCCATCGATGCGCACACCATCGTGTTCGGTATCGGCCCGGCAGGCACAGGTAAGACGTATCTGGCAATGGCCAAGGCAGTCAACGCATTACAGACCAAACAGGTCAATAGGATCATCCTGACCCGGCCTGCCGTCGAGGCGGGGGAGCGGCTCGGCTTCCTGCCCGGCACGCTAAGCGAGAAGATCGACCCCTACCTGCGCCCGCTCTACGACGCGCTGCACGACATGATGGATCCCGAGCTGATCCCAAAGCTGATGAGCGCCGGGGTAATTGAGGTGGCTCCGCTGGGATATATGCGGGGCAGAACGATCTCAGATGCGTTCATCATCCTCGACGAGGCGCAGAACACCACGGCCGAACAGATGAAGATGTTTCTGACCCGGCTTGGGTTCAATTCGAAGATCGTCGTGACGGGTGATATCACGCAGGTAGACCTGCCCGGCGGTTCCAGCTCGGGGTTGCGCGCCGCGATGCAGATACTCGACGGGATCGACGATATCCACTTCGCCGAGCTCACCAGCGCCGACGTGGTGCGACACCGGCTGGTCTCCGAAATCGTCGACGCATACGCACGACACGAGGAGCCCACGCAGCTGAACCGGGCCCAGCGGCGCGCCTCGGGGAACAGGTCACGACGGTAGCCCGATATGAGCATTGAGGTGTCCAACGAGTCGGGCATCGACGTCTCCGAAGACGAACTGATCAGCATCGCCCGGTTCGTCATTCGCAAGATGAACGTGCACCCGGCGGCCGAACTGTCGATGGTGCTGCTCGACACCGCGGCGATGGCCGACCTGCACATGCGGTGGATGGACCTGCCCGGACCCACCGATGTGATGAGCTTTCCGATGGACGAGCTTGAACCGGGCGGTCGGCCGGATGCGCCCGAGCCGGGGCCGGCGTTGCTCGGCGACATAGCGCTGTGTCCGCAGTTCGCCGCCGAACAGGCCGTCGCGGCCGGGCATTCGCTGGGCCAGGAACTCGCCCTGTTGACCGTGCACGGTGTGCTGCACCTCCTTGGGTACGACCACGCTGAACCCGATGAGGAAAAGGAGATGTTCACCCTGCAGCGCGAACTGCTCGAAGAGTGGGTGGCCGATCAGGTCGAGTCCTATCACCAGCATCGCCAGTCCGAGAAGGAACGCAGGCTGCTGGACAACTCCCGATACTTCGACGAACCGTGAGCACCACCGCGCAGCTGATCGCCGCGATCGTGCTGGTCGGTCTCGGTGGGCTGTTCGCGGCCATCGACGCCGCGCTGAGCACCGTGTCGCCGGCTCGCGTCGAGGAGCTGCAGCGCGAGGAACGCCCCGGCGCGGTCCGGCTGGCCAAGGTGATGGCCGAACGGCCCCGCTACATCAACCTCATCGTGCTGCTGCGCATCGCCTGCGAGGTGGGCGCGACGGTGCTGCTGGCGGCGTACCTCGACGGCCACCTCGGTGTGACCTGGGGGCTGTTCGTCGCCGCGGCGATCATGGTGGTGGTCAGCTTCGTGGTCATCGGCGTCGGCCCGCGCACCATAGGGCGACAGCACGCGTACACGATCGCGTTGCTGGCTGCCCTTCCGCTACAAGCGCTTTCGTTGCTGTTGACCCCGATCAGCAGGCTGCTGGTGCTGATCGGTAACGCGCTCACGCCTGGCCGCGGCTTCCGCAACGGGCCGTTCGCTTCCGAGATCGAACTGCGCGAGGTCGTCGACCTGGCTCAGCAGCGCGGCGTGGTGGCCGACGACGAGCGCCGGATGATCCAGTCGGTGTTCGAACTCGGTGACACCCCGGCGCGCGAGGTGATGGTGCCGCGTACCGAGATGGTGTGGATCGAGGCGGACAAGTCCGCGGGCCAAGCCACGTCGCTGGCGGTGCGCAGCGGGCACTCCCGGATCCCGGTGATCGGCGAGAACGTCGATGATGTCGTCGGGGTGGTGTACCTCAAAGACCTTGTCCAGCGCACCTATTACGCCACCGACGGGGGACGCAGCACCAAGGTGTCGGAGGTGATGCGGTCCGCGGTGTTCGTCCCGGACTCCAAACCGCTCGACGAGTTGCTGCGGGAGATGCAGCGCGACCGCAACCACATGTGCCTGCTGGTCGACGAGTACGGCGCCATCGCCGGGCTGGTCACCATCGAGGATGTGCTCGAGGAGATCGTCGGCGAGATCGTCGACGAATACGACGCAGGTGAAACCGTTCCGGTGCAAGACCTGGGCGACAAGCGGTATCGCGTGTCGGCGCGGCTGTCGATCGAAGATCTCGGCGAGCTCTACGACATCGACTTCGACGAAGACCTCGACGTCGACACGGTCGGCGGGCTGGTGGCGCTGGAGTTGGGCCGCGTTCCGCTGCCCGGCGCCGAGGTGACGTGGGACGGGCTACGGCTGCGCGCCGAGGGTGGACCGGACCATCGCGGCCGCGTGCGTATCGGTACCGTCCTGGTCAGCCGGACGGAACCGGCCGCAGAGGAGAGCAATGACTGATCTCGACCCCGAGGACGCCAAGCTGGTGACGCTGGCCCGCGGCGCGATGGGCCGCGCCGAAGCGACCAGCGGCGCTGCGGTGCGCGACGCCGACGGCCGCACCTACGCCGGGGCACCCGTCGCGCTGGACGCGCTGCAGCTTACCGCCCTGCAGGCCGCCGTCGCCGCCGCCGTGTCCAGCGGCGCCACCGGGCTGGAAGCCGCGGTGCTGGTCGGCGGAAGCGCCGACGACGCCGGCGTGGCCGCCGTGCGCGAATTGTCGGCCGACGCAACCGTTCTCGTCACCGACTGGTCCGGTAAGTCCGCATGACGGCACCGTTGGTGTTGACTCTGCGCGCAGGGCGGCCTTTTCCGCCACAACCGCGCCGGGACCGCAGAGTCAACGGGAGCAAGGGGTGAGCTCCGAATTCCGTTCCGGCTTCGTCTGTTTCGTCGGGCGGCCGAACACCGGCAAGTCGACGCTGACCAACGCGCTGGTCGGCGCCAAGGTCGCGATCACGTCGAACCGGCCGCAGACCACCCGGCACACGATCCGCGGCATCGTGCACCGCGACGACTTTCAGATCATCCTGGTCGACACCCCCGGGCTGCACCGGCCGCGCACCCTGCTCGGGCAGCGGCTCAACGATCTGGTGAAGGAGACCTACTCCCAGGTCGACGTCATCGGGCTGTGCATCCCCGCCGACGAGAAGATCGGGCCGGGGGACCGGTGGATCTGCGAGCAGATCCGCGCTGTCGCACCCAACACCACGCTGATGGCGATCGTGACCAAGATCGACAAGGTGGCCAAGGACCGGGTGGCCGCGCAGTTGGTCGAGGTCAGCGAGCTGGTGGGCCCCGACGCCGAGATCGTGCCGGTCTCGGCGACCACCGGAGAGAACCTCGACGTGCTGACCGGCGTGCTTGCGGCCCAGCTGCCGCCGGGTCCGGCGTTCTATCCCGACGGCGAACTCACCGACGAGCCCGAGGAAACGCTGATGGCCGAGCTGATCCGCGAGGCCGCACTCGAAGGTGTGCGCGATGAGCTGCCGCACTCGCTGGCCGTCGTCATCGAGGAGGTCAGCCCCCGCGAAGGCCGCACGCCAGAACAAGGGGACCTTATCGACGTGCGCGCGAACCTGTTCGTCGAACGGGACAGCCAGAAGGGCATCGTCATCGGCAAGGGCGGTGCGCGGCTGCGCGAGGTCGGCACCGCCGCGCGCACGGCGATCGAGAAACTGCTCGGCACCAAGGTGTTCCTGGACCTGCGGGTCAAGGTCGCCAAAAACTGGCAGCGCGACCCCAAACAGCTGGGCCGGTTGGGCTTTTAGCTCCTCAGCCCGGGGCGCCCGCGCCCGGCTGTCCGAACGGGCGCTGCCCCGGGACGTGCACCGGCGGGGCGCCGTCGCCCTTGCCGTACACCGCGACCACCACGGTGCGGTCGATCAGGTTCTCCGACCAGACGCCGATGTCGACGTTGGAGCAGTCGGACATGATCGCGTGGTAGTCGGGCCGGTGATACCACTGGTTGATCAGCTCGATACCGCTGATGGCCAGCGCCGGGTTGATGGCGACGGTTTCGGCGACCACACCGTTGTAGCCGGCGCGGTGCGCGCGGTCGGCCACCGTCGACCCGTCCGAGCCGATGTCGCCGTTGAGCGCCCGATTGTTCAACACGTCGTTGGTGTGCCACTGGGCGGCCAGCCGCAGCTTCGGGTTGATCTTGATGTCGGTGTCGCAACCGGCCAGGTGCTGCATCGTGTAGACGTTGGCGACCACACCGTCGTTCAGCCGCTTGTTGTCGGCATTGGCCACCGACGTCCCGAACACCAGGCCGCCCGCAACCGCCAGTGCGGAAACCGCGTATGCGTAGCGTCGCGTTTTCATGATCGGCACATTACGCGACCTCGTCGGAGATCGACCCCGCAATGTCGGGTTCGGCTCGTCCGGTCGGCTCGGGATCCGGGGCAGGCCCGACGGTCCACCACGGCTGCGGCTGTTTCATCGCCCACCCATTGATGGCCTCCAACTCCGCGGCCAGCGAGACCAGCAACGGCTCGCTGTTCGCCGGACCCATCAGCTGCACCCCGATCGGCAGCCCGGACGAGGTGAAACCGGCGGGCACGTTGATCGACGGCCACCCCAGCAGGTTCCACGGCCAGGTCACCGGACACGCCTTGATCATCGTGCGGTCTGTAGAAAGTCCTGTCAGCCCGTCGAACGCATCGACCGGCGGTGGCGGTTGCGCGGTTGTCGGCGCCAGCACCACGTCGGCGATGTTGAAGATCCAGCCCATCCGACGCTGGGCAGCGGCCTCGCGCGCGCGGGCCTTACGCAGCACGTTCTCCGAAAGCAGCCGGCCCATCCGCAGGTTGGACTTGGTGCGGGTGTCCAGCGTGACGCCGTAACCGAGGCGCTCAGCCCACTCCAGCAGCCCCGACGTCGACCGGGACAGAAAGTTCCACGACATGCCGAGGCTGTAGCTCGGGTCGGCCTCGATGATGCTGTGCCCCAGTTCGCCCAGTTGGGCGGCGACGGCGTCCATCGCGGCGCGGATCTCCGGGTCCAGGGTGGCGCGGAACACCGTGAACGGAAACTTCGTCGACATCGCGACCCGCAGCGGGCCGGGCGCCTGCGCGACGGAATCCGAGACCCGCACCGAAGGTGGCTGATGAAGATCTCCCGGCGCGTTGCCCGACGCCGCGTCCAGCACGATCGCCGCGTCCGCGACGGTTCGGGCCAGCACTCCGTTGACCGTGATGCCGTTGAACGCCTCGGGCAGCGGCCAGGTGGAGATGCGGCCGCGCTGCGGTTTGATGCCGACCAGATGCGTCCACGCCGCCGGGATCCGCACACTGCCCGCGCCGTCGGAGCCGATGGCCGCGGTCACCAGACCGGCCGCGACGGCCGCGGCGCTGCCGCCCGAGGACCCGCCGGGGGTGTGCGCACGCGACCACGGGTTGCGGGTGTGGCCGAACCCCGGCCCGCTGGTGAACGGCCACTGGCCCAGCTCGCACGTGTTGGTCTTGCCGACGATCACCGCGCCCGCCGCGCGCAGTCGTCGCACCACTTCGGCATCTCTAGTGGCCACCGGCACCGTGCCGTCGGCGCCGAATCGGGTCGGCACCCCGGCCACGTCGACGTCGTCCTTGACCGCGATCGGCACCCCCAACAGCGGAAGTTGTTCGCCCGCCGCGCGTTTACGGTCGGCCGCGGCGGCGTCGGCCAATGCCTGCTCCCGCAAGACCACCCGAAACGCGTTGAGCGTCGGCTGGCTGGCCTCGATCACGTCCAGCGAGCGCCGCGTCAGCTCGACAGACGTCACAGATCCGCTCGCCAGCTGGAAAAGTTGCTGCGTGAGAGTGGGAAAACGGGCAGTGTCGACCATCACGTACCAGGATATCGGCGCTGCGACACAAAGATCTGTCGGATGCAGTGGGAGACTGTAACGATGCGGCTGTATCGGGACCGAGCGGTGGTGCTGCGCCAGCACAAGCTCGGCGAGGCCGACCGGATCGTCACCCTGCTGACCCGCCAGCACGGGCTGGTGCGGGCGGTGGCCAAGGGGGTGCGGCGTACCCGCAGCAAGTTCGGGGCCAGGCTGGAGCCGTTCGCGCACATCGACGTTCAGCTGCATCCGGGCCGCAACCTCGACATCGTCACCCAGGTGCAGGCCATCGACGCGTTCGCCAGCGACATCGTCAGCGACTACGGCCGCTACACCTGCGCGTGCGCCATGCTGGAGACCGCCGAACGGCTGGCCGGAGAGGAACGGGTGCCGATGCCCGCGCTGCACCGGCTGACCGTGGCCGCATTGCGGGCAGTGGCCGACGGGGCCCGGCCCCGGGAACTCGTGCTGGATGCCTACCTGTTGCGGGCCATGGGGATCGCGGGCTGGGCGCCTGCGCTGAGCGAATGCGCCCGCTGCGCCGCCCCCGGGCCGCACCGCGCGTTTCATGTCGCGGCCGGCGGAAGCGTGTGCGTGCACTGCCGCCCGTCGGGGTCGGTGACACCGCCGCAACCCGTACTGGACCTGATGGTCGCCCTGCACGACGGGGATTGGGAGTATGCGCAAGCGACCACGTCGTCGCATCGCAGCCAGGCCAGCGGCCTGGTGGCCGCACACCTGCAGTGGCATCTGGAGCGTCAATTGCGGACGTTGCCGCTGGTCGAGCGGGTCTATCGGGTGGATAGGACCCTGGCCGATCAGCGCGTGTCCCTGTTCGGGCAGGATGTGGCCCATGGCAGTGAAGAGGGCCGGGCAAAGGACGCGCAAGCAGACCTACCCCCAGCTGCCTCCGGCGCCTGAGGACTATCCGAGTTTCCCCGACAAGTCGACGTGGCCGGTCGTTTTCCCCGAGATCCCCGCCGGTACAAACGGCAGGTTCGCTCGTCCGCCCCAGCACACGTCGAAGGCCGCCGCCCCGCAGATACCGGCCGACCAAGTGCCCAACCACGTCGCGGTCGTCATGGACGGCAACGGGCGCTGGGCCACCCAGCGTGGACTGCACCGCACCGAGGGGCACAAGATGGGCGAGGCGGTCCTCATCGACATCACCTGCGGAGCAATCGAAATCGGCATCAGACACCTGACCGTTTATGCGTTCTCCACCGAGAACTGGAAACGCAGCACCGAAGAGGTGCGGTTTTTGATGGGCTTCAACCGTGAGGTGGTGCGCCGGCGTCGCGAGAACCTCAACGACATGGGTGTGCGGATGCGCTGGGTCGGCTCGCGGCCCCGCATGTGGCGCAGCGTGATCAAGGAGTTCGACATCGCCGAGCAGATGACCGTCGGCAATGACGTCATCACGATCAACTACTGCGTGAACTACGGCGGGCGCACCGAGATCGTCGAGGCCGCGCGCGCGCTGGCGCAGGAGGCGGTCGACGGCAAGATCAACCCGTCCCGCATCAGCGAGGCGACGTTCGCCAAACACCTGCACCGCGCCGACATTCCCGACGTCGACCTGTTCATCCGAACCTCGGGGGAGCAGCGGGCCAGCAACTTTCTGCTTTGGCAGGCCGCCTACGCCGAGTTCGTCTTTCAGGACAAGCTGTGGCCGGACTACGACCGCCGCGATCTGTGGGCGGCGTGTGAGGAGTACGTGAACCGCAACCGTCGCTTCGGCAGAGCCGAATGATGTACTTGAGCGGCAGGGCCTGATGGCGCTGCAGGAACGGCTCGCCTCGGTGCTCGCAGAGATCCTGCCGGTACAGCAGGAGGACGACGGCGCGGTCACGGTGCACCACGACGAGACGTTCGCGTCGCTGCGCACGGTGACGATCGCCGAGGGGCTCGAGATGGTGGCGCTGACCCAGATGCTGGCGTGGGATCTGCCGTATGACGCCAAGCTGCGCGCCAAGGTGGCCGACCACGCGCACAACACGCTGCTGGGCACCGTGTCGCTGGCCACCAAGAGCGCGCCGGCGCAGATCGCCGCCGGGGCCAAGCGTAACTCCAAGAAAGCCGCAGATGTGTTGCTGCGCTACAACTTTCCCGCCGCAGGTTTGAGCGACGATGCGCTGCGCACGCTGATCCTCATGGTGTTGGCGACGGGCGCGGACGTGCGGCGCGCGCTAGTCGGCTGAGCAGTCCCCGCAGCGCCCAAAGATCTCGATGGTGTGGGTGACGTCGGAGAATCCGTGTTCGCGCGCGACGTCGGCGGCCCAGGTCTCCACGTCGCGGCCCTGGATCTCGACGGTCGCGCCGCAGGCCCGGCACACCAGATGGTGGTGGTGGTCGTCTGAGCACCGCCGGTACACCGCTTCGCCGCTGTCGTTGCGCAACGTGTCGACGATGCCTGCGGCCGCCATCTGCTGCAGCGTGCGGTAGACGGTGGTCAGGCCGATTCCCTCGCCGCGCCGGCGCAGCTCGTCGTGCAGTTCCTGCGCGGAGCGGAACTCGTCGGTCTTCTCGAGCAGCGCGGCGACCGCGGCGCGCTGGCGGGTCGAGCGTACGCCGGTTGCGGTCATGTCTTGCCTTCGCCCGCATGGGTGACGGCGGCGACGACGATGTCGGCGAGGTGGTGATCCACCAGGTGGTACATCACTTCCCGCCCGGAGCGTTCACCGGCGACCACACCGGCCGCCTTGAGGATGCGCAGGTGCTGGCTGACCAACGGTTGCGGCACGCTCAGCGCGTCGACGAGCTCGTGCACGCAGCGGGCCGACTCGCGCAGCTGGAGCACGATCGCGATCCGCACCGGCGCCGCCAGCGCGCGCAATAAATCGCCGGAAGTGTCGAGCACGTCGCGGGGCGGTAGTTCAGGAAACGGGGCGCCGCTGTGGTCGTGGGTGCCGGCGGTGTCGGCGTCGTCGGCCAAAGTGGAAACGATTTCCATTATGGTGCCACCATACATGCGCGGTTGCGCATGTCAACGGGGGTCGAACGGGTCGCTAGGCTGTGCAGTCGTGGCTTCATCTTCTTCGATCATCGACACCGTGGCAAACCTGGCCAAGCGTCGCGGCTTGGTCTTTCAGTCCGGCGAGATCTACGGCGGCACCAAGTCGGCGTGGGACTACGGCCCGCTCGGGGTGGAACTCAAGGAGAACATCAAGCGGCAGTGGTGGCGTTCGGTGGTCACCAGCCGCGACGACGTCGTCGGCCTGGACAGCGCGATCATCCTGCCGCGTGATGTGTGGGTGGCCTCCGGTCACGTCGACGTGTTCAACGACCCGCTGGTCGAGTGCCTCAACTGCCACAAGCGCCACCGCCAGGACCACATGCAGGAGGCGTACCTCGAAAAGCACGGGGCCAAGAAGGGCCTTACCGACCCCGACTCGGTGCCGATGGAGGAGATCGCCTGCCCGGATTGTGGCACCAAGGGGCAGTGGACCGAACCGCGCGACTTCAACATGATGCTCAAGACCTATCTGGGTCCGATCGAGTCCGAGGAAGGTCTGCACTACTTGCGACCGGAGACCGCGCAGGGCATCTTCGTCAACTTCGCGAACGTGGTGACGACGGCGCGCAAGAAGCCGCCGTTCGGAATCGCCCAAACCGGCAAGAGCTTTCGCAATGAGATCACACCGGGCAACTTCATCTTCCGCACCCGCGAGTTCGAACAGATGGAGATGGAGTTCTTCGTCGAACCGTCAACGGCACGCGAGTGGCACCAGTACTGGATCGACGAACGCCTGCAGTGGTACGTCGACCTCGGTATCGACCGCGACAACTTGCGGCTCTACGAACATCCCCAGGAGAAGTTGTCGCACTACTCCGAACGCACGGTCGACATCGAGTACAAGTTCGGGTTCACGGGTAGCCCGTGGGGCGAGCTGGAGGGAGTGGCCAACCGTACCGACTTCGACTTGTCCACGCACACCAAGCATTCCGGCGTCGACCTGTCGTACTACGACCAGTCCGGCGATACGCGTTACGTGCCCTACGTCATCGAACCGGCAGCGGGGCTGACGCGGTCGTTCATGGCGTTTCTGGTCGACGCCTACGCCGAGGACGAGGCCCCCAACGCCAAGGGCGGGGTGGACAAGCGCACGGTGCTGCGGCTGGATCCGCGGCTGGCGCCGGTCAAGGCCGCGGTGCTGCCGCTGTCGCGCAACCCCGACCTGTCGCCGAAGGCGCGCGATCTGGCGGCCGAACTGCGCAAGTACTGGAACGTCGAGTTCGACGACGCCGGCGCGATCGGCAGGCGCTATCGCCGCCAGGACGAGATCGGCACCCCGTTCTGCGTGACCGTCGACTTCGACACGCTCGAGGATCAGGCGGTGACGATCCGCGAACGCGACGCGATGACGCAGGACCGCGTCGCACTCGACACCGTCAGCGACTACCTCGCCGCTCGCCTCAAGGGCTGTTAACTTTCCGGGCGCGAGCGGGCGTGTCAGAGGGCGACACGCCGCGTCAGATGCCGAGTTTGCGCACGCTCGCGACCACACGGTTATCCCCAACTGGGCATTCGTCCCCAACCGCACCGAAAAGGTCGCGGTGCTCGCGCGCGTCCCGCCGAGGATTAGTGGCCATGGCAGACGAAATCGAGACGCTCATCCAAGCGCAAGGTGGCGTCGCCACCACCGCTCAACTACTGGCTGCAATGAGCCGGAGTCAGCTCGATACCAAGATCCGCACCGGGCAGCTGATGAAGGTCTGGCCGGGCATCTACAGCCGTGAGGCGCCGGACAACATGACGCGGCTGAACGGGTTGGATCTACGTGCCGGTGAGCCGGTCGCGGTCTGCCTAGGAACCGCCGCGGCGGCATACGGATTCGACACCGAAGACGTCAGTGATCTTCATGTTCTCAATCCCGAAGGTCATCAACTGCGAAACTCCGACGGGCTGTTCATCCATCGCCGCGAAGGTGCGCCGTTAGGCGAGGTCGACGGCCGGGCAGCGACGGTACCCGCGTGGACCGCCGTTGAGGTGGCGCGGGGCCTGCGTCGTCCGCGCGCACTCGCCACACTAGATGCGGCCCTGCGCAGCGGCCTGTGCGACGCGCGTCAGTTGCGCGCTGCGGCGGCACGACAAGCCGGCAGGCGCGGCATCGTCGCGGTGCGCGAGCTGATACCGCTGGCACGGCCCGAAGCCGAGTCTCCGATGGAGAGTGAGGCCCGGCTCGTCATGATCGACGGTGGAATGCCGCCCACTGCCCTGCAATACGAGATCGTCGACCGCGACTTCCGGACCTGGCGAGTCGACTTCGCCTGGCCGGAACACAGACTCGCAGTCGAGTACGACGGCTTCGACTGGCACAGTGACCTGGACAGCCTTCGGCGGGATCGCCAGAAGCGAGCCGCGCTGAACGAGATCCGCTGGAGTGTCCTGTCGGTGGTATCCGACGACGTCAGATTCAGACCGGCGGCCATGTTGCGCCGCATCGAGGCCGAGTTGGAGCGGTCGTGGGCGGCGTGAGCGTGCGCAAACTTGCTGCTTTCGGCGGCGTGTCGGCCTCTGACACGCACGCTCGCGCCCAAAAGGGGGCAACCTAGAAGCGGCCGCCGCCGCCGGAGAAGCCGCCCCCGGAGCCGCCGAACGACCCCGGGCTGAACCCGCCCCCGCCGAAACCCCCGCCGAAGCCGCCGCGCATCGCACCGCCCAGCATGTTGCCGATGAGGATGCCGCCGATGACCGCGCCCATATTCCCGCCGCCACCGCCGCCGCCGTACGGGCCCATGTAGCTGCGCCGCGCCGCTTCGACATCGGCGTTGGCCAGCGCCTGCGCCTGGGCGGCCAGCATCGCCGCGCCGTTGGCGTGCGCGACGGCCTCCGCCGGCTCCGTCGACCGCTTGGCTTCGGCGGCGCCGATCTGCCGCACCGCCTCGGCCAGCCGTGTGCGGGCCTCTGGGCCGATGGTGCCGCGCCGGGTGTCGATGAAGTCCGACACCGAACGCACCCGGGACCGGGCGGTGAACAACGCTTCCTCAAGCGTGCGGTTCAGCCGGTCGGCGGCTTCGCGTTCCTTCTCGACGGCGGCCAACAGCCGGTCCAGATCGGCGTCGGCCTTGGTCAGCTCGGTGAACGTGCCCAGCGGATCCACTGATCCTTTGCGCTGCGCGGCTGCGACGGCGGCGGCTGCCGCGTCGCGCGCGGCTGTCAGCTCAGGCGCCTGGGGCACCGACCCCTGCGACAACAGGTTCCCGGCCTGCGTGATACCGGCCTTGATGTCCTCGATCGCGGCGGGCAAGCCAGCCGCGGCGCGGCGAATATCGCTGGCCGCGCTGTCGACCGCGTCCAGCAGCGAATTGGCCTGCCCCAAAGCGGATTCACCGGCCCGCACACTCTCGACGAGCTCGGTCTGACGTCCGGCCACGGGCCGCTCGGCCAACTCGCGCGCCCGGGTGATGTTCTCGTCGGCGAACGCCAGCAGCTCCTTGGCCGCGTCGACGTTGTCGGCCACCGACGTCAGCGCGTCGGCGTCGAACTCGTTGTGCAGTTCGGCCAGCTTTTGGCGCGACGGTTCGATGCGCGTGGTGATGTCGACGACCTGCTGGGTCATCTTGTTGAGCCGGGCGGGCGCGTTGATCACCAGGTCCCGCAGCCGCGCGAACTCCGCACTGCGTGCGTCGAGTTCACGGTCGGCCTTGGCGGCGGCCACCACCACCCGCGTCAACAGGTCGCGGCGCTGCGCCGGCGTCTCGGGGATCGCGTCGTCGAGTTGCTGGCGTACGTTGAAGGCTTGCGTCAGAGTGGCTTTGGCGTTGCGCACCGCGTCCGCGAACTTCGCGGTCTGCTCTTCGCCGAACTCTTCGACGGCTAGCTCTAGTTCGTGCTCGCTGGTGAGAAGCGCGTTGTCGACCTCGACGACCATCGACCGCGATAGGTCGTCGAGCGCGTCCACCGACACCTTCGCCAACGCATTGGGATCCGTTGGGTCGACGCGACGGGCCGCGGCGAACTCGGCCTCGCGGCGCTTGCTCCGTCGACGCCGGCTCCACAGCCACAACCCCAGCACGGCGACACCGATCACCGCCAGCACCACCAACACCGATGTCCAGCCGACCCCGCCTTCCGACGTGGTGTTCAGACCGGTGGCCGCCGCGATCGCCGCACCCGCCCAGTCGCCGCGGCGCAGCGCCGGTTCGATGTCGTCGCGCTGCAGCGCCCCCGCGTCGGACTGGTCCAGCACGCTCGACGGCACCTGGAAGGCGTAGGCGCGTTCGTTGGTGGCCACCGCCAACAGCGCGTCGCGGTCACCGAAGTCGCTGAGCTGCATGGTGGTTCGCGCCCAGCGCACTGGGCTCTGTCCGAAACTGTCGACGTAGACCACCCACAGCCGTACCCGCTTGTCGGTGTAGAGCTGCTCAACGGCGCTTTGGACCTGGGCGCGCTGGTCGGGCGACAGCACGCCCGCGCTGTCGGTGACGTAGCCCGCAACCCGGAACGGCGGTTCGGCGGCCGCGGTCGGGGCCAGCAGCACACTGGCGAAGAGCAGCGCGAACACGAGGCGAAGCAGACGGGCAAGGCGCATGGTCGCCAATGTAATGCGACGCGGGCGGAGACCACGCGCTACCCGCGAACACGGCTGGCAGACTGTGGTCCGGTGGCAGTGAATTCCGATCCGTACAACGAGTTCGACCGCGAGCGACAGGTGGTTGAACCGGCCAAGGCTGCCGGGCTGCCGGGCACCGACACCGAACATCGCACCGACTTCGCCCGCGACCGGGCCCGCGTGCTGCACAGCGCGGCGCTGCGCCGGCTGGCCGACAAGACCCAGGTGGTCGGCCCGCGCGAAGGCGAGACGCCGCGTACCCGGCTGACCCACTCGCTGGAGGTGGCCCAGATCGGCCGCGGCATGGCCATCGGGTTGGGCTGCGACCCGGACCTCGTCGACCTGGCCGGGTTGGCGCACGACATCGGACATCCGCCGTATGGGCACAACGGTGAGCGTGCGCTGGCCGAGGTCGCCGCCGACTACGGCGGGTTCGAGGGCAATGCCCAGAACATCCGGATCCTCACCTGTCTCGAACCGAAAATCCTTGATACACAGGGTCATAGCGCTGGCCTGAACCTGACGCGCGCCGCGTTGGACGCCGTCACCAAGTATCCGTGGCGCCGCGATGAGCAACACCGCAAGTTCGGTTTCTACGATGACGACGCAGCCACCGCCGACTGGATCCGTTCGGGCGCCCCGGCGCGGCGGCCGAGCCTGGAGGCTCAGGTCATGGACTGGGCCGACGACGTCGCCTACTCGGTGCACGACGTCGAGGACGGCGTCATCTCCGGGCGCATCGACATGCGGGTGCTGGCCGACGACGACGCAGCCGCCGTACTGGGCAAGCTCGGCGAATCCAGCGGGATGGGCGCGGGCCTGCGTGCCGACCACTTGCAGGCCGCGGCGGCGCGGCTGTCGAGCCTGCCGGTGGTGGCCGCCGTCGGCAAGTACGACGGCAGCCTGGGCGCGTCCGTCGCATTGAAACGGTTGACCAGTGAGCTGGTGGGGCGCTTCGCGTCGGCGGCCATCACGGCGACCCGGGAGGTCGCCGGACGCGGGCCGCTGGTGCGCTACGCCGCCGATCTGGCCGTGCCCGACCTGGTGCGCGCCGAGGTTGCCGTGCTCAAGATCTTGGCGCTGCAATTCATCATGTCCGACCCGCGGCACCTGGAGCTGCAGGCACAGCAGCGCGAACGCATCCACCGCGTGGCGCGTTGGCTGCTCGCGGGCGCGCCCGCGACGCTGGACCCGATCTTTGTGCCTGCGTTCAACGCGGCCGCAGCTGACGGCGCGCGGATCCGGGTGATCGTCGACCAGATCGCGTCGTACACCGAGGGCCGGCTGGCGCGAATGGAACCGGAGGAAGCGTAGTCAGGCTGGGCCTAGACTGTCCGCGTGGCAGGCCGCATTTCCGATCGAGACATCGCGGCCATTCGTGAACGCATCCGCATCGAGGACGTGGTCGGCGACTACGTGCAGCTGCGCCGGGCCGGCGCCGATTCGATGAAGGGGCTGTGCCCGTTCCACGACGAGAAGACGCCGTCGTTTCACGTTCGGCCGAACCACGGCCACTTCCACTGCTTCGGTTGTGGGGAGGGCGGTGACGTCTACGCCTTCGTCCAGAAGATCGAGCACGTCAGCTTCGTGGAGTCGGTCGAACTGCTCGCCGACCGGGTCGGCTACACGATCACCTACACCGGCGCGGCCGCGACGAACGTGCAGCGTGACCGCGGCAGCCGCAGCCGGCTGCTGGCCGCCAACGCCGCCGCCCAGGAGTTCTACGCCGATGCGCTGCAATCCGAGGAGGCCGGGCCGGCACGCCAGTATCTGCTCGACCGCAGCTTCGACGCCGAAGCCGCCGCCAGGTTCGGCTGCGGTTTCGCGCCGTCGGGCTGGGACACCCTGACGAAGCACCTGCTGCGCAAGGGGTTTGAGTTCAAGGAGCTCGAGGCGGCCGGGCTGTCGCGGGAGGGCCGCCGCGGCCCGATGGACCGGTTCCACCGCAGGCTGCTGTGGCCGATCCGGGCCAGCGGCGGTGAGGTGATCGGCTTCGGCGCCCGCCGGATCTTCGACGACGACCCGATGGAAGCCAAGTACATCAACACCCCCGAGACGGTGTTGTACAAGAAGTCCTCGGTGTTGTTCGGTCTGGATCTGGCCAAACGCGATATCGCCAAGGCGCACCGGGCCGTCGTCGTCGAGGGCTACACCGACGTGATGGCCATGCACCTGGCCAACGAGACCACCGCAGTGGCGTCCTGCGGCACCGCTTTCGGCGAGGGTCACCTGGCGCTGCTGCGCCGGTTGATGATGGACGACAACTGGTACCGCGGCGAGCTGATCTTCGTCTTCGACGGCGACGAGGCCGGCCAGGCGGCGGCACTGAAGGCGTTCGACGGCGACCAGCAGGTGGCCGGAAAGTCCTTCGTGGCAATCGCTTCCGACGGAATGGACCCGTGCGATCTGCGGCTGAAGTCTGGCGACAAGGCGCTGCGCGACCTGGTGGCACGGCGCATCCCGATGTTCGAGTTCGCGATCCGCAATCTGATCCCCGACGGCGACGTCCTCGACAACGACCCGCAGGCGCAGGTCGATGCGCTGCGCCAGTGCGTGCCGCTGGTGGCTCGGATCCGTGACTACGCGCTGCGCGACGAGTATGCGCGACGGCTGGCGGGATGGACGGGGTGGAGCGACGAGGGTCAGGTGCTGTCGCGGGTGCGTGAGGAGGCGCAGAAGCGCGGGATGCCGGACCGCCGTCGGCGTCGCGGAGCGGTGACCGAGGCCCCGCCGCGACGGGCGCCCAGCCAGCCGGTGACGGCAGCGCGGCCCGACCCGGCCGACCCGACGCTGTGGCCGCAGCGGGAGGCCCTCAAGGCGGCGCTGCAGTACCCCGCGCTGGCCGGTCCGGTGTTCGACTCGCTGACCGTGGAGAGTTTCACCCATCCCGGGTATGCGGCGGTGCGCGCGGCGATCGAGGCTGCAGGCGGTGCGTCGGCGGGTCTGTCGGGCGGGCAGTGGATCGAGGCGGTCCGCGAGAAGACCGCGGCCCCGGCCGCGGCCGGGCTGGTCAACGAACTCGGCGTGGAGGCCATCAACGTCGACGACGACGAACGGTTGCCGCGCTACATCGGTGGCGTGTTGGCCCGGTTGCAGGAAGTATGGGTGGGACGGCAGATCGCTGAGGTCAAGTCGAAACTGCAGCGCATGTCGCCGGTGGAACAGGGCGACGAGTACCACGCGTTGTTCGGCGACCTGGTCGCGATGGAGGCGTATCGCCGCAGCCTGCTGGAACAGGCCAGCGGCGACGACATGACTGCGTGAAGCCCGGTAACGCGATAGGGTTGGCACGCTATAAACCGTCGGGGGACGGTCAGAAAGGCAAGCTCGTGACATCGACCAACAACCGGGCGCGGCGGCTCGTCGCTGCGGGCGCCTTCGCGGTGGCCGCGGTCGCGGCGCCGTTCGCGGCAGCTGTGGTTTCTACCGGCGCTGACGTTCAGGTCGCGCAGGGCAACTGCCTGGCCTGGTTCGGCAATAAAGAAGACGGCAAGTGCCTCGGCCACTCGAACGGCAACGGCGTCAACGTCGGCACGCCGTACATCGGTCTCTACGGTCCCGACGGCGCGGGCTTCAGCACCGGCCCGCTGCTTCCGGGCACCACCATCTCCGAGGGCATCAACTAGGGCGCTGGCTACGCTGCGAGTTCTCCGGCCCGATCACCGCGGTCTCGGAGTCGATCTCGGTCAGGGTGACCAGCGCCGGATCCGGTGAGACCCGGTCGGCGATCTTGCGGCGGCCTGCATCGATGACGGCCTTGGCGGCCGGGCTCTCGGTGACTGCCTTGTAGGTTCCGGCGATCTGTTCATACCGCCGTCGGCCCGCCTTCGTGCCCAATACGTAGCCGACAGCCAATACGACGAGATACCGGATCACAGGGCCCCTCCCAGTCGACGGTTCATATGTGTCCATCCTGCCTCACGTGGCGGGGTGCGTGCGGGGTGGCGGCGTATTGGCGAGCGGTGCGGCACGTAAGCTAGAGTCACCGTCGATCCGTGGGGCAGATGATGTTCGCGGGTGCGCGATCCCCTGTAGCTCAATTGGCAGAGCATTCGGCTGTTAACCGAAGGGTTGCTGGTTCGAGTCCAGCCGGGGGAGCAAGGTCAGAGGCTCAATAGCCTCTTATGCACAACATCCGCACCACATCGCGCCCCTATATCCTTCCGCGGCGCGGACGATGCGTCAGATGCGCGGACGATGCGTCAGAAGCGCGGACGATGCGTCAGAAGGTAGTGCCTCGGTGTGACTCGAACTCTAATCGCGTGCTCCCGACAACCTTGGAGACTGGCCTACATCGCGCGACCACCTGGTGCGGCCTGATGAATCGTCGTGGGTGGCATTCAACTGCGATGAGCCGTGCGTGTAGCCATGGCAGCCAGCTCAGGACCCGGGGTTCAAACACTCGTTGAAGCAATCTACAACGAACGCCTCGGGATCCGTCAAGAATGTCGAGCCAGTAAGCAGCGTGCGCACGACGCCGTCGGACCAGCCGGCCTGTCGAACGTTTCCATCCGATCGTTTACATGTAGGACGCGGTGAGGGCTTGCTAGAAGCAGATCAAGACGTGACGCCATGGTGCCGCCCCCGGCGGCGGGCGCTTAAGGACCGGAGGAGAACGAGCGAGTGACTGGAATCGCCGAGACAGTGCAGAACTCGACCCAGTTGAAGCAACCGCTGACAGCGTTGCTCAACCAGCAGTGCTACCCGGTGGGCGGGGTGTACAAGCTGGACTACGACTCGGCGGTGGTGCTGACTGACGATTTTAAGAAGCACGAGGCCGGCGGCGTCCCGCGCGGCGGGTTCCTGCTTGCAGCCGCAGGGACGAATACGGCCACCGGCTTCGTGCTCGAAGATCAAGAGGTCATCCTGCTCCGCGTCCGGTCGACCGCGGCGCTGCCGAACGAATCTGAACTGGTGCAGACGCGGCTGGCAGTGGTCCGCGATGCCGGCGCTTCGGGCGTCGGCTTTGACGACGTGACCGACGTGCTGACCCGAAACGAGTTGCAGCAGTCGGCCTTCGACTGCGAGGTGCTGGGCACTTTCTACACCGACTCCGACGAGCGGAGCGCCCCGATCCGGTTCGGCGCCGACATAGACAACGTCGTCGTTTCCGCCCGGTACCAGGTGTTCCTGCCGTCCCCACAGGTGTTGTCCTGGCTGGCCTCGTATCCCGGCCCGACGAATCCGAACGACGCGCTCGCCATCGGACACGTGCGCTTTGCCGCCACGCGCCGTAAGGCACATCTCTCGGGCATCGACACCGCAGAAGTACGCGTCAACGTCGCCGACTTCGTGGGCCGCAAGACTGCTGTGTTCGGCATGACGAGGACCGGCAAGTCCAACACGATGAAGACCCTCGTCACCGCCGTGCACCGGTACGGCTCCGAGCATCGGCGCTTGATCGGGCAGCTGATCTTCGACCCGCAAGGCGAGTACGCCAACGTCAACCCCCAAGACGGGACAGGTCTGCGGCTGCTCGGCGACGACGACACGAGCGTGCGGATTTATAAGGTCGAGCCCGACCCGGCCGATGACCGCGAGAAGCCGCTGCGCATCAACTTCTACGACCAGGAGGTCCTCGAGGCAGCCTGGAGCCTCGTCAGCGAGGCCACCGCCCCGGTGAACACAAACTACGGAAAGAGCTTCCGCTCGGTGGCGCTCACCGAACCCGACCCTGACGACCGCAGTGCCCACAGCCGTTGGGGATGGGCGATGGTTGCGTTCTACGGGTTGCTGGCCAAGTGCGGTTTTCAGTGCGCAACTCTTCCGCAGGACCTCGTCATCGCTGCACCGGCGACCCCCACCGACCAGTTCATTGCCCAGCACGCCGGCATGCTCAGCCAAGCCGGCCGTGCCGGACGCTACCGTGTGCACTCTCCCGCGGCCGCTCGTGCTTTCGCCGAATGGGTGGGTGAGAGGTCGGCGGAATACCCCAAGTGGCACGACACCGAAAACTGCCACTTTGCCGACATTTATGGGGTGTACAAGTACACCGGTATCACCTCGGCAATCCGCACCATCCGCGCCTTTCACGGGGCTCAATCTGCAGGCGACGTCGGTGAGCACCTCTGGCAGGACATGATTGCCGGCCGGTTGGCGATCGTGGACCTGTCCAGCGGCAACGACACCGTCGCGAAGGCGATGTCCGAACGGGTCGTGACCCATTTGCTCAACCGCGCAGGTGAGCGGTTCCGCTCCGATCTTGAGCCCGTGGACATGCAGATCATCGTCGAGGAGGCGCATAACCTGTTCGAGCGCGGCGGGCGCGACGTCGCCGACGACCCTTGGGTCCGGCTGTCGAAGGAAGCCGCCAAGTACCGGATGGGCTTGGTGTACGCGACTCAGGAGGTCACCTCGGTCGACAAGCGCATCCTGTCGAACACGTCTAATTGGCTTGTCGCGCATCTGAATTCGGATCACGAGACGCGTGAGCTGTCGCACTACTACGATTTCAAGGTGTGGGCGCCGAGCATCATGCGAGCCGAGGACGTGGGCTTCGTGCGGATGAAGACGTACTCCGGCAAGTACATCGTGCCGGCCCAGATCGCCAAGTTCGACCATGCCATGGTCAACGCCGCGCGCGTCGCCGCCGGCCTGGCTGAACTCGATGCGCGCGCTGAAGGTCAGTGACTGTCGTGGCGTACCAGATGGAGCGCGCCTCTCGCCTTGGGCACGTCGATACCGTCCGCAACGAGGCCGTGCAGGCTGCCCTGCAACGATGGACGATTACATCCTCTCGGCCCGATTCCACCAGCGAGATCAAGGCGTTGTGCCGCCCGCTGACCGACCTCGAGTCGATCGGCCGGCCCGAGGACGTGGAGTTCTCGATCACCGTCGACGGCTCTGACACCGAAGTCGAGACGACTCGCGACCACCCGACGGTCAAGGTCGGCTACCTGCGTGTCGCGGGCTCCATGGTGCGGCTCGACTCGTTCCGCACGCTCGGCACCCAGCGGCACATCGACCCCCGGGACGTACGCAGCGCGCACACCCAGTACGCGTTCGACGTGGCGTTGCCGGGTTCTCAGCTAGTGCGTCCCGGCCTGTCCGGGGTCGACACCTGGCGCACTGAACTCAATTTGTTCCTGAGCAGCGCACGGTTCGACTCCAGCACCGAGATGACGTTGGCCGACGGCCTGTTGGCATTGCACGGCAGGCGCGGCAAACCTGCCGCCGAGGTCGCTCTTCGCGTGTGCCCCAACTGCGGCGTCAAAGCCGACCAGGGCGTCGCCATCACCGTGGGCGCCGACGGTGGCGAATGCACGGCATGCCGGGATCCGCTGTACCTGTCCGACGTGCTGCGCACCCATGAGGAATACTCCATTGAGGGGTCCAACTTCACACCGATGGGCCGGGTGATGACGGCGACCGAGCGGCTGATGTCGGTTTGCTACCTCAACTACTTCGCCGACACCGCCCCGGAGGTGCTGCGGCACACCCTGTTCATCACCGACGGCCCGCTGGCGCTGTTCGGGCCGCTGGCACCGCTGAAGCGACGGTTCGTCGAGCATCTCGGCGACCTCGCCACATGGTGCGGCGGGCGGGGTTTGACTGCACCATTGATGGTGGGCATCGAGAAATCGGGTGCGTTCGTTGAGCACGCGGCCCTCATTGGAGACCTCATAGCGCCGGGTTCGGTCATGCGCCTGCCGAACACCTACATCAACCGCATCAGCGGCCGTCCGCAGACCAACCGCTACGGGATCGACGAGTTCTACGGCCGCCGGTTCATCTACCGGACGCGCGCCGGGGACCCGCTTGTGCTCACCGTGCCCGCGGCGTCGGGTCTGTCGCCCTATGACGGTGGCGACGCAGTGGAGGGTTTCGAGGCGTACCCTACGCTGCGACTAGTCTGCGAGATCCTCGACTCGCTGCGCACGCACATGTATCAGAACGCCGTCGTGCCGGTCGCGCTGGCTCACTCCGCGGCAGCGCTGCCGCTCGGCGTCGGGCGGTCGGTGCTGACCATGATGGCTCAGCAGAACATTCCCGAGCTGAAGGTGGACGTGCAGGCGGTCAAGCGGCCCTCTTACTTTCCGGCGTAGCCATCGCCGAAATGTCGGAAACGTGGTGCAGGATACGGGCATGGCCCTCGTCAGCACGCTTGCGGCAACGACGGCCGCGGCCCGTCTCGCGGGTGTCGCGGACAGATTTGGCGCATCACCGGCTATCGGCTCGCTTCCGCGTCCCCTGCCGGCGGAGCTGGAGTCGATCGAGCATGCGCTAGCCGCTGGCCGCTATCAGTCGCCTTTGCGCTATCCGGGAGCCAAATCCGCTCTGGCGCCGGTGATCGCCCGGATCATCACCGCCGCTCGGCGATCCCGCGAAGTCGGAAATGTCGATCTGCTGGTCGAACCGTTCGCCGGCGGAGCGTCGACCTCGTTGCGGCTGGTCGGGTCTGGCATAGTCGACCGCATCCTCCTAGCCGACGCGGACCCGCTCGTCGCGGCATTCTGGCAGAGCGCCGCCGAGGACACCGAACGCCTTATCGACCGCGCCCACGACGAGTGGAATCGGTTCGTCCGTCCTGGCGGGCGCGCGGGTGTTGAACGGTGGGACTACTGGAGGGCCTGGCAGCCACGTCGGAGTGCCGCACCGCGGACGCGACGACTAGGAGCGGCGATGAAGTGTCTATTCCTCAACCGCACTACATTCTCGGGAATCCTGCACGGCACCGCCGGCCCGTTGGGTGGCCGTCTACAGCAGAGTCCTTACCCAATCGGATGCCGTTGGAACCCCCACGCCCTCGCCGAGCGCCTTCGCTTGGTCGGGCACCTCTACGAGAGCGGCCGTCTGGTTGATGTGTGGCGTAAGGACTGGAAGCAGACTCTGGTCGACGTGCCCGAGTACTACCCCCAGTTGCTTCCTTCGCGCGTCGTGGCGTACTTGGACCCGCCGTACGTTGAGAAGTCGTCCGCTCTGTACCGGGCGTCGTTCGACCCGTCTTACAGCTATCAGGGGACCCGACTAGCTCAGGCGTCCAAGGACGACTCCCTCCACCTCATGCTGGCTCATTACCTCACCTGTAAAGCGCAGTTCCGCTGGGTGTTGAGCTACGACAATCATCCGATGCTGACCGAGAACAGGTGGCTTTACGCCCGCAGCCGCATGACGCCGAGCGCGTCCGACCGCGCGCTGCTTGGCGTGTCGCAGTGGGCCATAAGCAAACGTCTGGTGACGACGCGCTACTCCGCGGCCGGCCGCGTCGGCAAGCGTTCGGCCAATGAATTGCTGCTTACGACGCTGCCGCCGGCGACGGTCCCGATCGATCACCAGTTGAGGGCACTCTGAGCCACTGCTTGACCCCTCAAAATCCGCAGCGTCAGTCTGTCTGCGTGATCCGTTTACGTCGCTTCTGCAGTGCCGCTTCCAGAATTGCACGTGACTCCGCCGCCGACTGATCGAAGAAGTCCGCTGGCCAATTATCAATGCCGCCGTACTCGTTCGTCTCGACAAGTCGGTAGGTCGTTCGGCCCTCGCTCTGTTCGGTGAACAGCAAGCCGACTCCGTCGCGCACGGCGTCGGACTCGTCTTCGGCGATGCGCAGACGAAGCCGCGAAACGAGATACTCACTATGGGTTTCGACGATGAGTTGACGGTTCGACGCCGCGATGGCGAGTAGGAAGTCGGCCAGCCGCTGCTGGACTGCCGGGTTGAGATGCAATTCGGGTTGCTCAATGAGCACCAGGGAGCCCCGCGGAGCCTCTAGGCACAGTACAAGGACCGGCAGCAGTTGGCTTACACCCGTGCCGACACTAGTCAAGTCGAGGTCTACGTCGACGAACTGCTGCTGGATCTGCAGCTCCAGACCCAGTCGGCCCTGATCGTGGGTGTCGATCCGATCACCCATCTTCAGGTAAGCGACCCACTGGTTCATCGCATCTTTGAGCTTCACCCGCGATGTGGCGCCAAGGCGATTGTTTGCACCAGGCAGCGGGACGTCGACGATGCGTGAGCCGCTGTTTTGCAAGACGGCGGCCAAGAACTCGCCTTTAGCGCCGATGTACCCCGTGGCAGCTTCAGCGGAATCCTGGTAGACGACGCGAGGATCCTCGCGCAGCGGGCCGAGATACCGGACCCTCGAGCGGAGAAAGTTGAGGATTGCGCGCACCGGTGCCGACGTGCGTTGCAGTGAATTTACGACGGGTACCTCGCCGGTAATCGCCGCGTCGTTGAGCCGGCGAACGACCGCGGCGCCGAATAGAGGATCGATGACCTTATTCGCGTCGACGCTGAGACTGTGCGCCTTGGTGTACTTATCCTCGAATAGATTGCGCACGGCAAGCCAGATATGCCGGGTGGTCTTCAAGTCGGCTTCGTTGCGACGCCAGATGCTGACGATGTCGCCAACAACGAGCTCCTCGAGTTCTGCCCAATCCTGCTCAGTAGAAGCGTCGTCGTTCTTCGCTCGCTCCGTGGTGTAGCGACGCCGAGCCGACGAACTCTCCATATAGGCGTTTCTCCACGCCTCCCACAGCAGCTGACTCTTCGACTCGCGCACGATTCCGTTCATCGGCAGACCGCCTTGCAGCGTCACGTCGACGAGGTCGAGTTTCTGCTTGCCGGTGGTATACGAACCGATTAAGTGCCGATCCGCGACGGCGTCGGCCTCCGGCGAAGAGTCCGCTGGTGCTGCGCGCGCGTGTAATTGGCACGGTCCCAGGCGGTGATCGGTTTCGGTGTCAACGCCAGAGACCGAGAAGTGAACCTCGTCGATATAGGCGTGTCCGCTCTGCCCCTCAGGAGCCTCGCCAAGAAGCATCTCCCAGTCCACAAGCTGGCTAATGGTTCGATGGCGCTGGCGGGCCCGAATCCGAGCAGGCACCGGTCCGCGGTTCAAGTCCACTCCGGAGGTCAGTTGAAACTGCCCGCCCAAGGCGAACGACGTAGGACGGACCTCGGATGGACCCGCGTAACGGGTCTGTTCGACCGTGCCGAGTCGAATCGTCGTTCCGTTGAGAGGGAAACGGTCACCCGATGTCGAAGCCGCCGCAGCTTGACTCGCGGCCAGGATGCTCTGAATTAGCGTGCTCTTCCCCGCACTGTTAGCGCCGACAAGAACCGTCAACGGCAAGAAGGCGACCTCGGCGTCTTTGACAGACTTGAAATTTTTCAGCCTCCACGCTTTTAAAGTTATATAGGCATCCTCGCCGCGCGCGAGAACCGCACGATTGAACTCGTCATCATCATCAATCATCAACACTCCTGACATATTTAAGAATGGCAAGGCACAAGGACGCTTTGAAACATTCGGCGTCCAACCGTGCGGCGTTGCGGGTAGGGAGCGGCGTCACGGGACCGGCCCAGGAACCTGACGAACGTAGTACCCGAGGCGCCACAATTCAACAACGCCTGGATCTGCAGCGATTCCAAGCCCGGTCGGTCGACGGCAGCAACGTCCGGCACGTCCGGCTCTTCGTCTATTGACCACAACTTTTGATTGAGGACCTGAGTCACGGTGTTATAGAGATCGAGCAGACCCGACCTGCGGTAAGACTCCTCGAGTTCGCGATCACTAAGAATCCCCTGCATAAGCCAGGTCGGCATCGAAACCTCACCGCTTTCGACCTTTGACACAACGTGAAGCACAAAATCCACCAAGTCAAAATCCGAGAACCCAGCGGGATCCATTCTGAACGACACAGGATCAACGATCAGATCCTGCTTTCCGTCGATTAACTGCCGAGTGCAGTCTCCCGTGACAGCTTTCAACCGATCCAACTCCGCAACTTTATTGGCCCATCTCGGATCCGACGATGAATCAAGTGGCGGCCCCGCCCTGTGTTGATGCGGAATGGCATCAGCAGGCGGATTTCTAGGAAACAGATCTCGAACCATCTCGCCGGAAAGCGAAGCAATGGTTTTCAATTGCACATTCCAGACATATCCGAAGACGTCTGTTTGCGCGGCGAGCGCATATGGCAATCCAGTCGAATCCGGTGACAGATAAATGTCTCTGTCGGTCGCCAACTCGACGTCTGGAGTCAAGAGCACCACAGTGAACGAATATGACCGCGGGTCGGAATCCACTACCAGCACGAGGACGTTATCTGCCGAACGCTCCATGGGTTCGGCACGACAGATAGAGCCGACGGACGGCAGCCCGCCGCCACCGTCGGCGTCAACGCGCGGGTACGTCGCCTTGAGTTGAGACAGCCAGCTGTAACGGGGTTGGTTCATGGCGTTCCCTCCGTCGTCGCAAGTGCGACGATTAACGCGTCCATTAAGGCGTCATCCGAGACGTTCCCGACGTCGGCCAGCGCGACTTGGAGTTGCGCGAAGGCTTCGCGCTTGTATTTGTCGACTGTCGGTCGGCTGATCTGCAGCAGCCTTGCCAAGCTGGCGTCAGAGTCGCCGCGCAACTTGCCGATTAGCACCCTACGTTCCACGGCGCTGAGAGCGGTTACCGCCTGATCCACGGTCTCCTTCATTACCTTCGCCTCCTCGGGGCCGGGAGACGATTTCAGCCCGAAATGCTCCTCATTTGCCTCAAGCTCGCTAGGCACTAGGAATGTCAACGCCTCGCCAAACAATTCGTCGAGTAGTCCGCGGGTGACCGACGGGTAGGTCGCGGCGATGTCTGCGACGGCCGCCTCGAGTTCGGCCCGTGCCCATACTGGACTCGCACGTTCGCTCGACTCTCCTGGCAGGCGAGGGAGCTCCTTCAATCGCGTCACCAGCCGATGCCGCTGCAGCGAGTCTGGTGGGCTCCCAGGTGACCGGCCATCAGTTCGGCACCATGCCTCGCCGTCGGCGTCGGTCGACAATTCGTAATTGGGCGCGACCAGTGCCTGCACGGCGCGATCGACCAGATTGTCGACCACCGTGCGGCGTGAACGACGTCGGGAGGACACCGCAAATTTTGTTTGTCGCCACAGCAGGCGACGAATTGAGTCCAGATCGTGGGCGACTGTGCAGATGTACTCGATCTGGCGCTTTCTCAAAAGGTGTTCAACGACGTCTTGAAGCAGGTCTTCGCGCGCCGCGTCGTCCCACTTGGCGGTTCCCGAATACGTCTGTGGTGCATACCGGTTGGCGACGATACGACACATTCTTTCGACTTCGGCGACCCACAACTCGCCGATGCCCTCGATTCGATGCTCGTGGACAAGATCATCAAACAGCCCCCCGATCGCCAGTCGGTCCTCGAGATCCTCGGTAACCTCTGGCGGCGCTGCATCGGCGACCTCATCAAGTGGATCTAGCTGTGCATTCGGGCCATCGTCGCTCGGCAGTGAGCCGTCAGTCATGTCGGGCCTGCCATGACAGCTCTTACCGTGTTTTCATCGTCTTCTGAACAGAGGCGATTCGCATCGCACAACTTGTCTTTGCTCACCGGAAGTGGAAGCCGAGTGACCACCCAGCCGTCCCTATCAAGCCAGCATGTGGGCCACTCGTTGCGATGGCCATGAGCCGGGTTAAGCGGTTCAGCACTATGCCTTTGGGTCGTTCGAGCGTAGACGACCGCAAGCGGCCCCGACTCCGGCCACCTGCGGAGCACTATTGCTCTATTTCTGTTCTTATGTGGCGCGAATGGTAAGTCCTTATCGGGCAGATGAAACCACGCCTCGCCCTCAGGCGGTCCTAGGCCAAGTCGTGCGCGCAGGCCGTCTAGAGCTAGCCGCGCCACGCCACCCCCTACACATATAGCAATCACCACCCCTGTATCCGCGGTCGCGCTCAATAATGCATCAACCGGGCCGAAAACTTGACGGTTCGACGTCCCCATCTACGGACGTGGCGTGGCAGGACCGGCGCGGCTCGTCACCGTGGGGTCGCCGCTGGCCCACGCGGAGATACTGCTGGCGGCTGGCCGGCAAGAGCTTCGGCGCCGCACCCGAAGGCGGTTGTTACCAACAAATCCGCCCATATGGCAACCCTGGGTTGAGAAGGATTACAACATCAGGTACAAACCGTACCGCGGCGGGCCGGCCGACCGGCTCGCCGACGGCTCGTCGGCCCGCTGGCTTGAGGAGCGGATTGGTACAGAACGGCTGCATCCGGCTGCGCCCTTCGCAGCCACAACGTGGACGAACTTGTATTTCAAGCACGACCTCGTCGCAGGAGCGTTAGCCCCTCATTTCGGCGACGGGATCCGCGATGTATGCCTCGGGGAGTTCGACGCAAAATTGACGAACTTTGTTGGCCGGCGATACCCGCACTCCAGTTATTGGCCTGGACGCGGCAAGAATCGAATTGGCACGGACGAGTCGGCCAGGGAACTGCGCAATCTCATTCTGAACGTAGCACCCATGCTCGTAATTGAGGGCGATGCCAAAACGCTCCGAGCTGTTAAGCCTTTGCTGGAACCTAAGCGACGGGACTGGCCTCACAACGACCCCAATTTTGGCGATCTGGTGGAAGTCCGGCTTCTGCAAGATGCCATAGAAAGTACTCAAGAGTCTCCGGTCAAGCGCTGGTTATAGCCATGGGGTTCGCCGTGGATCACAATCGTCGACGCGCGAGAACTTGCCGAAATCATCGCAGAAGAAAAG